>JAEUVZ010000042.1 GCA_016786665.1 Flavipsychrobacter sp.
AGGCATTTGAAGCGCAGCAAGCCGGCGGGAAATTACTCCGCCAATCTATTGTACCCCATGCCCCCTATTCAGTATCACCCTCTCTGTTCCGGCTGATAAGCGAACACAAACCACAATCACTTATCACCATTCACAACCAGGAAAGCGAAGCCGAAGATCAGTTCTACCGCAACAAAGAAGGCGCGGTCAACGACCTGCTCTCAGTACTCAATATCAGCACCGGGTCTTTCCGGCCTTCCGGGAAATCATCCCTACAGACCTACACACCTTATTTCCAGAAAGACCACTCATTCATCTACGTCCACAATACCTACACCGCCAATGAAGACGCCAGATTCGCGCATCGGCACTTCGCTCAAACTTGGTGGTGCCTTTGTCCTAATGCCAATCTGTACATAGAAGGTCGCCTGCCCGACATCCCGATGCTTATGAGCGAACAACGAAACATCTGCATCGGCACCGACAGCCTCGCCTCCAACCATCAGCTATCCATCCTCTCCGAACTCCAAACCATCAACAACCACTACCCCGAAATAGGCTGGGAAACTCTCCTCCGCTGGGCCACATCCAACGGCGCCAAAGCCCTCCGCATGAATGATATCATCGGCACCCTCACCCCCGGCACCGAGCCCGGCATTATCCACCTCACCCCCACAGGCACCTCCCACCGCATCGCATAACCAACTCACAACACGAGCCTGTTTCTCGTTGCACTGCGAGGCACGAAGCAGTCTAACCACCTTCATTACACCCCTATTGTCACTGCGAGGCACGAAGCAGTCTAACCAGTTTCATTACACCCCTGTTGTCACTGCGAGGCACAAAGCAGTCTAACCAGTTTCATTACCCCCCTGTTGTCACTACGAGGCACGAAGCAGTCTAACCAGTTTCATTACCCCCCTGTTGTCACTGCGAGGCACGAAGCAGTCTAACCAGCTTCATTACACCCCTGTTGTCACTGCGAGGCACGAAGCAGTCTAACCAGTTTCATTACACCCCTGTTGTCACTGCGAGGCACGAAGCAGTCTAACCAGTTTCATTACCCCCTGTTGTCACTGCGAGGCACGAAGCAGTCTAACCAGCTTCATTACAACAGTACAAGTCACCGATAGCGCCAGAAGGGTTCAAGCAATCAAACCCATCCCCACATACAAAGCCCCCTTTAGGGGGTTGGGGGCAAACACACCCCACAAGCCCCCAAAAAAAAATAACGGACGGCCCAACGCCGTCCGTTATTCTATAAGTAAGCCGAATCAATGCCATCCTCGAATCCCTGCCCAAAAGCAGGTAAAGAATCCTGGCGCAAAACCTATATCACTCCCAGCTCCTTGCCCACCTTCGTAAAGGCCGCTATCGCCTTATCCAGGTGTTCACGTTCATGCCCCGCAGATATCTGCACGCGTATACGCGCCTGACCTTTCGGCACTACCGGGAAGAAAAAGCCTATCACATAGATACCTTCTTCCAGCATCCGTGCAGCCATCTTTTGCGCCGTTACGGCATCATACAGCATCAGCGGACAGATAGGGTGTGTACCCGGTTTTATGTCAAAGCCCGCCTCCGTCATCTTACTGCGGAAGTACAGGGTATTCTCTTCCAGTTTATCCCGGAGCGCAGTGGTCTCGCTCAGCATATCCAGCACGGCTATAGTAGCGCCCACTATCGCCGGGGCAAGCGAATTAGAGAACAAATAAGGGCGGCTGCGCTGGCGAAGCATTTCTATTATTTCCCTCTTGCCACTCGTAAAGCCACCCGATGCGCCACCCAGCGCTTTGCCAAAGGTTCCGGTGATAATGTCTATACGGTCCATTACACCACACAGCTCATGCACCCCGCGGCCTGTCTTGCCCATAAAGCCCGATGAATGGCTTTCATCCAGCATTACCAGCGCTCCGTATTTATCGGCCAGGTCACATATCTTGTCCAGTTGTGCTATGGTGCCATCCATGGAGAAAACCGAATCCGTCACTATCAGTTTGGTGCGGGCGCCTTCCAGCTTCTTCAGCTCTTCTTCCAGCGCCGCCATGTCATTGTGTTTATACCGGGCGCGTTGTGCCTTGCACAGGCGCACGCCGTCTATTATCGAGGCGTGATTCAGCTCGTCCGAGATAATAGCATCCTGTTCACCCAGCAGTGGCTCAAACACACCGCCGTTGGCGTCAAAAGCAGCCACATACAGTATGGTATCTTCCAGCCCCAGGAACTTCGATACTTTTTCCTCCAGCTCTTTATGTATATCCTGCGTTCCGCAGATGAAGCGCACCGAGCTCATACCATACCCGCGCTGGTCAATCGCAGCATGGGCGGCCTCTATGGTCTTCGGGTGAGACGACAAGCCCAGGTAGTTGTTCGCGCAGAAGTTCAGCACTTTCTTCCCGTTCACGGTTATCTCCGCTCCCTGTTCCGACTCAATGATACGCTCGGTTTTGTACAGCCCCGAGTCTTTTATTTCCTGCAGTTCCTGCTGTAGGCGTTGGTAAAATGCGTTACGCGACATCTGTTCACTAATTTTAGAGCAAATTAAGCCCAATCCGCCTATTTAACAATCTCTATGTCTTTTTTCACATATTTTCGGCTGCAAGAAGCACTCATTTTGCGGTTCGTTTTTGTCTGGTTGTTTGTTTGTTTTACTGTTTCCGCCGCCGCGCAGAAGCTCACCGGCCGTATTACCGATAAGGAAACGGGAGCGCCGCTCTATTACGTTACCGTTACCAACCTCGTGAGCCGTATCACGGTCTTTAGCGATGAGGAAGGCAATTATACCATCACCGCACGGCCGGGCGATAACATCTCCTTCAACTATATGAGCCACAAAGCCCTGCAACTCCCCGCTCCTTTGGGTGTCGCTACCCTGCAGATGAATGTAGAGTTGCAACCCATCGCCTACGATCTCCAGGAAACCGTCATTCGCCCCGGACTAACCAAGTATCAGCGCGACTCCGCAGAGCGCAAATCGCTCTACCAGCACCAGCTCTCCCGGCGCAGGGCCAGCATCATGAGCCCCTTTTCATTCGTAGCCGAGCAGTTCTCCCCCAAAGCCAGGCAACGAAAGCGCTTCAAAAGGAATTATTACAATTGGGAAGAAATGTCTTTTGTGGACAGCCGCTACACACCAGACCTTACCTTTGCGCTCACAAAGCTGGGCGGCGACACGCTGGCACATTTTATGAATACATATCCTATGCCCTACGATTTTGCCCGTGCGGCTACCGAACTGGAACTCAAAATGTGGATACGGTACAATTACCGCGAGTACATGAAAGAAGAAAAATTCAACAACATACCGCACCTGGCAGATACACTCACGGGGCAATCACTACACTAATGCGAATCATAGGTACCATACTGGCTTTTCTGTTTACCATCTGCGCACACGGGCAGATGGTGACGGGTAGTGTTATTGAAGCCAAAACCTACGAGCCGGTCGGTGATGTACTGATAGCCAACAAACGGACCGGCGAGTCCGTTCGCTCCGACAGTGCGGGAAGGTATTCCATCAACGCCATCGAAGGCGACTTGCTCCTCTATTATCGCCTCGGCTTTTACACCCGGCGCGAAAACGCGCGCATCACTCGCGGAGAGCTGCCAATGGTGGCGCTCACGCAGTCCAATACATTGCAGGAGGTGGAAATAAAAGCCAGCACCTACCAGCTCGACTCCCTGGAGCGCAGCATTATATACCGAAAGCCGCTCAACGATGCCAACGAAAAGGTAGAGGCACACGTCGGATTCGGGATAGCCTTCTCCGGCCTTTTCGGCAAACTGGCCAGCATACTCACCGGCAGGGAAAAGCGCGTTCAGCGCTTCAAAAAGCAGTTCATCTCGGGCGAGCAGGAAAAGTTTATCGCTACCCGCTACAATATCCCCTTCGTCATGAAGGTCACTAAGTTGTCGGAGGAAGAAGCAGGTACATTCATTAATGCAAACCCCATCCCGTACGACTTCGTGCGCGCGGCCAGCGAGCTCGAACTGCAAATGTGGGTACACGATAGATTCGTGCAATATCAGGATAAAGCCAAAGAACAGCATTAAGGCTCTGGGATTAGCTATATTTGCAGTATGATACCCGCCTGGCAGCAAGGAACAGTTATTCGTATCGAGCAGGCAACGCACAATACACGGCGTTACTTTATTAGCCTGCCTGAAATAGACTCTTTCCATTTTAAGCCTGGCCAGTTCGTCACGCTCGATCTCCCCATTCATGAGCAGAAAAATAAGCGTTGGAGGAGTTATAGCATTGCTTCCGCCCCCGATGGCACCAACGTTATTGAGTTACTTATTTCCTACGTACCCGAGGGTGCGGGCACCAATTATATCTTCAACAATGTACACGTGGGCGATACGCTCACACTGCGCGGTCCGCAGGGTGTCTTCACCCTGCCCGAGACGATAGATACCGACATCGTTATGATTTGCACGGGAACCGGCATTGCGCCATTCCGCAGCATGCTGCACTACATTCACCAGCAACAGCTCCCTCACAAAGAGCTCCACCTCATTTTCGGCACCCGTACACAGTCCGATCTGCTTTACCGGGATGAGCTCTCGCAGCTTCAGGCGTCATTTACCGGGTTCTCCTTCCACCCCACCCTTTCACGGGAAGACTGGGAAGGCAGGCAGGGATATGTTCACCACGTATACGAAGACCTCTACAAAGACAAACGCCCGGCATACTTTTTCCTCTGCGGATGGCGAATGATGATAGACGAAGCCCGCCAGCGAATCCTGGATATGGGCTACGACAAAAAACAGATCCACCTCGAGCTTTACGGATAACCCCCCACCTGTTGTCACTGCGGGAATCTATTGGGGTTCCCACAATCCTAAGGACAATGACGCCCGCGAACCACTCCCTGGCCGCACCACCCAACCGTCCTTGCGAGCACAGCGAAGCAACCTCACCCCACGTTCTTGCCCACCTACCCAGCCACACTTCCATATTCCCCCTTTGTGCGCCGGCCTTGTGCGTGAGCGAAGGGGGTTAGGGGGATGTCCTCACCCCACGTTCTTGCCCAGCCACCACACAAAAAAACAGAAAAGCCCCCTTCAGGGGGTTGGGGGCCGACCCAACATCAATCACCCCCACCGTCCTTGCGAGCGCAGCGAAGCAACCTCACCCCACGTTCTTGCCCAGCCACCACACAAAAAACCAGAAAGCCCCCTTTAGGGGGTTGGGGGCCCACCCCACACCACCCCCAACCGTTGTCACTGCGAGGAGGCACGACGAAGCAGTCTAACCAGCTTAATTCAAACAAAACACAAGCAAATACCCCCAACCGTCCTTGCGAGCGCAGCGAAGCAACCTCACCCCACGTTCCTACCCAGCCACAAAAAAAACAGAAAGCCCCCTTCAGGGGGTTGGGGGCCGACCCAACACAAAAAAAACGGCCGCTCAGTGAGCGGCCGTCATTCTATTGGTGGTTTATTTAAAACAATCCAAACAAATCTTATCCTATCGCAGCAGCGTCACGTTACCCTGCTTATGCTCACTCCGTCCGTCCTTAAAGGTCACGTCTATCACATACACATATACGCCCTGCGGCTGGTCTACACCGTTAAACTTACCATCCCAGCCACGGCCTTCTATATTCGTTGTGCTGTATATCTCTTGCCCCCAGCGGTTATATATCAGGAACTTGAACGTTGTCACGCCCCTGGAGAGCCACTGCCTCGGGAAGAAGTAATCATTCATATTGTCACCATCCGGAGTAAACGCGTTCGGAACATCTATGTAGCAATCCTTGCGCACCCACACGCTGTCGGTAGCAGAGCATTCTCCTATCGTCACCTTACCCATGTACACACCCTGTCCCCTTACTACAAAGTTGAACGAGGTCTCTGGCTGCAGCACGTTATCATGGCGCCATTCCCAGGTAGCGCTGGCGTTGCCTGCGTTTATCAGGTCGTTCAGTATCAGCGGTTCAGAGTTCGGACACATAAAGGTATCCACACCCAGGTTTATTACCGGCTGAGGCAGCACCGTCAGCGTCAGTGTAGAGTCTACATCAGGGCACACGCGGCCGGTAGCTATTACATGCACGGGGTAGATGCCCGCCTGCTCATAAGAGTGGTCTATCTGGTGCCCGAAGGTCTGCGTAACGATGCCGTCTCCAAAATCCCAGTTCACACCCGTGCTGCCGGTATCCGCATAGGTAGCGAATACGGTCACTTCCTCACCCGCGCATATCGGGTTACGGCTGAACGACATATGTATTTCAGTCAGTGAGTCTACACGTATGTACTTATACGCCGTATCCTTACAGCCTATAAAGTCCGTTATTACCAGCATTGCCATGTGGTCACCGGCACGGGGATATACCGAAGTAGCACTCGGCACGCTAAAGCCGTTGGTTTGGCCATTCCCGAAATCCCAATAGTACGATACCGGCGGCGTAGCCGTAGATGCATCCGTAAAGGTGATTTGCGTACCCTGGCAAATGGTATCCTCATCTACTGTAAAGTTCGCTACCAACGGATGGTCTATCACTACATCTATTACCGTGCTGTCGTAGCATACGCTGTCGCTGATTTCCAGCTTCACAGAGTAAGTACCCTGCTCCGCATATATATGTATGGGATTTTGCACCGAGTCTTTTCCTCCATCATCAAAGGTCCAGGTATAATCAAATGGATAAGCAGAACCCGAAGAGTTGTCAGTAAATACAATGGTATCTTCCGTACAGCCCGGCAACAGCGTATAGGTAAAGTCGGCTGTTATGGGTGGGTTTTGCAGCGTTACCGGTCCGGCGGGCGGAGAGGTACAGCTCATCAGCGTTACCGTAATGTTGGCATACACACCAGCGCCCAGGTTGGGGATGGTCAGTTCACCATTACCATTAGCACCTATCGGCCCCACCGTAAAGGGAACTGTGTTCACTGTATAATGCACTACATACGGCGAGTCGGCTATCAGCCCCGTCAGCACTATGAAACCGTCCATAGCACGGCACAGGCTGGGGTGGTTAGGCTGCACCTGGTCTATATCCGGCAGTGGGTCCACCAGCGTTACAGGCCCTACAGTGTTAGAGGTACAGTTCGCCGTCGTTGCGCTGATGGTAGTATAGGTGCCTGCCGCCAGGTTGGGTATGGTTACTACACCATTGCCATCTGCCGTCAGCGTCACCGTCGTCGGCACACCTTGAAACCAGTACGTTACGTCATAGGTCACACCGGCTATCAGTCCCGTCAGCCGTATAGCGCCGTCCGTCGCCTGGCAGAACGATGTAGCCACCGGCAACGCCTGGTCTATATTTACCGGCGGGTCATACAGGGGTATCGAGGGCCATATATTGCTCACGCAACCCGCCGAGGAGATTACATAGAAGTTCGTATAGTTCCCTTCTACCAGTCCGGTTATCAGCAGCACGCCTTGGTTATTAGCCGTACCGGTCAGGGTAACCGGTTGGCCAAAGGGGTCCGTGTAGTGAATAGTGTACGTCAGCCCGGGGAAGAACCCGAATAGCGATATCGTTCCGTCCGAAGCTTCACACTGCGTGGGATTGGTAGAGTCTACGTCAGTAATGTTGTATATCTGCTCCACCGTTACATGTATCGTGTCGGTCATGGTATCCTGGCACTGCGTTACCATCGCAACCAGTGTCTGGCTGCTGGTATAGCTGTAGAGGAAGTCATGCCCTGTACCCACCTGGAAACCACCGGAAAACCAGTAGATGGTAGCTGAGGAATCCGGTATCGGCGCATGTGGTATAGAAGCCACGGTATAGTCGGTTGGGCCATTCGGGGTAAAGCGGTGGCTGCTGCCATAGGCCGTCCATTGGTTCGGCCAGTTCCTGCCGGGAACCACGGTCGCATAGGTTCCGGTCGCGTCTTGCACGCCTTCTATCGCCATACCGCCATTCCAGGTACACAGCGCGCTCGATTGATTGATAACGTGCATGTCTATCTGGTTAGAGGTCTCATACAGTATTATCTGGAACGATGAGTAAAGGTTGTTGCACGAGTATAAAGGGGCGTGGCAGAACGACACCACAAAACGCCGGTTAGGAGCGGTACCCATCAGTGCATAGTCTATCGAGCCGCCACCTACGCTGGGGTCAATGTCAGAGTAGGGAGACATAATAGCGTTCAGGCACTGGGTATTGCCCGGTATGCCCGGCCCGAATTCAAAGTTCCAGGGCGAAGGCGCGTTAGCGTTAAAAAGGTCAAAAGAAATAAAGCCGTTGGCCGATACTACGCACTGGGTATAGCTGACACCATAAAAGGTGAACGGAAAACCTATATTGATAATGCCCGAGTACACATCATCCTGGTTCAGGGGTATGGGTATGGGTACGCGTCCGTTGGTGTTGGCGTGTATATTAAATTGCGCTCCTTCGCAGATAGTTGTATCGTTGTTCACTATGTCTACCTGTGCCTGGGCGGCAAAGCTCCAACAAAATGCTAAAGTGAAAAATGGCTTTAAATATTTTTTCAGATTCATGACAATAAAAAGTATATACCTACGGCAAGCCGCATTTTCAATGTAGAAAATTAACAATTTCTTGCCACAATGCCAAAACCGGCCACGCCGGAAGGGGCATTGCGCGTCATAGTACAGACAGTTAAAATATAGAAAAGGTTTGCCGCTTTTTAACTCTTGCTAAATAGAACAAATGAGCAAAATCCCCAAAGCGACGCTGCTACTTCATTGCATCTTTTTCTTTTTGCAACTGTAATAGTTTGTCTCTCAGCCGGGCAGCTTCCATAAAGTCCAGTTCCTTGGCCGCTTTCTCCATGCCTTTACGAGTTTGGGTTATCAGGCTGTCCAGTTGTTTTATGTTGGTATAGCTTACCTCATCCTCGGCGGCCAGGGTAAGGTTTTCATCAGCCAGCGCATATTTATTTTCCGGGTCATATCCCTTTATTTCCAGCACCGACGTCTGCTTTAGTATCTGCTCCCGGGTCTTGCGCACTGTTTGCGGGGTAATGCCGTGCTCCTGGTTATACTTCAGCTGCCGTTCCCGGCGGCGGGTAGTCTCATCTATCGTCCGCTGCATGCTCTCGGTTATTTTGTTACCGTAGAAGATTACCAGTCCATCCACGTTCCGTGCGGCTCGCCCGGCCATCTGCGTCAGCGAGCGCTCATCCCGCAGAAAGCCCTCTTTATCCGCATCCAGTATGGCCATCAGCGATACTTCCGGCAGGTCCAGCCCTTCCCGCAGCAGGTTCACACCCACCAGCACGTCTATCACGCCCAGCCGCAGGTCGCGCAGTATCTCTACCCGCTCCAGCGTATCCACTTCCGAGTGTATGTACCGCGATTTCACATCTATGCGTTTCAGGTATTTGTCCATCTCCTCAGCCATTCGCTTGGTGAGGGTGGTTACCAGCACCCGGTCGCCCTTCGTTACACGTTTGTCTATTTCGTCCAGCAGGTCATCTATCTGGTTGGTGCTGGGGCGCACTTCTATCGGCGGGTCCAGCAGGCCGGTAGGCCGCACTATCTGCTCCACCACTACCCCGCCGCTCTGCTCCAGTTCATATTTACCGGGGGTGGCGCTCACAAACACCACCTGGTTCAGCATCTGCTCAAATTCACTGAAGTTCAGCGGCCGGTTATCCAGCGCCGAGGGCAAACGGAAGCCGAAATCCACCAGGTTCAGTTTCCGCGAGCGGTCACCGCCATACATACCGCTTATTTGCGGCACGGTCACGTGGCTTTCGTCCACCACCAGCAGAAAGTCATCCGGGAAGTAGTCTATCAGGCAGAACGGCCGGGTTCCAGGCTGCCGCCGGTCCAGGAAGCGCGAGTAGTTTTCTATACCCGGGCAAAAGCCCAGCTCCTGTATCATCTCCAGGTCATAGTTCACCCGTTCTTTTATCCGCTGGGCTTCTATATGCTTGCCTATGCTTTTAAAGTATTCTTCCTGGGCGTGCAGCTCATCCTGTATTTCGTGTATCACCTGGGCCATCTGGTCTTTGGGCGCCATGTACAGGTTGGCGGGAAAGATGGCGGCGCTTTCCATCGTCCCTATCCGCTTACCGGTATCGGTTTCAAAACTCTCTATTTCTTCCACCTCATCGCCAAAAAAGGTCACTCTGTACCCGTAGTCCACATACGGAAGGTTTATGTCCACCGTATCTCCCTTTACCCGGAACGAACCCCTGTTAAATTCTCCCTGGCTCCGCATATACAGCGCATTCACCAGGTTGTGCAGAAACCCGTTCCGCCCCAGGTTGTCTCCTTTTTTGAACCGGATGATGCCGTTCGCATATTCCGTCGGGTTACCCATACCATAGATGCACGACACAGAGGCTACTACTATAATGTCCCTCCTGCCACTCAGCAGGTTAGAGGTTGCACGCAGCCGCAGCTTTTCCAGTTCTTCGTTTATGGAAAGGTCCTTTTCTATGTAGGTATTGGTGGTGGGTATGTAGGCTTCGGGCTGGTAGTAGTCGTAGTACGACACAAAGTACTCCACCGCGTTCTCCGGAAAGAAGTTCCGCAGTTCACCATACAGTTGCGCCACCAGCGTTTTGTTGTGTGTCAGCACCAGCGTTGGCTTTTGCACTTCTTGTATCACGTTCGCCACCGTAAAGGTCTTCCCGGAGCCCGTCACACCCAGCAGCGTCTGGAAGAGTTCCCCCTCGTTCACGCCTTTCACCAGTTCCTTTATCGCCTGTGGCTGATCTCCCGCGGGAGCATATGGCCGGTCTATCTGAAATCTCATATTCTTACAAATCTCCTTATTTTTTTGCTTGCTTCCACCCGGAATGTGGATAAGAAAAAAAGCCACCCGCTTTCGCGGGTGGCCTCTACTTCTACGCTCTTTTCATCACGACTTCATCGACTTCTCCAGTTCTTTCATCTGCTTCACAAAGCTGTTCTCGGGGTCCAGCTTTTCCATCTCATCCAGGTATTTCTTCAGGTTCGCTTTATCATTGCTGTTGTAGTAATACGTTATCAGGTACTGGTAAGCGTTGCTGAGGTCATTTTTCTTCTTGCTATACCAGTCAGGCTGCATGTACGAGAGCCACTTTTCGTAGTGGGGAGCCGCAAGGCCTGTCTTGGCGTTGCTATCTATCGCTGCGGCGGTGCGGCCTCTCCAGTAGGGGCCGGTGACCTCATCAGGATAGTTCTCTTCCTGCAGGCGGAAGGCCATCACTGCTGTGTCCAGGTTATAGCCGTTCGCATAGTTGTAGTAACCCCACCAGAAGTAGTCGGTTACACGGGCCTTTTCCTGGCTGCGTACCAGCTTGCCATACCACAGTGCCGATTTCTCAAATTCTTTCGCCGCGCGGAAGGCGTCAGCAATTTCACGCATATTCGTCACACGGTCTGCAGTGGTATCCATTTCCATAGATTTCGCAAAGTAAATCTCGGCGGAATCCAGGCTCTTGTTCTTCATCAGTATTTGGCCATATTTAGAGTAGTCCGCCGCGCCTATTTTCTCGGGCTTCTGCTTGCTGAAGTAGATGCGCACGTTATCCAGTGCTTTTACGGAGTCACCGCAGCGCAGGTGCAGGTAAGCATATTCACCATACACGCCGGCACCCACATTGCTGCCTTTCATTAGTTCCTCGGCCTGGCGGAGTCCTTCCTCGCAATAGCCGGCCAGGTATAGAATATCCAGGTAGCGGCGCTCTACGTCCTGGCTCTTGTCAGATAGTTCACGGAATTTCTCAATGTTCTCTTTCGCTTTCTTCAGGTTGCCCGAACGGTAATAGGCATCCGCCAGTTCTCCATATGGCAGGGGATTGGTTGGGTCGGCGTCTTTCGCTTTATTAAAGCTCTCCAGGGCCAGCTCATAGTTACGCGCCGAGTACCACAGCGATCCTATTTTTGAGTAACCCAGCGAGTTGCCCGGATTCTTCTCTACTGCTTTTTCATAGCTCGACATAGACTGTCCGCCGCCGCCGCTCATCTTGCGGAAGGCATCACCCATGCCTATCAGCACCCGCGCATCGTCCGGGGCTGTTTCCGAGGCTTTCTTATACAGGTTTACTGCCTGCTGGTAGTCACCGCCTTTGGTATAGGTAATGGCGTCCGCTGCATACAGCAGGGGTTCCCATACTTTCTTCTTGGCCATGTTGGCTACTTCTCCCGCTATCTTGTTGCCTTCGGCTGCGTTGCCTTGCACAAAGGCCACACGGGCCATACCCGAGCGGTTGGCCGGGTCTTCAGGGTATTTACTGAAGGTAGCCTTCGCCCCTTCTACATCGTCAAGGCCCAGTTGCGACAGGCCAACATAATAATTGGCCAGGGCGTTGCTGCCCGCCTGGGCTTCCAGTTGCGTACGGGCGGTACTGTACCGCTCGTAGTTATACATTTTTATTCCTTCCTCCAGGGACTGGGCAAAGGCGCCGCTGGTGAGCGCTATCGCCGCAATGGCTGCAATTAGTTTTTTCATCTCTGTCTATAATTCAAAAATCGGTTCAAAATTGTTTGTCACTTTGTTAAAACGGCCTATTCATTGCTTATAGCCGCATCACGGATGATGATGTTCATCTTCAGCGGAAACAGGTGCGCGTGCGCGAAAATGAGCTGGCCACGCGTGTCTTTTAAGAAGTTTCCAAATCCTGTGCCAAGTCCGGGATAGCTTTCGCCATGTATAAAGTACATGTTCCGGCTCAGCGGGTAAGCCTGGTTGGCTACAAATGCCTGGTAAGGCTTATACGCTTCTTTCTTTTCATCATTCCAGATGCTTGCTATCTTCACCCGGCCTATAAATTCATTATCGCCGGTACTCCCATCCGGGTTGCCAACGTAGTTCACACCTACAAAGCCTATAGCGTCCTTATTGCGCTCCACGTAGGCCAGTACACTGTCATTGCCCTGCGCGGCAAACACATTCCCTCCCAGCTTCTGGCCGGCCAATAGCGAGTCGGTGATATAACGCACCGTGCTCGAGCGCTCGTTGTCAAATACTACCGTGTACTTCTTCTTATCATAAGCGCCCGTTAGTATGCCTTTCAGTTGCTCTATGCCGAACATTGTATCCGTAGCCCCCGGCGGCAATATCACCGCTATCGCGTCACGCACCAGCGCTACCGAGGTGGTTACCACCTTTTTCTGCTCCATAAAGGCCACCTCTTCTTCGCTCAGCTCTCTGGTCACCAGTATCAGCCGGGCCTTACCATCAAAGAAGTCCTTAAAGCAATCCGCTTCTGCCTTGTAGTGCGGCGTTATTTTAGCCTCCGGGTAGCTGCTGTCAAATACTTTTAGCTGCTGCTCTATCACTGGGCGGTAGGTCTCATCTACCGATATGTCTATTTGTCCTGACCCGGTCGTGTCGGTGGGGCCGCTGCTCTTTCCACCTCCGCAGGATGCCAGCAAGGCCAACGAGCCTGCCAGCAATATCATCTTTGCAAAAACTTGCATGGGCGCAATTTTAGGCATTATTTTAAAAACGTATGTCACACCAAAATGTTGTAACAGTAAATTAACATGGCTTCACACCCTACTGTCACAAACCTGTAATTTCTACTTCCTTTCGCGGCGCTCGCGACGCATCTGCCGCATATCCGCTATACCTCGGTACAGTCGGAATCCTCCATACAGCACCATCAGGCCACCAAGCCCATAGGCCATCGGAGGCGACAGCTCTACTGATACAAAATTCTTGTACATGATGATGATAACGCCAAACAACGCATATATCCCTCCCATACCCAAGTGCAATACCGACCGCACATTGCGGTAATTACGGCTGCCGGTTATATCTTCCTGGCTCATTTCTGTTCCTCCTTTTTTACGGACTGCAAACATAGTAGATTTTCTGCAAATGTGATATGACATTTATCACATTATATAGACGGGTAGTCTGCAGGAATCCATAAACCGGCGTTTTCAGCCACGATGAGCAGTTGAAATGCAACCACCTCCCACACCAATCACCCACCCAAACCGTCCTTGCGAGCACAGCGAAGCAATCTCACCTCACGTTCTTGCCCACCTACCCAGCCACACCTCCATATTCCCCCTTTGTGCGCCGGCCTTGTGCGTGAGCGAAGGGGGTTAGGGGGGGATATCCTCACCTCACGTTCTTGCCCAGCTACCACATACACACAAACCCAGAAAAGCCCCCTTCAGGGGGTTGGGGGCCGACCCCACACCAATCACCCACACCCACGCTGTCACTGCGAGGAGGCACGACGAAGCAGTCTAACCAGCTTCACTCAAACAAAACACAAGCAAATACCCAAAACGGGCACACATCAAACCGTCCTTGCGAGCGCAGCGAAGCAACCTCACCCCACGTTCTTGCCCAGCCACCACATACACACAAAACCAGAAAGCCCCCTTCAGGGGTTGGGGGCCGACCCCACACCAATCACCAACCCAAAACCGTCCTTGCGAGCACAGCGAAGCAACCTCACCCCTCGTTCTTGCCCACCTACCTAGCCACAATCCCATATTCCCCCTTTGTGCGCCGGCCTTGTGCGTGAGCGAAGGGGGCTAGGGGGATGTCCTCACCACCCGGTCTTGCCCAGCCACCACATACACACCAACCCAGAAAGCCCCCTTCAGGGGGTTGGGGGCCGACCCTACACAATCACCCCCCCCAACCGTTGTCACTGCGAGGAGGCACGACGAAGCAGTCTAACCAGCTTCATTGAAACAAAACACAAGCAAATACCCAAAACGGGCACACATCAAACCGTCCTTGCGAGCGCAGCGAAGCAACCTCACCTCACGTTCTTGCCCAGCCACCACATACACACAAACCCAGAAAAGCCCCCTTCAGGGGGTTGGGGGCCGACCCCACACCAATCACCACCCAAACCGTCCTTGCGAGCGCAGCGAAGCAACCTCACCCCACGTTCTTGCCCAGCCACCACATACACACAAACCCAGAAAGCCCCCTTTAGGGGGTTGGGGGCCGACCCCACACCAATCACCCACACCCGCACCCAAACCCAAGCCGAATACAACAGCCACATAAATAAAAAACAACGGCCCCTCCCTTTTTCAAGGAGGAGCCATTTACAACTCTTCTTGCCGATGTTGCTAACATATCACGCGAGGCGCGATACACAAAAAACTATTCAAAAAGCATGCTTGCCTTTTCCAGGCTTTCCGGCTTCCCTACGTCTATAAATATATTACCGCTGTGGTCATACCCTTTTATATCATGGGTCTTCGCAAAATGCAGGTACACATCTATCATAGAAAATTTACCCGAGAAGGGCATATCCAGTATCCCGGGCGATAGCACCTGCACACCGCTGAATGCATACGGCAACAATTCCCCCACCTCGCGGCTTATTCGTTGCTCCCCCGTGCTGGTGTTGGTCCACCCGCACAGCAGCATTTGGTTATCAAACAATAACTGGCGTGCTGAGGCCCGCTTCATTACGGCGAGGGTTGCCAGTGCGCCGGTCTGCTCATGTTGCGCTATCATCTTGCCGAGGTCCAGGTTGGTGAGTACATCCACGTTCATCACCACAAAGGGCTCATCACCGGCAAAATAGGCCGATGCCTTTTTCAGGCCGCCACCGGTCTCCAGCACTTCCTCCCGCTCGTCCGATATCGTCACCCAGCTACCGAAGCCGCTGTTCTCATTTAGTACATCTTCTATCTGGTCGGCAAAGTGGTGTATGTTCACTATCACATCCTCTATCCCCGAGCGTTGCAGGTATTTAATAGTATGCTCCAGCAGCGTCTTTCCATTCACCTCCGCCAGTGCCTTGGGATGCTTATCCGTAAAGGGCTTCAACCTCGTACCAAGGCCTGCCGCAAATATCATAGCTTTCATTATCCGCTGTTTCAGTTATAATTATGCCTACACCTCATGCGTACGCTCGATCCCTAAATTTTTCAAATTTCTACATTTTCACATTAGAAAACTACCTTTGCGCAAATTTTAAATAACATGTCTTTAGTTGTAATAGGCACTATGGCCTTCGATGCCCTGGAAACACCCTTCGGGAAAGTGGACAGGATAATAGGTGGTTCCGCTACTTATGTAGCATGGTCAGCTTCCAATTTCACCCAACCCATAAAGCAGGTGTCCATCATCGGTGGCGACTTCCCGCAGGAAGAGCTCGATGCGCTCGCTGCACGCGGCGTTGCGTTCGACGGGGTAGATGTAATAAAGGACGGCAAAAGCTTCTTCTGGAGCGGCCGCTACCACATGGACATGAATACCCGCGATACACTGGTTACCGACCTGAACGTACTGGCACAGTTCAATCCGCAACTGCCCGATTCGTACCAGGACTGCGAATTTCTTATGCTGGGCAACGTGGTTCCCGCCATTCAGCTAGATGTGATCAAGCAACTCAAAAACCGCCCGAAGCTCGTCGTTATGGACACCATGAACTTTTGGATGGAAACCGCGATGGACGACCTGAAAAAGGTATTGGCCGAGGTAGACGTACTGATGGTGAACGATAGCGAGGCGCGCCAGCTGAGCGAAGAATACTCACTGGTGAAGGCTGCCGCCAGGATACAGGCTATGGGACCCAAGTATATTATTATTAAGAAAGGCGAGCACGGCGCGCTGCTGTTTCACGGCTCTAAGGCGTTCTTCGCTCCAGCGCTGCCGCTGGAGGATGTGTTCGACCCCACCGGTGCCGGCGATACGTTCGCAGGTGGTTTTATCGGCCACATTGCCCGTACCAAAGACATCTCTTTCGAGAACATGAAGCGCGGCATCATCGTCGGTTCTGCCATGGCGTCTTTCTGCGTGGAGAAGTTCGGGCCTAATCGCCTGAAGGAACTGACCATGGAAGAAATCAACGGCCGCATCAACGAGTTTGTCGACCTCGTTCAGTTCGATATTCAGCTCTAACATTCAGCCGGGATGCAGTCCCGGTATATAACTAAAGCGGGAGCGCCGGCATCCGGCACTCCCGCTTCTTTGTAATGTGCTGTATCAGTCAGCGTTTCTCTTACTAGGCTTTCAGCCCCATCTCGGTAAGCCGCTCTTTTACAAAGGCGCCCAGCTCATTGATGTAGGCGGGGGAGAAATCAAATTGTATTCCCGCGGTGGCGTATAGTTCTTTCAGTGTTTTGGTATAGCCCAGGCTCAGCGCTTTCATGTAGTTGTCCAGCGCCTGCTCCTTGTTCTGCCGGTACTGTCGCCACATAGCTATGGCTCCCAGTTGGGCTATGCCATATTCTATATAGTAGAAGGGCACTTCAAACAGGTGCAGTTGTTTCTGCCAGAAGTTTTGGCGGTATTCTTCGTAGCCACTCCAGTCGGTAATGCCGGTGGAAAACTCCTGCAATATGTTCATCCATTCTTCCTCGCGCTGTGCTGCGGTATGCCCGGGGTGAGTGTACAGCCAGTGCTGGAATTTATCAATAGTAGCTATCCACGGCAGCACGGTTATCACGCGCTCCATTTCTTCCAGTTGCGCACGGTGCAGTTCGGCTTCGTTTTTAAAGAATACATCCCAATGCTCCATGGTGAACAGCTCCATGCTCATGCTCGCCAGTTCGGCTATCTCCATGGGATATTCCTTGAAGGCGCTGAGCTTCAGCGGATGCGAGAGGAACGAGTGTACCGCGTGTCCGCCTTCGTGCATCATGGTTATCAGGTCGCCTATGGTGCCGGCGGCATTCATAAATATAAAGGGCACTCCCGTTTCCGCCAGCGGGCAATTGTAACCACCGGGAGCTTTACCTATCCTGCTTTCCAGGTCCAGGCGCTTCATATCCACCATGGTGTCCAGGCATTCTTTAAAGAACGGGCGCAGCCGGCCAAATACCTCGCGGGCGCCGTCCTGCAGTTCCTGCCCCGTGCTGAAGGGTTGCAGTGGCTCGGTTCCTTCCGGTTCGGCATCGCCGTCCCAGGGGCGCATCACCTCCAGGCCCAGGCGCTGGCGGCGGGCTTCTACCAGCATCTTTTGCAGGGGCAGTATATGTTCCTTCACCGCCTGGTGAAAGTTAAAACAGTCTTCCGGCGTGTAATCAAACCGGCCCAGCTCTTTGAATTTGTAGTCGCGGTAGTTGTCAAATCCGGCGTTCAGGGCCACCTCATGACGCTTAGCCAGCAGTTGGTCAAATAGTTCGTTCAGCTTATCCTTATCCTGCAGGCGGCGTGCCGCTATCTTGCCGAATACTTCTTCCCGCAGTCCACGGTCAGGCTTTTGCAGAAAACGGGCTGCCTGTTGCAGGGTATATTCTTTGCCTTGCACCTCCACGGTCATTTGTCCCGATATGGTGCCGTATTGCTGTGCCAGCACACTCAGCTCTGCCTGTATAGGCACGTTCTGTTCCCGGTACAGGCTCACGGCCGTAGCCACATTCCGCAGGTACGGAAAGAACTCCCCGTTATCCAGTTCGCCCTGGTAAGGGGAAGAGAGCAGCTTCTTGTTTATCTCAAAGAAGTAGGGTTTCATCTTCGGCTCTATCTCCAGGCAGAAGTAGGTAAAGGCATCTTCATACTCCTTATTGGTAGTGTCTATGGTCATCTTTATCTGGCGCCAGCTTGCATCTTCGCTTATCACGGCTTCCAGTTCGCTTACATCTTTCAGCCAGTGGTCCAGTTCCTCCCGGCTGTTGATGGCGCGGTTCTTCAGGTCTTCAAAGTAGGGCTGCAACGCCTCCCATGTGGTGAGCGTAAAGTCTTCCGGCAGAAAGGTGCGCGGATTTTTTTCTATCCTGGCTGTAGCATTCATCGTTTGGTTCCTATTTAATGCAATAATACAGGTATCGGCGTAATAAAAATCATGCGCGGATATTCGCGCGGGCATCCCGGCTATGCTTTTCATTACCACTCTGGGCGTTACTATCGGGCAGTTCAGGAAGGGTTTACCACGTTCAAATGCCATTCTTCAATCATATCAAAACACATACCGTAAATGACAATTTGATAAATATCCACAATTTGAAATTAATAAATAGCACATCTGTCCCCGGAAAGCCTAATAGTCAATATCAATTTATTTTATTGCAATAAATAATTTTTTTATATCTGAAAAAACCACCAACGTAGGCCCGTTTTGATTTTTTTCCTAGGCTATCTATAGCTACCTTTGTATCAAGTTGTGAATTTAATGGGTTAGTAAGTAAGAGCCGCCGGATTCTTCCAGCGGCTCTTTTTTATGTTATCTATACACACTTTCTTCTCTGCGGGTGGATAACTATACAAACCTATCCACATTATTTACCCTACTTCGTTCGCCTGGCATAACTTTATCGCCATGGCCAAATCCAAATCAGCATTTTTCTGTCAGCAGTGTGGTTACGAATCGCCTAAGTGGGCGGGCAAGTGTCCCTCGTGCAGTTCATGGAATTCTTTTGTAGAAGAAATAAAGCACCGCGAAGACAAAGCTAGCCCCGAAGCAATATGGGAAGACGATGATGTGAAGGGAATGCGCAAGGCGCATAAGCTGGATGAGGTAATTACCAAAGAAGAACAACGCATGCTGCTCCCCGACCCGGAACTGAACCGGGTGCTGGGCGGAGGTATGGTACCCGGCTCGGTGATACTGGTGGCCGGCGAACCGGGCATAGGTAAGTCTACGCTGTTCCTGCAGGCGGCGCTGCAATGGAAGAATGTTACCACGCTGTACGTGTCGGGAGAAGAGAGCGCGCAGCAAATAAAGTTGCGGGCCGAGCGGGTAGCTATCCGGAACCCTAACCTCTACCTGCTGACCGCTACCGATACCAGCACCATCTTCCAGGAGATAAAAAAAATACGTCCGCAGTTCGTCATCATCGATTCTATCCAGACGCTGGAGTCACCATATGTGGAGTCTGGCGCTGGCAGCGTATCGCAGGTAAAGGAGTGCGCCGCCGAGCTGCAGCGCTTTGCCAAGGTGAGCAATATACCGGTATGCATCATCGGGCACATCACCAAGGAGGGCTCTATAGCCGGGCCAAAGGTGCTGGAGCATATGGTAGATACCGTATTGCAGTTTGAAGGCGACCGCCACTACGCCTACCGCATACTGCGCACGCTGAAGAACCGTTTCGGTTCTACCTCGGAACTGGGTATCTACGAAATGGTGAATGCCGGCATGCGCCCGGTGCTGAACCCCTCGGAAATATTGCTGAGCCAGCACGATGAGCCCCTCAGCGGCATAGCCATTGCCGCTACTATGGAAGGCCTGCGCCCCATGATGGTAGAGGTACAGGCCCTGGCTACCGCCGCTGTATACGGAACGCCGCAGCGCACCGTCAGCGGTTTCGACCTGCGGCGGCTGCAGTTGTTGCTGGCCGTGCTGGAAAAGCGGGGCGGCTTCCACTTCGGCTCCAAAGATGTATTTGTAAACATTGCCGGTGGCTTAAAAATCGAAGATCCCTCCATAGAGCTGGCGGTTGTCTGCTCCCTCCTGTCCTCTTACGAGGACAGAGCCCTGCCCTCCAATATCTGCCTGGTAGGCGAAATAGGCTTATCGGGGGAAATACGCGCGGTGAACCGCATAGACCAGCGCATAGCCGAGGCTGAGAAGCTGGGCATGGATGCCATCTTCATTCCCCGGGCCAATGCAAAGGGCCTGGACAAAAAAGGATTCAAGATAACCATCAAGACGGTGAACAAGGTAGAGGACGTGTACCGCATGCTCTTCGCCTGATCGTTCCGTTACCCGAAACTTTACCCGGTTCTTATTATCTTGTACGGGTGCGCGGCCAGCCCAACCATACGAACCTTCTTTCCGCTGCGTGGGGCAAGCTGCTCCACCTGTTCTTCCCGCGCCTGTGCGAGGGATGCAGCAAGCCGCTGCTGAAACAGGAGGAAGTGTTGTGCATCAGCTGCACCACTCATATGCCTTTCACGCACTACCACGGCCAGCAGGAAAACGACACGGTGCTCCGCTTTGCCGGCCGGCTGAAGTTTGAGCAGGCCACCTCGCTGGCTTACTTTACCGCCGACGGACTGCTGCAGCACCTGCTGCATGAGCTGAAGTACAAGGACAAACAGGAAATTGGTGTGTACCTGGGCAAGCAGCTGGGCTACGCACTGAAACAAACGGACTGGATAAAATCAGTGGACGGGATAGTGCCGGTACCCCTGCACCCGAAAAAAGAAGCCGCACGCGGGTACAATCAGAGCCGCCTGATAGCCGAAGGACTGAACGAGGTACTGCAATTGCCCATCTGCGACCGCCAGCTCTACCGCAGCCGCCATACCGAAAGCCAAACGAAGAAAAGCAGGGAAGAGCGGATAGAAAACATGAGCAATGTATTTGCGGTGAAGGGCAAGGAAAGCCTCACCGGCAAGCACCTGCTGCTGGTAGACGATGTGCTTACCACCGGGGCCACCCTGGAGGCCTGCGCCCTGGCCCTGCAAGCAGCGACGGATATACGCATCAGCTTCGGAACTATTGGCATTGCTATGGACTAGAATTGTCGTACCTTAATATCTTATCTTGAAGCGGGTACATCAATGAAAAAATATCTACTGGCGCTTATGGGACTGGTACCGGCTATTACAGCAGGTGCCGGCGGCTTTCAGCTAAACCTCCAGGGCATACGGCAACTGGCGATGGGCGGCACCGGCACCGCACTTACCTGGAACTCAGACATTATCTTCTACAATCCCGCCGGCATGGCCGACCTCAACGTATGGGAAGCCAGCGTAAGCGCCCTGGCGATAATGCCCGGTGTGCAGTATGTAAAGGACAACTACTCCATACACGCGCAGCAGCAGGTCTTCACCCCCTTCAACGTGTATGTGGGCGGGCCCATACGGAAGACAAAAAATAAAGTGGCGGCCGGCATTGGCATTTATACCCCTTTCGGCAGCGGACTGAAGTGGGACGACAACTGGCAGGGACGGTACGTGACCCAGGAGATAGGCCTGCAAACCATATTCGTGCAGCCTACCCTCAGCTACAAATTCTCCGAACGCTTTTCAGTAGGCGCGGGGTATGTAATAGGCTACGGTAATGTGCGCCTGCGTAAAGCTATCCCGATACAGGATGCGAACGGGCAGGACGGAAGCGCCCGGCTACAGGGAGAAGCCTGGGGAAATGGTTTTAATGCGGGGATACATTACAAGCTCACTAAGAAAATACAACTGGGCCTCGCTTACCGGCACGGAGTGAACATGCGGGCCGATTTCGGCACCGCACGCTTCCAGGTGGCTTCTTCCCTGGCCGACTCCTTTCCCGCTACTAAATTCCGCACCCGGCTGCGGCTGCCGGGAGTGGCCAGCTTTGGCGTTGGTTACCGGCCTGTACAAAAACTTACCCTGCAGGCAGATGTGAACTACGTGATGTGGAGCAGTTACGACTCGCTGAAGTTCGACTTTGTACAAAACACCCAACAACTGCAAGACATCAGCTCACCAAGAATGTATCAGAACAGGTTCACTTATCGCTTTGGCCTCAACTATGCCTTCAGCCCCAAGTTGGCGGTGATGCTGGGCGCCGCCTGGGACGAGTCGCCCGTACAGGATGGATTCGTAACACCCGACCTTCCCGATGCCGACCGCATGATAGGCACCGGCGGGCTGGCGTGGCGCCCGGTTAATAAGCTTACCCTTACCCTGGCCGTAGAATATGTAACCACACAGCCACGCAAAGGCGACTACAGCCACGAGCACTTTTCGGGCACCTACCAGACCAAAGCGATAACCCCGGGCATAGGCATAGCCTACGATTTCTAAAAGAGAGCAGCGTAATGAAAAAGATAGCTTACATACTTACAGGCGTTATAGTGCTGGCCGGCTGCAAACCGCGGCTGCCAATAGATACACCCTCGTCCGGTGCGGCAGATGTATCGGTATATGTAGCGGTAGGCAACTCGCTAACGGCGGGATATGCCGACAACAGCCTGTACCGAAAAGGCCAGCAGAACTCTTACCCCAGCATACTGGCCACGCAGTTTGCATTGGTAGGCGGCGGCGACTTTAAGCAACCGCTGCTGCCCGGAGAGTGGGGCTACCCTGATGCCAAACTGGTGCTGGGGATGAAGACCAACTGCGCCGGCATTGCATCGCTGGGGCCGGTAAGCTATACGGGCTGGGCCGATACGGTGAACAACGCGATGAGCATTGCCAACTCCGGCCCGTACAACAACCTGGGCGTACCGGGCATACGCACCGTAGACTACCTGCTGAACAACTACGCTACACTAGCGCAGACGGTGGGCAACGCAGGCTATGCCAGCCGCTTTTTTAAACAACCCGGCAAACGCCCGCTGGATGAACTGATATACACGGTAAACACGCTGAAGCCCACCTTCTTTACCCTATGGCTGGGCGCCAACGATGTACTGGGCTATGCTACATCGGGCGGCGAGGGCGCGGTACCGGGCACTCCCGTTTTCGGGCTGATACTGCCGGGCGATATCAGCCCTACTGATATGTTCCAGAAGAATTATGATTCGGTAGTGAACGTGCTGGTGAAAGACGGCGCCAGGGGCGTGCTGCTGAACATACCCGACATCACCGCCATACCCCTGTTCACCACCGTGCCGATAAAAGGCCTGGAGCTGGACGCGGTAGACGCCGTGAACCTGGCTAACCTGCATGCCGCAGCCGGCCTCCAGTTTGCGGAAGGCACTGACTACTATGTAGTGGCCGACGCGGGCGCAGCCGGTGGACGCAGAAAAATACGGGAAGGAGAATACATATTGCTGAGCAGCCCGCTTACCGACTCTATAAAGTGCGGCGGCTGGGGAAAGACCAAGCCCATACCCGAAGCTAATTACCTGGACGCGGAAGAAGTAGCGCACGTAAAAACCGCCACTGCCACCTTCAACCAGGTAATACTGCTGGCAGCGCAAAAACATGGGCTGGCGCATGTAGACATGAACCACTTTCTGAATACTGTTACAACCGGGTATAAATTCAATGGGGCGGAGTTTACCACAGAGTACATCAGTGGTGGTGCCTTCTCGCTGGATGGGGTTCACCTGACACCGCGCGGCTATGCCATTGTAGCCAATGAGATCATCAACGCCATTAACCTGAACTATGGCGCACGCATACCCATGGCGGACGTGAACAGCTACAACGGCTTGCTATTTCCCTAGCCAGGTTATTGTATCGGCCGGTAAGGCTCCACACCAGGGTCCACCACCACTATCTTCTGGCGGAAACGGCTGCGGGGATTGGGGTAGAAACAGACAGTGCGCTCGTCTACGTACACAAACTCGAGCGAGTATATATCGGCGAGGCTCTGGGGCAGGCGCATAACGCCGCAACGCACAAAGTCGGCTTCCTTCAGCTTCTGGCACTGGCCAATAGTGTTGGGTATTTCACCCAGCACATTGCGGGCCATGAAGAACATTTGCAGGTTGGCCAGTTTTCCTATTTCGGGCGGCAGGCTTTCCAGGCGGTTGTCGCATACGTCAAAAAAGCTCAGTTGCGTCAGTCCGGCTATCTCGCCGGGCAGAGAGGTCAGCCAGTTGTACGACAGGCGAAGCACCTCCAGGTTTTCCAGCTTGCCAATGGTGCGGGGCAGCGAGGAGAGCATATTGTTCCTCAGGTTCAGTTCCCGCAGGTTGGGCAGGTAACCAATGGAATCGGATATGGTCTTTATCTCGTTAAAGCTCATATGCAGCTCTTCCAGTTCTTTCAGCCGGCCAATGGCGGGCGGTATAGCTTCAATTTTATTACGCAGGCATTTGATTACCCGCAGGTGCGAGCAGGTAAATAACGACGGCGGCAGGCGGGTAATTGTATTAACGTTTATGTTGAGCTCCTCCAGGTTAGGGAAGTTATGAAACACATCGGGTAGCTCGTCCAGCCCACTGGAGGCCAGCTTCAGCACCTGTACATCGGCGCCGTTTTCCAATGCGCGTTCTATATTATTGTACACTCCCTTACGGGCGTCCGCGTACACTGCGGGTAAGAGGAGAAGGATGGATGCTATGATACGTAGGTAATGCACCTAATAAAGGTACAACTATTTTGCCTTTAACTGCTGGAACTCGGCACTGCTGATGACCTTGTACCCCGCAGGCACTTTGAAGCGGGCGCTCTCTACTACATCCTGGTTAAAGCTGGTGGCCTCAAACGTGATGACAGCACCCTGCTCATTGGTATAGTCGAACGCCAGCGGGAAACCTTTGATGCCATTAAAGCGCTCAAAGGCTACGGGTCCTTCCGGCACCCAGCTATCTGTGTAAAATAAATTAACGGTGCTTCCGTCGCGGTAAGTGATGATGGCTTTCCTGGCCTCCAGTCCGGCTATCGTCTTTCTGTCAGCCAACTCTTTGGTGGTAGCGCCCTGGTAGCGTTCATTCCTTCTTTTAAAATCTTCAGGAGTGGTTTCTACGGCCAGGTTCTTAGCGCCTACCGAGCGCAGCATATATCCATTGCCCGTATCATCCAGCAGGGTAACGTTCTCAAAGTCGGAACCTATTTTCAATTCTTTGCGCACATTCTTATTCTTCACGGCTATTACATAGGTACCTTCCTTTACGGAACCGTCCGGGCGAGTGAGTATCGCCTTGTAGGTAACGGTACCCTCTACCAGCGCCTTCTGCGCTAAGGACAGGCCCGGGGCAAGACAGCAAAAGAATAATGCGACAAACAGGTGTACTGATCTCATAAACAACAGGCCGGAATAAGTTACTCCACACCTAATATATACAAAAGCAAATCCCCTGCCAAAAAGCAGGGGATTTACGTAAATATTATTTTAACTGAAATTATTGTTTCGTGAAGCGCTTGGTGCCTACTACCTGGCCTTTATTATCGGAGAGGCGGATGAAGTACACACCGTTAGGCAGCTTGGAAATATCCATCTTAGCGCTGTTACCATTCACTTTGTAAACAATCATCGCTTTACCGATAACGTTGTACACGGCAATGCTCTTAATGTTATCGTAGTCGTCGAAAACAACGTTCAGGTCATCGCTGGCCGGGTTAGGATACAGCGATATTTCCTGCGGCGCACTCTTACGAACGGAAGAAGTAGATACCGGGTATTTGGTTACCATGAACGTTACGTTCTTGTTGTAAGCAGACATGGAATCCTTCATGTTGATAGTAACGTAGTGTGTACCATTAGCACCATTCGGGATATTAACTGTCAGCTTGAAAAGCCCTGTCTGGCCCACAGCGTAGGCATCTGACATGTATACGTTACCCCCCAGCAGGTAGCCCAGGAAGTTAGTGTAGCAATTATAGTTATCACATACACTTACATTGCTGTCAGCAGACCATGAAGGCACGGTACTGAAATCAGTAGCGGTAACAGACCACTTTACATATATCGGGTTGCCGCCTTGCGGTACAGTAATATCGTTGTGAATATCCAGCGGACCGGTAGTATTGTACGTTGTCCACACAGTATCGTGCGCCGTAGTAAACGTTTGCGCATCCACTTTGGTGGTGTTGGCAAACAGGGCGGTAAGTGTCACTAATCCTAGTAATAATCTTTTCATTGTCGATTCCACATTTATAAACCTAATGCAATGTATCATTTTTTTTTAATCCCTCCAAATAACCGGCAACCTATAAGCTTGTTAAAATTTTGCTATATAGCTGGCGCGTTTTGAAATTTCGTACATTGCTTTATCATCCTAATTTAAACAAGGATTGTGCCATTATGTTACGAGGACGGGGAAAGAAATTCAGGAGTTTTGGGGCCGGGGTTATGGTTACAGCCGCTGCCGTGCTGTTTATACAGGCTACCGGGGTGGATTCTTACTTTGAAGTATCTAAAAACCTGGATATATATGCCACTATTTTCCGGGAGCTGAATACCTATTATGTAGACCCGATAGAGCCGGGAAAAATGGTAAAAACCAGCGTAGACGGCATGCTGGAAGAGCTGGACCCTTACACCAACTACATAACCGAGTCGGACATGGAGGATTACCAGTTCCAGACGACGGGGAAATATGGGGGCATAGGCGCCAATATGCGTAATAAGGACGGGGAAATATACATAGGAGACGTATATGAGAACAGCCCGGCCCAGAAAGCTGGCCTACACCCGGGCGACGGCGTTATTTCCATTGACAATCAAATAGTTAAAGGAAAAACCATTGATGACCTGAGCCTGCTGCTGAAGGGCTCGCCGGGCAGCAAAGTGACCATAAAAGTAAAAGACATCTTTAATGGGGCAGTTACCGATAAAATAGTGACCCGCGGCGAGATAGAACTTTCCAGCGTGCCCTACGCCAGCCTGGTAGGCGGCGGCGACGTGGCTTTCGTGAAGCTCACCCAGTTCACCCCGGCCTGCAGCCGCCTGGTGCGCAAGGCCCTGGACAGCCTGAAAGGGGTACAGCCCCGCCTGAAAGGAGTGGTGCTGGACCTGCGGAACAACCCCGGAGGCCTGCTGGATGAAGCAGTGAATGTCTGCAACCTCTTCCTGGAGAAGGGAGAACTGGTGGTGAGCACCAAAGGCAAAGTGAAAGAGTGGGACAAAGACTTTAAAACCACGGCAGCGGCCTGGGATGCCAAGATACCCGTAACCGTACTGATAAACAGCTCGTCCGCTTCAGCCTCGGAGATAGTGGCCGGCACGCTGCAAGACCTGGACCGCGGCATAGTAATAGGCGAACGCTCGTATGGTAAAGGACTGGTGCAAACCACCCGCAACCTGGGCTACAATGCCAAACTGAAACTGACCACCGCCAAATATTACACACCGAGCGGACGATGCATACAGGCCATAGACTACAGCAACCGCAACCCCGATGGCAGCGTGGGAGTAATACCCGACTCGCTGAAGCAACGGTTTAAAACCCGGGGTGGACGGGAAGTGCTGAGCGGTGGCGGCGTAGAACCGGACATAGCGATAAAGGAAGAGCACATCAGCAAACTGGCCATTATGCTGTACACCAAAAACTACTTCTTCGACTATGCCAGCGAATATGCCCGCAAGCACCAGCAAAATCCAAAACTGGATAGCTTCAGCCTGAGCAGCGCCGACTTTAACGACTTCGCGAAATGGCTGGATAACAAAGACTACTCGTACAAGACAGAAACCGAAGAAGCGCTGGACTCACTGATAGCCATCGCCAGGCGCGAAAAATACCATGACGGGGCGAAAGCAGAACTGACCAGCCTGCAGCAAAAGCTATCGCACGACAAGAAACAGGACCTGATGAAGCACCAGAAGGAAATAAAAGACCTGCTGGAGAATGAAATCATTTCCCGCTACTACTTCCTGAGGGGGCGCATAGCGCAAAGCCTGAAAGACGATGACGACCTGAGGAAAGCCCTGGAAGTAATTGCCGATAACAACAAATACCAGGCATTGCTGAAAACAAAACGATAACTACCTGCTCCGCGTGAGCATAGAACAGTCCCGCCCTGCGAACGGCGGGACTGTTTGTTTTTAAACAAGCCGCTGGCCGCAATGGCACAAAGCAGCGCGTGAAAGCGACAGTTTGTCATTAAAAAACGGAACGGTATGCTACTTGTTCAGGCAGGGGGTACGCTACCTCATGCACAAGGCACTAACTGAAGGACACCAGGTGCAGCTAACGCTGAAGACCATAAACCCACAGGAGTTTATGGCACTGGCCCTGAATGCCTGCCGCCAACTGGGCTGGCGCATAGCGGAAATAACGGAAGAAAGCGCGCTGCTGTACACCAACGGCTCGGCGGTGTCTTACGAAGAAGAGATACGCGTAGAACTGGCCGATACAACCGCAGTAGTACGGAGCCGCTCGGTAAGCGAATACCTCTACGACCAACAGCAAAACATTAATAACATACTTGCGTTCCGCAATGCGCTGAATATACTGCACAGCAACTACCTGCAGCAAAAGCAGGGCGCACAGAAAAAAAACACCCCTACTATTTCGCCTTTTCATATGCAGACAGGATGGGGCGCGCTGTTCCCGTCGCGGCGGCATATTATTTCGCCGGTGCTGATATACCTCAATGTACTGGTGCTGCTGGTAATGGCCCTGGCGGGCATTTCGCCCATAGACCCGAAGGCGCGGGAGCTGATTACCTGGGGTGGCAACTTTCAGCCCCTGATACTGGAAGGGCAGTACTGGCGGCTGTTTACCTATATGTTCCTGCACGGCGGGCTGGGGCACCTGGCCGGCAACGTGTTCGCCATACTTTATATAGGGCTGCACCTGGAGCCCTTCCTGGGGCGACGGCGCTACCTGTCGGCTTACCTCCTCACCGGCATAGTGGCAGGCGTTACCAGCATGGTGGTACACGACCACTCGGTAGGGGTAGGCGCATCGGGGGCTATATTCGGGCTGTATGGGGTCTTCCTCTCGCTACTGGTATCGAATGTAATAAAGGGTGCCGTGCGCCAGACGCTGCTGCGCAGCCTGCTGTTCTTTGTAGTATACAGCCTGATGAGGGGTATACAGGGCAATACCGATAATGCCGCCCATATAGGGGGGCTGCTCAGCGGCATGGCCATAGGAGCCGTGTATATAACAGGACTGAAAAACGGAGCGAATGCCCGGCAACAATGGAAGACCGTCACTTACCTAACGACAATCACCCTTGCGATGGCGGGGGCGGTTATCTATTACCTGGAAATAATGAAAGGCGCTTAGGGCAACCAGGCTACAGTTCCTGGTCAAAGTAAATCTTGTAATAGTTTTTCCCTACGGCGCTGTCGTATCCTTTTTCTATCAGGTCGGTATTGCCGTGTATGTACACGTGGAAGTTCTTGTCCAGTTTCAGCACACTTTTGTACACCCGCGCCTGCTTCTTTAGCGCCTGCGTGGAAATGGAAAAGTTATCTTCCAGGTCTATGGCGTTCTCTTCGGCATAGCTCTGCTCAAAGTTTCGGTACGACTTTATCATTCCTCCATCGCCAAACACTTCCTTCTCAAAGTGTTTCTTATCGAATTCAGCATTGGAACGAAAATACTCCAGGGAGCGGTTGAGGTAGTCTACCTGGTCTTTCCGGTTCACCTCATACTCCTGCGGTATCTGCTTTTCTATAAACTGGCGGGCCACCGTCATTACCTGGTTGGTATTGTAGTATGCGGTAGCCTGGGGCACTATGCTGAGGAAACTCTCGGTCCAGAACACGGCCTCTTCTCCCCTGTTGGTGTCGAATATCAATACATCAAATCCCTCCTCGGCGTTAGAAGATATTACCAGGGCGCCCTTGTCCATTTTGGTCAGCTCCACCCCTTCGCGCATGTTCATTGCAAAATCATTGGCAACATCCAGGTCCAGGAAGCGGCTTTTGCTTTCGGTTTTATAGATGCCTATGGCGTCGTGGGGCTTATTGTTTATGATGCAGTTACTGAAATAGCATACATACAGCTCGCCCGACTTTATCTTGGGATGGGTGGAATGTTCGTAGAGGTGATTGGCCACCTGCACGGTTCCTTTGTGAAAAGGTACTTCCTCGGTCATCATCTCCAGGCAATAGTTAAATACCTCGTTGTACTGCAAGGACGAGGGGTGGTGAAAGGCATACTTTTCCTGCTCGGTATTGAACCGGCTGAGAAAGGCCTCGGCCATATCCTTACATTCCTTTTCCGACAGTGACAGGGGCTTGCGTGAGGTTTTTAACTCCTGGCCGGTGCCCTTATTGCCTACTGCATGCACGGAAACTTTTTCCAGCACGGCATTGCTTAAATCCATAGTGGCTAAATGGTTGATGAGGTAATACTAGAATTTTTTACCGGCCTGCTGGCGCATCTTCTCCTCGCGGGCGAGGTCGCGGTCGGTGAGCTTTTCGTCGTAGCCCTTTATGTAAATGTTGCATACAGCCACGTATTTACCGCCAATGTTCTTCGCACCGATGCTTATATGCTTCAGGCCTATATCCCACGAGGATATAACCCGCGTGTTGCCCTCTGCAATAGAGCCGGGCTCGCTCACCAGCGTGAGGCTCCTGGCGCGGCCATATTTTGTAGAAATCACATCGTAGAGTGTCAGCAGCTTTTTCTCTATCACGCTGAAGTTTTCCAGCGCTTCCGCTTCACTCTGCATATCGAGCGATATAAGCTCCTGGCCGTTGTGAAAAGCGGGCAGCAGGGCATACTCATCGTTGATAATGCGGATGCGGCTTTCGCTCACGTTCTGGTCGTAGTCGCTTTTCAGCATGCCGGCGCGGATGTTGCCGTAGAAAAGGGAATCAACGATCTGGGCTTTGCCCTCCACAGCCGCCAGCAGGCAGAAAAATAGTATGATGGTTCTCATACGGGCAAAAGTAGCGTTCCGGCTGCTATTTACAAATGACCGGGGCGCAACGGGGATATTATGTTGATAGACAGCGCCAAACTTATAAACCCAATAATTATATTCTTATCTTTCAGGCGATAATTCCGGATGAAACCTCTACTTCTTACCATCTGCGCACTTCTGTGCCTGCAACTTACTGCGTATGGACAGGAGGACGACGGGGATTTCTACGAACACGATACCCTGCAGCTGGGCGACTACGACGAAAAATTTATAGCCGGAATCCTGGTGGGCGGCAATACCGGGAACCTTCACAACGATTATTTCGGCGGGTACCACAATATAGGATACAGCGCCGGGCTTACGGTATATGTGCGGCTGGGCAAGCACTTCTGGGTGAACGGGGAGCTGCTCTATGTGCGGAAAGGGTGCACCGGTGTGCGCTCGGCGGAGTCGCTATACTGGGGCACTTACTTCGAGAAGTATTACCTGAGGCTGAACTACGCCGAAGTGCCGGTGCTGTTCCACCTCTTTCAGCGAAAGTGGTACCACCTGAGCTTTGGCGCCTCCTATGCGCGCTACCTGAACTCTACGGAAAACCTCTACACCTCCCCAGACCGGATAAACGTGAACCAGGAACTCTTCTACTTTAATAAAAACAACTTTGACTACATACTGGGCGGCGGCCTGCACCTGAACCAGAAACTCTACCTGAATGTGCGCTTCCAGAGCTCACTGGTGCCGGTACGGAACGCCTACTATGTACACCCCGCCACCGGTGCGGGCAATCAATACCTTACCACCTTCTCCCTTCAGTTGATGTACCTGTTTCGCAACATAGCCCGATAAATACAAATACGTAAAATAACATTATTGTATTACTGGTGGCATACGTTTTGCTCTATAGCCAATGGAGATAAAGTAAATGACTGACGATGAGAATATTGTGGATAGATGACGAAGCTGATGTGCTCTACCTGTGCCAGGCAATATTGAGCAAACAAGGACATGAAGTGTACACCCTGCAGGATAGCCTCCGGGTACTGGACACTATATCGGAAACACAACCGGATGTAATACTGGTAGACCACTGGATGCCGGGAATGACCGGACTGGAACTGACCCGGCAACTGAAGAATAGCCCCTACGCGGCCATACCGGTAATTATGTGTACCTCCAACCCCGAAATAAAAGAAGAAGCCGTAAAGGCGGGAGCTGATGTATTTATCACTAAGCCATTCAGTATAGATGAGGTGTCTATGGTGATACAACGGGCTACGCAACTGAGGCAAAAGGGCAGCTAGCGAATCACTTCCTCTACGCCGTCTTTTACACTCTCCACTGCATTCAATATTTTCTTTTCCAGCTTACGGTTCAGCTTAAAACGCTTCGCAACGGTCACCCGGAAGGTGCCCGCTTCAAACTGCTGCCAGGTGGCAGGGTCGGAAATCCCGTTCTTATTAGTGAGGCGTATGTATTGTACGCCTGCGTAGTACTCAGGCGAGTTGTAGCCCGCCGCCAGGCGAAGGGTGCCATTGAGCTGGTAGTCGAGGCCGCCCTTCTGCCGGGGAATAGCCCCGTCTCTCCGGAAAGTATAGTTGAGCCCAGGGCCAGCCGTAAAGGACCCCGTAGCAAAAAAGTGCTTCGCCACTACCAGGGTATAGGCATAGCCGGCATTGACCGACAGCGAGGTAACATGGCTATGGTCGAAGCCCTCCCGCCAAAACTCTCCCGGGTAACGGATATCGCGGGGTATAATGGCCGAGTCGGCCGAGGCGCGGAAATGATATACGGCAGCCCCTACAATAAAGGAACCCGCACTCTTCTTCTGGTATTCATTTTGCACAAAGGCCGCCCGGTACGAAAACCTCCTGTTGTTGAAAATATACTGGGCGTTTACCCCGTAGTTCCGGGTCTTCAGATCTGGCCGGTAAGGGAACGTATCGGTAAGGCGCGGCCGCAGCAGCACATTGCGCTGCGCCACATACAAGCCATTGTGCGCCTGCACGTACACGTCTACCTGCAGCTTACGGAAGTACAGGAACGACTGGAGGTCGAAGCTGGAAGTACGCCCGAAACGGCGGTAATCATTATTTACAAAGGGCATTTTGAACCCTATATTGGCTCCTATAAATCGCCAGTTGAAACCGGCGCCCAGGCTTACATGGTCGTTGGTGTTGTAGGGCAGTTTTTCTCCGTTGCCGTTGCGGCCTATTACATAGCGGGAAAATTTAGTATTGGTAAATAGCCTTACGGTAAGCTTGCGGGTGTGGTCTTCTATAAACCGCTTATCATTTTTTACATTCAGCCAGGCAAAGGGTGTCTTTACCACCTCTACATCCTGTGCGGAAGCGCAGAAAGCAAACAAGAACAGCGATATGGGCAAGAAAAGGTATCTCAAAAATGCAGTTTACAGTAATAGTAATAAAAAGCGTACCAAAAACAGAGGTGGCACAGTTTTTAATTGATTAAAAAATATTGATTATCAATCAATTTTAACCCGTCAATACTGTATAAATGCGAAAAATACCCCGTTGGTTACGTATCACGCTGCAGATAAGCGGCGGGCTGCTGCTGCTGGTAGTGCTCCTGTGGCTGGGCCTGGCCGCCTATGTAAATATGAATAAAGAGTCGGTATTGCGGTCTATCAAGGCGCAGCTAAACGACAACATAAACGGAGAGCTATCTATCGGCAGCATGGAGCCCTACCTGCTAAAGGGGTTCCCGGCTGTTTCGTTTGAGCTGCGCGACGTGCGCCTGCAGGATAGCCTCTATAAACAACACGGCCACCGACTGATAGACGCGCGGTACCTGTACGCCAATGTAGACGTATTTTCCCTGATAAAAGGGCAGCCACACATAAAGGCCCTCACCCTGCAAGACGCTACCATATATCTCTTTACCGACAGTACGGGGTACAGCAACAAGAGCATCTTTGGCAACAACAAAAAGAAAAAAGAACCCGGGGAAAAAGAACAACCGAAAATAGGCGAGTTTAACTTCCGTAATGTGCTGTTCGTATTTGAGAACGATACAAAGTTCAAGCTATTCAAGATACAGCTGCAATCACTATCGGGCGAGCTGGACTATACAGTAACCGGGTGGGATGCACGTGTGGACGTGAACGCACTGATACAAGAGTTCAACTTTAACATTAACGCCGGCAGCTTCCTGAAAAACAAGCGGCTGGATGCGGAACTGGCAGTATCGTATGACGAAGCCAGCGCTGTAATAAACGTTCCGCTGCAAGACATAAAAATAGACAACGACGAGCTGGACCTGGGCGCGAAATTCTATACCAATACCAACCCCACCAAGTTTACCGTAAATGTGCGCACCGAAAACATTCTGTACAAGAACGCGCTGGAGCTGGTATCGCCCAACATCTCCAAAAACCTGAAGTACCTGGACCTGAAAAAACCACTAAAGCTGCAAGCCGATATATACGGGCTGATGAAATTCAGGGATACACCATTGGTAAACGTGCGGTGGGAAGTGCGGGATAATATATTCACCATACCGGGCGCTGAAATTACCGGTATCAGCTTTACCGGCGACTATACCAACGAGGTAGACCCCGCCAAAGGACACAACGATAAAAACTCCCGCATACATGCCTATGGTATGAAGGGCAACTACATGGACATACCCTTCACCGCCGACACGATAGCGGTTACCAACCTGATAACCCCCACGCTGGAAGGGCGCTTCAAATCGAAGTTTGACATTGCTAAGCTGGGGCCTGTAGTGGGCGACCGCTCGTTCCGGTTCAAGGATGGCCAGGCAGACCTGAACCTGGTGTACAAAGGTTCCGTTAACCCCAAAGACGACACAACGCCTACCTATGTAAATGGATACGTACAGATAAAGAACGCCGCCCTCTCTTACCTGCCGAGAAACCTGAATTTTACCAACAGCAGCCTGACATTGCTGTTCCGGGAACACGACCTGTACCTGAACGATATGCGGCTGCATACCGGCACCACCACGCTGAATATGAAGGGCACTGTGCTGAACTTTGTAAACCTGTACTACAGCGACCCGGCCAAAGTACTGATAGACCTGGACATAAAAAGCCCGATGATAAACCTGAATGAGTTCCGCAGCCTGCTGGCGAACCGCGGCGCATACAGCAGCCCTGCTGCCAATGGCGCCCAGGTAGCGCGCGCTGCCAACCGGCTGGACAACCTGCTGGAGCAAAGCAGCATGCACATGCTGATAAACGTGAACCAGGTAAAATACCGGAAATTTAACGCGAGCAATATACGCGCTGATGTAAGCCTGACCGAGAACGCGATAGCAGTAAAAGACGTGCATGTAAACCACGCCGATGGAAGCATACAGCTAAACGCCCGCCTGAACCAGGGCGCTACCGTAAACCAACTGGACCTTGACGCACGGGTAGATAATGTACACATCAACCAGTTCCTGGAGGCATTTGAAAACTTCGGGCAGCAGACCCTAACACCGGAAAATATACAGGGGCGCTTCTTTACCCAGGCGAAACTCTCCGGAAAAATAACCGACAAGGGAGATATTGTATCGCGCTCGCTGAACGGGCAACTGAGCTTCAACCTGAAAGACGGCGCCCTGGTAAACTTCGGGCCGCTGATGAACGTGGGCAAATACATCTTCCGCAAACGCCGGCTGGAGCGCGTGGAATTTAAAGACCTGAAGAACACCCTAGAGGTGAAGGGCGATAAAATAGTGATACCTGAAATGATGATAGAAAGTACGGCCCTGAACGCACGGGTAGAAGGCGTGTACGCACTGGGTACCGGAACGGACATAGGCGTGGATATACCCCTGCGCAACCCTAAAAAGGACGAACTGATACTAGACGACAGCCTGCGCAGCGACCAGCAAATGAAAGGCCTGGTGATACATCTGCGGGCGGTAGACGATGAAAACGGGAAAACAAAAATAAAACTACAAGACCGTAAGGCCGCCCAACAGCAGGAAAGTGAGCAGAAAAGCCGCCGCGAGCAACGCCGCGAGCGCAGAAGGAACCGTGGAAACTAGTCCTGGTGTACACGTGCTACCTTGGTAGCCTGGGCCAGGTCTTTAATAAGCATGGGGTCACGCTCTATGGCATTGCCGACTACTACCACCTGTGCGCCTGCCTGGCAGTTGGCATATACCTTGTCGGGGGTCTGTATGCCGCCGCCTACAAACATGGGGATGTCTATATGGCTGCTCACCTTGTGAATCATTTCGGTAGAGATGGGATTGCGCGCACCACTGCCTGCATCCATGTATATAATGTGCTTTCCCTGCAGCTCGCCCGCCCATGCGGTGCAGAGCGCTATATCGGGCTTGTTGGCCGGTATGGGTGCCGCATTGCTGATGTAGGAAACGGTAGTAGGGCTGCCACCATCGATGACCATGTAGCCGGTAGATATTACTTCCAGCCCGCTGGCCTTTACCATTGGCGCCGATATTACATGCTGGCCGATAAGGTGCTCCGGGTTGCGTCCTGAAATAAGGGACAAGTACAGCAACGCATCGGCATATGGAGTAACCTGCGAGGGGCTACCCGGAAACAAGATAACGGGTATGTCGCTATCGGCCTTAAAGCGCTGAATGCAGTTTTCCATCTGGTGCGCTACCACAAGGCTGCCGCCCATAAGCAGATAATCAACCCCCGCATCGTTGCAGAGCTCCGCGAGGTATTGCATATCGGCAGGCGCTACCTTGTCGGGGTCTACCAGCACCGCAAACCCACTCTTTCCACCTCGTTTAAGGTTCAGTAACTGCTGATATATCTGTCCTGTCGCCATTCTTTAAGTAAATTCCGCACTTCTGTAGTACAAAAATGCGGAATTTATCGGGTAATTATGTTAATCCTACTTCTTTTTTAGCTCATCACGTATTTCGGCAAGTAACTGCTCGGTAGGCGATGGGGCCGCCGGAGCAGCGGGAGCCGCCGCTTCTTTCTTCTTCAGGCTATTCATCAGCTTAATGACGATGAAAATACAGAAGGCCACAATGAGGAAATCGACAATGGTTTGAATAAAATCGCCATATGCCAGCACGTTAGCACCCGCCGCTTTGGCTTCCGCCAGCGATTTAAACTCTGAAACGCCCTCTTTAGAGGCTTTCAGCACTACAAACTTATCGTTGAACTTAGAGCCATCGCCCATGAGGCCTATCACGGGCATTAGTATATCATCTACCAACGCTGTTACTATTTTACCGAACGCAGCGCCGATGATCACACCGACCGCCAGGTCCATTACGTTGCCCTTCATGGCAAACTCCTTGAACTCTTTAAAAAACCCCATAACAGACTTTTGATTAATTATTAATTAATAATACGTAATAAAACTACGGTTTTGCCCCGAGATTGTCAAGCTGCGGGCTATTTACGGCAAAAAGGTAATAGCTGAGTATCAATTTTATAAATAGCGTGCATAGAAACAAAGTATACTCAGGAAACGTTCGGCGCAAGAAATGTTTCCATAGTTTTGCCCGGCAAATATGGAAGCATTAACTAAAATACTCAGTGCGGCGGTGGAACTCTTTGGCCAATACGGCTTTAAGACCATTACCATGGATGATATTGCCAGGAGAGCGGGTATTTCGAAGAAGACGTTGTACCAGCACTTCGCCAATAAAGACGAAGTAGTGAAGGAGGCTGTGATGTGGTATAAAAACCATATAGACGGCCAATGCCGCAAACTGATGACGGATACGGAAAACGCCATAGAGGCGATGGTGCGCATAAAAACGATGATGGACCACTCGTACAAGCAAACCAACCCGATGGCCATAATGGAACTGCAACGGTACTACCCCGAGGGATATAAAGCCTTCCGGGAGAGCCTGATAACCCAGGACGTGGCCGCGGTGAAGGAAAACCTGGACCAGGGAATAGCCGAAGGCCTCTACCGGGAGAACCTGAACACCGACCTGGTAGCGAAGTTCCACCTGGAGTCGGCGCTGCTGCTGATGCAGCCTAACCTGATGGTGAACGACCGGGAAGACCTGAAAGCGGTGAACCACGAAATAACAGAACTGTTCCTGTACGGAATAATGACCCCCAAAGGAGAAAAACTATACCACAAATACAAAGAAAAATACCTAAAGGAAGCACACAAGATATGAGACGAACACTAGTGAGCATATTAGCACTGGCAGCCTGCGGCACACAGGCATGGGCCCAAGAGCCGATGCAGCTGAGCCTGAGCAATGCTATGGAGTATGCTGTAAAGAACAACGCCGCGGCTAAAAACGCACGGATAGACGTGGCCATACAGGAGGCACAAAACAAACAAACCACAGCTATAGCCCTGCCGCAACTGAACGCGAAAGGCGACTTCACGGGATTCTTCAACGTGCAGAAAGCGTTTGTGCCGGGTGAATTCATCGGACAGCCGGGCACCTTTGTACCTGTGGCCTTCACGCCCCGGTACTCTACCACAGCGAGCGCTACTGCCACGCAGGTACTTTTTGACGGGTCGGTACTGGTGGCGCTGCAAGCCCGCCAGGCGGTAATGGAGCTAGCCATGAAAAAAGGCCGGCTGACGGAAGAGATGATACGCTACGAGGTGCAGAAAGCGTACTATGGCATTGTGATAGCACATCGCCAGGTATCGATACTGAACCGCTCGCTGGCATCGCTCCGGTCTATAGCCGATGACCTGCGCCAACTGAAGGAAGCGGGCTTTGTAGAAAAAATAGAACTGGACCGCACCAATGTTCAAGTGAACAACCTGGCTACTGACAGCCTGAAAGCACACAGCTTTCTGGAAGTGAGTGAGCAGGGGCTGAAGTATGCTATGGGGCTGGACATTAACACACCGATAGTGCTGACCGACACCTCGGTAGAAGGGGCGATAGACAAAGGCGTGCAACTGGCGAGCAGCGCTGCCAACTACAACAGCCGTACTGAGTATGCGCTGCTGCAAAACCTGCAACAATTGAACAACTATAACCTGAAGCGCTACAAACTGGCGGCACTGCCCTCGCTGGCCGCCGTGGGAAGCCTGGGCTACAACTTTGGAACCAACAGCTTCAACCAGGTGTTTGACTTCCGCAAGTACTACCAGTTCTTCTCGTTTGCGGGGCTACAACTGAACGTTCCTCTCTTCAGCGGCTTCAAACGCACTAACCAGGTGAGGGAAGCGAAGCTGAACATAGAACGCACCAACAATGATATAGAACAGCAGAAGCTCTCTATTGACTTTGAAGTGGAAAGCTCTAAGACCACGTTTAAGAACGCACTGATACAACTGAAAAGCCAGGAACAAAACCTGCAACTGGCACAAACAGTGCTGGAACTGGCCCAAAAGAAATATAAGGCCGGTGTGGGCAGCAATATAGAAGTGAACCAGGCTCAAACGGAATTGCTCCGCGCACAAAATAACTACTTCACCACCCTGCTGGAATCGATAACCGCTCAGTCGGACCTACAGAAAGCTTTGGGAAATTTTAAATAGACAAAAGACAAACACATATATACAGATGAAACGTTCGATATATTTATTAGCAGCCACCACCCTATTCTTTGCTTCGTGCGGCGGCGGGGAAACAGAAAAAAAGAAAGATGCAAAAGCAGATTCAACTGCTTCGGCAAGAAAGGCTATTCCTGTATCTGTACTAGAAGTACAGCCTGCACCCTTTACCGGCTACATAGAAATTCAGTCGCAGATAGTAGGCGATGAAAACGTGAATGCATTACCGCAGGCGCCCGGCGCCGTAAAAAGCATTAATGTGCAGGTAGGTCAGAAAGTAAACAAAGGACAAGTGCTTGCTTCTATAGACGCAGCCGCCCTGGACCAGCAGATAAAAGCCACTGAGCCGAACATCATACTGGCCAAAACCCTGTATGAAAAGCAGCAGAAACTCTGGGAACAGCAAATAGGTACGGAAGTGCAACTGCTGCAGGCGAAAGCCGCCTATGAGAGCGCAACCGCCGGCAAGGCGGCACTGGTAGCGCAGCGCGGTATGTACCGCATTGTATCGCCTATCAGCGGTACGGTAGACCAGGTAAACCTGAAAGTAGGCGACATAGCCGGCGGAATGAACCCGAACGGGATACGCGTAGTGGACCTGGCCAAAATGAAAGCAGAAGCCAGGTTGGGAGAAAACTACCTGGGTAAAGTGAAAGGCGGTGACGAAGTGATACTGGTACTACAGGACATACAAGATTCGATAATAACCAAGGTAAGCCATGTGGCACAGTCGGTAGACCCTGCATCGCGCTCGTTCATTGTAGAGGTAAAGCTGGGGAATAACAAAAAGCTTCGCCCGAACATGTCTTGCAAAATGAAGATAGCGAACTATAAGAACCCGAACGTAATTACCGTTCCGGTATCGGTGATACAGAAAACGAGCGAAGGCGAGGTGATCTATGTAGCCAACGGCAACAAAGCTAAAGCAGTAATGGTAAGTACCGGCCAGAACTCTAACGGCATGGTGGAAATACTGTCGGGGCTGGAAGCGGGAGAGAAGATAATAGTGGAAGGATACGAAGAGCTGGATAACGGCGCGCCTATCACGGTAAAGTAATATCCCTATTCGCACACAGACTAATAAAAGAGCAATGAAAGACAAATTCAAAGAGTTTAAATTATCGAGCTGGGCGATAGACAATCCCACGGCTATATACATACTTACTATAATCGTTACTCTTTTAGGGTTGGCGGCCTACAACAGCCTGCCTAAGGAAAACTTCCCGGAGATAAAACTGACACAGATATATGTGCAGACCATTTATCCCGGCACCTCTCCTGACAACATGGAGAACCTGGTAACGAAACCCATAGAAAAGGAAGTAAAAAACCTGACCGGGGTAAAGAAAGTAACGAGTAACTCCTTCCAGGATTTCTCGGTAGTGATTGTAGAGTTTAATACCGATGTAGAAGTAAAGCAGGCGAAGCAGGACGTGAAAGACGCGGTGGACAAAGCCCGCCCCGAGCTGCCGCAAAACCTGCCCAATGAACCCGAGGTGAAAGACATAGACCTCTCGGAAATGCCGATACTGTATGTGAATATATCGGGCAACTACGACCTGAACCGCCTCAAAAACTACTCTGACCGGATAAAAGACCGGATAGAAGAGTTTAAAGAAATAAAGCGCGTAGAAATGGTGGGTGCGCTGGAGCGGGAGATACAGATAAACCTGGACATGTTTAAAATGCAGGCGGCAGGCATCACGTTTGATGATGTGGAGCGCACCGTGGCTATGGAAAACATCTCGGCAACCCCGGGGCAGGTAGCAATGAACAACCAGAAGCGCATACTGAGTGTGCGCAATGAGTTTAAAAGCGCGGCGCAAATAGGTAATGTAATAATAAAGAACCAGCAGGGCAGCTCTATTTACCTTAGGGATATAGCCGATGTGCTGGACAACTTTGAAGAACAGGAAAGCTATGCGCGCCTGGATGGCAAGAACGTAATAACGCTGAACATCATTAAAGCACAAGGCGAAAACCTGATAGACGCCTCGGAGAAGATTGAAAAGTTGGTGGAAGATATGAAGGCGCAGGAGCTACCTAAAGACCTGGACATCGTGCTGACGGGCGACCAGTCGGAGCAAACGAAGACCACCCTGCACGACCTCATCAACACGATTATCATTGGCTTCTTGTTGGTAACCGTCATCCTGATGTTCTTTATGGGTGTTACCAATGCCCTGTTCGTGGCGTTGTCGGTTCCATTGTCGTGCGCTATCGCGTTCCTGGTGATGCCGGCATTTGGATTTACGCTGAATATGATCGTACTGTTCTCGTTCCTGCTGGCGCTGGGGATAGTGGTGGATGACGCGATTGTGGTTATTGAGAACACGCACCGGATATTCGGTAATGGAAAGATGCCTATCAAGCAGGCTGCCAAGTATGCCACCGGCGAGGTATTCCTCCCTGTGCTTACCGGTACACTCACCACACTGATACCGTTCATCCCGCTTGCGTTCTGGGATGGCATCATTGGTGAGTTCATGTTCTTCCTGCCAATAACACTTATCATTACGTTGATAGCCTCACTATTGGTGGCCTATATTATCAACCCGGTATTCGCGGTGAGTTTCATGAAACCAGAGAACTATGAAGAGCGTAAGAACAACCGCCGTTTCGGCAAGCGCGACAAGGTGCTGCTGGTCATCTTCCTGTTCATTGCACTTATCTGTTTCCTGGGTGGCAGTATAGGCATGGGCAACTTTGTACTGTTCGTGTATGTGTTCATCTTGCTGGAGCGCTATGTGTTCTCTAAATGGATACACACCTTCCAGACAAAGACATGGCCCGCCTTCCAGAACTGGTACACCCGCTGGCTGAAAAAAGCGCTGGCTAACCCCGGCAAGGTGGTAGTTGGCACTGTAGTATTGTTCATAATGACCCTCGTACTCTTCGCAGTGAGGAAACCGGAAGTATTGTTCTTCCCCAACCAACAGCCGAACTTCGCCTATGTGTACCTGAATATGCCCGTTGGTACCGACCAGGCATACACCAATAAGGTGCTGGGCGACCTGGAGCAAAAGGTGTACAAAGCGCTGGACATAGACGTGAAGACGGGCAAGAAAAACCCGATGGTAAAATCTATCATCTCCAACGTAACCGTGGGTGCGGTAGACCCGAGCAGCGGCGAGGTAGGCAACTTCCCCAACAAAGGAAAGATAACTGTGGCTTTCGTAGGCTTTGCTGACCGTGACGGCAAATCGTCGGCGGAATACCTGGAGAAAGTGCGGGCGGCGATAAAAGGAGTGCCGGGCGCGGAAGTAACCGTAGATAAGGAAAGCGGCGGCCCACCCTTGCCAAAGCCGATAGTGGTGGAGATAACAGGCGACAACCTGGACTCGCTGGTGGTGACCTCCGAGCGTCTGAAAAAGTACCTGGTGAGCAAGAATATAGCCGGAGTGGAAGAACTGCGTTCTGACTTCCAGGCCAAGAACCCGGAAATCATATTTGACCTGGACCGCGAACGCATGAACAACGAGGGCATAACCACCATGCAGGTAGTGGGTGGCCTGCGCACCGCGGTATTTGGTAAAGAGATATCCCGTTTCCGCGATGCGAACGACGACTACCCTATTACCCTGCGCCTGAAAAAGGAACAACGCGAGGATATAGACGCGGTGCGGAACATGCCTATTATTTACCGCGACATGGGTATGGGTGGCCTGGTACGCCAGGTGCCTGTCAGCGCCTTTGCCGACGTGCGCTATGCGACGACCTATGGTGGCATTAAGCGCAAAGACCAGAAGCGTATCATTACCCTGGGCTCCAACGTAGTAGGCGATGCCAACCCGAACGATGTAGTAGCGGCCGTACAGGCTGAAATTGACAAGTTCAGCGCACCGGCAGGCATCAGCATAAAGATGGGCGGCCAGCAGGAAGAGCAGGCGGAAACAGCCAGCTTCCTGGGTGGCGCTATGGGTATCTCTGTGGTATTAATATTCCTGCTGCTCATTATGCAGTTCAACTCCCTGAGCCGTTCGGTAATTATCCTGAGCGAGGTAGTGTTCAGTATCATAGGTGTACTGCTGGGCGTGGCGATATTCAAAACACCGTTCTCTATCGCTATCAGTGGTATAGGTATCGTAGCCCTGGCGGGTATAGTGGTGCGGAATGGTATATTGCTGATAGAGTTCCTGGACCTGATGCTGAAGGAGGGGATGGAACCCTACGACGCAATACTGGAAGCGGGGCGTACCCGTATGACCCCGGTGCTGCTAACGGCTACCGCGGCAATACTGGGCCTGATACCGCTGGCAGTAGGTATGAACATTGACTTCGCGAAGCTGTTCAGCGAGTTTAGCCCTAACATCTTCTTTGGTGGTGACAGCGCTGACTTCTGGGCGCCGCTGGCATGGACGATGATATACGGGCTGGCATTCGCCACATTCCTGACACTGATACTGGTGCCTGTACTGATGCTGGAAAGCTTCAAGTTCAAGGCATGGCTGAAAAGAAGAAAAGACGGCTTCAACCTGGCGATGCAGGAAGAAAAAGTTGTAGTAACTAAAGACGAATAATAAGGCTTACAGGCAGGATGTAATAAGGGGCGCTACGTGCGCCCCTTTTGTTTTCCGTACCATGCCGTGATTCGTTCTTTGAGATTAGGGCCCTTATGTGGCGCTGGTAACTGCATAAAAAAATGAAGGCGGGCCCACAGCCCGCCTTCATTTTCCAGGTTTTAGAATATGCTTAGTAATTGTTTATCGCCTCTATCACATGGCCCACTTCTTCATCAGTCAGTTCGGCATACATGGGCAGTGACAGACAGTGTGCTGCCAGGTACTCTGAGTGAGGGAAATCTCCTTGTTTGTAGCCCAGGTGCGCGTACGCCTTCTGCAGGTGGCAAGGCACCGGGTAATGCAGCGCCGGGAAAATGTTGTGACTATTCAGGTATTGCATCAGCCCATCGCGGTCTTCGGTAGTTACCACAAATAGGTGATAAATAGAATCGGCCCATTCGGGCTGCGCCTGCATCTTAACCTTAGGATTGTTTATTTCTGCGTGGTAGCGCTTAGCTATTTCGCGGCGGCGGTTATTCCATCCTTCCAGGTATTTGAGTTTTACCCCCAGGGAAGCGCCTTCCAGGCCACCCATCCGCATGTTGTATCCTATTTCGTCGTGGTAATAACGAACCACCGAGCCATGGTTCCGCAGGCTTTGCAGGTGTTTCGCATAAGCTTCGTTGTTGGTAGTGAGGCCACCCGCTTCGCCACAAGCTCCCAGGTTCTTACCCGGGTAGAAGCTGAATGTAGCCATCGCGCCCACGCCACCCACATTGGCGCCCTTGTAACGGGCCCCTTGCGCCTGCGCGGCGTCTTCTATCATAAAGAGATTATGCTTTTGGCAAATGGCATTCACCGCATCCATATCAAAAGGCTGGCCGTAAAGATGTACACCAATCACCGCCTTCGTGTTAGCCGTTATCTTTTCTTCTACTTTCGCGGCGTCTATCTCCCAGGTATCGGGGTGGCAATCTACAAAGACCGGAGTGGCCCCCACATGCGATACTCCCCAAGCCGTGGCAATAAATGTATTAGCGGGCACAATTACTTCGTCGCCCGGACCAATGCCCAGCGCCAGCATGGCCAACTGCAGCGCCGTGGTGCCGTTGTTAACACCCACTGCGTACTTTGTACCGCAATAGGCAGCGAAGCCTTTTTCAAACTCTTCTACAAAAGGCCCTCCGGAGAAAGCGGTGTTTTCATACACCTTCTCAAACGCTTCAAAAATCTCTTTTTTTATCTGTGCGTGCTGGCCTTTCAGGTCCAGGCAGGGAATTTTATTCATTGCTATTGTATCTGACATGATTCGGTAATTATGATATGGTTATCGGGAGCCGTTCTTTTAATCAATGTATTTTATGACTCTTGCCGGGTTGCCGGCTACCACCGCTTTCTCGGGCACATCCTTTGTTACTACGGAACCGGCCCCTACTATAGCCCGCCGGCCTACCCGCACACCGCAGAGCACCGTTACGCTGGACCCCAGCGAAGCCCCTTCATCTACAAATGTTTCCTCGCATTTCCAATCGGCTTCCGTTTGCGGTGTTCCATCTTCGTTGGTAGCGCGCGGAAAGCGATCATTGATGAAGGTAACGTTGTGGCCCACAAATACATTATCGGCTATATGCACCCCTTCGCAAATAAAGCTGTGGCTGGATATTTTACAGTTCTTACCTATGGTTGCGCCCTTCTGTATCTCTACGAAGGCCCCTACTTTACTGCCATCTCCTATACTGCAGCCGTATGCATTTACGAAGTTGAATATTTTTACGTCCTTCCCAACCGTCACGTTGTTCAGGCTTTGCTTATCGTTGTTAATAGTGATTGTTTCCATAACTATCGGATAACTACTTCTTTTCCTTTGTTTTTAATGGACTCATTGGAGGCTTCCAGGATCTTTACCACATCCAGCCCTATCCGGTTGTTAGACACTGGCTCCCTCTTCTCTATAATGCAGGAGATGAAATCTTTCGCCATGTCGGCGAGCGCTTCCACGGTATTCAGCTTCGGCACATATACATCGCCGGCGCGGTAGTCTACCAATATCCTCTTTTTATCTTCATCAGTTTTGTGCTCATAGCCGGTATCGTAAACCTTTACCTTTTCAGTAGGCTCTATATCGTTGTACACTACCATTTTCTGGTCGCCGCCTATCATCATCATCCTTATCTTCACCGGGGAGGTCCAGGAGCAGTTAAAGTGCGCTATAAACCCATCCTCGTAGTTGAGGGTGAGGTAGGCTATGTTCTCTATGTCGTTGTTAGTGTGCGTTACGCCGGTGGCATTCACACTTACCGGGCGCTGACCCACCAGGTAATTGAGTATGGATATATCGTGAGGGGCCAGGTCCCAGAGCACATTGATATCCGGCTGAAAAAGCCCGAGGTTGATACGGGTAGAATCTATATACCGAACCTTACCCAGCGAGCCGCCATCTATCAGTTCCTTGATCTTCCTTACTGCGCCGGTATATAGAAACGTATGGTCTACCATCAGCAGCAGGCCTTTCGATTCCGCAAGGGCTATCAGTTCTTCCGCTTCCTTTACGGATGCGGTCATGGGTTTTTCCACCAGTACATGCTTGCCGTTTTCCAGCGCCTTTTTTGCCAGCGGATAGTGGGCGAACACCGGCGTGGCGATAACTACCGCATGTATAGCAGGGTCGTTGAGTATGTCGTCGGCATCGGTACTCACCTGCACGGAAGGATAGCCCTTCGTTACCAGGCTCAGCCTTTCCGGGCGGGCATCTACTACCCTCGCTACGTTACAATTATTTACCGCATGGAAGTTGCGCACCAGGTTGGGGCCCCAGTAACCATATCCTATTAATCCTAAATTGACCGTTGACATTATCTGGCTATGGCGAAAGATAGGTTTCGCCTGTTTTTTATTGACCGCAAATTTAGCGTATTAATATTAGCAATACGCATGTATTTCAGCCCAAAAAAGTAGCGGAACTCTATACGTATGTCAAAAAACAAGTATGCCATTCCCGGAAAAGGAATGGCATATACTTTCAGTTAGTAAACGGGGTGCCGCTAGAGCCTTGCATCCACCGCCGACTTATCGAGGCAGCCCTTCACATCGTAGATAATGCCGTCCTTTTTTATCCATTTTTTCCAGTCCTCGTTCACAAATTCATTGTGCGCCACCGCCAGCACCACGGCGTCGTAAGAGACCCCGGCCGGCAAGGCATTAATCGTATCTATCCCGTACTCATGCGCCACCTCTCCAGGATTGGCCCAGGGGTCGTAAACGGTTATATTTATGTCGTACGATTTAAGCTCCCGTATGATATCCACTACCCGTGTATTGCGTACATCGGGGCAATTCTCTTTAAAGGTTACACCCAGCAGCAACACATCGGCGTTCTTTACGGTTCGGTCGTTGCGAATCATAAGCTTTACGATCTCGTTGGCTATGTACTCGCCCATACCATCGTTCAGCCTGCGCCCCGCCAGTATTATTTCCGGGTGGTAGCCCGCTTCCTGGGCCTTTTGCGCCAGGTAGTAAGGGTCTACACCTATACAGTGGCCACCCACCAGCCCTGGTTTAAAGGGCAGGAAGTTCCATTTGGTGGCTGAGGCCGCCAGCACTTCGTGTGTATCTATACCTAACCGGTTGAATATTTTGGCCAGCTCGTTCACAAAGGCGATGTTGATATCGCGCTGCGCGTTCTCAATCACTTTGGCGGCTTCCGCCACCTTTATGCTGCTGGCCATATGCGTGCCCGCTACTATCACGGAGCGGTAGAGCGCGTCTACCTTCTCGGCTACCTCCGGTGTAGAGCCGGAGGTTACTTTCTTTATCTTGGTAACTGTGTGGTTTTTATCACCGGGATTAATACGCTCGGGCGAGTAGCCACAGAAGAAATCTACGTTGAACTTCAACCCGGAAACCTTTTCCAGCACCGGCACACACTCGTCCTCTGTAACGCCGGGGTAAACGGTTGACTCGTACACCACTATGTCCCCTTTCTTCAGCACTTTGCCTACCGTTTCGCTGGCCTTGTACAGCGGGGTAAGGTCGGGGCGGTTGTTTCTGTCTACTGGTGTAGGCACGGTAACAATATAGTAGTTGCAGCCCGCTATGTCCTCCAGCTTGTTGGTACAGTAAAGCCCTTTACCCTGTGGCAACTGCTGCTGTATTACTTCGTTGAGCTGCTCCGTGCTCACTTCCAGGGTATGGTCGTTGCCTCCCTGCAGATCGGCAATACGCTGTGCATTGATGTCAAAGCCAATTGTCTTAAAATGTTTGGCGAACTCTACGGCCAGGGGCAGACCTACATAGCCAAGGCCGATAACAGTGATGCAGGTGTTGTTGTTGCTCATTTACATGTTTGTTTAAAACGAACGCCGATAGGGCATGCGAAGGCATGTACGGTGTGTATGCGTTGTTTTGTGTGTGTTATAAAACTCCCTCCTCAGGATGGTGCCAAAATAATGCAATTACCCTTACTTAGGATAAGTATTAAGAGAAATTTTCAGGAAATATCGGGCGGGCTACCGCGAGAAGTATTTGATGTCTTCCTGCGCTTTGCGGTAATCCTCGTGCTTCCCTATATCAAGCCAGTAGCCGAGTATAGGGTAAGATACCAGCTTTTTGTTCATAGCAATGAGCTTATCCATCAAATCGGTAACGTTATAAAACTCATTATCAGGCACTAACGATAGCAACTCTTTTTTTATAAGGTAAATGCCGGCATTGGAATAATAGGTGTAGCGGGGCTTCTCTTTCAATGAATTGACGCGGTTGTCATTGTCTACTTCCAGCACGCCGTAAGGCACATCTACATGGTAGCTGGTGGTAGCCACCGCCATATCGGCACCCGACTTTACGAATGTTTTGAAAAATCCGTCCAGGTCTATATTGGTCAATACGTCAGAGTTCATGAGCAGGATGTAGTCGTGGTCCGTCTCTCCTGCCAGTTTCAGCGCACCCAGCGTACCCAGCGGTTTCTCTTCGCACACATACCTTATGGCCAGTCCCTTGTTGCCGCCATCGCCGAAATAGTCTTGTATTACGTGCTTCAGGTAGTTGACGCACATGTAAATGTTCTTGATGCCGTATTTCTTCAGGTGCTCTACCGTATGCTCCAGCATGGGCTTATCCCCTACCGGCA
>JAEUVZ010000037.1 GCA_016786665.1 Flavipsychrobacter sp.
TGCCTGACTTCCTAAAACGACCGAAGCACACTAAATAGTGCGCTTCGATGCCGTTTACCTATAGTCTACTCCTATGCCCTTAATATCTTTTCAGAAGTTAAGGCAGTACAAATATAATAGCGTATGTAAGCTGCTAACGAATACACCCGGACGAATCGGGAAGTATGGCCGCTAAACCGGTATATGGATGAGTTTCAGTGCTGGTAATGTTAGAATTTCAGGGGTACCGATACTTGTGTCTGATCCCACTCCAGTAGCATGGCATCTGCTTTCACAGTAATGGTAAAGACCTCTACCACTTCCTTGGTCTGTTTGGAAGGAACCGTCACATGCAGCACATCACTGCCCTTTATTTTCTCATACTCGTAAGCCCCCCATTGGCCCAGTTTACTGTTGAGTATAAACTCCCATTCTTTCTCCCGTGGTATGGTATACAGGGTGTACGTACCCGCCTTTACAGCCTTTCCCCCAAAGGTTCCGTCTTTCTTAAAGGTAATGGTCGTTGCCTCGTTGGCGCCGGTACGCCACACCTGGCCATACGGCTCCAGCCCACCGAAAACAACACGTCCTCTCTTCGAGGGTTGGCCATATTCTACAGTCACGTTTCCATGCTGTGCCGTTGCCCTGGGGCTTAGTGTATTCTGAGCCGATAACGTTCCCACGGAAAATAGCGTAAGGAACAGGATTGCAAGGAATTGTTTCATAAATCGTTAATTAACCAGATAAATATAACTCTTTTGGTAGGTATTAGTCAAATTTAATGCCGGATATTCTACCGTCGGCCGGTGGCATATTTTTTACATCCATACAGGTAGCTAAATAGATATGTTATGAGAGCCCTGTGTACGTTACTGGTGATGTTAGGAATGGGTATTGCTGCATCGCACGCGCAATCCCGCTACGGGATTGACCACAATAATGCCATCTATGTGATGAACGATATTGCCGACCCTCCTGAAATGTCAGGGCCGTTCCCGGTAGCGGGAATTACATCGGGTCAGCGGATAGTACAGTTCGACACCAGCCCCACCGATGGCTTACTGTATGCCCTGGGTTACGATGCTGGCAGAACGCAGGCGCAATTGTACCGGCTGGATATAGCGAATGATGAGTACACCGGTGTGGCCATAGGCGCACCACTACGGATGTACCTCGGCGACGGGTCAGGCGTGGCGTTTGATTTTAATCCCTCATGGACGAACGTTCTGATGATATCCGGCGGCAATGGTCATTACAATTATCTCCTTGATGCCGACAATGGGAACTTGCTGGATATGGGAAGCATGGGCGGCAGCTTGAACGTGGCAAACGATATTGGCTACCCGGATGTGCTATTTTACCCCAACCCGGTAGTAACCCAGGCGCGCATTTTATTACCCACTCCTGCACGGCACACCGTGTATGTAGATATAGTAGACCTGCGTGGGCAGATAGCGTACTCATACAGTTATCCACCGGGGAGCAATCAACTGGAGCTGGACATGAGCACGCTCGTAACGGGTATGTACAATGTCCGCATGATAGAGCAGGGGAAAGGCATTCACAGTATAAAGGTATTGAAGGAGTAAGAACCTGTGTAACAAAGCTGGAACTGCCGGGAGCATATAAGTAGTGCTTCCGGCAGTTCCTGTTAATTATGCTTCAGTCAATACGGCCCCGGTCATTTCTACCGGAATTTCAATGCCCATATATGCCAGTATGGTAGGCGCTATATCGCCCAGCTTTCCATCTTTGAGCGGCCCCCGGTAGTCATTCGATATCAGGAACAGGGGCACGGGGTTCAGGGAGTGAGCAGTATTCGGGCTGCCATCTTCGTTTACCAGGAAATCGGAGTTGCCATGATCGGCAGTCAGGAAGATACCGTAGCCGTGTTGCAGCGCAACGGGTACTATCCTGGAGACGCATTCGTCTACTGTCTCAGCGGCCTTCATTGCCGCAGCCCACACGCCGGTATGCCCCACCATGTCGGCGTTGGCAAAGTTGAGGCAAATAAAGTCGGCGCTTTCTTTCTCCAGTTCCGGGAGAATGGCTGAAGTAAGTTCGTAAGCGCTCATTTCCGGTTTCAGATCATAAGTGGCTACATCCTTTGGGGAGGCTTTCATAATCCGTGTTTCTCCTTCAAAGGGCAGTTCGCGCCCTCCCGAAAAGAAAAAGGTAACGTGGGGGTATTTTTCGGTTTCTGCTATACGAATTTGCTTTTTCCCGTGCGCTTCCAGCACCTCTCCCAATGTCTTGGTCAAGTCGGAATTGTGAAAGATAACGCCCACATCACGGTAACTCTTGTCATATTCCGTCATAGTTACATAGTGCAGGTGCATGGGGTGCATATTATACTCGGGCAGGCGTTCCTGGGTCAGTGCTATGGTTAGTTCACGGCACCGGTCAGTACGGAAGTTGAAGCACACTACCACGTCGCCCTCCTGTATGGTGGCCAATGGATGGCCATGCTCATTACAGATAATGACCGGCTGTATGAATTCGTCCGTTACGCCCTCTTCATAGGCTTGGGCTATAGCGCCGGCGGCGCTGGTGGCAGGTGTACCTATCCCCTGGGTAAGGGCGTCGTAGGCTAGCTTTACCCGGTCCCAGCGTTTGTCCCGGTCCATAGCATAGTACCGCCCGGTAACGGAGGCGATAAAGCCTCCCGATGTTTTCAGGTGTTCTTCCAGGTCCGTTATATATCCCAGGCCGCTCTTCGGGTCCGTATCCCGGCCATCGGTAAAGGCGTGTATGGCTACTGTGGGCACGTCATTGGCTTTCGCCAGGTTGCACAGTGCTTTCAGGTGATTAATATGAGAGTGAACGCCGCCATCGCTTACCAGTCCTATAAAGTGCAGGGTTTTCCCAGATGCTTTCGCTTGGTTGAAGGCGGCCAGCAGGGTAGGGTTCCGGTCAAGCTCCTGCTCCCGGATAGCCACATTTATACGTTGCAGTTCCTGGTACACCACCCTGCCGGCGCCTATATTCAGGTGTCCAACCTCTGAATTTCCCATTTGTCCGTCCGGCAGGCCCACCAACTCCCCGCAAGTGATTAATTCCGAATTCGGGTACTGGTGATACAGCGATTTAACAAAACTTGCCCCGGAATTGGCTATGGCGTCAGCGGCCGGAACCTTTCCATGGCCCCAGCCATCCATGATGATGAGCATTGCTTTTTTAGACATGCCCGCAAAGTTAGGATAATCACCCGGCAGGCACTATTGTATTATCTAAATGTTAATGTAATCGATAATGGCAGCAGTAATCATATATTTTAGTAATTTCAATCCCCCGCTTCATGAATTTAAACCAGTTATTAAAGATGCGGGTCACTATTATTTTATTGTAAAAGCGCCTGAAGTGCATATTTGGCTTGCTTTTTGCTGCTTTACAATCAGATTTTGTGATGAGCTTGTAAGATGAATAACCTTTACAAACGGATTTTGATTACCCTCAGTTTCGCCTTCCTGTTTACGGCCGCCCAGGCACAAACAGCGCTGGAAGACGTGAGCAACGGTGTCCGCACCGGTAATGTGATGGCCATTGCGCCTTACTTCGATAACATCGTGCCCATTACCATAAACAACGCCCAGAGCACCTATAGCCGGCAGCAGGCGGAAATGATACTTAAAGATTTTTTCACCCGCAACGTGCCAAAGGAGTTCCTGGTGGCTAATAGCGGTACCTCTAATAATGCCAAGTATATTATAGGCGAACTGATTACCACTACGGGTGTTAAGTATAGTGTTTACATTCTTTTAAAGGAGCGGGAACACGTTTTTTACCTCCAGGAATTACGCTTAAACAAATAGTATATTTTTTAGATTGATTTTTAGAGCCACTCCATACGGGTGGCTCTTTTTTGTCCTGCATATAATTAGCCTTACTTTAGCAACAAAATCATACTGCATACATGAATAAAGTGGTGGCAAACGCCGATGAGGCGATAAAGGATATTGAGTCGGGAGCTACGCTGATGCTGGGGGGATTTGGTCTGTGCGGCATCCCTGAAAATTGTATTGCGGCGCTGGTGCGCAAAGGAGTGAATAACCTTACCTGCATCTCAAACAATGCAGGGGTGGACGATTTTGGCATCGGCCTTATGTTGCAACAGAAGCAGGTGAAGAAGATGATATCTTCCTATGTAGGGGAGAATGCGGAGTTTGAGCGCCAGTTGCTGAGCGGCGAACTGGAAGTGGAGTTAATTCCGCAGGGCACACTGGCCACGCGCTGCATGGCGACGGGGTACGGTATGCCGGCTGTCTACCTGCTGGCAGGCGTAGGTACTGAAGTGGCAGAGGGCAAGGAGGTGCGCACCTTTAAAGGAAAAGAGTACCTGCTGGAAGAGGCGTTCGACTCGGACTTTGCAATAGTGAAGGCATGGAAGGGCGACACAATGGGCAACCTGGTGTTTAAAGATACGGCCCGTAATTTCAATCCCATGATGGCGATGGCGGGCAAGATAACTATTGCCGAGGTGGAAGAACTGGTGGAGCCGGGAGCGCTGGACCCTAACTTTGTACATACACCAGGTATATATGTACACCGCATTTTCCAGGGTGCGAACTACGAAAAGCGCATAGAGCAGCGCACCGTGCGCAAAAAGCAGTAAGGCGAACAGAAGAAACAATTTTTATTACTGAATTATAAACTAATTGCCCCCAGGGGCTTACCAGGCAATGGCACTTAATAAGGAACAGATAGCACAACGGATAGCAAGAGAGCTGCAGGACGGCTTTTATGTGAACCTGGGTATAGGCATACCAACATTGGTGGCCAACTATATTCCCGAAGGGGTAAATGTTGTGCTGCAGAGCGAGAACGGGCTGCTGGGCATGGGTCCCTTCCCCTACGAGGGAGAGGAGGATGCCGACATGATAAATGCGGGCAAGCAAACCATTACCAAGCTTCCGGGTTCTGCTATTTTCGACAGTGCCATGAGCTTCGGCATGATACGGGCGGGTAAGGTACACCTAACCGTACTGGGAGCCATGGAGGTAGCGGATAACGGCGATATAGCCAACTGGAAAATACCCGGTAAAATGGTGAAAGGTATGGGTGGCGCTATGGACCTGGTAGCCGCAGCCGAAAATATTATAGTGGCTATGCAGCACACCAACCCCAAAGGTGAGAGTAAACTGTTGCCCAGGTGTACCCTTCCGCTCACAGGCGTAAGGTGTGTGAAGAAAATAGTAACCGACTTAGGCGTTTTTGACGTAACCCCCGATGGTTTCCGGTGCCTGGAGTATGCGCCGGGAGTAACGATAGAAGAAATAAAACAAAAAACCGCTGGCCGCCTTTCCATAGCGGAGGATGCCCGTGAAATGGCATTCTGATAAAGTGTCATCTGTTATTATATACCACAACGGCACCTGTAGTAAGTGTAAGGGAGCACTGGAGTTGCTCCAGGAGATGAATGTGCCGCACGAGGTAAGGTTCTACATTGCTGAGCCACTTTCCGGGACGGAGTTAGCGAGGTTGCTCGATAAACTAAACCTGCCACCCGAAGCCCTCATCCGTAAGGACGAACCATTGTTCCGTGAGCAGTATGAGGGCCGGAATATAGGGGATGGGGAATGGTTAGAATTACTGCTCCGTCACCCCGAACTGATGCAGCGGCCAATAGTGGAGAGGGGCGGCAAAGCAATCATAGCCCGCCCGCCGGCTAAGGTGTTGGAGCTGCTGGAATAGCGTGGTGCCGGCTTGTTAAATACACCTGCTGCTGCCTCACCGGGTGCTATAAGCCTCAAAGTTTACTATCTTTATAGTGCGCAATCCCTGAAATGAAACAATTGATTCCCATATTTTTTTTTCTCTTATTTTCGGTACTGCATGTGGCTGCCGCAGATAAGGAGGTAAAGGATGTTCCGCCCGCCCGGTCGGAAAAGGAATTAGTGCTCCGGATAATCAATACACTGAAAGAAGAAGATTCATCCACCCATTCTTCATCGTTCATGAAGTTTGACGATATGTGGAAGCTGGTGGTCAACTTTAAAGATACCAGTGTGGTGAAAACAATGCAGGTGGCCCAGCTCCGGCAAGTGCCCAATGCGGTACGTAAATTTGACCCGTTCTTTAATCCGCAGATAGGGCTGGATTTCAATCATGTGATAGAAAAGGGCGAGGATTCCAACGTACACTGGGACCGAGTGGTGCTGGCCCGCTACGAACTGAGAAAAATCCCCCTTACCAGCGACCTTGTGGGCTTCAACCATATCTCCCCGCTGCGCTTTGAGGGGTATATCTTCATTACCGATGAGTTTTCACGCAAAACCTATGGCATTGCCGTTACAGAGGTGCAGAATATAAAGGGCAATTGGTACGGGGGGCATGTAGTAGATATTTATGAAGCAAGTACAGAAGACGAATACCTGAAGAAGCTGAAGGGCGAAGAAGCCTGGCTGAAAAAACTGCTCGCCGATGGAATAAACATCGATAGCATGAAGAAAGCAATTGACAGTATCAAGAACGCTGACAATATGCACGGTAACGACAGTGGCGAGGTAAGCACACGGCGCGAGATAGCGGAGCGAAAATATTATTTCGGCCTGCTGGATGATGAAATACCTATTACCCTTTATGTACAGTACCTGCGCGGCGGTTGCCCGGAGAAGGTGTGTGAGTGGATTGGCATTATGAAGTTTGATGACGAGGGCGAATACTTCAAAGTAAGCATACACAAGGAGAATGGTAAATGGTACTTTACGCAAGGCGATGATGAGAGTGTGCTGGAAGTGGAATTGAAGGGTAAAACCGCCGAAGGTAGCTGGCTCTCCGTAAAAGACCAGATAGAGTACGAAGCATACCTGGAGGAAGTAACACCGAAAGGAAAGACCGTGGAACGCCTTGATAGCATAGTGGACGATTTGTGGTACGATAACCAATACTAGCGCTATCAGAACTCCTTATACCCTTATCGGAATACAAACACGCAGGTACCCAAACATGGGTTAACTTTATAACTCAAAATACAGGAAACATAAGATGAGCGGAATGAGCACAGCACGCCCGGAAATAAATACATTGGGCCAGCTGAAGGCAAGTGGCTACAGGCCAAAGAGCGTAAAGCAGGAAGTGAGGGACAACCTGGTAGCTTCTATTAAAGAAGCTAAGGACACGTTCAAAGGGGTGCTGGGATACGAAGACACAGTAATACCCGATGTAGAGCGGGCATTGCTTTCCAGGCACAATATTCTGTTCCTGGGCCTGCGCGGCCAGGCTAAGACCCGTATGGCGCGCGATATAGTACACCTGCTGGACGAATGGATTCCTGTGGTGGCGGGAAGCGAAATAAACGACGACCCCTACGCGCCCATTTCGCTGTATGCGCGCACTTTACTGGAAGAGAAAGGGGATGATACTCCTATTGCATGGGTACACCGCAGCGAGCGCTACGGCGAAAAACTGGCTACACCAGACGTATCGGTCGCCGACCTGATAGGCGATGTAGACCCGATAAAGGCCGCGAATATGAGGCTGAGCTTTGCCGATGAGCGGGTAATACACTACGGCATTATACCCAGGTCGCACCGCGGGATATTTGTGATAAACGAACTGCCCGACCTGCAGGCGCGCATACAAGTGTCGCTGTTCAATATTTTACAGGAGGGGGATATACAGATACGGGGCTTCAAGCTGCGCATGCCGCTCGATATTTTGTTCATATTTACTGCCAACCCTGAAGATTATACCAACAGGGGGAGTATCGTAACCCCACTGAAAGACCGTATAGAAAGCCAGATAGTGACGCACTATCCTAAAACGGTGGCGGTGTCCCGGGCCATAACACAGCAGGAAGCGGATATACTGGCGGAGCAGGTGCAAAAGGTAGAAGTTCCGGAACTGTGTAAGTTGCTGATAGAGGAAATTGCTATGGAAGCCCGCAAGAGCGAGTATGTGGACCAGAAAAGCGGTGTTTCGGCCAGGCTCACTATAGCGGCTTACGAGAACCTGGTAAGTACCGCCGAGCGTAGGGCGTTATTGGCGGGCAATGAGCATACAATAGTGCGCATAGCCGACTTTGCCGGTGTGATACCTGCCATAACCGGCAAGATAGAACTGGTGTATGAGGGCGAGCAGGAAGGCCCCCTGAATGTAGCCTACCGGCTGATGGGCCAGGGCATACGCACGTTATTTACCCAGTATTTCCCCGATCCGCAATCGTTCAAGCGCACCGCGCGCGAAGGGCAGAATACCAGGGGACGCTCCAATCCATACCAGCCCATCATAGATTGGTTTGGAAAGGGTAACGACCTGGCGCTGCTACACGCTGAAACAGATGAACAATACCTGCAGAAGTTATATTCAGTAGACGGCCTCTACGGTGTGGTGAAACAGTATTATCCCGGCTCCGGCGAACGGGAGGCCAGCCTGCTGATGGAGTTTCTGCTGCATGGTCTTGCGGAGTACTCGCTCATCAGTAAAAAGATTGCAGAGTCTGGCGTGTACCAGTTTGGCGATATACTCGGCAGCATGCTGAATATAGACTTCGATAGCGAAGACGATGATGACGACGATATGGACACCTAGAATAGAGTGCCGTCCCTTCCTTCTCGTTTCCTTCCCAGATGGGTATATGTTTTATCGGTAGCCTCCCTGCCCCGTGGCGTGCGTATTATATAGCCCTCTTGTATCAGGAAGGGCTCGTACACCTCTTCTATCGTACCGGCTTCTTCCCCTACTGCGGTCGCTATATTGTTCAGCCCGGTAGGGCCGCCCCTGAATTTATCCACCAGGGTGGCCAATATTTTATTGTCCATTTCATCCAGTCCGCTCTCATCCACGTTCAGCGCTTTCAGGCCGTACTCCACTATGGCCAGGTCTATTACCCCGTTGCCCAGCACTTGCGCAAAGTCGCGCATGCGGCGCAGCAGGCTGTTGGCTATACGGGGTGTGCCCCGGCTCCGCTTGGCGATGATCATGGCCGCATCAGAGGTTACCCGCACATTCAGCAGGCCGGCGGCGCGTGTAATAATGCGTTGCAGCACTTCTGCCGAATAATATTCCAGTCGCGATTTTATCCCGAAGCGGGAGAGTAGCGGGGCCGTGAGTAGTCCCGATCGGGTAGTAGCGCCTACCAATGTAAAAGGGCTTAGGTTTATCTGGATAGACCGTGCCGATGGGCCGCTATCTATCATTATATCAATCTTAAAATCTTCCATGGCGGCGTAGAGGTATTCTTCTACTACTGTGCTAAGCCGATGGATTTCGTCAATGAACAACACATCGCGGGGTTCCAGGCTGGTAAGCAGGCCGGCAAGGTCGGCGGGTTTCTCTATTACGGGGCCGCTCGTTTCTTTAATGCTTACGCCAAGTTCATTGGCCACAATGCGCGAAAGCGTGGTTTTGCCCAGGCCAGGAGGGCCATGAAAAAGAATATGGTCCAGCGCCTCTCCGCGAAGGTTGGCCGCCTTTATGAATATTTTGATGTTCTCTATCAGCTGGGGCTGCCCAGAAAAGTCCTCAATCGTTTGCGGACGGATACTGTTTTCGTACTCACGATCCTGCGCATTCAGCTCATCGGTAGGCCGCACGTGCGATTTTTCCATGGTTTAAAGGTAGCACTTTGCTTTTATCTGCTAAAAGCCTCATATCCACATTCCGCATTTACTTTATCTTTGCCCCTCAATAAAGAGACATCATGGCAAATAGTAACAAGCACAAGCTGGAGACACGGCTGATACACGCAGGGGTAGAGCCCGACCCTACTACGGGAGCGATAATGACCCCCATTTATCAAACCTCTACCTATGTGCAAGCCGCGCCCGGAGACCATAAGGGTTACGAGTATGCCCGCACGCAAAACCCTACCCGTACGGCCCTGCAAAATGCCCTGGCCAGTATAGAGAACGGGCAATATGGCCTGTGCTTTGGCAGCGGCATGGCCGCTACCGATGCCGTGGCTAAACTGTTACTGCCGGGAGATGAGGTGATAGTTTCTAACGACCTGTATGGGGGGACTTATCGCATTTTTACCAAGGTGTTTGCGAACTATGGTATCAAGTTTCACTTCATACCCATGGATGACGCGCAGAACATCCGTAACTATATCTCCGACAAAACAAAAATGGTATGGGTAGAAACACCTACCAACCCGCTGCTGAATGTAATAGACATAGAGGCCTGCGCTCAGATATCTAAAGAGCACAACCTCCTGCTGGTTGTAGACAACACATTTGCTTCTCCTTACCTGCAAAATCCGCTGGACTGGGGTGCGGACATAGTGCTTCACTCGGCTACCAAATACCTGGGTGGCCACTCTGATGTGGTACACGGCGCACTGATTATGAAAGATGTAGCGCTGGAAGAACGCCTGCGCTTTATACAGAACAGTTGCGGAGCGGTACCGGGCCCGCACGACTGCTGGCTGGTGCTGCGCGGCATTAAGACACTTCATGTGCGTATGCAGCGCCACTCAGAGAACGGCAAGGCTATAGCCGAATACTTACGGGCACACCCTAAGGTGGCCAGGGTGCTGTGGGTGGGCTTTGAAGACCATCCTAACCACGAAGTGGCCCGCAAGCAGATGCGGGGCTACGGTGGCATGATCTCATTCGTGCTGAAGGACGACAACATAGAGGCGGCCCTTGCGGTGCTGAGCAAAACGCAGCTGTTCTCGCTGGCGGAGTCGCTGGGAGGAGTGGAGTCGCTGATAGGCCATCCCGCTACCATGACCCATGGTTCCATACCCCGTGAAGAGCGCATAAAGAATGGCCTGAGCGATTCCCTGATACGCTTGAGTGTGGGCATAGAAGATGTGAATGACCTGATAGAAGACCTGGCCCAGGCTATAGGCTAACGGCGGCATAATACAACATATAAC
>JAEUVZ010000002.1 GCA_016786665.1 Flavipsychrobacter sp.
CATCATCTACAGCACCAGCACTACCGTGTGTGGCTTCACCTCCGATACCTTCCGGCTGGTGGTGCCCACGGCCACAATAGATGCCGGTACAGACGATACTGCCTACGGCTGCGGCATATACCGCGATACCCTGCTGGGCTCGGTAGGCGGGCTGGAACCCGGGGTACTGTATACCTATACCTGGACACCCGCCAATACAATCGTTTCCGGCGGCAATACCGTGGTTCCGGTAGTAGCGCCTACAGGGCCTACCACCTATACACTGACGGTAACGACCAACAGCAATCAGGGTGGCTGTAGCTGGACTGACTCGGTAAACATTACTACGGTAGACGTGAACGTAGTGCCCGGCTTCACCTTTAGCATACTATATGGCTGCGAGCAGGATACCGTGGTGTTCACCAATACCTCGCAGTTTACCAGCAGCTATTTCTGGGATTTTGGAGACGGAACTACCGATACCGCAGCTAATCCCACCCATATCTACACCGCCCAGGGCAACTACATAGTGAAGCAGGTGGTGAGCAATGGTGTCTGTATCGACTCCCTGATAGCAACGGTAAACCTCGTTCATCCATTGTCAGCTTCCTTTACTACCGACCTGGATACCATCTGCCAGGGCCAGTCGGTCACTTTTACCAATACCTCTACTACCACTACAATCAACAACATAGCGCCCACCTTTACGTGGACCTTTGGTGATGGAAGCAGCTCTTCGCAGTTTGGCGTGGTGCATCAATACCTTCACCCGGGCGTATACACGGTAACACTGCTGGTGCAGGACTTTGTGCCTTGCGTGGACAGCGTGACACGGGTGATAGTGGTGGACTCGCAGTCGACCGTTGAGCTATTTGCGAGCGATTCGATTATATGTGCCGGACAGAAGGTAGACTTTGACGCTACGTTCCTCACGGGAGGGATGAATACCTACGTATGGGATATGGGCAACGGCATAGTGCTGACCGATGAAGGGCCGCTGGGACACACCTATGAGTACCCGGGCACCTACCACGTGACACTGAATGTAGACTATAACATGTGCGCCGACGTAAGCGATGATATGTACATTACCGTGCGCCCTTACCCGGCTATTAACCTGGGAGCGGATACCAGTTTCTGCCCCAATGCAGGCAACTATGTGCTCTCTGACCTGTATAACCTGGGCAACCCGGCGGCCAGCTGGATATGGAACACGGGAGCCACTACCGGCAGCATCAGCATAGACGCACCGGGCACATACTACGGACAGGTAACCGTAGATGGCTGCAGCAACACCGACTCGGTAGAAGTGCTGAAGAACTGCTACCTGGATATACCTAATGTATTCTCTCCCGACGGCGACCATACGAACGATTACTTCCTGCCCCGGCAGATGCTGAGCAAGGGAGTGGTGAGCTTTAAAATGAGCATCTACAACCGCTGGGGCCAGCAGGTGTTTGAAACAACCAACATTGACGGGCGTGGCTGGGATGGCAACTTTAATACAACACCACAGCCGCAGGGCGTATATGTGTACCTGATAGAGGTAGCCTATAAAGACGGCAGGGCAGAGAAGTACCAGGGGAATGTAACCCTGCTGCGGTAGCCGGAGCGTAGGGAACTTTTCAGGGCGAAGAGGCTGCATCAAAAGTACTTGATGCAGCTTTTTCATTCTCGTGTGAGCCTCGTCCTCTTGTTGTCCGACCCGGCCGCTTGTACTTTTCTTTTGCTCCGCTAACAGCCTTGTTGTTTTTAGCTTATTTCCCGGACAGTGCGGGAGCTGCTGTATGATGTGCTGGTATCCGTAAAAAAAATCAGATGAGGCGGAAGGTATGCGTTTTGGCATATATATTACTTGCTGGTAGTTAATATGCAGGATTAAATGCACTCATTCCCAACTTTTTGCATATCAGAACTGTCTAGGTTAGTAAGGAATTTTTGACTATTTTTTCCCTTTAATTGAGCAGCCATAGCTAAATCATACTTATGACTTGTAGTATTTTACGAAAAGTGTCGCTGGCCATTGCAGGTATTTTACTTGTATCGGCGGAAGCGAACAGCCAGATAGACTGTAACCTTGGCCAGATATACTATACCACCGGCGGCAGCATACAAACGCTGAACCCAACCCAGCCACTGGTGCCCGGAGTAAACCCTGTACCTAACTCTATACCCCAAATGGGCGGGAGCGAGGGCCTGGCTGTTAGCGACAACCTGAACGGACCCGGCCCGTCGCCTACCTTCTACACTACCAGTGGCAGCCAGTACTGGTACTGGAACGGTACTGCATGGACCAACACCGGCCATAGCTGCGGCCCCGCTGCCGCAGTAAACATAGGCGCAGGCGGCGGCTACATTTATAACCTGATAGGCGGTAGTGGCCAGGTGTGGCGCTACGATGGTACCGGCCCTGCCGTACTGATACTGACGATAGGGAACTTTCAGGGGGGTGGTCCCTATGATATAGCCTGCGACTGCGCCGGCAACTTCTACATACTCAATACCACCAATCCTAACCAGAGCCTGACACTGTATGACCCTAATGGCGTTCAGCTGCAGCAGTGGACGCTTACGGGCGCACCCAGCAATGGGGCCGGTGGTGGATTTGCCGTAATCGGCAACCAGGTGTATTACAACAATACCAGCGGTTTCCTGGGTGGCCCCATAGTGGGCTCGCAGGTAAACTTCAGTATGATCACTACCGCGGGGCTGAACCCGATGCCTACAGACTTTGGCAGCTGCCCCGTGGGTGGCCTGATGATAGGCGGTGGCAACGATACTTCCTATTACTGCGTGGGCACACCGCCCATTACGCTTACCTCCAACGGTACAGCGCCATATACCTGGTCGGTGATAAGCGGCAATGCCAACCTGAGCTCTACTACTACACAGAGCACGGATGTGACGGTTAGCTCTAACTCGGTTATCGTGTGTATGTCTACTTCCCTGTGTGGTTCGGCAACTGATACCTTTACGGTGCTGATACCCCCGGCAACCACGCTGCCCGGCGATACGGTGTTCAACTGCGGCTTTGGCCAGCAAACGACCATCAATGCGGCCGGTACCGCGCCTTATACATGGTCGGTGCTAAGCGGCCCGGCTGTTATCAATGGCTCGGGAGCTTCGGTTACGGTTACCGCCAATGCTACATCGCAGATAATAGCGGGTTCTACTTCGGTATGCGGCCCGGTGTATGATACCATATTGATAAACGTGCCTACGGCTACCGTAGACGCCGGCCCGGATATGACGCTGTACGGCTGCGCCACTTATTCCGGCTCGCTGAATGGCTCCGTAACCAATACGACACCGAACATTACCTACAGCTATGCATGGACACCGGCGGGTACGATAACCGGCGGCGCCAATACGCTGACCCCGACCATAACGCCGAACAACCTCATTACCTATACACTGACGGTGACCACGCCTGCTAATGAAGGCGGATGTACCTGGACCGATACGGTGCGCGTTAATGTATCGGACGCTACGGTAACAGCCGACTTTGATACTACGATAGGCCTGGGCTGCGCGGGCGATACGGTGTCGTTTACACCCATCACCACCAATGCCACTACTTACCTGTGGGATTTTGGCAATGGCTTTACCAGCAACCAGCAGGCACCGGTATATGTGTACCCGCAGCAGGGTACCTACACCATAACGCTTACGGCATCTAACCCGTATTGCAGCGCTACGGTAAGCAAGCAGATAACGCTTGATCACCCGCTGCAGTCGGCCTTTACCATGAGCAATGACAGCATTTGTAACGGTGCACCTATCACCTTTACCAACACATCGGTAGGCTCGCCTGGGTACACCTATGAGTGGAACTTTGGCGACGGCATCACCGATAACAGCCCTAACCCGACCCATACCTATACACAGGATGGCATCTATACGGTAACGCTGACGATACGCGACTTTATACCCTGCACCAGCATATCGGAGCAGCAGGTGGTAGTGGCTTCCATAGCCGCCGACATAGTACCGCACGATACGTCGGTATGCCTGATAGAGAATATGCCGATGACCGCAGTGGTAACAGCACCGCCATACTTCAGCAGCTTTACCTACTCGTGGACACCCAATACGCTGATAGATACCGATAACGAGCAGACCGTAAACTTCTATACCGAAACACCGGGTACCTATACCTACGCTGTAACGGTTACGGGCTGGCCTATGGGTTGCGTGGCCACGGCTACCAACACGGTAAGGGTGCAGCCACGCCCTGTGCTGCTGAATGTATCGCCCGACCAGGTGGTGGAATACGGCACGCAGGTGCAGCTGAACGCGGAAGGGGTACTTTACTACATATGGACGCCACCCGCTACGCTCAACGACCCGAACATCAGTAACCCGATAGCCCTGCCGGTGGATAAGTCCACCACCTACCGTGTGATAGGTATGAACGAGCACGGCGGTTGCCGCGATACGGCCTATGTGAAGGTAGACCTGACCTACAGGGACGACTTTGTACCAACGGTGTTCTCTCCCAACGGAGATGGCAAGAACGATGTGTTCCGCGTGCTGAACATAAAGTACCAGAACGTGATAGAGTTCCGTGTCTTTAACCGCTGGGGTACTGAGGTGTTCCGTTCGCAGGATGCCGCCCAAGGCTGGGATGGTACGTACAATGGCGCTCCGCAAGACCCGGGCGTGTATGGGTACCTGATACGGGTTGCCCTGCCCAATGGCGATATGCGCACCTACAAGGGCAATGTAACACTGATACGATAAGCTGGAACAATGCTTTAGAATAGCAAAGGGCCTCCCTACCGGGAGGCCCTTTGCATTGGTGGTGTTGCCGGGGGATTTGGTTAACCGGATCCTTTTATACTGCTGAAAATGTTCCTTATTTCTACCAGTTGTTCTTGTGTGGTATTATCTTCTTCTTCCAGTTCGTAAAACAGCTCGCCGTTGCAGAGTAGCTTGAGGCGGCTGAAAGGATATTTTAGATATGATAAATGGCAGACCATTGGTCTGCCATTTATTATTGCATTAACGCCACATGCGCCTTCAGCACATCAGCGTATTTTTTTTTGACGGGGACTTTTGAATACTCGCCATAGAAGTGGATGTTTATTTCTTCTATACTCTTGTTCTGCAACCATGTTAGTTGTTGCTGTGTTAGAACATCTGAATTGATTGCATCAGGTTCATCTGTGAGTTTAGGGGTATACTTTACACCATTCATTTTATTTTCTAGTGCAACTTTTACATCAGATTCAGAGAGACGTATTATTGGGATTTCTATTTTGCTGTTGTCAGAGAGAATAATTTCAAAATGCTCTTTGGCCTCAGTCCGACCATCACGTTTAGGTGTATTTAATGTACAATATAGTTTGATATTGTCTCCAACACGTTTTAGTTTAATCTTCAAATGGCTCCGATCAGTACCCCTCACCTTAATCCACTCAGTTTCTTTTATCTGTTGTTTTGTTTTTGAATCGAAAGTATCTAATACGAGTTGTTGGGAATATCCAATATGGGTTAATAAAACCAGTAAAAGAATTGATAATGTATTTTTCATTGGTGTTAAATTTAGAGGAGATTTATGCCATAAAAAACAATGTTTGTCGTGTTTTAGCTGTGGTTTAAGTAAAAAATGAATTTTAAAATCAATTGAATACTAAGCAGTATTTAATATTTGGACATTTTCCAATGTGGCAACGAATTTACTGATAACCAGTTGTGTTTTTTTCGTCTTCTTAGCAAGAATCAATAACAGTATCATAAATTCGACCACTAACAGCTAAATTATTAATTCTGAAAAGCATCCTTGCATCACTGATCCTATTTTGCAGATTTTCTTCAACCTGCCAAATTTGATGTATGTTGAAATTAATACAGCTTCGCTCCTGTTCTGTTAGATCATTAAAATCCTCAATAATCTCGCTAATGCTATTTAACGTTTCAGATCCCCAATTTATGCGGGCATGGACGTATAAATCATTTTTTTTTCTATCAATTTTATATTTGAAACTATCTTTTCATAAGATCCTTTCCCTTCTGAAATAAATCGAACTTTATCATGTTGTTCCTTACTTCCGTCAAGTGTAATTTGAAAACTTGTCAAATCATATTGTTTGCAAACATCAAGCATCTCTTGATCTATAAGTAGGCCGTTAGTAGTCATGCCGCCCAAGGCTGGGATGGTACGTACAATGGCGCTCCGCAAGACCCGGGCGTGTATGGGTACCTGATACGGGTTGCCCTGCCCAATGGCGATATGCGCACCTACAAAGGTGATGTAACACTGATACGATAAGCTGGAACAATGCTTTAGAATAGCAAAGGGCCTCCCTACCGGGAGGCCCTTTGCATTGGGGGTGTTGCCGGGGAGTTTGGTTAACCGGCTCCTTTTACACTGCTGAAAATGTTCCTTATTTCTACCAGTTGTTCTTGTGTGATATTATCTTCTTCTTCCAGTTCGTAAAACAGCTCGCCGTTGCAGAGTAGCTTGAGGAAATAACGCTTACGCTGGAACAGGTAACGGGATTCTATGTTGAGATGGCATTCCAGTTGCGCGATGGGGGCAGTAATGGTTTTAGTACGAAGGTCTCGTGAGTAGGTAATAGAAAGCGTGTTCCCGGTAATAGTCATTTGCTTGAAGAAGATATTGCGGATTTTGGTAGCCAGGTGCAAACCGGTAACGATTATAGGGTGAGCCAGCGATGGTATTTGCCATTGAAATACCTGGATGAGGATAAGTAGAATAAACCAAACAGTTACAAGGTCGGTAAAGTAGCCGACCATTAGCTTGCGGTAGTTTTTCTGATTCTTTATGGTGTAGGGGAGCGCGACAGTTTGCATTTTTTGTGAGCCGTTCGGTGTGTGTTATTGGCGTGTTAGTTTGAAAGATGGTTGGCAGTTCTGCGATGAAGCTGACGGCGTGGCGACGGAGAATAGTAATAGAAGGGTAGGAAATTGCATAGGGGATTTTCATAAATATACGAAATAACCCTATTGCCGTCACTCTATTAATGGTTTGCAAAGCGATAGCAAAGACAGCGTTAATGCTGCGTGTTTGCTTGCGGGTATTGGGTGGGGCGCCCATATTTGCATCCTAAACGCAGTAAGTAGCCCATGATCATCACCCTTACCTGGATAATAACCATTGCGCTGCTGCTGGCCGGTTGCTCCCTGGAAGCGAGACTCAACCGGCGCGGCAGGAAACACTAAGCTACTCTTTGGTGGGAGCCTTTCCTTTCAGCCGGTTCATAGGTTTTACGATGAACAGGAAGATGGAGAATGCTATGATGAGGAAATGCACACAGTTCTGTATGAACAGGCCATAGTTAATGGAAACGGCAGGCTCTGTTATTTTTCCCGCGGCATCGGCCACTTCTTCCTTCAGCACTATTTTCAGGTCTTCAAAGTTTACACCACCTATCATCATGCCGAGGGGTGGCATCAACACGTCGGTCACCAGCGAGTCCACAATTTGGGCGAAAGCAGCTCCAATCACCACACCCACGGCAAGGTCCATCACATTTCCCTGCGATATGAATTCTTTAAATTCTGATTTCAAAGACATAAGTAATTGTTTTTCATAAAGTTACAGTGTAGGAATAACGTTGTCAAGTGGCGGCTGAAGAATTGTCAGTGGCCCGGATGCTTCAATTTTCTTATTTTTTGCCCGGATGAGAAAGATCGTATTGTGGGCCCTGGCGTTGTGCGGGCCATATATAGCAGCAGCACAAAAGGATAAGAATATATGCGCCTGCAGCGGCCAGGCACTATGGGGAACCGCGAATCCGCAGAGCCGAGACCTGTTTGACCCGGCACTAGTGAAGGCCGCCAGGTACAAAGAAGCCACCATTACCCTGGGCCACCAGTCCAGGGGCAAGGACAACATGCTCAGCAATACCGGGAGCCCCTACCTGTATGCCCGCTACCAGTTTAACGACAGCGGCTTCGTAACACGGATAACCGAGTACTACAATGGGACGCCCCGCTATGTGAGCCAGTACCAGCGCAACGCGCAGAACGTGGTGACCCGTAAGCTGTTCTCCGCGGCGGATAGCGCCGGTAATATCAACACGGCATCGTATGAGTACTTCGCCTACCAGTACTATTACGAAAAAGGCCGGCTGGTGCAGATGAATGTAATAGACAAAGCCTACAGCGACAAGCCCGATATACTGAGCCGCCGGGAGTATTATGAGTATGATGACGGCGGCCGGGAGGTGCGCAAACGGTATGTGCAGCGCCAGCGCTTCTCGCCCGCCCGCACGGATACTACGGTAGAAACCACCCGCTACAGCGCGACAGGTAGGCTGCCTGATGAAAGTGGCTTATAAGTAGGCTGCTTGGTTGTGTTGCAATGGTAGCAGGGATAAAGGGCTAATTCCTGAGCCCGCTTCTGGGGCATGGTTATTTACGCATATTTAACGCACTTGAATATAGCACAAAATGACAATGCTTATCTTTAACCGGAAATGAAACCACACAATGGCTAAAAAGACGAAGAAAACGAAGAAAACCGGGGAGCAGCACAGCACCGGTAGATTCTTTACCGGCAGGCTGGAAATTACCCGCAGCGGTATGGGCTTCCTGGTGATGGAAGGTGACAGCCAGGACGTGCTGATAAAGCGCGACAACATACGTAATGCACTGAACGGCGACGAAGTAAAAGTAGAGGTGATAAAACTATCGCGCGGCGGTGGCCGGGCGGAAGGAAAGGTGGTGGAAGTGCTCCGCCGCAAGCAGACTGAATTCAGCGGCCGGGTGGATGTACACCCGCATTTCGCGTTCCTGATAACAGACAGCGACAAAATGCCGCTGGATATATTCATTCCCCTGCACCTGCTGGGCGAGGCCAAGAACGGCGACCATGCGGTAGCCAAAATAGTGGAGTGGACCGGTAAAACGAAGAACCCGGTAGGGGAGATTGTGAGCATACTGACCAACGAGACCCGCAACGAGATAGCGATGCAGGGCATACTGATGGAGAACGGTTTCCCGCTCACGTTCCCCGACGAGGTACTGGAGGAAGCCGCCCGATACCCGGAAGGGGTAGACAGCGCCGAGGTGAAGAAGCGCCGCGATATGCGCGATACGCTCACCTTTACCATAGACCCGGTAGATGCCAAAGATTTTGATGACGCCATATCGTATAAGGTGCTGAAAGGTGGCGTGTACGAGATAGGCGTACACATAGCCGATGTGAGCCACTACATAGAAAAGGACTCCGTACTGGACAAGGAAGCCTATCACCGTGCCACCAGCGTGTACCTGCCTGACAGGGTGCTGCCCATGCTGCCCGAGCGCCTCTCCAACGAGCTGTGCTCGCTGCGGCCCAATGAGGATAAATACACTTTCTCGGCGGTGTTCCAGGTAACGAAGGAGGGAAAGGTAAAGGACTACTGGCTGGGGCGCACCATTATTCACTCCCGGCGCCGGTTTACCTATGAAGAGGTGCAGGAAATAATAGAGGGCGCTGAGGGCGACCTGAAAGAAGAGATACTGCTGGTGAATGAGCTATCGCAAAACCTGCGTAAGGCCCGGTTTAAGAAAGGCGCTATCAACTTCTCCTCGCAGGAGGTGCGCTTTAAGCTGGATGAGAAAGGAAAGCCCATAGGGATAGTGGTGAAGGAAAGCAAAGAAGCCCACCAGCTGATAGAAGAGCTGATGCTGCTGGCCAACCGAACGGTAGCCGAATACGTATCGGGAAAGACGGTGAAAGACAAGCCGGTGCCCTTCCCTTACCGTGTGCACGACCAGCCCGATGAAGAGAAGCTGAAAGTATTTATGATGTTTGCCGGAAAGTATGGCCACAAGTTCAACCTCAGCTCGCCGGACTCGATTGCGCGGTCGTTCAACGAAATGCTGAAACTGGTGCAGGGCAAGCCCGAGCAGCATGTGCTGGAAAGCCTGGGCATCCGCACGATGGCCAAGGCGGTGTACACTACCGAGAATATAGGACACTATGGCCTGGGCTTCGAGAACTATTGCCATTTTACCTCGCCGATACGCCGTTACCCCGACGTACTGGTGCACCGCATACTGCAGGAATGCCTGGACGCCGACATACACCCGGTGAAGCACCTGGAGCAGCAGTGCCGCCACTGCAGCGACCAGGAGCGCCGCGCGATGGAAGCGGAACGCGCAGCCAATAAGTATAAGCAGGTAGAGTTTATGATGGACCATGTAGGGGAGGAGTTTGAAGCGGTGGTGAGCGGTGTATCTGGTTTTGGCTTCTGGGCCGAAACGGTGGACCACAAATGTGAGGGCATGGTATCGATGACCGACCTGAACACCATAGACGACTTTGAACTGAAGGAAGGGGAATACGCACTGCTGGGCCGCCATACCGGCATCCGCTTTGGTGTAGGCGACAAAGTAAAGATACAGGTAGCCGCCGCCAACCTGGACAAGAGGCAACTGGATTATAGTATCTTAGAGGCGCCGCAGGGCGCTAAAGCAGGCAGGGGAGATACGAGGGGCATGGAACGCCAGCCGTATAAGCCGGAGAGGCCCAAGGGCGGCGCCGGCCGGAAGAAAGACCCCAAACGCAAAAAGTAATTCATGCACTCATTTACACAACTGACGGCTCTGTTTGAAGAGCGATTTATACACGAAGCGCCTTTTCCCGGTGCGCCGAATAATCTCTACGCCCCCTGCACCTACCTGCTGCAACTGGGTGGGAAGCGGGTGCGCCCGGTACTCTGCCTGATGGGCAACGAGCTCTTTGGCGATATAGGCCCAGATGCCTGGCATGCCGGGTATGCCATAGAGCTGTTCCACAACTTTACGCTGATACACGACGACATAATGGACAAAGCGCCGCTGCGGCGCGGGCAGCCTACCGTACACGAAAAGTACGGCCTCACGGCGGGTATTCTCTGCGGGGATGTGATGAATATATACGCTTACGAGCAACTGGCGAAGGTGCGGACATCGCTGGGACAGATACTGCACCTGTTTAACAAAACAGCCATAGAGGTGTGCGAAGGCCAGCAGCTGGATATGGACTTTGAGCAACGCGGCGATGTACACATAGACGAATACATACAAATGATAACCCTGAAGACAAGCGTGCTACTGGCCTGCGCCCTGAAGATGGGCGCGCTGATAGGCGGCGCTACGGAAGGGAATGCCGATAAGCTCTACGAGTTTGGCAAGAACCTGGGCATTGCATTCCAGTTGCAGGATGATTACCTGGATGCGTACGGGGCTACCGATAAACTGGGCAAGCAGAATGGCGGAGATATAAAGGCGAACAAGAAAACCTACCTGCTGCTGAAAGCGATGGAGAACGCCAACCGGGAGCAGCGCGCCGCTATGGAGCAGCTCCTGCTGACGGACGGAGCGGGTAAGGTGGCTGATATGCTGCAGTTGTTTTCGGACACCCGCGCCGACCTCGCCTGCCGGGATGCCGTGGCCCTGTACTCCCGCCGCGCGTTCGACAGCCTGGAGGACGTTGCCGCGCTCCGGAAACGCAAGGAGCCACTGCACGAACTGGCGAGTTATTTGTTGATGAGAGATTCCTGAACCGTGTATAACTAATTTTCTTGCGGGTAATTTAAACGCAAAGTGCGCGCAAAGGTTCGCAAAGGGAAAGTTTGAGAGGCGTAATAAAGCTTTGCGTTTCTTTGCGATACTTGGCGAACTTTGTGGTTAATTTTTATTTTTGACTCATGAACTACTGGCTGATAAAATCGGAACCGTTTAAATATAGTTGGGATCAATTCGTGAAGGATGGAAAGACCTTTTGGGACGGGGTGCGCAATTATGCGGCACGTAATAACCTGAAAGCGATGAAGAAGGGCGACCAGGTATTTTTCTATCACAGCAATGAGGGACTGGAGATAGTAGGCATAGCCGAAGTAGTAAAAGAGGCCTACCAGGACCCGACAACGGACGACCCGAACTGGGTAGTGGTGGACTTTAAACCCGTACAGGCCATGCCCAAACCGGTAACCCTGGCACAGCTAAAAGCCGACCCTTCTGTCGCCGATATGGACCTGATACGATTAAGCCGCTTGTCGGTGGGTGCTGTTAAGCCTGCGGAGTGGAAGAAGGTGTTGAAGATGGGTGGGGTGAAGTAAGATACTAAAAGCCAAGTAAAGGACCGTCATTTCGAATGAAACGAAGTCCCGCAATAGCGGGATGAAGTGCAGTGAGAAATCTCTTGAGGACTAGCGGTAAAGCCTGATAGAGAAAAGCCTCCAACTACTATCGTCACCGTCACTACCTCCCAACGGATTTCTCTCTTCGCTCTTCCCGCTAAGGCGGGATTCACTACGTTCGAAATGACGTTCTTCTATTTTTCTTTTCTCTGTTCAAACCAATTTTTCCTCAACTCCCGGGCGGTCTTGGTGCTGCCATCGTGGCTCCAGCCGGGGGGATTGAAGAGGTATCTCATTTTGGTGGAGAAGGGTAGTTTGCTTTTTAATACAGCGCCAATGGAAGCCCATTCATGAAAGATGATCTTCACCGGGTGGTGGGGGTTGTCCAGTGGCTTGGTAAGTCCATACACAGGCTTTTCGCCGGGCAGCTCTTCGGCGAATGTGCCGAACATCCGGTCCCAGATAATGAGCGCCATACCCATGTTCTTATCCAGGTAGGGGATATTGCTGGCGTGGTGTACCCGGTGATGCGAGGGGCTGACAAACACCAGCTCAAACCACCGGGGCATGGACTTGATGTATTGCGTATGCACCAATATTCCGTATATCTGGGTGATGGCATACATAAACAGTATATCTATCGGGCGAAAACCCAGCAGCGCCAGGGGGATGAAGTACAGGTAACGATAGAATGGCATGAAGACCGAGGAGCGGAAGCCCGTAGTGAGGTTGTATTCTTCGGAAGAATGGTGGGTGACATGTACCGCCCAGAACAACCGCACATTATGGTCTACATAATGCTCCAGCCAAAACAGGAAGTCCTCCGCCAGGAACAGCACTACCCAATAGGCTATGGGATTCCATGATACGGGCAGCGCATACTGAGAGAAGAACAATAGCACGAACAGGGCCACCCCGCGCAGCACCAGGTCTATGCCGGCGTTCACCAGGTTCAGGTAAATGTTGATGGCGGTTTCCTTCCAGGTGTAAAACTTCCAGTGGTGGAAATGGCTGAGCAGCAGCTCCAGCGGTATCAGCAGGGCATAGATGGGCGCAGAGAACCAAAAAATGATTTGTTTCTGAAACTCATCCATAAAAAGCAAACAGGTGTACCGGGAATGTTTAAAAAAAAGCTCGTTACCATACAGTAACGAGCTGACAAAATTATGAATTTATTTTTAACCCTATATTGCCTCCCGCCATCGGGTAAGACACTCCTTGCCGGGTTATATCGTCATTATTTCCTTATCCTTGTCTTTGCAGTGCTGGTCTACCAGGGCTATATACTTATCGGTAATGCCCTGTATGCGGCCTTCGCCATCTTTTGCCACGTCCTCGCTCAGTCCGTCTTTCTGTAGCTTTTTTACCGCTTCTATATTGTCGCGGCGTATGTTGCGAACAGCTACCTTGGCTTGTTCACCTTCGCCATTTACACGCTTTACCAGTTCTTTCCGGCGCTCTTCGGTCAGCGGCGGCAGAAACAGGCGTATAAAGTTGCCGTCGTTTTGCGGATTGAGGCCGATATTGGAGGCGATGATGGCTTTTTCTATGGGGCCCAGCATGTTCTTCTCCCACGGCTGTATGGAAAGAGTGCGGGCATCGGCCACTGTAATGTTGGCTACCTGCGCCAGTGGCGTAGGGTTGCCGTAGTAGTCTACATGTATGCCGTCTACTATCATTGGGGTAGCCTTTCCGGCGCGTATCTTGCTCAGTTCTACCTCCAGGTGGTCGATGGCCTTTTTCATCTGTTTGGCCGTGTCATCAATTATCGTATCAAGTGCCTCGCTCATATTAGTGGTTTGAGATTTTTGCAGGAAGCAAATGTAAAAAATGTTTTTTTAAGATGTAATGGCAAATATTGTTATGTATGCCCGCTGCGGCCGCGGGCATTGTTCGTTTTTACAGGGGGAAACCTCTATCTTGCTATATACAGTATTTAACAGTACATATTTGGTTACCCTTTGGCGCTGTGGTAACTTTGTACAAACACAAGTGAATCAATGGAAACAGCGATAAATACGCCGGTGAAACTGACGGCTTCGGCGATAGAAGAAGTGAAAAGGCTGATGAACGAACCCGATTTTGCGGCAGGGCAATACCTACGCGTGGGCGTAAAGGGCGGCGGCTGCTCCGGCATGACCTATGTGCTGGGCTTTGACATAAAGGAAGGCGACGATGAGGCATACGATATAGAAGGAATACCCGTTATAATGAAGACCGCCCATGGCATATACCTGATGGGTATAGAAGTGGACTTCCAGAGCGGGCTGAACGCAAGGGGCTTCGTATTTAATAATCCCAATGCCAGCAGCACCTGTGGCTGCGGCACCTCGTTTGCCGTATAAGTATAAGATATGAGCGCAGGCAGATACATAGCGGGCATATGGCTGATATGCGCCGGAACTGCTGCCTACGGGCAAAAAGAGGCATTGCCCGAAACGAGGGTGCCCCTCAACCAAACAGACAACCAGGGAAAGCGCGATGGCCCCTGGTGGATAACCACACCATCCCATAAAGGAGAGCCCGCGGTATCGAAGTACGGAACGTACAGCCACGGTACCAAATTCGGGAAATGGTACACCATAGACAACGAGGGCGACATAGCAGCGGTAGAGATGTATAGGGACGATATGCTGGATGGCGAGGTGAAATACTATACCAATGGCATTATGTACTGCTCCGGCAGCTATAAGGCGTTCAACTCAGACGGGGTTGCCGATACGGTGATAGTAGTGAACAGCGATACGCATGAGGAAACCCAGCGGGAAATAGTACAGGACCCGGTGAGCCTCCGGCACGGAACGTGGCGCTTCTACGATGAGCAAACCGGTAAGCTGCTGCGGGAGGAAGAATACCAGGTGGATAGCCTCATTTACAAAAAAAACTACGTAAGCCCCGCCGACAGCACCGCTCTCCGCAAGCGGGAACTGGCTATGCCGCATAACCAGAAGAAATATAGGAAGAAGAATTCTTCGCAAGGGTAGCTTTATTCCCTTTTTCTGCCGTAAATAAATAGAGCCAGAGCATTTATTGCCATTATAGAGAGAAGAATGTATGCCTTGTAATTCTCTCTTTTTACAACTTTTGTTTTGCTTGTTTTCAGTTGGGTAAAGAGAAGGCTGGGAAGATTCTCTCTTTTAAAGAACGCCCAATACTGCGATAAGTAATCAGTCTCAATTCTCTTTGTCTTTTTATCGAATGTATTTACAACACCTTCATATTGTGGTACACGCCCGATATAGCTATAGTAAGTCAGTTTACCCGAAGTGTCGGGGACATATGGAGTGGTGTGCAGGAAAATGTTTCTGTGAAAAGGACCTTCAATAAAGGAATGTTTTTTATCAAAATGATAGAAAGTATTGGTTGTTTCGAATATTAATAGGTCTTTATCATAATTGATTATGTCATAAAGATTGTTGATCGTAAACAAATAGGTTCCTGGGGTTTCATGGTATTGCAAGCCTGCGGAGTAACTACCTGTTGGCGTATTTATTTCCCCTGTCGGTTTGTAAAAATGAAACTTTCCATCGGCGATATAATAATCTATTTTTGAACCGGGTAGTGTGGCACCGAACCCGGGATAGACTTTATGTGTTATAGAGGTATCAAACGAGGAGTCAGTCAAGACATTTATCCCTGGCCAAAGCAAGTACTGAACACAAGAGTCGCATGTTGAGTATTTGTGTAGTAAGCTTCTTTTCTGTATAGGTTTATGTTCATGAATATGTTGTAAGCTGTGATAAACTACTTTGAGACATTCGGTTAGGTTTACGTTAGCAGATCCTCTATAAATAATTATGGTTTTATGTGGTGTGCTGCTATTCGGATGCCTGCCCATGAAATTATAGTCGTATATAATGTAGTAGGGTCGCTCAAACAGAGAGAGATTCTCGGCCCCCCAGCCGATATGCTCGACAACTATATTCCAATCATCCAATTGCATGCGTTTCGAGAAAGTGGCGGCAGCACGGGCGATGTATTCGGAAATTCCCATGGCGAACACATCCGTGTTTACAGTAACTAAAATATTTTTATGCCTGGATGAGGCCACCCAAATTTGAGATGCCATGCCTGGATTGCACAAGGTGCAAAACAAGAGAACCAGTCCCGTTATTCGCAGTTTAGTTATCATTACTGTATGGAATATACAACGATATAACGCCAATAAACTACTTTTACATATACAATCAGACGATTCCTTTGATTTTCGCAGAAAAACTACAAATGTTTACTAACCGGCTGCAGAAGGTGTATAAGCACCACAGCAAGCTGGCGCGCAGGCAGGAGGTGGCCTGTTACCGTTTTTATGACCACGACCTGCCGGAGTTTCCCTTTGCCATAGAGCTCTACAAAGATGTAGTGCACGCCGCCGAGTACAAGCGGAAACATGGCATGGAAGACGCGGAGCACGAAGAGTGGCTGGAAGCCTGCAAACGCGTGATAGCAGAGGTAACCGAGTTGCCGGTAGAGAGCATCTTCATGAAAGTTCGCCAGCGCAAGGCAGGCAGGCAGGGGCAGTATGAGAAGTTTGCCGAGCAGAAAGTGGAGCGCATAGTACCGGAAGCCGGGCTGAGTTTCATCATCAACCTGACCGACTACCTGGATACCGGCCTGTTTCTAGACCACCGCATTACCCGAGGCATGGTTCGCGAGGAAGCGCGAGGAAAGAAAGTGCTGAACCTGTTCTGCTACACAGGTTCATTCAGTGTATATGCGGCCAGCGGTGGGGCGGATGAAGTGGTGTCGGTGGACTTGTCGAAGACCTACCTGAACTGGGCGAAACGCAATATGCAGTACAACAAACTCTATAAGGATGAACAACACCATTTCATTCATGCGGATGTGATGGAGTGGATAGATGCCGAACTGCCCAAAGATTATTTTGACATCATCGTCTGCGACCCGCCAACGTTCTCTAACAGCAAGCGCATGGATGATACCTTTGACGTGCAGCGCGACCATGTAAAGCTGCTGAAGCAGTTACTGAAAGGCTGTACCGATACCGGGCGTATCTACTTCAGCAACAATTACCGAGGCTTCCAGGTAGAGAGGGATGCCATCCCAGCCACTACTGTAAAAGATATTACCGCCACTACTACGCCTTTCGACTTCCAGGGGAAGCTGCACAGGAGCTGTTTTTTGATAGAGAAGTGAGGTTTAGTGGTTAGTCGCAGGTCATTAGTCGTAAGATGTCGGTAACTTGCACCTCATGGAGAATAAGGCCATCATATCAGTAAAGAACCTTGTTAAAAAATATGGCGACTTCACGGCAGTGAATGATATCAGCTTTGAGGTGATGGAAGGAGAGATATTCGGCCTGCTGGGGCCGAATGGTGCGGGCAAGACGACCACGCTGGAGATAATAGAGACGCTGCGGGAGAAGACGTCGGGATCGGTGACCGTGGATGGCAAGGAACTGGATAAGGAACCGCAGGCCATAAAGAATGTGATAGGGGTGCAGCTACAGGCAGCGGGTTATTACCCGAACCTGAACCTGAAGCAGATAATAGAACTATTTGGCGGGCTGTATAACAGGGATGTGGACCCCATTGCCTTGCTGGATACCGTAAACCTCCGCGATAAGGCGAAAGCGAAATTCAAAGACCTCTCGGGTGGGCAGAAGCAGCGCTTTTCCATAGCTACCACGCTGATAAACGAACCGAAGATTATCTTCCTGGATGAACCGACAACGGGGCTTGATCCGCAGGCGCGCCGTAACCTATGGGAGCTGATAAAGCAGCTCCGGCAAAGGGGCGCAACGGTAGTTATCACCACCCACTATATGGACGAGGCGGAAGAACTCTGTGACCGGGTGGCGATAGTAGACTCCGGTAAAATCATGATACTGGATACCCCGGATAATTTGATTGATCAACTGATCTCTTCAGGTTTTAAAAGGGAGAAGGAAGTAAAGGCCGCGAACCTGGAAGATGTCTTCCTGAACCTGACGGGGAAAGAGTGGAGGGAAGGGTAGTTATACTTTAGCGAGCGTCAGTACGCCTGTGGTGTGAGACGGCTACAATTACCCCAATACCGTCGTCCTTGCTTCGTCGTGCCTCCTCGCAATGACGACGGTTGGGATGGTGGCGTGGGTGCGGGGTCGCCCCCAACCCCCTGAAGGGGGCTTTTTTGTGAGGTTTGTGTATGTGGTGGCTGGGCAAGAACGTGTGGTTGGATTGCTTCGTCGTGCCTCCTCGCAATGACGACGGTTGGGATGGTGGCGTGGGTGTAGGGTCGCCCCCACCCCCCTGAAGGGGGGCTTTTGGGGGTTTGCCTCCTGCCAATGACGACTTAGGGGTTAGCAGTTAAAAGTAATATTTCTGTTCTTCCACCAGCTTCGCGCAGATCCTTCTGCGGGCTTCCTTGGTATTAAAGTTTTCGGCTTTGGTAAAGCGTTTGAGGCCCATGAGCATCATGCGCTGTTCGTCACCTTCGGCGAAAGCATTGATGGCGTTCTTTCCGGCGTGGTTAATGCGGTCGGCGGCATCGCAGAGCCATACTTTGGTGGCATCTGTTGCCAGTGCCGCGTTGGCGTTGCCATTCTCGTGCATCTTCATGGCGCGCAGCAGCATGCACTCAGCCTGGAAGGTGTCCAGTATCATATCGGCCAGGTACATCAGCACTTCCTGTTCGCTTTCCAATTTCATCATTAGCTTTTGCGCGGCGGCACCGGCACACATGAGGATGGCCTTTTTGAAATTTGCCAATAGCTTTTGCTCTGCGGCAAATGGCGCATCATCGCTGCTGAAGTCAGGGATGCTCATTAGCTCCTTCTGTACCGCCATGGCAGGGGTCATCAGGTCTATGCGGCCTTTCATGGCGCGCTTCAGGTACATATCAAGTGTCAGGAGCCTGTTTATCTCGTTGGTGCCTTCAAATATGCGGTTGATGCGGCTATCGCGGTATGCACGGGAGATATTGTACTCATCGGAGAAGCCATTGCCGCCATGTATCTGTACGCCCTCGTCTACTATATAGTCCAGGTTTTCAGAGCCCAGCACTTTCAGCAGTGCGCATTCTATCGCATATTCCTCAGCGGCGCCCAGCACTGCTTCGTTAAATTGTTTCCCCTCGGCATGTAGTTCTTTCTCTTTATCGTCTATCCACTGCGCGGTTCGGTAGAGGGCGCTTTCTGTAGCAAAGGTGCGTATCACCATTTCCGCCAGTTTGTGCTGCATGGCCCCGAAACTGGCTATGGGCGTTTTGAACTGCTCGCGGGTAGTGGCATAGGTTACAGTGGTGTTTACCGAGCGCTTGCAGCCACCCAGCGCAGCGGCGCACAACTTTAGCCGGCCTATGTTCAGTATGTTGAAAGCGATGATATGCCCCTTTCCCGCTTCGCCCAGCAGGTTGTCCACAGGTACCGGGCAGTTTTCAAAGAACAGTTGCCGGGTACTGGAGCCCTTAATGCCCATCTTATGTTCCTCCTCGCCAAAGCTTAGCCCCGGGGTGTCGCGATCTACTATGAACGCGGTGAATTTATCCCCGTCTATTTTGGCAAATACGGTAAACACATCGGCAAAGCCCGCATTGGTTATCCATATCTTCTGCCCGTTCAGCAAGTAATGCTGACCGTCCCCGCTCAGCGTTGCTGTCGTCCGTGCGCCCAGTGCATCGGAGCCGGAGTTCGGTTCCGTGAGGGCATAGGCGCCTTTCATTTCGCCCGTGGCCAGTTTGGGTATGTACTTCTGTTTTTGTTCTTCGGTGCCAAAATACAGAATGGGCAGCGAGCCTATCCCGTTGTGCGCGGCGGTAGCTACGGCGAAAGAATGCCCTCCGCCCAGCTCTTCGTTTATCAGTGTGGCCGTTACAAAGTCTTCGCCCAGCCCGCCGTATTGCTCAGGGAAGGCAGCGCCCAGGAAGCCTAGTTCGCCGGCTTTATCCAGCAATGATTGCATCAGCCCGGGTTCTTGTTTGTCCAGGTCCAGCAGGTGCGGTATTACTTCTTTATCCAGGAATTCCCGGCAGGTCTGCGCTATCAGCCGTTGCTCTTCGCTAAAGTCTTCCGGGGTAAAGGTATCGCCCGGTACCGGTGCGGATATAAGAAAATTTCCTCCCTTTACTGATGCTGCTTGCCGTGCTTCCATAAGAATCCTGTTGTTTTACTAAAGCTAAAAAAATAATGCCTTAGGTACTGTTAAATTACGATATAAAAAGGAGGCTGCGATTAAGTATTTTTGAAAACTGACAGGAATCATTCATGAGGTACAGTTCGGGATTTGTTAGCGCGGGAAAGCTGAAATTGCACTACCGGAAAATGGGCCATGGGCCGAAGCTGCTTATCGCCTTTCACGGTTACGGAAGGGATGGTACTATCTTTGAACCGCTGGCACGTCACCTGAAGGATGTATATACAGTTTATGCTATAGACCTGCCCCACCATGGCCAGAGCGAATGTGATGAGTCGCGGCTGGAAAAGCATGACCTGGCAGCGCTGGCCGGCCACCTGGCGCGGGAAATGAACGTGGAGAAAATATCCCTGGCCGGCTATAGCCTGGGGGGCAGGGTATGTGTGAGTATGATAGAGGTGATGCCCCGGCAGATAGACAAAGTAGTACTGCTGGCTTCTGACGGGCTGAAGTTCAACCCGTTGCATTATTTCCTGACGAACACATTCGTGGGCAGCCGCCTTTTCCGGAATGTGCTCACCCGCCCGGGAAAATATATCCGCTTCATCAACTGGATGAAAGACAGGAAGTGGATAGATGCGCACCGGCACAGCTTTGCGGTGTGGTACCTGCAGACAGAAAGCACCAGGGCCTTCCTGCTGAAGGTATGGCCCTGCCTGCGGAAGCTGGTGCCCGTGCCGGCAAAGGTGCGGGCCGCGATAAAAAAATATGAATTGCCGGTGTATGTATTCATGGGCGCATACGACAAAGTAATACCCGTAAAGCTGGCGCAGGGCTTTAAACGAAACCTGAAAAGCGTACATTTATACGTTTTGCAAAAGGGGCACCGGGTAATGGACAGCGACACCCTGCCCCAGATAACAAAATGCTTGCTGCACTGATATGCTGGTATTATTTATTGTATGCTTCTTCCTGAGTATGGGCTATGCGGCCCTGATGGTGGCCTACCGCTACGGATGGGAGGAACAGCCGGGTTTCCGGCTGGGGAAGGCGCAGCCGCGCACCCGGATAACAGTAGTCATTCCCGCGCGAAACGAGGAGGCCAATATAGGCAGCTGCATCTCTTCGTTACTGGCACAGAACTACCCTAAGGAGCTGCTGGAGATCATCGTGGTGAGCGACCACTCTACCGACCATACTATAGATGTGGTGGAAGCCTTTGATGTGCCCAACGTGCGCTGCCTAGATCTTAAAGATTACCTGCAGCCCGGTGAGCAGATAGTTGCCTATAAAAAGAAAGCGCTATCGGTAGCGATAGCGCAGAGCAATGGTACACTGATAGTAACCACTGATGCCGACTGCACATCGCCGGTGTGGTGGCTGAAGAATATAGCCGCCCTGTACGAAGCAGAAGACCCGGTAATGATAGTAGCCCCGGTGAGCTTTACCAGCAACGGCACTATGGTAGAAACATTCCAGGCCGTTGACTTCATGAGCATGCAGGGCATTACTGGTGCCGTGCACCAGTTGAAAATGGGGAGCATGAGCAATGGCGCCAACCTGGCCTTTAGCCGGCAGGCATTTGACGAGGTGGGGGGCTATGAGGGTATAGACCACCTGGCTTCGGGCGATGACTACCTGCTGATGGTAAAGTTGCAGCAGCGTTACCCGGGGCGGATTAGCTACCTGAAGTCGAGAGACGCTATAGTGACGACTCCGCCGCAGCCGGGGTGGCGTTCGTTTTTGCGCCAGCGTATTCGCTGGGCTTCTAAGTCGGGCAAGTACGATGACGGGAAGATGACCGCCATGCTGGCATTCGTGTATGTGTACAACCTGGCTTACCTGGTGCTGGCGGTGCTGGGCCTCTTTGTTCCTTTTGCCTGGGGCGTAGCGGCGCTCATGCTGCTGCTAAAGGTCATCTCCGAGCTCTATTACCTGCAGCCCGTTGCGGCTTTTTTTGGCCGGGAGCGGCTGCTTCGCTTTTACCCGTTGTATCAGCCGCTGCATATAGCCTACATTATCGCTGCCGGGCTTATGGGCATGGCGGGGAAATACCAGTGGAAAGGCCGGTCGGTATCGTAATGCCGGGCTATGCCAGCAGCAGGAATACAGCGGGCACTTTACCTATTACCGGTATGGCCTTTTTCCATTCGGCGGCGGTCTTTGTTTTTATGTATGCGTCCGTTCCTGTTATGTTTTTGGCTATGCATATCCGGGTATTGCTGTCGCAGTTTTTCAGCAGGTCAGCCAGCAGCACTTCGTTTCGGTAGGGTGTTTCTATAAAGGCCTGTGTCTGGTTCTTTTTTCGGGAGGTATTCTCCATAGCTTTAATTTCCTGGCTGCGGGCGGGGTCTTTTACAGGCAGGTAGCCGTTAAAAGCGAATGACTGTCCGTTGAGGCCCGATGCCATTATGGCCAGCAATATGGAACTGGGCCCGCTGATGGGGAGTACTTCTGCGCCCATAGCCTGGGCCACGGCTGCTATATCCGCGCCGGGGTCGGCGATGCCGGGGCAGCCCGACTCACTAAGGACACCTACTTCCTTCCCTTCCTTCAGCCATTTTTTAAGCGTGGTCATGTCGGTGCCGGTGTGTTTGTCTATCTCAGAGATAGTCACTTCTTCCAGCACCAGGCCCGCGTGCAGCGAACGGAGAAACCGTCGGGCGGTGCGCGCGTTTTCCGCAAAATAGAAACGAAGCCTCGCGGTGTGGGTGGCTACCTCTGCGGGAAGGGTATGGAGCGCTCCCTCGGCTATGGGTACCGGTATCAGATAAAGTTTCCCTATTGGCATAGGCAGCAAAAGTACTTATTTGCCGGGGATGGCACACATCTTTTACCTTTGCCGGTATGAAACTGCGGGAGTCGTTCTATACCCGAAAAGATGTGTTGCAGGTAGCGCACGACTTGCTGGGCAAGGTGCTGGTTACCCGGTTTAATGGTGTCCTCACCTCCGGGATGATAGTTGAAACCGAGGCCTACGCCGGGGAAGGGGATAAAGCGTCTCACGCCTCCGGCGGAAGGCGCACCGCGCGTACCGAAGTGATGTACGCCAGGGGCGGCACGGCCTATGTGTACCTTTGCTATGGTATTCATCATCTGTTCAATGTGGTCACCAATGCGGAGAACGTTCCGCATGCGGTATTGATACGTGGTATAGAGCCGCTGGAGGGCATCAACGACATGCTGGAACGGCGGGGCAAAGAAAGGCTGTCTTCCTCGCTCACGGCCGGCCCCGGCGCGCTGAGCAGGGCGCTGGGCATACATACAGCGCATTCCGGTACCAGCCTGCTGGGGGAGGAGTTGTACATAGAAGACAGGGGTATAAAGATAGCCCCGGCCGATATTGTTGCCGGTACCAGGGTGGGGGTGGCGTATGCGCAGGAAGACGCGCTGCTGCCTTACCGTTTTTCCGTGAAAGGAAATAAATACGTGAGTAAGGGGAAGGGGCTATAGACCCTTCCCCTGGTGGTTATCGTAACATCAGTTTCCGGTATTTGTTTGCGCTACGAAGTCTTGCAGCATTTTGTCCAGTACATGCGACCATCCCATGAAGTTCTCTTTCTTCATTTCCGGGTGCAGGTCGCCGCGGAATGTTTCAATGCCTGAGTGGGTCAATACTACTTTCGTTTTGTCCCCTTCCGGAAAAAGCTCCCAGGTAACCAGTGAGTCTCCGGGAAACTCCGCAAAGCGCCAGGAGTAGCTGATTTTTTTCTCTTCCACCACTTCCACTACTTCACAGAGGTGCAGGTGTTGTTCCGCCCCGCCCCGGAAGTTGAACTTACAGCCTGCTTCTGCTTTAAAGCCCGGCACATCCAGCCACCATTGTTTCAGTTGTTCGGGGTCTGTTATGGCTTTCCACACCAGGTGGGCGGGTGCATTGTAGGTATGTTCTACTATTACTGATTGCTTTTCCATCAGGGTGATGCTTTAATTATGTAACCTTTAGGTTGCAAATATAAATAGGAAACCAATTGGTTGTGTATTGTTAATGGTTTTTTATTTCACTCTGAGAAGTGGCCTTACTTCTTTACCGCATAGCGCAGCATTACCAGCCCGGTATCGTAAGCCGTGCTGCTGAGCAACTCCAGGGGCAATCGGTTCTTGTTGCCGCCGAACAGCGGCTTACCGCTGCCCAGTAGTATGGGGTGTACGGCCAGTACCAGTTCGTCTACCAGTCCATATTGCATCAGCGAGGCGGTCAGTTCTGCGCCACCCCAAAGCCATATGTCCTTGCCGGGTTCCTGCTTTATCTTCTCAACAGCCGCCCTGATATCTCCGGATACAATGGTAATGTCTTCCGCGGCTTTTTGGTTCATCGTGTTGGAAAACACGTATTGTTTGGCTTTGGGCATCCACTCGCTGCTGCCTTCTGTGGCCTGCGCCATTTCGTACGACTTCCGGCCCATAAATACGGAGTCTATGCGTTCCAGGAAATCGGTCATGCCATAGTCCTGGTCGGTGAGGCACCAGTCGTATTCCCCGTTGGGCCCTTCAATAAAGCTATCAAGGCTTACGGCCAGTTGCAAGAGTACTTTTCTCATGGTTGTATATTTTGCTGGCAAAGATGTGAATTGCCGGCTATGTTAAATAAAATTGTGCATAACTCCTTTTCCCGATGCTCCCATTGCTTTTTTCTTTCGGTGGTTACCCGATTAATACCGAAATTGACGTCAATTTGGCAATCATATGCAACAGCTACCATTTGGCAAGGCGCCTACGGGCAAGCGCCTGGAACGCATCCGGCAATCGCCCAACTACCGCGACGGCGCTTTTCAGAACCTGAGCCTTACCCCGGCGCTTTCGGAAGGTGTGGGCTACTATAAGGTGATGAAGGAGTTTTTCTGCAACAAGGACAAACGCAATATCCCCCTTGATGCCATACCTACGCAAAAGACCGACCTGAAAAGTTTGCCACCGGGCCAGGATGCGCTGGTGTGGTTTGGCCACTCGTCTTACTTTATGCAACTGGAAGGGAAGAAGATACTGGTAGACCCGGTATTTAGCGGCAACGCATCGCCGGTGAATTTTACCACCAGGGCTTTTAAAGGCAGCGATGCCTATACCGTAGACGATCTGCCGGAGATAGACTACTTGTTCATCACCCACGACCATTACGACCACCTGGACTACAGAACTATCGTGCAACTGAACGCAAAAGTGCGGCAGGTGATAATGGGCCTGGGCGTGGGTGGGCACCTGGAGCACTGGGGCTACGATGCCGCGAAACTGGTAGAAAAAGACTGGCACGAACACCTGGTACTGGATGATAAGCTGCAGGTATATACTACACCCGCACGGCACTTTTCCGGAAGGGGGCTGAAGCGGAACAATACCCTGTGGATGTCTTACGTACTGGAAACACCCACCCGCCGCATATACATAGGCGGCGACTCCGGTTACGATACGCATTTTGCGGAGATAGGCAGCCGCTTCGGGCCGTTCGACCTGGCCATGCTGGAGAATGGCCAGTATGACGATAACTGGAAATACATACACATGCGCCCCGAGCAGGTGGTACAGGCGGCCCGCGACCTGGGTGTTAAAACACTCTTTCCCGTGCATTGGTCAAAGTTTGCGCTGGGCGCGCATGCCTGGGACGAGCCGATACAGCGCGTAACCCGCGAAGCGGCCCGGCAGGGTGTGCCCCTGATACACCCCATGATAGGAGAACTGGTAGTACTGGGCGATAACGCCACACCGGTAAGCTGGTGGGAAGGGCTGCGATAGCCTTTTACCGCTCTTCCTTTATCAGTACCTGCCGGTGGTGGTTATGGCTTCCATTCACACAAAGGAAATATACGCCATTGCCCAATGGGCCGGTAGAGAGCCTGATAGTATTACGCCCTGCATAAAGGCGTTGGGAAGACCTGTACACTATTTGCCCCAGTGAGGAGAGCAGTGTTATCTCTATCGGTTCGCTGGCCACGGTGGTCAGCGCCAGGTTAATTTCATCACGGAAGGGATTGGGGTACATGGTGAAACCATTGGTAGTGCCGGCGGCCACTGAGGCCGGGAAACAATTGCCCGGCAACTGCGCGTCCATCCAGGCCAGGCGCTGCGCTATCCAGTTTTTCAGCCGGTTCACTTCTTCGGCATAGCTGTTGGCCACCGGGGCGGGATTGGAGAATACTTTGTAGCCCATTATGTTCCACCGGGTGAAGTGGGTGGCCTGCCGCACCTGCAGCAACGCCGCGGTACTGTCTATATACTGGTATATATGCTGGCTGCTGAGGGGCCCCTGGCGCAGTTCGTTCCAGCGACATTTCAGCTCGTTGCTGTATGCGCCATCTTCCAGCATCTTTCGCCACCAGTAAGGCACTTGTTTCTCGTGCTGGGGGCATTCTTTACCAAACAGGTAAGCCCAGCCGGTATCCCGGTCGCCGCCGCAATAGTCAGCGTTCCACCAGGCCAGGTTGAAGTCCCACAGGGGCCCGGCGGTCAGACGTCCGCCTTTGCTGTCTTTGTCTTTATACAGGTAGAACGATTGGCGGTAAGCGTCTACATTGTAGCTCAGCTCGCTGAGCAGAAAGTAGTCTATAAACGAGGCGGCATCCGCAAAATGGCGATAGCCGTTTTGCAGGTCGCTGAAGTTGCCACCGGCCAGTGCCGTTTCAAACGAGTCTACGTACTTCCGGATATAGGTCTTCTGCTCCGCGGCAATGTCTTCGTGCTTAGGATACACGTACTGGAACAGGATGCTCTGCGTGCCCGTTCCGCTGTCGGCTTTGTAGCCTGACTCAAAGTAGGGCCCTGAATAGTCGTCCAGGTTGTCAATCTTTAGTATGTATCCGCCCGTCAGGTCATCGCCCGATGTTTCGTGCGGCTCCAGTTTGGCAATATCTACCCGGTTGGCATCGCGTTTTATTTTTTCGGCCAGCAGGTATATGCCCATGTATTCCCCGTCCAGCATCACCTCGCAAAAGCGCGTGCGGGGCGCCCATCGCCCCATTCGCCTTCCCAGCTCGTAAGTAAGCGCGTTGCGCAGCAGTGTTTTATCGTTGAAGGAGGAAATAAGTGTCCAGTTGTGTTCCGCAGGCATACCCGCCAGCGCGGCGTTCACTTCGTTGCCCTGTATGTCGCGGGTTTCCAGGGTGTACGAGCGTTGTGGATAGTGGCGGCTGCTCACGCCCCGGAATTCTATCCCGGCCCATCCGTCATAGTTGTTCCAGGGGTCGGAGGGGTGGTTCGGTACTCCCGGGCCGTTGTCTATTATGCCCATCCGGACCGTTGTCTTGGGCTCCTCTTTTATTATGTTCCCGTTGGTTTGCAGTACCACGATGGGGAGGTTTCCCGCAGCGGGCGTAATGGGCTGTGCCGGGTTGGTGCTGAATTTCAGGGTCACATTGCTTACGTGCCCGTAGTTGCCGCCATATACGTCCTGCACCAGCAGTTGCCAGGTGCCGTTTCCGTTCTGGCCGTTATTCACGCGTCCCAGTATGCCATAAGGCTGGTATGCCCCGGTAAAGGGTGCGTAGTCGGTTACAATGGAAGGGCCGTTACCGGTAAAGCAGGTGTTGGTGAAGTTATCGCCATCGTAGCCGGTATTCACCGCCAGCCGCACGATGGTGCCATCAGGGGCGCGCATGCGTATCACGAGGTCGGAGAGGGAAGGGTGGGTCACATTGATGCACACCGACTCCAGCCCATAGGCGGTGCCCAGGGTGCTTTGCGCGAGACCGCTCACGTTAATGGGTATAACGGCTTCCGGGCCATTGTCTGAGATAATGCTTCCCGGTGCAGTATACGTTTGCCCAGCCGCGGGGATGGCGGATAAACACAATAAGAGAATAATGCCCGGAATAATACGGCCCATAAGAACAGGTAAAGATAAGGCTCCCGCCCCTGACGGGCTGTAAATAACTGGTTAATGGATATTGTTCTATTTTAGAAGCCACAACCAGCCATATGATACACCTGAACTTTAATCCTTTCCCTGTACTGGAAACCGAACGCCTGCTGCTGCGCAACCTGCGGGAGTACGACAAGCACGAGATGTTCGCTATACGCAGCAACCCCATCGCGATGCAGTACATACCACGCCCCATGGCTAAGACCCTGGAGGACGCGGCTGCGCTGGTGGAGTTGATACTGGGCAATACGGAGCGCAATGAGCGCATCAACTGGGCTATTACCGAGAAGGGTTCCGACAAGATGTTAGGGGTGATTGGTTATGTGGGTTTTAATACCAATAGCGCCCGCGCTGAGGTAGGCTACGTGCTGAACCCTGACTGCTTTGGCAAGGGTATCGGGTACGAGGCGCTGAAGGCGGTGGTGAACTATGGCTTTGAGGTTATCGGCCTGCACTCCATAGAGGCAATCATCCGGCCGGAAAACAGGGCCTCTATCCGGCTGGTAGAAAAGCTGGGCTTCGTCCGCGAAGCCTACTTCCGCGATTACATTTATTTTAACGGCGAATACCTGGATGAAACGGTGTACTCGCTGCTGAACCAGGGCTAAGCTAGCGGGTGATAGCGTTCAGGTAGGCGATGATTTCTTTGTTGTTCATTATTTTTCCCGCTGTATTGGCGGCTATGGCCTGCCCGGGCATGTAGCCTACCTCCGCCGACTCCGGCGATTGGGCAATGGTAGTGCCGCCCAGTTCTTGCACCTGGCGGAAGCCCTCCGTGCCGTCGGCATTGGCACCGGAAAGCAATACACACACCAGCCCGCTTTGGTACACTTTAGCCGCCGACTGAAAAACTACATCTATGCTGGGGCGGCTGTAGTTCACTTTTTCCGAATCGTCGAGGGAAAAGGTGCGGTCTTCTTCTATCAGCACGTGGTAGTCGGGCGGCACTATGTGCAGGGTGCCGGGCCGTAGTGGTTCTTTCTCTTCTATTTCCCGAACCCGGAAGCTGCTGCGCGATTGCAGCAGGTTGGTCAGTATAGTATCGGTAGTGCTCTTGCGGTGCAGCACCAGTACCAGCGGTACGGGAAAATCCGGCTTCAGCGCCGGCAGTATTTCCAGCAAGGCTTCCAGGCTACCCGCTGAGCCGCCTATGGCCACCAGTTCTACTTTATCTTTCTCCATATCTTGTGCTTTTCCAGTTGTTTGTACTTTGGTATTATACCGGAGAACTTGATGGTCTCTTTGGCTCCCAGTGCCAGGTAACCCAGCTTTTCGAGGCTGGCGTCAAAAAGATGCAGCACGTTGTTTTGCAGGTTCTTGTCGAAATAGATCATCACGTTGCGGCACAGTATCAGCTGAAACTCATTAAAGGAACTGTCCGATACCAGGTTGTGCGTGGCAAACACCATTCGCTTGCGCAGGTTCTCGTTAAAAATAACCTTGTCGTACCGCGCGGTGTAGTACGAGGAAAAGTCTTCCGTACCGCCGGCGGCTATATAATTCTCCGAGTATTGCTTCATCTGGCTGAGTGGAAAGATACCGGCACGCGCCCGCTCCAGCACTTCCGGGTTAATGTCGGTGGCGTATATCAGCGATTTGTGCAGCAGCCCCGCTTCGTGCAGCAGTATGGCCATAGAATAGACCTCCTCGCCGGTAGAGCAGCCGGCATGCCATACCCGTATAAAGGGCTTGGAGAACAACTGAGGGAAGACCAGTTCTTTGATGGCGCGGTAGGCGTCGGGGTCGCGAAACATCTCGGTTACGTTCACCGTTATTTCTTCCACGAAGCGCTTCAGGTAGGCGGCATCGTTCCGCACCCTGAACCGCAATTCCGCAAAGCTGGGAAAGGAGTCCAGCATCAGCAGCCGGTTCACCCGGCGGTGTATGGAGGCGCGGGAGTAGTCGGTAAAGTCGTAGCCGTGTACCTCCAGTACATCATTGAGCAACAGCTCCAGTTCTTCGTTACTAATTGAGCGCTCCACTGTCTAGTTCAGGTACTTTTTTAGTATCAGTTCCAGGCGGTCTACATCTATTGGTTTCGATACATAGTCGTTCGCTCCCGCTTCCAGGCATTTTTCCCGGTCGCCTTTCATCGCCTGTGCGGTTACGGCTACCACTGGTATGTTGTGCGTGGCGCGTATGGCGGGCAGCGCCTCATAGCCATCCATGTCGGGCATCATCATATCCAGCAGTACCACGCCTATCCCTGGTGTCTCGCGGAGAAAGGCGATGCCCTGCTGTGCGCTGGTGGCGGAAAGGCACTCGTAGCCTTTGGCCTTTAGTGTGGCTTTCAGCGCAAATATATTTCGGTTATCGTCGTCTATGATAAGGATCTTTCCGGGCATATCATTCTAGTTTTTCTCGTACAGCCATACGCGCAGCAGCGAGAGCAGCTGGTCTACGTCTACCGGCTTGGTAATGTAATCGGAAGCGCCCGCCTGTATGCATTTCTCCCTGTCGCCCGACATGGCTTTCGCCGTTACGGCTATCACCGGCAGGTGGCGCCACTGGCTGCGGCTACGTATGGCACGGGCGGTTTCGTAGCCGTCCATCTCCGGCATCATCATGTCCAGCAGCACTATGTCTATGCCCATGTGGTCGTTCAGCTTTTGCAGGGCTTCTTTACCATCTATGGCCGTCAGTACGTTCATATTCTGTTTTTCCAGCGCTTTGGTGAGTGAGAAGATGTTGCGCACGTCGTCATCTACTATCAGTACGGTCTTCTGCTTCAGCACTTCGTTCAGCGCGCCCAGTTTTTTGCCGCTGCCATTATCCTTTTTGGTCTTGTTCTCTTCTACAATGTGCAGGAAGAGCGATACTTCGTCTATAATGCGCTGGTAAGAGTGGGCTGTTTTCACCACTATAGAGTCGGCATATTGCTTTATGCGTTGCTCTTCGGTCATGGAGAGGCTTTTGCCGGTGAAGATGATGATGGGAAGATTTTCCAGCCCGGGTGTTTTCTTCACCTGTTCCAGTGTATCGTAGGCGTGCTGGTCGGGTATGCCCATGTCCAGTATCACGCAGTCGGCATGGTTGGTGAGGGCCGTGACGCTTTGCTCCACGGTCTTCTTTATTTCCGAGGTGATGTTGAACGATTCCAGGAAGTAGGCGAGTGCCTTGGCGTGTTTTGGGTTCTCTTCCACTATCAGCACCTTTTTGTTGGTGCGGTTCAGCACGTGTTCCAGCTTGCTGAATATTTCCTGCATTTGCTCTATCGCCACGGGTTTGTCTATAAAGTTGATGGCGCCTTTCATCAGGCTTTCCTTCTTCACCGAGTGCGACGACATGATGTGTACTGGTATGTGGCGCGTAGCGCTGTCGGTCTTTAGTTCTTCCATTACCTGCCAGCCGCTCTTTATGGGTAGCTGCAGGTCCAGCAGTATGCCAAGCGGCTTGTATTGCCGGGCCAGTTGCAGGCCTTCGTCGCCCCTTACGGCCACTATGCCCATGTAGCCCTTCTTGCGGGTATATTCCAGCAGTGCTTTGGCAAAGTGCACGTCATCTTCTATTATCAGGATGGTCTTGGTGGTGGCGGTAATGCGTTCCCGGTCGTCGGGTATGTTCTCCGGTATCTCGGTAGAGATAAATTCGTTGGCCGCGCTATCCGTTGCCGGCGGGGCCACTACCGGTTCTTTTTCGGTTTCCGGTTCCCTCACGGCTTCCTGTTCTTTCTTTAGTTTTTGAGAGCCTGGTATGGAAATGGTAAAGGTGCTGCCCTTGCCCTGTTCGCTGTGCAAGCTTATGTCTCCGCCCAGCAGCCTGGCCAGTTCCCGGCTGATGGAAAGGCCCAGCCCGGTGCCGCCAAATTTACGGCGGGTAGACCCGTCCTCCTGCTGGAAGGCCTCAAATATGGCCGACTGCTTTTCTTTAGCTATCCCTATGCCGGTATCGCTTACCGAGAAGCTGATATTGCCCGTGCGCAGAGGGTCGCTGGCTATGTGCAGTTGCACGCTGCCATCTTTGGTAAACTTCAGTGCGTTGGACAGCAGGTTTTTCAGCACCTGTTCCAGCCGCATCTTGTCGGTCTCTATCACTTCGTTCACGCCTTCCGCGGTGTGTATGGAGAACTCCAGCCCCTTTTCCCTGGCTACGGCGTCAAACAGGCCGTTTATATCTTGTGCTATGTCCTGTATGGCTACCCGCTCATACTCCAGTTCCATTTTACCGGCTTCTATCTTAGAGAGGTCCAGTATTTCGTCAATCAGTGCCAGCAGCCCGTGACCGGAGCTTTGTATCACCTGTGCATACTCTACTTGGTCGGGGGTCAGGTTTTTATCGTTGTTTTCCTTCAGCAGCCGGCTGAGCAGCAGTATGGAGTTGAGCGGCGTGCGCAGTTCGTGCGACATATTCGCCAGGAATTCCGATTTGTATTTAGTGCTGAGCGCCAGTTCTTCGGCCTTTTTCTGCACTTCCACATTTTTTTCCACTATCTGCTGGTTACGTTCTTCCAGCAGGCGGGAGCGTTCTTCCAGTTCGGCGTTGGCTTCCTGTAGTTCTTCCTGCTGCACTTTCAGTTCTTCTTCCGATGCCTGGAGTTTTTCGGTTTGCGCTTCCAGTTCGGCGTTGATGTTCTCCAGTTCGTTGTGCTGTGCCTGCAGTTCTTCCGCCTGGGCCTGTGTTTCCTCCAGCAGTTCCTGCAGGTGCTCGTAGCTATTGGCGGCGTTTATGCCGATAGCCAGGTTTTCGGCATTGTTGTTCAGGAAGGCGATTTCGGTTTCGGTTGGCTCGTGCAGCAGGGCCAGTTCTATCACGGCGATAGTTTCGCCACCGTAGAGCAGGGGAAGGGCTATTACGCAGACCGGCGAGGTATTCCCCAGGCTGGAACTGATGTGCAGGTAGCCCGGCGGCAGATCGCTGATGATGATCGTTTCTTTATTGCTAACAGCCTGCCCGGTGATGCCCTGCCCGGCGGCTATGCCACGCGGCGCGTTCTCCGAGCCGTAGGAGGCGCGGAGCCGCAGGTTCATTTCCGCATCGGTAGTGTAGAGGGTGGCTACCGGTGCCTCCAGGTAGGTGGCCACGGCGTTTATTATTTTGGTACTCACCGCCTGCAGGAATTTTTCTCCCCGCATGGCATTGCTTATCTGCACCGCTCCCGACTGCAGCCAGTTGCGGCGTTCCAGTTCGTTGAAGTTGGTTTCCAGGGCTATGGCCATGTTGTTAAGCGCTTCCGATATACGGCCCAGTTCATCTTTGGCGTCATCGAGGCTGCGGGCCTCGTAGTTGCCCGATGCCAGCTCGCGGGTAATGCCTTCCATCACCGTTATGCGGCGCGATGTTTCTTCATAGGTTTTGCGTTCTTCCTCCTGCTTGCGGATACGAGCGTCCAGGTCGGCTTTAATGCGCAGGTATGCCAGTACCGAAAGTATAATGGAGAGCAGCGCCGCCACCAGCACAAATATGGGGGTGTACTTGCTGTAAAGCTCCTGGTTTTCCAGGCGTGCTTTCAGCAGGGCTTTTTCTTCCGCCTTTATTTTGTCGGCTATGGTCCTGAGGTTAGCCATTATAATGCGCCCTTTCGCCAGTTCTTCCTTGGTTGCCAAGTATAGCTGGGCACGGTCTTCGGTAGTCAGCTGCGACCCCAGGTCCATCACTTTCTGCATCTGGTCGAAGCGTTCGGTTACCAGCGGGCGCAGGGCGTCTATGTTGGATTGTTGTTTGGGATTGTCGGCAGTAAAGTGCTCCAGCCGGTCTATCACTGCCAGGGTTTTTTCTTCAGCCCCCCGGTAGCTGTCCAGGTAGGCCGGGTCGTTGGAAATGATAAAGCCCCGCTGCCCCGACTGGGCGTCGCGCACCAGCCCCAGCATGCTATCGGAGGTAATGATGATTTCGTTGGTGTGGTTCACCAGCTCCGTACTGTTAATGAGCTGGCTGTTGCTGTAGTAGGAGGCGTAAGAGCTCAGCAGCAGTATAAATATGGATACCCCAAATACAAACTGGAGTTGCCGCGCCACGGAGTTACTAGCTTTCTTTATTTCCATCAGGTGTTGTGATTCTGTGTGGTGTAATTAATGTGTCTGTCTCACGGGTAATACCATGATGAAGGAGGCTCCCTGGCCGGGCCTGCTCTTCGCCGTAATGATACCGGAATGCTTTTCCACAATTTTCTTTACGATGGCCAGGCCTATGCCGGTTCCTTCGTATTGCTCACGGGCATTCAGGCGCTGGAAGATAGTAAATATCTTTTGGAGGTACATCTCGTCAAAGCCAATGCCGTTATCGGTAAGCGTTATGCGGCACCATTCGCCCTCCTCACTGGCCGCCGCCTCAAAAGAAAGACCGGAGACGCGCTCAGCGGAAATAGTTATTTCCGGGCGCGATTGGCTGTCCGTAAACTTCAGCGAGTTACTGAGCAGGTTCTGGAATACCTGGCGCATTTGCCCGGCCACTACTTCCAGTATAGGTATGTTGCCGCATTTGATGCGGGCGTTTTTCTCCGCTATCTGTAGTTCCAGGTCTTTTACGATGTCGCCCACTACCAGGTTCAGGTCGGTAGGGGTGAACAGTTGCTCCATGGAGAGGCGGGAGTAGCTCAGCAGGTCGTTTATCAGCACGCTCATCCGCGCGGCCGACTCTATTACCCGGTTGATGCTGTCCGTTGCTTCAGGAGTGTTGTTGAGGTGCTTTTCCCGTATTACGCTGCTGAATATCTGTATTTTCCGCAGTGGCTCTTTCAGGTCGTGGGAGGCCACGGAAGCAAACTGCTGCAGTTCGT
>JAEUVZ010000023.1 GCA_016786665.1 Flavipsychrobacter sp.
GCATTCCTCCTACCATCAACATTACGGAACCCGACCCTGCACTACCTGCGGGATTGAACGTAGTGATGAACGAGGCCCTCCCTAAAAACGTATCGGTGGCTATGAGCAACACCTTTGGTTTTGGCGGCCATAATGGAATAGTGGTATTTAAGAAAGTAACCAACAGCTAACAACTGGTAAACACCAGCGACACGCATTAGTGCGACACGAACTTCAGTCCTACGATGGACAGGATGAGTGTGCTGATGAAAAACAACCGCCAGAAGTCTGCCGGCTCGCGGAAAAAATAAATGCCCACCAGCACGGTGCCTACCGCCCCTACGCCTGTCCACACGGCGTAGGCGGTACCAATAGGCAATGTCTGCGTAGCTTTTATCAGCAGCAGCATACTGATGGCCAGGCTGACGAGAAACCCCGCATACCAATAAGCGACCGATACACCGGCCGCTCCCTTCGCTTTGCCCAGGCAAAAGGCGAAACCCACTTCAAACAATCCCGCGATAATTAATATCAGCCAATTCATATTAACTTTCGATTTAAGTGGCAAATATCGGCAACCGCAATCAGATTTTGTTTCCTATATTTACCCATCTGTATATCCCACCGCACCATTTCGCTCACATTAATCAAACTGTATGAAGAAAAAATTACTATTGGGCATCGCAGCCTTCTGCGCTGCCGGAATAACGGCTAAAGCGCAACAGGTACCCGCCATGTGCCGCAATACCGAAATGATGCAGGCAGTGTACCAGGCACATCCTGAAGCCGACCAGCAGGTATCTGAAAAGCAATCGGCTGCCATGAACATGCTGGCGCGCTCCCTATCTAAAAGCACAGCGGTAGATACATACAGGGTAGCGTTGGTATTTCACGTATACGGCACTACACAGGGCGGGCAGACAGTGAACAATACCGTGATACAGGCTGCCGTAGCCAAGCTGAACGAAGACTTTCACGGGCTGAACAACGATTATAATACCGTCCATACCTTGTTCCTGCCCAAGCGCTCTCCCAAGAACATTAAATTCTACCTGGCGAAAAAAGACCCCATGGGCAATAACACCACGGGCATTACTTACCACCCGGTTACGGCCGGGTTTGGCAACGGCTCAGGCTACGACACACAGATACAGGCCGATGCATGGGACAATAAGAAGTACATCAACATATACGTAATGAACGACCTGTACAATGATGGCATTACGTATAACTCGGGCGTAGCCTGGTATCCTAATACCTGGATGACCAACAACAACCTGGCGCGTATAGTGTACAACGGCGCTTACCTGGCCACCAATACCGACCCGGAATTCGCTTCTGTACTCACGCACGAGTTCGGGCACTTCTTCAATCTCATTCACACTTTTGAAGGAGGCTGCACCATGCCGAACGATGAAGTGACGGATACCCCACCCTGCACCACCGCGCAGGGCTGCCACACCACTACTACCATAAATGCGCCGCTCAACTGCAACAGCATTCTCCTGAACGCGGAGAACTACATGGACTACAATTCCGGCTGTTACAAAATGTTCACGCAGGGGCAGGCGGCCCGTATGGATACGGCGCTGTATTTCCCGTCGCGCGTTACGCTCTGGCAGGATACCACCAATATCATTACCGGAATTGATACGCCTGTAAATACATCCGTGGCAGGAGTGGAGACAGGGAACAGCTTCCAGCTCTACCCTAATCCTACTACCGGTGTGCTGCAGGTAAGGTACGAACCGGCGGGTGAGGCCACCGTGCAGGTAACCAATACCGTAGGGCAAGTGGTATTTACCGGTGAGCTGAAGCAGGCGCATACGTCCATAGACCTTTCCGGTGAAGCGAAAGGCATCTACTTTGTAACTATTAATGAGGCAGGACGGAAACGGACACAGCGGGTAATGCTGTACTAACACCAGCAAAAAACACTAATCGATAAACAGGAAGGGCTTGCGGAATGCAGGCCTTTTCGTTTACAGGAACTTTACCTTTATTTCTATATTGGCTACCCGGCCTTTATCATCCGTACAGGATATTTTGATTGCGGGAGACCGGGGAATAAAGAACGTCTTTTCTCCGGCCGCCGTAGTGGTGTAATATTGGTCATTGATATACCAGTACACCTTCTGTACATCGTTCGATACCGTGCAGGAAAGTTGCAGCTGTTGCTGTTCTTTGTCGGCAATAAGATAGGTGAGGCCATTAGTCAGGGAATTGATGACCGGCGCGCTGCCTTCAAAGGTACGGGTACATTCAGGGTTGTGTGCGGGTATCTTCGCATAGGGTATGTGGGCCGACTCGTAATAGGCCGTTAGCTCCGGGCTGATGTTGTCGTACTGCTTCATCTTATACCCGGCTGCCGGGCAGCAGGAGGTGCAATACGATTTCTTTTCGTCGGGCGAAACGGCTACTTCTCTCAGGTGTTCACATACCCGGTTGTCCGATATGCCCGGTATGTAATAGTCCATTACTTGGTCGGCGCAGTAGTCGGCGGGCACTTTGCCTGTCCTGGAGCAGACCAGTCGGTAAGCCATCGATTCCGGCTGTTGCAGCCACTCCGCGTCCGATGCCTTCCGGTCTATAGCCTGAAACAACTGGAACAGTAAAGGCGTAGCCGTTCCCGCGCCATTCAAACCCGCCACCCCATGCCCGGAGAAATTACCGATCCACACACCTATGGTATACCGGCCGTTGTAGCCTATGCTCCAGGCGTCTTTCCGCCCATAAGAGGTCCCCGTCTTCCAGGCAATACGGGGTACGCCCTGCGCCTGGCTGGAAAGGTTGGGCAAATCAGGCCGGTACAATTCCGTCAGTATGGATGAAATCATATAAGCGGCCTCGGCCGATACTACTTTTACCGGCTTGCCCGCGCGCGTCACTACGGCTTTGTGTTTGTTCTTCATCCACAGGCTATCCGGCAGTGTCAGTTGCGGCGCATAATAATTTCCCTGGCAGGCAAAGGCAGCATACAATGCCGTCAGCTCTTCCAGCCGCACTTCACAGCCACCCAATATCATGGAGAGCCCTACTTTCTTTCGCCCTTTCCATACCGATTGGAAACCTGCCTGCGACAGTGAGCTCACGAACACAGGCGTAGTGAGGTCGTTCAGCACCTTTACCGCGGGAATATTCAGCGAGAGCCGGAGTGCATCGGCCACCGAAATATTTCCGCGGAAGGAGAGGTCATAGTTCTCCGGCGCATAGCCGTTGATGTTGGTGGGCACATCAGCTATCATAGTGCGTGGCGTGGCCAGTCCCTTGTCGAAGGCCAGCCCGTAGAGCAGCGGCTTCAGCGTGCTGCCCGGCGAGCGGCGCGCATGCACCCCATCCACCTGGCCATGGTGAAATTTATCGAAGAAGTCTGAAGAGCCTACGTAGGCGCGCACCTCGTGGGTGGTGTTATCTATTACCAGCACAGCCGCGTTATGAATATCCTGCAGCTTCAGCATGTTCACATAGTTGGCGGTTAGTTCTTCCGCTTTCCGCTGCACTTCCCGGTCTATGGTAGCGCGTATTTCCGGCAGTGCGGGCTGCGCCCTCCGTAGCCGCCAGGCCAGTTGCGGCGCCTGGCGCGGAGCGTTGTGGCGGTAGGCCGCCAGTGGTTCCTCCAGGGCATCGCGTATGGTAGCGCTGTCAAAGAGTTCCGCCTCCGCAAATCGCCGCAGCCATTTATTCCGTTCGGCTACTATGCGGTCATTGTCCTTGCCTATCACCAGCGAGTTGGGACGGTTGGGGATGATGCTCAGCGCCGTTATCTCCGCCAGCGATAACTGGTCGGGCGTTTTATCAAAATACAGGATAGAGGCCGCTTTTACCCCTTGTATGTTAGAGCCATAAGGAACCATGTTCAGGTAGAGCTGCAATATCTCCCGCTTGCTGTAATGTACTTCCAGTTGCGTAGCGCGAAACATCTCTACTATCTTGCTAATGTAGTTGCGCTTCCTCGGCTCCATCATCCGGGCTACCTGCATGGTAATGGTAGAAGCCCCCGAAGTGCGCCGCAGCGAGAAGAGATTATTCACCGCCGCGCGGCCCACCGCCAGTGGATTGACACCAAAGTGGCGATAGAAGTGCTTATCCTCTTTGTACACTATTGCTTTTTCCAGCTCGGGGGTCAGTTCATCCAGCCGGGCCTTCATGCGCCACTGCTGGTCGGGCGTAAGAAAGGCGTGCAGCACCGTACCATCCCTGGCGGTTATCACCGGGGCGTACACCAGCTCGGCACGCACGGGAAACAACAGGTCCAGCAGAACAAACACAACCACCAAAGCGAGCAGGGTCACCCCCGCCCGCTTCAGCAGTTTTTTAGCCTTTGGTCGCAGCTTCACAATCAGTAACTCACTTTTATCACACCCGCGCCATTGTACGAGTGGTAGGCGCCATTATACATCGCATCTGCCTGCACCGGGCCCAGCTGGTAGCTGCCTGGCGATACCGCCCGCACCATATAGTAGAAATACTTAACGCTGCCCGTTGCCGTAGTAAAGAAATTTACCCGGTCGTCGCGAATGTCCACATAGTCGGGTTCCGCCTCATCTTTTACCCACTTCATTCCCGGTAGCTCGGTCAGGCGGCTGTTCTCCACTTCAAATCCCGCAGGCAGCATATCAGTTATCACCACGTTTTCGATATCAGTATTATACTGCCCTTCTATCGATATACGAATCACCACCAGGTCGTTCTGCTTAAATTCACTGCCGCTTATCGCGCGTCCTTCGCGGTCGTAATAGGTACGGCGCACTTTCATGTAGCTGTCTTCTTCTTTAAAGCTGCCATCGGCGGTAATGCCAGAGGTTTCCCACCAGTAATAGTAGTCTCCCTTACCTTTCACCTGCACTTGTATGGGCTGGTTGCTGTAGCTCTTCAGGTCGGCGGTGAGTACTTGTCCTTTCATTACGCCTATGTTCTTTCCATTTACGAGTATGGCGGCGGTAGCGGTGGTTTTGTTGGCGCTCCGGGCCATCTTGCCCATCGCCAGCAGGCCAAACACATTTTCCTGGGTATTCAGGTAGCGTTCGTTTTTCATCTGCTCCGCTATGTGGCGCACCATTACCGGTACTTGCGGGTCGTTGGGGTTTATCTCCATCAGTGCGTTCAGCGCCAGGGCCTCATCGCGCAGGTGCGAGTAGAAGCTTCCGCCAAATGCCTGCTTTGCCTTTTCCCCGCTGAAGGAGGCGGGCAATAACTGCCTGGCCTGCGTGGGCTGCCCGGAAAGGGCGTAGGCGGCTGCCAGCAGGTATTTGCTGTCTATGCTCAGCAGTTCCGGGTGTCCTTTGTAATAGTTCATCGTGGCCGGCTGCGATTGGCCCGCCAGCGCCAGTACATACAGGGAGTAAGCTATTTCTTTGGCGGCTATTTCCTTTTTCAGGTTCTCGTTGTAGTACAGTATCTCTTTCTCCCTGCGGTTCAGCCGCACTTTCAGGTATTCCAGCAGCCGGTCTACGGTACGGGCGTTCACATCGTAGCCCGCTTTCTTCGCCTCCAGCAGGAAGTGCGTGGCATATACACTGCCCCACCAGCTTTCGTATCCGCCGCCCGGCCAATACGAAAGACTGCCATTCGACATCTGCATCGATTGTAGCTTCAATACCGCCTGCTGCACATTGTATGCTGGGTTAATATCATCTGTGCTGCTGCCCGATACCGCCTTCACCAGGTCGGCATAGTACAGTTGCGGGAACGCTGCCGATGTGGTTTGCTCCACGCAGCCATAGGGATAGCGCACTAGGTAGTCCATATTCCGGGAGAACTGCACCAGCGGCGATTTGCTCACCATCAGCCTTCCCTTGTAGGTGGCGGGGATAAAATTATTAGTGGTATTCACCGTGGTGGTTTTATTCTCAGCCGCCGTTCCACTGCCCGTCAGCTTCTGTAGCGAGGCGGTCGGGCGAACGGCTATTTCCGTTTCGTGGGTAAAGGTTTCGCCCATCGCTTTCACGGTTACGATCACCTTACCCGCACCTATTGATTGCGCGGCCGCCACGTTAAACACGGCACGTCCTTCCCGGTTAGCGGGCAGCTTTACCGCCTGGCTGCTGCTTCCTGATATGCCCAGTGGCCCCTGTACCTGCATGGTAACCGTGGCGTTAGCGTCTTTCGCGGTCGTATTGCTCAGGGTTACCGGCACTACCACCTCATCCTTCGGACTCATAAACCGGGGCAGCGCGGTGCTGATAACTACCGGGTCTGCCACTTTCATATGCTGGTCAGCGCCACCAAAGGCTTTGTCTTTGTAGGCAAAAGCCATGACGCGGATATCACCGGAGAACTGGGGTATGTCTATGTCATAGCGCACCTCCCCGCTACCGTTGGCCTGCACTATGCCGCTCCAGAACGACACGTTCTTCACCCGGTTCACAAACATCGGGTTCACCCGCATGGCCGACTCATCGCCACCATCGCCACCCGTGCTGGAGCGTGTTGTTTTTATTTCAGGCAGCAGCAGCGGGTATATGTCGTAGGCATTCACGCCCAGCGCCACCTTCTGGTAAAAGTATTCATAGGGGTCCGGCGTGCGGTAGTTCTTTATCTGCAGGATGCCTTCGTCTACCGCCGCTACGGTTACGTAGGCATTAGGGGCTGTTTTTACTACTATGGTCTGCTTCGTTTTAGAGCGCGATTTAGGTTGCAGGCTCACCTGCACCGGCAGGTGGTTCCGGCTGTTCTCCACTGTTACCGACTTGAAGCCATGCGCTACCGTCAGCGGCATATCGCTGGCATCCATAGGACGGAACAGGGTGGCAGATATATATACATTGGGCACCAGCGCGTCGTCGGCGCTCAGCGTCAGGCTGGCGGATTTATTCTGCGTGTTTATAAAGTAGTACTTCAGCACGTTGCTGCGCTCTACGGTTACCAGCATACGCCCCTCAAACGGTGTGGTAAACAATAGCTGCATGTCTTCGCCGGTGTTGTATTTGTCCTTGTCCGGCTTTATTTCCACGTTGCCTTCGTTGTTCACGTCAAAGGAAGTGTACTGGGTATCGCCATAGCCCCAGGCATAAAAAGTGCGCGATACATAGCTGCCGGAACCGGCCACCGTCAGGCGGAGTTCATACTCGCCGCTTACCGCCGGGGTAAAGGTGACATAGCCGCCACCCGCGCCCACCGTCACCGACTGCTGCTTTACTACTTTCTCCTGCTTTTGCGATACATAGCGGTAGCGGTCGCCATCCTGCTGTATCACGGTATGCCACTCCTTCTTTATAATGGAGTACGATAAGGTACCGCCCCGGCCGTTACCCTTCCGGTCCGCTGCTACAAAGTTGAAGCGCATAGGTACCTTCGTGCTCACGTAGTAATCAAAGTTCTTGACACCGGCGAAAAGCTCCTGGGTAAACACCGTAAAATTCTCATAACGGTGTACCGGCCTGCCGGTCTCATCAAACACGGTTGCCATAATGTTCCCTTTCAGCATACCCAGGTTGGCCATATCCTGCTTCAGGAAGAACGATCCGCCCGCAGCGCCCGTGGCGCTGGTTTGCCCTTTCTGGTACTCTGTAGAGAAGTTAAAGCTGTTGGTGATATCAAAGTCATAGTCGGGAAATTGTTTGGAGGTGAACGATACTTTGTTCAGGTTCAGCTCCATTTCAAAGTTGCGGTCAGCGGCCGGCGTCCCGAAGAGGTTATCAGCCTGTACTGTCGCGCGTACACTGTCGCCCAGCTTGTACTCGGCCTTGTCTATCTTCACTTCCGCTTTCAGGCGGTCGGGTATAAACTCTTCTACGCTTATATTATACGAGTTCAGCAGCACATCGTTCCCGGTAAGCACATCCACTACATACGTTCCCGTCAGCGCGGTAGGCGGCAGGGCATAGCTCGTTTCGGTAGAGCCTTGTTCGTTCAGTATCTTCCGCATGGTGGCGAATTCCTTGCCGTTGGGCATGGTCAGGCGCAGCTTCACCGGCACTTCACCGGGCAGTTGCCACAGTTCATCGCGCACCACGGTACTTACGTGCATTACCTCTCCGGGACGGTACAGGTTGCGCTCTGCGTAGATCATCGCGTTCAGGCCCGCGTCGTTAGGCATACGTCCGCCCACGTCGAAGCGGGAGGTCTCTACCCTGCTCTGCCGCAGCGATACAAAGCTGAATTCACCTTTCATCCGCGCGGTAATAAGCCCTACTTTAAAGCCCGGCGCCTGCTTGCTGATGTTCTTAAAGATAGCAACACCCTCCCCGTCCGTTTGCGCGGTATAGAGTTTCTGGTTGTTGGTGCTGATGAAGGAGATGCTCACATCTCCCAGCGGTGTCGCCGAGTGGATGGAGTTCGCAAACACGTATATGTTGTCTTTCTCTTCCTTCACTATCAGGCCCACATCCGATATAGAAAGTATTTTCGACTGCTGCACCCAGCGGTGTTCCGACGACTCAACGGTAATCACATACACCCCGTCAAACGATTTTATCTTATCCTGGAAATCGAGGTGCAACACCCGCGCCGAATTCTGCCGGGGTAGTTTGCTGGTCTCATAATCCCCTTCCCATACCACATCGCCCAGGTCGTCGGTATTGTAGGTTTCGTAGCCGTGGTAATCATCTTCATCATCGTAGGCGTAATCATAGTCCGTACCCCGGCGGAAGAAATGCTCCATGTTGTTCTCATACACCTTCACCACTTTCACTTTTACTTTGGGTACGTTCACTATGTTCAGTGCCAGGTTTCGGTAGCCCTGCGAGGATATGTAGATGCCTTTGGTATTAACAAAGCTGATGGCCGGTTCCAGCTTCCCGAAGTTGACTTGCTCAGAGTATTCCTGGCGGAACTTACCGCCAAACTGTCCCTCCAGCTTGGTAGAAAGCGTTAGCTGGTACACCTGGTCGGCTTTTATCTGCGTGCTGCGGATGATAAAACCGCTTTCCTCTGTTTCCACCTCAAACGGCACCGATGGTTCCAGGCTGATATAGTTCTTCAGGTTCTCTTCCAGTACCGGCTGCGAGGTGTTCACCGTTATGTAGCCTTCGGTACCGGTATGCTGGGCCGATATGCCCGATACTTCCATATTGAAGCGGGAGGGTATCAGCGCGCCAAAGGCGGTGTCCCGAGCCGATACGTACTTGCTTTGCGAAATGGTTACCCCTTTCAGCAGTTCCACCTTTATATCGGTTTCCTGGTCCAGTTCGTTCACCGGCTGAAACTGTAGTGTAACGAACTGGCTTTTGCCGGAGTTGACCGTGGTGGTAATGATAGAGCGCCCACCCGAGCTCAATTTTATTTTAGAGGCTGCTTCCGTTACATCCACCTCGTAGTTCAGGTTCACATCCAGTTGCACCATTACATTGTTCATGGCCTGCCCCCGCGTCCACGACAGGTTGGCGGCGGTCACCCGCAGCGGCGCCGTGTGGAATGTAAACGCCACGTTTTTCCCCAGCGAGTATTTTTTCTTGCTGCGCTTAAGCACTTTAGTGGTGATCTGCGCTTTGTATTCCGTACCCGGCTCAAAACCGCGTTCCGGCGAAAACACCAGTTCATTAGAGCTGTTCCAGCGGAACATACCTTTCACCGCCGGCGAAAACTCTATATAGGCGGTACTGTCCCACTGCTGCAAAAGGCTATCGGGGTACACGTCTTTGCTGAACGAGAACGAGAGGTTCTGCCGCAGGTCTACTTCGTCGGTAAAGTTGCGGTTAATGACTTCCAGCCCGTTCTTGCTGCCGCACGAGTACAAAAAAAGGCTAGCCATCAGAACGAAGCTAAGCCGGAGATATGATTTCATAAATTGGTGGATGTGATACTAATTTAACGCTTTAACCCCTATTTATTGTGCAGCCGCCCCACTTTTTTTAAAGCAGATTGACGTACCCGTTACTCCGCGCTGTCACTGCGAGGCACGATGCAGTCTGAACAGCTTCAAAAACATACCAGGTACTACCCTATGTGGATATGTATTTCCAAAAATTTCCCATCCATTACCTACCTTTATAATGCGCCTGAATCCTGGCTCCTCCCACAACAAAACAGCGCACTGGAATATATACCAACCAAACCAGCCCGAAAGAAAAGAATGGAAATTTGCTGGTAGTAAAATTTACTTTTCACGTAGCAAAATTTACTTTTCACGTAGTAAAATGCACTTTTGCTGGTAGTTAAATTTACCTTTCTGGTAGCTCAATTTACTTTTGAAAAACCAAAACCCGCTATGGTAGCGGGTTTCAGAAAAAAACAAGATAATTTCTTTACTTTTCAAGCAAGAATAGAAATAAATATCAGTTCGCATCCGGCCAGCAAAGTCACACTCAACGAGCCTTACTACGAAGAAACGCATCTTCCGACTAGTACAGAAGTCGCATATTGAAAAACATGATGATAGTTAGAAACATTGCATCTAAAAAGAAAACGTAGGTGCATATGTATTCTACCCTCCTATCACCCAGCTCTGTACTACCAAATCAAGACATCCACAATACACCACAAAAGGAAAAGCCCAGCATCACGCCGGGCTTTCAAATCTTTTATCATCATTACCGCCACCTCTAAAGGGCTTCCTCTCACCCTCTCCATGAATGGAGAGGGCCGGGGTGAGGTATTACTCGGCCATCATCTCTTCTATCACCGCAGCTATATCCTCCGCATTGGGTTTGGAGAAGTAGTCGCCGTCCGTAGCGTAGGCGGGGCGGTGTGCCTGTGCGGCTATGGTGCGCGGAGCCGCGTCCAGCCAGCGGTAGCCGCCTTGCAGCTCTATCACCTGCTGGAACATGTAGGCGCTGGCGCCACCCGGCACATCCTCATCTACAAATACAATGCGGCCCGTATTCTTCAACGATTCCACTATCAAATGGTTCACGTCAAACGGTAGCAGCGTGCGCACGTCTATCACCTCGCACGATATGCCCTGCGGCTCCAGGTAGTTCACTATCGCCTCCTCTATCACCCTTAGCGTAGAGCCGTATGATACAATGGTGATATCACTTCCCTGCCGTATCACTTCCGGCACGCCAAAGGGCACCGTGTAGCTATCCAGGTTGGCGGGCAGCGTCTCTTTCAGGCGGTAGCCGTTCAGGCATTCTATTACTATACCCGGCTCATCGCTTTGCAGCAGGGTGTTGTACATACCCGCCGCCTGCGTCATGTTGCGCGGCACGCACAGGTACATCCCCCTCAGGCTGTTGATGATCATCCCTATCGGCGAGCCGCTGTGCCAGATGCCTTCCAGGCGGTGGCCGCGGGTGCGCACTATCAGCGGGCATTTCTGTCCGCCGCGCGTGCGGTATTGCAGGGTGGCCACATCATCGCTCAGCGGCTGCAGGCCATAGAGCAGGTAGTCCAGGTATTGTATTTCCGCTATCGGGCGCAGGCCGCGCATAGCCATGCCCAGCCCCTGGCCTATAATACTGGCCTCGCGGATGCCGGTATCGAATATGCGCAGGTCGCCATACTTTTCCTGCAGGCCGGCAAAGCCCTGGTTCACGTCGCCTATCTTGCCCAGGTCTTCGCCAAAGGCGAACACCGCGGGGTTGCTGGCGAAGGTATGGTCAAAGAATTTATTGAGTATTTCGTAGCCGTTCAGCACGGGGCTGTCGGTGCCAAATTGCGCTTTTACTTCCGGCACCTTCATAGCGCTCCACTTCGACTCCGAGTGCAGGTGAGAGGAGAATTTCTCCTTGTTGTCCTGCTTCAGGTACTCGTAGAAGCTGCGCAGGTTGCGCACCGCGTCGCTGTTGCCCGTGCAGAGCGCCAGCGCTTTGCGCACCGTTTGCATCACGTCTTTGCGTATGGGCTCCTTTATAGCGCCCAGGCTTTGCGCCATGGCGGCGATGGCCTGCGCGTTGTCGCCGCCCTCGTACACTACCTGTGTGCAGAGGTTGGCCGCTTGCTCCACCTGGCTGCGGATGGGTGTGATAAATCCGTTCCACGCGCGTTGTTTGGCTTCGCGGGCTTCCGTTTTTGCTTCTTCGGCTATTTGCTCCAGTTCTTCATGGGTGGCAATTTCATTGTTCACCAGGAATTCCTGCATCTTCAGCACGCAGTCCCATTCCTTTTCCCACTCCAGGCGTTCCTTGCTTTTGTAGCGCTCGTGCGAGCCCGATGTAGAGTGGCCCTGGGGCTGCGTTACTTCCTGCACGTGAAAGATGGCGGGGATGTGGTTCTCCCGCACGCGGGCTATTCCCTGCTGAAAGGTAGCTACCATTCCGGCATAGTCCCAGCCCTTCACGGTATAGATATTAATGCCGCCTTTGGCCTCGTTCCACTGCATGCCGCCCAGCGCGTCGGAAATGGAATTCTTGGTGGTCTGGTACTTGCGGGGCACCGAAATGCCGTAGCCATCGTCCCACACAAATATCGCCAGCGGCACCTGCAGCACACCGGCTGCATTCACCGACTCCCAAAACAGGCCCTCAGAGGTAGAGGCATCACCTATGGTGCAGAATATTACTTCATTGCCCTTGCGGGTAAATTTTTCAAAACCTTTTTGCAGTTCCGGTACGTTGCGGTACATCTTGGAGGCGAATGCCAGGCCCAGCGCCCGCACCATCTGCCCTGCCGTAGGCGATATATCGCTGGAGGACTGCGGCGCGGTGGTCAGGTCTTTCCAGTCGCCCTGCTCATCCAGGAAACGGGTGCCATAGTGCCCGTTCATCATCCGCCCGGCGGTAGAAGGCTCCTGGTCCAGGTCGGGGTTCGCATATAGCTGCGAAAAGAACTTTTCAATGTCGCTCATCCCGGTGGCGAACATCAGTGTCTGGTCGCGGTAGTAGCCCGACCGGATATCACCCGGGCGGAAACACTTAGCGGCCGCTATCTGGGCCAGTTCCTTGCCATCACCAAATATGCCGAACTTGGCCTTGCCGGTGAGTACTTCGCGGCGGCCGATAAGGCTGGCCTCCCGGCTGGCCACGGCCATGCGGTAATCGTCCAGCACTTCGTTCTTGAACTCCTCAAAAGATAAGCGCGCGTCTTTGGTAGTGGTGGCTTGCAGCATACTGAAAATTCTACATGTTTGGGATGGTACAAAGGTAACCTCTTAATGCAAAAAGTAAAAAGCATAAAGCAAAAACTACCCCTGTTAGCGAAAAGATAAGGAGTAAATACCAACCGCTGAAATATGTGTTGTATATATACGTTTTGGAAATAATAGTCTGTGTGTATATTCGCCCCCTATACTTCACCTGGAATGCGTATTATACTAGCCCTGCTGCTGTCTCTTGTTGTTGCTTCTCCCGCTCGTGCCCAGTGGAAAAATGAATTATTTGCTGCCGGGGGCATTGCCGTTGGTAATACCAACCCCACTACCGGATGGGCGCTCCAAACCAACAGGGAGTTTGCGGCAAGCTTTGGTTTCCGTTTCAATCCCGGCTGGAAACATATATTTATATCATTCGGTTCGGGTATTGACTATGTTGACTTTTACAAAGATGGCCACTACTACGCCGCCACAGGAGCAGGAACAGGTTTCAAGACAACTATCAAGCGGGTAACAGTAAAGGCGGGTGCGGAAATGATGGCGATGCTGAACTTAACCGGCTGGCGTTCTTTCGTTACAGCTACTCCTCACGCCTCCGCTACCTACCGTATTAACGGCAAGGAAATAGGGCTGATATACAAATACATGATTCCTTCCCGCTTCGGATACGGATACATGGTAGCAGGCATTATAGCGCGGCTGAACTAGCTAGCTCAATGGCATAGTTTATTTACTGTTTTCAGTAAAAACACCCTTATGCTCCACAGGATATTGTTAATCATGCTACTGGCGGCTATGGCGCCTGCCTCTGCCGGGGCGCAATCGGGTAACCGCCATCCGCAGCACAAGAAGAACCGGGAGGTAGCTCCGGAACACCGCGAACCGGTAAAGACCTTTAAAGACCCGCAATGGGCGCCCGCCGGCTACCACTCCGAGTATCACGTTTACTTCCCGGACCACCAGGCTTTCTACGACCCACGCCGGGGCTATATAGTGAACGATAACGGAAAATGGGTGGTAATACCTACCATGCCCCTTTTCCTGGAGCAATCGCAGCTAAGCAAAACGCGGATACAGATACTGAAAGACCTGAGCCTGGATACACGCCCGGAGCTCAGCTACCCCCGCTATATGAAGATGTACCCCTCCGACCCCTCCCGGGATCCCATAATGGTACCCGTACCTAAAGCTACCGGCCAGCCGGGCAACCACTAGTCAATTTACCCGTTGCCTGCTATCTTTATGATATGATTAAAAAGATACTGGCAGATAAGCCTACCAAGCTATTTATATTCATAGCTGCTTTCTTTGTGGCCAACGCGCTTATTGCCGAGTGCATTGGCGGGAAGCTGTTCTCGCTGGAGGCGCTGCTGGGCATGGAGCCACATCCCTTTAAGTTATTCGGGCAGGAGGGGCTTACCTATACCCTTACCTGCGGCGTGCTGCTGTGGCCGCTGGAGTTTGTAATGACCGATATAGTAAATGAGTATTATGGCCCGAAGGCCGTGCGGCGGATATCGTACATAGCGGTAGGGCTTATCTCCTACGCTTTCGTGATGTTCTACATGGCCATACACGTACCGCCCAATACCGGCTTCTGGACAGGCAGCCAGCAGGATAAAGGGGTGCCCGACATGCAACTGGCATTCAGCGCCATCTTCGGGCAAGGTATGTGGATCATCTTTGGTAGCCTGGTCGCCTTCCTGGTAAGCCAGCTACTGGATGTGTGGGTATTTCACAAAATAAAGAAGGTAACCGGCGAGAAAAAAATATGGCTGCGGGCCACCGGCTCTACCCTGGTATCGCAGTTGGTAGATAGCTATATAGTGCTGTTCATCGCCTTCTACCTGGGGCAAGACTGGCCGTGGCAGCTGGTGCTGGCGGTAGGCCTGGTCAACTATTCTTACAAGGCCTTTATGGCGCTGGTGCTTACCCCGGTCATCTACCTGGTACACGGAATGATAAAGCGCTACTTCGGTGAGGAAGTAGCGCTGGAAATGAGATTGGCCGCTATGAACAAGGCGAACGATTAGTTGCCGCCCGGTGTCAGTTCGTTAGAACGTTTGTCTTTGCCGAAGCGATAGCTGACATTGAACTGGAAGTTGGGCTTGAAGAAGATATCCCTCGATATCTGCTGCGCTCCCTGTGTCTTCGTGTTGTCCCATACGTTGTGCGTCATACGGGCGTCCAGGGTCACCATGTTGATGCGGTACCCTACCCCTACGGCATATCCGCCGCCAAAGCGTGCACTAAAGTCGTTGACCGTAAGGGGCACCCTCGACTCTTCTATCTGCGAAACCATTCCGATGGCCGTCTTCCGGCTTATCTCTTCGGTTTGTGTATGGAAGAAGTATGAGAGGTTAACACCACCCAGCACAAAGAAGTTGTTGTAGTTGTACTGCAGCATGATAGGCATTTCTACACCCGAAACAGTGGAGTACTTAAAGTAGTGCTCGTTGGTTTCTTTGCTGTACATGCTTCCGCTGGGGGTATAGCTGATGAAGTTATCGCTGTATACGTTGGTAATTTTATTGAAGCGGTGTGTATAGCGGGCTTCCGCACGCAGGCTCCATTTCTCATGGAAGATCACGTCGGCAAAGAAACCTCCCTGGAAGCCGTACAGGTTGTACTTGCCTACGGAGGTATTGCCGCCTACCACCACGCCGGTGTTGACGCCTACTTTACCAAACTGGTATTGGCTGACGCTTTCTATCAGTTGGTCTACCCAGCCAAACATGTTGAATTTGGCTTTGCCCTGGCCTTTGTGCCCGCCGGAAGCGTTATTGCCGCCACCACCAGATGCGGGTACCATGGCATAGTTACCAGTGGGCTCGGTATCTTCTACAGGGCCTATAAAGGCCTGTGGTACCACTGGTGGAACCGGCTGTGTAGTAGAGGCGATTGGCCTATCTACCGGCACTTGTAAATCCGGGCCTTTATTAATAGTGGATTCCACCTGGGCGGTACCTGTCCGTGCATCTACACTCAGTTTCCGGTTTTCCTGCAGGGTTGGGATAGTGCGTGTTTCCGCATCTGCCTGCGGGTCACGGCCCGGGGCTTTGTTCGCGCGGTTATCGGCTGGTGTAGGATCACCCGCGGTAGGATTACTGCCGGTGTTGTTCTTTTGGTTCAGATTTCCTGGTGCAGGGCTGGTGTTGTTGGTAGCTGATGATGTGGTATTATCAAGGGGCTGTTGTACGTTGTTATTCGGGGTGCTGTTGGCAGCACGGGTATTGACTGTAGTAGCGGTATTGCTTGACAGTAACGGGGTGGCGTTGCCGGTAGTAGTGACCGCCTGCTGGTTGCCGGAGCGACGGCTGCGGTTAGCGCGGCCATTGGCTTTGGGCGATGCCGGGGTATTTGTTGCCGTGGTGGCAACAGGGCTGTTATTACCCGTGGCTATGGGCGCCGTTGTGTTGGGGGCTGTATTATCAGCTTCGGTGGCTGTTGCCGGGGCCGACTCACCTGGCTGGGCTTCAGTTCCCGGGTTGGCGGGCTGTGCTTCCGCAAGGGCGTTGCTGCCACCACCGGTGGTAGTCGCTTCCGCGGAAGAGCCGTTGCCACCGGGGCCACGGTAGGAGGAGTACATCTCATAGGAGCCTATACCCAAAGCGCAGATTCCCGCTATGGCAGCTACCGACAAGGCTGTCTTTCTCCAGTTCCATCGCGCCGCGCGGACAGGATTTGTTGGCATCGTCTTGTCCAACAGGTCTCTCATATGCAGCCATGCTCCCGCACGCTCTTCCTCTTCACCATTCAGGCGCTGCCGTATGAGGTCGTCTATGTGAATCATGTTTTTATCCATCTGGATAAAATTTTACTTTTTAATGTGTAATTGCAGTCTTTCTATCTTATCCTTCAAAATACGCCGCCCTTCCGAGAGGTGCCATTTAGAAGTACCTTCACTAATGCCTACCATCTTGCCTATCTCCTTGTGCGAGTAGCCCTCCATTACATACATGTTGAATACGGTGCGTGTAGCTACGGGCAGCGATTGTACCAGCTCTATCAGCTGGTTGTAATACAGCCTGTCCGCGTGGTCTTTGTGTACATATTCATCTTTTTCAACAAGTAGCACTTTTTCGTTATACCGGCTGTTCTGCTTTACATAATCAGACACCGCATGGAAAACGATCTTGCGAAGCCAGCCTTCAAAAGAACCGGAAAAAGTGTACTGCTGAACCTTCTGAAAAGCGCGCAAAAAACCATTGTTCAGCACTTCTTCAGCCTGCATTTCACTATCTATATACCTGCGAACGACAGACATCATTCTTGGGTAAAACAACTTGTATAACTTTTCTTGTGCCGCCCGCTCGTTGCGGATACAGCCGTGAATAAGTTCTTCAAGCTCGCTTGCCTGACCTTGTACCGTGTACGCCAATGCTATAGACAAGTAATGGGGATGTTAATTATCAGCTTACCTAATAAGACTGTGAGTGATACTCCGGGGTTGGGTAAACCGCGGTAATATTTACTGCAAATTAACATTTAATGGCGAAAAGGAGGGAAACTAGGCAAATACGGCCCCTGAAAGCCGTAAAACCGGCTAGTCGGCCAGGGAGAACCGGGCACCGAACAGGAAATTGGTACCGGGCATGGGCCGCTGGGCCACTACCTGGTATTGCTGGTTAAAGATGTTATTGGCCTGGCCGGAAAGCAACAGGCTTCGCTGCCCGCCCAGCCGCAGCAGGTAGGATAGCTGCACATTGCCGGTATGGTAGGGCTCTACCCACGCCGACTCGTCGGTGGTGTAGAAGCGATAGCCTGTATAAGTGTGATTATAATTGATATACAACGACTTATAGGTAATCCCGGCGTTCAGCTGGCCATTGTAGCGCGGCGCATAGGGTATCTGTTTGCCAATGCTGCCATCGTTGGGGGCGTAGCTGCGCTGGGTAGTGGCCAGTACATATGCGGTGTTCAGCCCCAGGTGAATGACTGTATTCTCCTTCCGGTAGGTCAATTTGTTTTCGGTTTCCATGCCCCGGCTTTTTACCTCGGCTATATTATGAGGTGTCCAGATGGCACCGCCAAACCAGACGATCCAATCCTTGATATCCCGGTTAAAGACCGATACATCGTGGTAGAGCTGCAGCCCCCGGGCTATGCCCGCCTTCAGGGTATAGCCCGCGTCCTGCGTCCATCCCCGCTCAGGAGCCAGCGATGGATTGCCACCGGGGGAATAGTATAGTTCATTGAGCGTGGGAGCACGATAGGACTTTTGAACATTCACCCTGAATGTCAACCAATTAAGAACGGCATATGAAGCATTAATTCCGGGAAGAAACACCGTTTCCCGGTCTATTACCTGCTGGCTGGCCTGGGTGGATATGCGTATCTTGTCCCTGAGCAGGGCGAGCACATAAGAGGCGCTGACGCCCGCCCGGAGTTGCTGCCCGGCGGCATCTTTCATCCAGCTATAATTGGCGGGGACGAACAACAGCACGGTATGCCGCTTCCCGAACGAACGGCGTATCCCCCACTCGGTGTACGACTGGTAGCTGCGGTTAGCCGTAGTGAGCCCGATAGCCTCATCAGCAAACCGGAGGTGGTCTTCTATCAACGCCGTCTTCAGGTACACCTGTGACCGCTCGCGCTCCTTTCGCCAGTGGAGCATCACTCTTTTCGACTGGTCTACCCTGTCTTTTACCGAATACGCTTCAAAGAGCGCAGCGGGTATTTCCCGGTCAAAATTCTGAAACCAGGCCGAAATACTCAGGGTGTTGCCCTCTGCTATACGGTACGCCCCGTTCATCATGAAACCGAGGCTGTATAGCCGGGCATTATCATTGGGCACTTCGTTTCCGGAGCGGGTGTAGCGGAAGTCGTTCCGGGCCGATTGTACAAAGCCGTTGGCACTGATGTACCACCGCCGGTCGTGAAACGCCACGCGCGCCCCTCCTGAATACTGGTGAAAGCTACCCGCCCCCAGCGACAAGGCCATCTCTTTGCGCCTTATACTGTCGAACACCGGCAGGTCATTTTCCAGGAGCAGGGCTCCCCCTACGTTCCCGCTGCCCCAGAGCGCCGACGAACCCCCATAAACAATGTTCACCCTGTCTATCATAGCCACTGGCAAGGTGGAGAGGTCGCTGATGCCCAACGCCGCATTCTGAAGGGGAATGCCGTTCCAGAGCACTTGCGACTGCGCCGCCGAAGCCCCACGGAAATTGAGCGTGGCCAGCCCGTTGAAGCCATACGATTTTACAAACGCGGAAGTCTGCTGGCTGATGAGGTTGGCCATGTTCTGGAACTTGTATTGCTGCAGTACAATGCTATCGATGTGCACCACCTTCTGGCCTGGTATGAACCGGGTAATCTTCTCATCGTCGGAAACCTTTTCAGAGCGCTCGCCTTCTATCTTTACCTCGGGCAGATTTTTATCGCCCCCCTGCGCCCGCGCAGAAAGAGCGCAGGATAACACCGCTACCACCAGCAGCGGGCTCCGTAAACAAGAAAGGACGCTATGAAAAAAGGATAATATCACTTATCGAAGTAGAAATGGCCGGGGCCTACCCCGCAGCTAAAGGTTCTTAATTGCTCCCCGGAGGTGTTATAGATGTACACCTGGCCCCTTTGCGTGAAGCCCTTAGGGTCGCCTATATACAGGTTGCCGGTTTCCGGGTCTATACCCAATGCCCAGAAATACTGCAGGCTGGAGGCCGCTACCAGCGGCACGGCGGGGAGCGCCCCATCGCTTACGCCCATGCGGAATACCCCATTAAAATCAGGATGCGTGCCACTGTAGTCCACTTCTATAAAATAGAGGTACTTTCCATCGCGGCTCTGCACCAGGCGCATGGGGTCGGCCCCGGCGGGGAACGGCAACGACCTTAGCGTACTGCCGGAGGCGCCGTCCACCTGGCGGAGCTCCGCGTTTTTAGCCTTCTGTATGTTGCCGGAAAGCACCCATATACTGCTGTCCCTGTCCAGCAACAACTCTTTGGGCGCTGCACCCACCTGGCTGCTGAATACGCTTACCTGGTCGGTAGCCGTGTTTACCGAGTACACCTTGCTGACCGACGTATCCCAAAGGGCTACCAGCAGCTTATCGCGCAGCAAGAGCATCCCTTCGGGGTTGTTGCCCGGCAGGGTTACCGTTCCCGTTATGGCCAGTGTCTGCGGATTAATGATGGTCAGTTTATTGGTGTAGAGCGCCGATACGTATGCTTTCGTGTCACTCACCTTCACTATATACCGCGGCTTGGAAACAGGGATGCTGCCCTGCAGCTTCCAGTCGCTGCGGTTGATAACCAGAATTTTATCGGAATTATTGATGCAGAGAAAAAAACGATCGTCTATGCGGGTCATGCTCTGGAACACATCGCCCAGGCTTTGCTGATTCACCGACAGAAATACATCGTCGAACCGCTCATCGGTAAAGGGTCGGTAAAGGCCCAGCGAGGAGTTACCGTTCCCGAAATTTCCTTCACAAATCACGTAAACGTTCTGCGCGGCAGAGTCAACCCCCGGCATGGGATTGGCGGGGTTGGGCTTGTCCTTTACACAAGATGCCAGTAGCAGCAGGCCGCTCAGCAACAGGACTACTGCTTTACGATTTTCTCTACCCATTTTTCTCCGTTTTCGCCCTGCAGGTGCAGGGTATATATCCCCGGCGGGAACGCGGACAACGCCACGCTGGTGTCGCCCTCCGCCTGACGGCGCCATAGTACCTTACCCGTTACATCGCACAGCGACAGGTAACCAGGCTGCAAGCCACTAATGTATAAGCGGTCGGTTGCCGGGTTGGGATAGATGGTGGCATGTCCCCCCGGGGTACCGGCAATGCCCAGCCCGTACTGGTGTATCACCCCTACCGCATCCAGGTCAAATCCCCCGGTGGGAAAGTTAGTAGGATACGGGTCGTTCACGAGGTTGCCTGCCGTATCTGTTGTACCTGTGTTGGCATTAACGGCGCCTACCACATCTACTATGCGTATGTGGGTAACATGCTGGAGGTCCAGCCCCTGTGTACCGGCCAGGTCGTCGAGATTGAAAGGGGTGCCATAGCCTGAGATGTACTTACCGGCCAGGTTGTTTACCAGCCCGGCGTTCATATACACGCCCGACCCCGGCACCTGCGACGTAGCGGGTGTGAGCGAGTGGCAGGGGAACCGAAAATAATTTACCCCATCGGAACTTACTTCTACAAATGCCAGTTCCAGGAAAGCGTCTTCGGGATTGGCGGGGTCGGCAAAGCCATTCTCAAACACCGCGAAATCGGCACCGGGCCCGTTGAAGATGGGCGTTGCAAACGTGAGTATGGCTATCCCGCTATCGCCCAGGCTCACAATCGATTGATTAGCCGGCCCTGTTGCGTTATTGTCGGTACCCGCGCTTACCATCCCCTGTGTAGGGTCGGCAATATCTATATAACCCCGCTGCACAGCGCACCCGGTAGCCCAACCGGTAAAGGAGGGACTACCCGCCGCTATAGCAGTAGAACCGGACACACCCACCTGCGGCGCGTATTGTGCGCGCGACGCAGGAAGGGTACATGCCAGTGCTATCAGTGTAATTAAAAATTTCATGCTATTGCTTTACAAAACGGCTGCTGTACAAGTGGCTGCCATCCGACAACTGCACCACATATGTGCCTGCCGGCAAAGATGAGACATTTATCGCTTCTTTATTGTCCGCTACCTTCTGCGACAGCAATTCCTTTCCGGTCATATCCATCACTTTCAGCTCGCGTATAGCGGCATTGTTCACCTCTACATACAGCACTCCGGCAGCGGGGTTAGGATACACCTTAGCCGGCTGGTGACGGGCCAGGCCGCGTACACTCGCAGGAGTAGTTGTTTTGGTCGTGAAATTATCGATTGCGAAGTAGGCCGGGTTGTTCATACCAAATCCACCCACGGTATCCGTTGATTGGAGGGCAAATGAAATGCTGTCTACATTGCCCAGGGAGGTAAGGTCTACCCACTGCCAGTCGTTGACAATATAGTCCTGCGTGCTGTCAGTAAACCGGAAATCAGCCAGGTAAAAGTCTACCGTGTCGGCTTTCTGCACGCCACCCAGGTAACCGTAAACGGTTAACCGGTACCAATCCTCCTCCACATTGGGCTGGCCGCCAAACTTTTTGGTCACGAAGTCGCCATCGCGCATGGCCAGGTACCCAAAGGTGGTATTGGTGATATGGAAACCGAGTACGGTATCGCCCAGGGCGGCGGTATCGGTTATTTTTACATAGTTGGTAGGTGAGTATCCGTGCCAGTAAACAGCGTAGCCTATGGTACTGTTCTGCCCAATAGCCGGGAATGCAGCATACTGGTTAGTATAGCCCGCTGTAATGCTGTCGGTCATATTAGAGTAAGCGAAACCACCATTCCACAGGCCACCCCATGCGGTATCGTACATGCAGGGGAAGAAACCCTGACCATCGTTAAAACCAACATCTACGCCCGGCTGGGAGTAATTGATATAGGCTGTATCAGCATAGTTGGTGAGGAGGGAAAAGGTATCGAACGTAGCGACTACCTGTGCCTTAACGGCGAATGTGCTCAGCAGGAGCGTGAAGAATGCAAGTGTAGATTTGCGCATATAGCTAAATTGATTTTTCAGACAATTTAAAATTGCGCCTACGGTATAATTACACAAACAGGAAAGATGGCGTTAGCCGCCTCTTTTCTTATCTGAGCCTTTATTCCCGAAGGCATAATAAGTAATATGTGCAAAGGCAGGTCTTCTGACTCGCTTCACTTTTTGCCGCCTTCCCGTTCCGGTTTGAAACAGTGGCAAGAAGAACAAAAAGCTTTACATGAAGCTCACAGCATCGGGTAATGTCCGGGATTCGCACCCGGTTCCCTTTTCATCCTGTACCTGAGGTAGAGGAACCATTGCGCGGCGAAGGTAACCCGATTTTCGGGATTTTGACGTATTGTCGTTCTTTTTTTTACATTCGGTACCGCCCGCCCAGAGAGCGATGCCGTAACAAACTATAACTGAAGCAGATTAGAAACGATAGCCAATACTGAAGATAAGATGCGCCAACCTGGTGGTGCCCATCTCCCGGAAAACGCCGGGCTTTATATCTCCGTAAGGGCCGTACACCACTTCGGTGCTTTTATTGCTGAATGTATAACCGAAGCCACCCTCCAGCCCTATGTACATGTAAGGGCTGGGTTGCAGCATCAGCGACTGGTTTAGTAACATGCCAACGCGCTTTACCGCTACGTTGAATGACGGAGAAGATACACGGAAAAAATCGCGGCGAAAATGCCCATCCGTATAAGATAACTGGGGACCAACAGCATAACGCACCTTGCCCCGGGCATTGAACGGATAGACCTTGACCGCAGGGCGAAACTCAAAGATGCGGCTATCGCGGTTCAAGGACGGGCCAGGTAAAACGTAATCGTTGTCATTGCCCCATGTTTTCAGATAGTACGCTACCGGGAGGTAGATACTGACCATGCCCTTCTTATCCAATATCCGCTCGTAAGAGAGGCCCATGGTCATTCCCGCATCGCTCACGCTCAGCAGCGAAACAGCGGCGATATTATTCTTATAATCAGCAGATGTATGGCTTTTCGGCGGCACGGACTGGCGGTGGCGCATGTGCGGTGTGCCGGGAATGCGCTTGTCTTCAGAGCCATCCTGGTACACTATACGGCTCACATCGCGCATGGGCAGCTTGTACTCCGGGCCATCGGGGTTTGCGGTATTTTTATACGAAACTTCGCGGGAGCTTACGTTCAGCACCTTGCCGGAGATTTGTTTTCCGTTTCGTTGATAGATCGTGTCCTGGGCGGAAACTGTTGCGGTAAAAAGCAACAACGGGAAAAGGGCGAGCATTGGTTTTACAGGCATATAAGGAGATTTACAGTTTAATACAATGCAACATATATCATGCCAAATTCCGCAATGCGACCAACGTGCCTACTTGCTCAACGCCCTTTGCCTCAGCGCCTCGTACAGTATCATGCCGGCCGCCACCGAAACGTTTAAGGAATCGAACTGGGCGGCCATCGGTATTCGTATCAGTTGCTCGGCGCGCTTGATCACGTCCTTGCTGATACCAGTGTCTTCCGCCCCCATCACTATACAGGTGGGGATATTGAGATTGGCTTCATACACGGGAATGCTGCCCTTCATTTGCGTACCCAGCACCTGTATGCCGTTCAGCCGCAGTACGTCTATGGCCTGGGCTACGGAAGGGATGCGGCAGAGCAGTATTTTTTTGAGCGCACCGGCCGAAGTCTTAATAGCATCTTCGGTAAGTGAAGCCGACTGGGCGGTGGGCAATATGATACCCTGCGCGCCGCAGCAAAGCGCAGAGCGGGCAATGGCGCCTACATTGCGCACATCGGTAACACCATCCAGCATCAGGAATAAGGGCGTTTCCCCTTTGTCTACCACGCTGTCTATGGCCGACTGTAAATCTACATAGTCCAGCAGGCTGGCATAGGCCACTACGCCCTGGTGCATCGCCTTGGTCATGCCATTGAGCTTCTCTACGGGTACCTGGCTGATGGGGATGTTGAGTTCTTTTGCCAGGTGCTTGATGCGGTTTACCTCTTCGCCGGTAGCCGTGCGCAGCAGGAATACCTTTTCTATGCCGGAGCCCTGCTCCAGGGCTTCCAGCACCGGCTTGCGGCCAATCAGCAGCGGTAACGACGGGCGCGCGGGCCTCATTCCAGGTTTCATGCCGCAAAGCTAACCACGATTCTTTAAATTAAACCGCGATTCTTTAGATTTTGAGAATTGGCCGGGATAGAATAACCGTGATGAAAAACAGAAAGCGGCGCACCAAGTACGCCGCTCCATATATAAACTTATCAACCTGCTACGCCATGTTGTGAAACACCTGCTGCACGTCATCGTCTTCTTCCACGCGGGCTATCAGCTTGAAGACATCATCCTGCTGCTCCTGCGTCAGCTCTACGGTATTCAGCGGTATCCATTCTATCTCTGAGGATATCGGGGTAATGCCTTTATCTTCCAGGGCCTTCTGCATATTACCGAAGTCGTTGAACTCGCAGCGGACGATAATGTTCCCTTCGCTATCCTCCCCTACTTCTTCCAGGCCATAGTCTATCAGTTCCAGTTCCAGTTCTTCCATATTCAGCCCTTCCGGTTTCAGCTTAAAGACCCCCAGGTGCTTGAACATAAAACCCACCGACCCGCTGTTGCCCAGGCTGCCACCACCTTTGTTGAAGTGCGAGCGGACGTTGGCCACGGTACGGGTAGTATTATCGGTAGCGGTCACTACCATAATAGCGATGCCGTGCGGGGCGTATCCTTCATACAGTACCTCGTCGTAGTTGCTGGTATCCTTGCCCATGGCATTCTTAATGGCGCCTTCTATGCGGTCTTTGGGCATGTTGAAGCCTTTCGCGTTCTGAATGACGCGGCGCAGCATGGGGTTGGTATCGGGGTCAGGGCCTCCCTTCTTTACGGCAATGGCTATTTCTTTACCAACGCGGGAGAACTGTTTGGCCATACGATCGTAGCGGGCAAACATGGAGGCTTTACGTACTTCAAATATGCGACCCATAGGAGTATTTCATTTGCTTTTAAGAGGCGCAAAAATAAGAATTGTTTTTACTTGGTTCAAAAAATAATGGCCGGAAGAACCGGCCATATTACTATTATCAACTACCTGACGGCAGCGGCTAAAAGCGGACAATCAGGTAAAATACTACCGGCATGCTGAATGCGCCTTCCGACTCATCATTTTCCAGGCGGGTATAATTGGTAACCCAGGGGCGGGACGGCGTAGAGAAATCGCGCTTGGTGACCTCTATTGTCTGTTCCTTGCGGCCCATCCGGTAATAAAAGCTGGCTTCGGTGCCTATCAGAATGTTGCGGTTGATGCTGTACCGCAGCCAGGCCATAGCCCCACCACCCATACTGTTGATGCGGCTGTTCACTATCGTGGTGGTAGTATCGGCGGATTTCAGCAGGTTCTTGGTGTTGTTGTTGTCATCGGCAAACACAAAGTCGGCCCCAACACCCGTAGTCCATTTATCAGAAAGCTGAAAGGACTTTTCCAGGCCGGCGCGGATGTTCATATTGGTCATATCTCCATCACGGGCATTCACGCCATCGTCGTCGGCAAACGAGCGCTGGCTGTATCCGCCACCCAGGCGCAGCCCCACCCCCGTCTTGCGGTGCGTGACTGTATAGGTAAGCAGGTAGGGATTGGCCGGTGTGGCCTGCGTACCGCTATTGAAATTGAATACCTGCCGTATCAATTCATTCATCTGAACGCCTACCTGGTGCTCCAGGCGTTTTTGACGGGGCATTACGGACACTTGGTCACTGGTGGTGTTGTCCTGGGCGTAGGAAGGTAACATCCCTCCCGCGAGGAGGAATGTAAGTAGAAGGTTTTTTTTCATTAACTATTTGATTTTAAATGGATTCGAGAATTTAGGGTCGGTGATCATCTCATAATCGGTGAGCGTTTTCAAGAATGCTACCAGGGCCGCTTTTTCGTCGGTGGTAATATTCATCTTCATTGCTTTACCGTCAGGGCCTTTCAGGCGGCTATCGAGCGAGGCTGCATTCTTTATATTGTGGCTATAGTGCTCTATCACTTCTTCCAGCGTAGTAAAACGCCCGTCGTGCATATAAGGAGCTGTAAGCGCGATATTGTGCAGGTTGGGAATGCGGAATTTGCCCTCGTCGGCCGGGTTGCCGGTTATAGCGGCGCGCCCCTTGTCGGTAGGAGTTGTTTCCAGGCCGATATTAACAAAGTTCTGGCCCATAGTGCCGTAGTACACAGCCGGAGTGAGCGTGTGGCAGCTGCGGCAGTTGTACTTGCTGTCGAATAGCGTCATGCCATACAGTTCCTGTGCGTTCATCACCTTTTCACCCTGCTGCTGACGGTCGAGTTTGGAGCGGTTTGCCTGTATTGACTGGAGGAATGTGGTAACAGATTCCGAAATGCGCTCGTTGGTAATGTTACCATCTCCGTAGGCGGCGCTGAACAGCTCGCGGTAATACGGCAGCTCGGCCAGCTTGGCGGGTATCGTGTTCAGGTCGGCCACGCCCATTTCCACATGGTTATTTATCGGGCGCAGAATGAGGTCGTTGAGCGAGGAAGAGCGTCCGTCCCAGAAAAGACTGATGCCTACACCGCCAAACACGTTAGGGCCGGGCAGATTTTGCAGCGGCATGGAATTACGCCCGGTAAGGCGGTTCTCAAAGCCACGGCTGAAGGTTGCATCATCGGCAAAGGCCAGCGCTTGCTTGTGGCAGGTGCCACACGATACCGAATTGTTGATAGACAGGTGCCGGTCGTAAAACAGCACACGGCCCAGGGCTGCTTTATTGTTATCTACCGGTATACCAAAACCGGAGCCGGAATAATCGTAAGGCATGGCCGGCATTTCCAGCACTTCGGTGCCCTGGCTTAACGCCTGGCCTACGTGGTCGCCCGATTTTTTGCAGGAATAAATGGTAGCTGCAGCCAGCGCCGCAGAAAGAAAGAAGATAGGAGTTACCTTTCTCATAGGGAGTTTTTTTAAGAAGCGGTGTATATAACATTGTAAATATAGCAATAAATCATTCATCTAATACAACGACGAACCCTATTATTTTGGTACATACACGACAAATTTTTCTTCAAAAAATGATTCGGGGAAGATTTCGTGTACGCTCCAGGGCCGCGCATTCAGTTTTGATTCGGTTATTTCCTTTTTCAGGTCGCCACCCTTCAGGCATATCAGTCCGTTGGGCAGGTCGTCACCGGCCTTTCCCTTCAGCAGCATCCTGTTCGTCCAGCGCCAGAGGTCAGCGAGCGGCGCTACAGCGCGCGATACCGCATAGTCGAACATACGGCCCTTGATGTCTTCTACGCGGGTATGAATGGCCGTTACGTTCTTCAGGCCTATGGCATCGGCCACCCCCTGCACCACCTTTATCTTTTTGCCGATGCTATCGGAGAGCACAAACTCCACTTCCGGGAAGAAAATAGCCAATGGTATACCGGGGAAGCCACCACCAGTACCTATATCCACCACTTTGGCCCCGTCGTGAAAGTGGTTGACCGCCGCTATGGCCAGCGAGTGAAGCACATGCCGCTCATAGAGTTCATCAATGTCCTTCCGGGATATGACGTTAATTTTTTCGTTCCACTCTTTATAGAGCTCGCCCAGCATACCAAATTGCTGGTTCTGTGTATCGGTAAAATCGTCGAAGTATTTTTTAACTATTTCCACTGTGTTTTGTTTTTCAGCGCTATGTACGGCGCGAATGCAAAGTTATATATCATCCAGCCTATATCGAATACCAGGAATGCCGGTGCCAGAGAGGCCTCTCCCGTGCGCCTTGCGGCCCGGTACATAGCCGGAAGGTAGCTCACCATCCGCAGCCCCACAGCCGCCAGCGCCCAGCCCGGACAGGCCGCTACCACCCCGGCGAACGACAGCCACATAAGGCTGTGGCTGAGCGCGTACAAGCCCAGCAGGGCCTGTATGTTCTTTTTATAATACTTACCGGTAGAAAGGTGCCGCTGCTTTTGGGCTATCCACTCGCGCCAGGTTGCTTTGCTCCCGGTAATGGTGAAAGCCTCCGGGTGGCAAACGATGGCCACATTGTCCTTCCCTCCCGCCGCAGCCACCAGCAGGTCGTCGTCGCCGGAGGGCAACAGGCTCCAGGCTGCCGAAGTGCTGGCCTCCGTGTAAGCCTCCCTCATGCAGGCCAGGTTCCGGCCTACGGCCATGTAGGGGCGCCCGCAGAGCGCGTACGTGCTGTATTGCAGAAAAGTGTGCAGGGTTTCCCAGCGGGTAAAGGCATTTAACACTCCCGGGGTGCGGGCATACTTTCCGTACCCGGCGGCTATTTTTCCGCCCCTGCGCAGCGGTTCGGTCATCATATCCAGCCAGTGGGGGCCGGCGGGTGCACAGTCGGCATCGGTGAGCAGCAGCAGGTTATGGCCGGCATGCTTCACCCCCTCGCTAAGCGCGAACTTCTTGCCCGGGAAGATGCGTGGTTCGCCCGGCGATATGGTTACATGCCAGAGGCCATCGTATTGCTGCTCCATCTCCCGGAGTACCTCTTCGGTGTCGTCGGTAGAGCAGTCGTTCACCACTATCACTTCATATAGCGCTTTGCCCGCCTCATTGCTGTATCTTTGCGCCATTACCAGCGGCAGGTTGCGGCGCAGGTTGGCGGCCTCGTTTCGGGCGCAGATGATAACCGAAACGGGTAGCCGGGGGGTGTTGTTATCCCTCTCCGGTACCGGCAGGCGGTATATACGGCTGAAGATACCCAGCGCGTACACACACTGCACGGCAACCGAAAGCAACAGCACGGCCAGTAGAATGGAATAGAACACCCGCGCAAGATAAAATATTAAAAGATGCCCCGCCACGGCGGGTAACGGTTTTATGGAGTTTGAATTAAAAGCACAGGATAAGAACAGCAAGGCACGGGCCGGGGTTATCACCACCGGGCACGGACCAATAGAGACCCCCATCTTTATGCCTGTGGGCACCGTGGGCAGCGTGAAAGCCGTGCTGCAGGACCAACTGAAGAGCGAAATAAAGGCGCAGATAATACTGGGCAATACATATCACCTGTACCTGAGGCCGGGAACCGAAGTGCTGGAAGCTGCGGGCGGACTACACAAGTTCAACGGCTGGGACCGGCCCATACTTACCGATAGCGGCGGATACCAGGTGTTCTCCCTTTCCGGCCAGCGAAAGCTGACGGAAGAAGGCGCTATGTTCCAGTCGCACATAGATGGCTCGCGGCATATGTTCTCGCCGGAAAAAGTAATGGAGATACAGCGAAGCATAGGCGCGGACATCATTATGGCCTTTGACGAGTGCCCACCCTACCCATCGGACTACAGCTACGCGCAGAAATCGATGGAGCTGACACACCGCTGGCTGGCCCGCTGTGTGCAGCACCTGGACCAGACGGAACCTAAGTATGGCTACGAGCAGACCCTGTTCCCCATAGTGCAGGGCAGCACCTACAAAGACCTGCGCCAGGCATCGGCGGAATTTGTGGCCGGTATGGAGTGCGACGGGAACGCCATTGGCGGCCTTTCGGTAGGTGAGCCGGAGGAAATGATGTACGAAATGGCCGCACTCTGCTGCGAGTACCTGCCGGAAGATAAGCCCCGCTACCTGATGGGTGTGGGCACGCCCTGGAATATACTGGAGAATATCGCGCTGGGCATAGATATGTTTGACTGCGTGATGCCTACCCGCAACGGCCGCAATGGCATGCTCTTTACCAGCAAGGGCGTGGTAAACATCCGCAATAAGAAATGGGCGACCGATTTCAGCCCGATAGACGATGCTATAGATTGCCCTACCAGCAGCTTTTACAGCAAAGCCTACCTGCGCCACCTGATGATAGCCGGTGAGATACTGGGCCTGCAGATAGCCAGCGTGCACAACCTGGCCTTCTACCTGCATTTGGTAAAGCAGGCCCGTACGCATATTTTGCAGGGAGATTACCATAGCTGGAAAAACGAAATGATACCACAATTAAAACAAAGGCTTTAACCCCCGGTACTAAAGGGGCTTAAAATCCCAGGCGCCCCCCTTTGCGGGCTGGGTTTTCGGAGGGGCCGAGAGGACATGAAAAAACTAGACTGGTTCATACTAAAGAAATTTCTTACCACGTTCTTCTTCACCATCCTGCTGATGGCGTTGATAGCCAGTGTTATTGACTTTTCTGAAAAGATGAACGACTTCACCAAAAAGGACGTTCCCCTATCTGCTATCCTCAATTACTTCAAGAATTTTATCCCCCACATTACGGCGCTGCTGTTCCAATTCTTCCTGTTTATCGCCACCATCTTCTTTACCTCCAAGATGGCGTATAAATCGGAGATAATAGCCATACTGGCCAACGGGGTATCGTTCCAGCGCTTCCTGAGGCCCTATATAATAGGCGCCGTTTTGCTCTGCGGCCTATCCCTGTGGGCGAACCACTTTATAGTGCCCATGGCCAACAAACAGCGCCTGGCCTTTGAAGACCGGTACATACACCTGGAGAAAGCCTCGGCCGACCAGAACGTGCACCTGCGGCTGACCAAAGACCTGTATATCTTTATGCAGAACTTTGACTACAAGACCAATACCGGCAACCGCTTTACCGCCGAGCGCATAGTGGGCACCGAGCTAAAGGAAAAAACCATAGCCGACCGGGTAAGCTACGACTCTACCAAAAAGGAATGGACGCTCTATAACGTGCGCATCCGCAAGAACAACGGCATGACCGAAGAGCTGAAGGTGTTTGCCGAGCTGAAACAGAAATACCCCTTTGTGCCGCACGACCTGGACGAAGACGAAAGTGTGAAGGAAGCCCTCACCACACCAGAGCTGACGCGCTATATAGAGCGCGAGAAACTGCGCGGCCGCGAAACGCTGAACTTCTTCTATGTAGAAAAATACCGCCGTACCTCGCAGCCCTTTGCCGGGATGATAATGGTGGTAATAGGCGCCTGCATCGCCAGCCGTAAGATACGGGGCGGCAGCGGGCTGCACCTGGCGCTGGGCATAGTGCTGAGCGCGGTGTACTTCTTTACCATGCAGTTTTCCACCACCTTCTCTACCAAGGCCGGCCTCAACCCCCTCCTCTCGGTATGGATCATGAACTTCGTGTTTGGCGGTGTGGCCCTGGTGTTGCTGCGGAAGCAGATAAGGTAAGGGGGCAGTTGATTACTTATGTAAGTGTGACACTTTGACTGGCTAGGATACATTTTTCCCAAAATTCCGTCCAACAAATAAAATCCAATAAAAATGGCATAATGTCATTATGTCTGACATTTTATTGTACATTTGACAAATAAATTGGAATTTTTAACTAAATTGGAACTTAGTAATGAGAAAGATTTTAGATTGGACTTTTTTTGATAAAGATTATTTCGACTATAAATGTGAGATTTTCCTGATAGTAACTAACGGAAAAAGTCAATTTGTTGCAAAATCGTGCGATGGAAAGTTTGATAAATTTGAAATTATACTGTCAAACCATAAAAGGGAACCAGCCTACACGATTACAGACGCGCACTTTTTTCAAAAGTTTAATCATGAACTCTCAATACTAGGCGACTGCATAGCAGAAATCATTTACAACAATAAGTTTAGTCATTAATTTCCCAAGCTATCCTGCGCTTCACAAACTTTAAGCATGCTATTATAATGTTCTAAATCGACTTTTTTTATTAGCCAAAGAATATCGTTTACGACGTTTTTTCCTTCCTCTAATAGAACCTCCACCGTATTGTCAAAGGACTCTATTCGGTCAAGGTGGGAATATTTGTTTAGAAAGAAGCTAATTCGCTCTTTTTGAGCAGTATCTAGTCCCAATTTTACACCCATTCCAAGGACAGCATCAAATCCAGTATCGGCAGGTGTCTTGAAACTTGTAAGACCTTCGAGAAGTCTTCTAGCCGTATTAGCTATTGAATAGCAAATCAGTTCATCAACATCGTCCAACTTTTGGTACTGAAGCATGGTAGAGAATACATGCTGATATTCAGAATGAAAGTTCGTCAACGATTTGCCAGCATTTAATAGATTACCCCGGTTGAAAGAGTAGACGTGCGTCTTAACTATATACTCGTCATCCTTCTTTTTATTTTTTCGATGCATCCAATCGCGCACTTGCTTAAAAAACCAAAAATTATGTGTCAATACGATTAATTGCTCGGCTCCATCAACATACTTTTTTATGAAAGACGAAGCATTAAAAAGATGGTTACTATCAAAGCTAGATATCGGATCGTCAAGAACGATTATGAGACTGGATAATGGTATGTCGTTCTCTCGGATTTTTGAAAAAAAATAGATTAAGGATATTGCTGTCTTTTCTCCTTCACTCAGATTTCTTGCTGGAATGCCGGCACGAATTAATTGATAGCCGCCCGTTGCTACCGTTTCTAACGTGATATCATTGCGTCCGAGAAACTTATGTAGATGCTCATTCAAGTCATCAATTGCTATGGCATCATTCCTCAATTCGCTCTCTAAAAATCTTATCCTGTCTGAAACGTCTTTGAGATCTATTTCTTGCTTTATAATAGCCTCTTGTAATCTCCCCCAATTCTCTTCTTCCTTGACTAATCCATCTTGACGAGCTTGCAATGCGACAAAATGGTTTTCAATTTTAACCCGCGCTGCTTCAGCAAGTTCCTTGTGCTCATTAGTTATTCTATTATGTTTTTTAACGTGTGACTTTACAAGTTCCAATGCTGTGTTGTAGTTATCAACCGTTTCAAGAGTTAAAATGCTTCCTTCCAGTGCGTCGAATGGATTTTCTTTTTTCTTCTCAAGCTGTTTTTGTAGGCCTGAAATGATTTCGTTAAAATTGACTGTAAGGATATTAAGCAAATGGATTGATTCCTGGTAAGCATTTCTGAGGTCTTCGTATAGCAGATGACTATCATCACCGATTTCCTGACGCATCCCCTTGCTAAGCGTTTCAATCATCACTTTTATCTGACCCATCAATGCCGAATATTCATCGCTGAAATGATCTTCAAGCAACTTAAGCCGAGTCTCACTGATTTTTTGACCGCAGAAGTCACAGAGTTCACTTTTATCTTTTTTATGGATTTCTAAACCACGTCCAACCCATTCGCTTATATCGGGATTATCCCTTAAACGTTCAATCACCTTAGAGCTAATTACTCTTGACGTTATCGAATTAACATCAGAAAAAATTTTTTTTAGCTTTTCCAAATCAATTGGATTAGGGAGTCCATCTTCTGAAACAGCAGCCATTTTACTGTTTTCCAGCGTAAAATTCTTCTCTGCTACAAGTTTTTGGTCATTGAGAATGTGATTATCAAGTTTATCCTTTTCTAGTCTTGGCCAAATTGTTTTAATTGAGGTTGCTTTATTATAAGTCACATCGGCATACACGGTTCCAAGCAAAAATGTTTTAAGGGCTTTTCCCGCGTCTTGGTGTACTTTATCGATTTTATATCTAGTGCTCTCTTTGATTTCTCAAAGGCAGCAAGTTGGCTAGCCTTACCTTCTAATTCGACCTTTTTTGCCTCCAATTCCTTCTTTTCATCTATTTTTTCTTTACTTAAGAATATTATCGATTTCGTTTTTGCATCAAATAGGTTTAGGTTATCCGTTACAAAGTCGCTATTAAAGACTCTTATCTGTAAATTATGCTCCGGCTTATCGGACGAAAATTTTATACCTGAGCTCAATTCCAGCGAAAATTTGGCCTGCGGAAACTCATCGTGCGGTTTTCCTGTTTCAAGATGTCGGAACAAGCGTCCCAGGGTTGTTTTTCCGCTTCCATTCCAGCCATAAATGATATTGTATTTATTAAATGGCAACAGACCTTTATCTGGGGAATAATTATCTAAAATTCCGAAGGAACTAACTTTTGATATCTTCTTTATCATTGTCATCGCCAATTTAATATTTAAACCAATATGTTGCGACTAAATTAGAGTAGATAACATTTCCAATCAACCGTCAAAAGACGGAATGAACTGTTTAGTTAGCAATATGGTCGAATAGCGTTCGAATAAAAAAAGCCTTTCGAGGCTTGCGACCTGAAAGGCTTGTGGGACTTGTAGCGAGGAGGAGATTTGAACTCCCGACCTCAGGGTTATGAATCCTGTGCTCTAACCAACTGAGCTACCTCGCCAAATTTGGATGGCAAAGGTAGGCAAAAAGTTGAAAAATCAATGGCTCAGTATATATTTTAAATGAGGCAAGATAATAACGGTGAACCTAGACAGCAAAACCTACTGGATTATACATTAAACATATGGCAGACCCTCATCCCCCTACTCCAGTGCCCGTTCTATTAGCGTTATCAGTTCTTCGGTGTCGCTGGGGCGTGGTGTCACTTCCGTTACAAATTTTCCGTCTTTGTCTACCAGGAAGTAAGAGGGCACGCTTTTGATGCCGTATTCCATGGCCAGTCTCGATTTCCAGCCGCCGGGTTCAAAGGTGTGGATGCCTTCTATCTTCTTTTTCTCTATGGCGTTTTTCCACGAGGCTTCGTCTTCGTCTATCGACACATACAGAAAGGCAACATCCCGGCCTTTGAAGTGTTCCTTAATTTTTTTGGCTGCGGGCAGTTCGGCCATGCAAGGGCCACACCAACTGGCCCAGAAATCTATATATACAACATTCCCTTTCAGATCCGATATTTTCATCTTCTTTCCTTCCAGTGTGGTAAAGGCTATATCTATAGCCGGCTGGCCCGCTCCCAGTTTCCGTTTAAGGTTTATCGCCTTTTCTATCACCGGCAGGTAGCTGCTGGAAGGGTACATTTCCCGGAATGACTTGTAACCAGAGTCTGACTTACCGACGGTGGCGTATTTCATTCCGCTGTACAGCCTGTAAGCGAAATAAAATTCGCGGCTTTTTTCCGGCAGAAACTGCCGGGCGAGTATTGCGGCGCTATCCGCATTTTTATACAGTACACTGCCGGCGCTATCCAGCCCTCCCGACCTATTGTCGAAAATACTCCCCACCACATTCCGATACGAAGGGATGGAGAGGAGGTCGTCATTAAAATCCATGGGAATACTTGCCGGTACTATATAGCTCTCTCGTGGCACCTTAACTGATGGTGCCTGTCCGCCCTTCATCATCTCATGAAAAACCGGGTAGATCAGCCAGTTGTAGTACATACTATAGGTAAGCTTAGCTTTCCAGCTACGTATAAAGTCTTCGGGCAGTCCCTGCTGGTGCTGCTCCAGGTAGTCCATTTCCTCCTGCAGCTTTGCCTTACTTTCACTAATAAACGCTTGTGGTTCCTTAGCCATAAGCGGCTGCATATCACCGGAGAAATTCGGTGTCATACCCCTGTCCAGCACATGGCGTGCTACAAAGTTGGCTACTACCGCTCCCTTACCCGTGTAACGCATGGATTTATCAAAGTCAGCCGCATCTAAGGACATGGTTACGGCATCGCCATCGCGCAGCATCAGCTCCGAAGCCTGGTCGCCGTGCTGTATGGTAATATCCATATATTTGGTAGTTACCGGGAAGCTAACTGAGAAATTCCCCGACTTGTCCAGCGCCACCGTGCGCTCTGTTTGATTGTACTCTAGTCTGCCATCATAGGCAGAAAAAGTGATTTCCCCGGAGAGTGGATGGGTGATCTTTCCTTTAATAGTAACATTGCCGGCATGGGTACTTGCTGCTGTTAGTAAAAGAATAGCTAATGAAAGGATCAGAGGACGGTTCATACTGGTTTGTAGTTTAAAAAACGAACGTACAAAAAACATACGCAGTTTCCCATTCTGCATCATTGAAGGGAGTGCATTTTTAACAGTTTGTACTCCAAACACAAGCTGGGCTATATACCCATAAAGATATGGTAAGCGACACTGTGGCAAAATCCCCGAAATTGCACCACAAATAAAGCATATGACTTTCAGGGAGTATTTAGATTATTTTGAGTCGATTGTGAGTAAGGGAATAGAGGCGCAGGACGCCCCCTACAACGACCCGATGTATTACGATTATACCAAGCTGAACTGGGCGAGGACGAACCGCTGGCTAAAGACGGGAGAACTGGGCCTGGAACTGATTGATGCCATAAAGGCCATCAGCGAGCCGCAGCACTGGATCATTATTACCGAGCCCTGGTGTGGCGACGCGGCGCACAATGTGCCCTTCCTGCATATGGCGGCAGAACTGAATGACCGCATTACCGTTACCTACGAACTGCGCGACAGCGAGCCGCACCGGATTAATGAGTACCTAACGAACGGCGGCAAGTCGATACCGAAGCTGATTATTAAAGACAAGGAGGAAAACGACATAGCCACCTGGGGGCCACGCCCGGCTGATTGCCAGACAATCTACAGCGCCCTTACCGCTGAAAAGGCGGACTTTGAAAAAGTAAAAACGGAACTGCAGATATGGTATAACCACAATAAAGGAGTGGACCTGCAGCGCGAGGTAGCAGCATTGCTCCAGTAACGCGATAAGCGGCTCCCGCACCGCCATACAGTACAGCAAGAGGCCGCACGGTGCGGCCTCTTGCTTTTACATAAAATATTACTTAACTTGTATTCCTCTTGAAATGAAATTTGTATGTCGCAGGTACGTGCTGATAGCTCGCTGACGCAGTTGATACTGGAGCAGCTAAAAAATGGGATAAGCAAAGACCATATTGCTGCCACCCTGAAGGACCAGGGACACGAGGACTATTTTGTGAAGGAACTGATACGTGAGACGGTAAAGCTGCGCGATGCACAGGCGCGCTCGCAGGGGCTCACCCTGATAGTGATAGGAGCCGTTCTGTGCTTTTTCAGTTGTGTCATTACGCTGTTCTCATCGGCTGGTTCGCAAAGTTTCAGCTTTGTACTCTATGGCCTCACTACGGCCGGCATACTGCTGATATTCGCCGGATTTACCAAAGTCTTTTAGCCACCAGACAGGCAGCGCTTCAGCGCTTCGGTAAGCATATCTATTTTACGTTCCCGGTAGTTAAAGCAGAGCATCCCGGTTTTGGCATGGGCTATATCTTTTACTTCGTCTCCGCGTTGTGTACTGATGTGGTAGAGCAAATCGAACGAACGCTCGGTCAGCTCCTGCACATAAATATTAACTATTAGTTTATCACCGTAAAATGCCTCACCTTTGTAGGCGATGGCGACATCTGCCATTATGAGGCTGGTGCCCCCGGCGTTCAACTCGTCAAATCCCCATTGGGCAAGGGTTTGCATGCGGCTCTCATGAATAATGGACAACAAGGAATCATTACCTAAATGATTTCCATAATTTATATCAGAAATTCTAACAGGAATTACCGCTTGAAATAAGGGTTTTTCAGTTGGAAATTTTATTTTTACACGACCCATTTTTAATCACCAGTTTTTCTATGAAAATAATCTGTATCGGACGAAATTACATCGAACACGCGAAAGAACTTAAAAATGAGGTTCCGTCCGAGCCGGTGATCTTTATGAAGCCTAAGAGCGCGTTGCTCCTCCCGGAGAAACCGGTGTACTACCCGGAGTTTACCGACGACCTGCATTATGAATGCGAACTGGTGGTGCGCATTAATAAAAACGGCAAATACATACAGGAGCGTTTTGCTCGAAAATACTACAACGAAGTGACCGTGGGGCTTGACTTTACCGCACGCGACCTGCAGCAGAAACTGAAAGATAAAGGGCTTCCCTGGGAGATAGCTAAAGCATTTGACGCATCGGCGGCGGTAGGCAAATTTGTATCGCTGACACCGGAAAAGAATGTGCAGGAAATGAACTTTGAGCTGAAGCTGAATAACATGACCGTGCAAAACGGCAACACCGCCCAGATGATCTTCGGCGTTAACAAGATCATTGAGTACGCTTCTAAGTTCTTTACACTGAATATAGGCGACCTGATCTTTACCGGCACTCCCGCCGGGGTGGGCCCGGTAACGGTGTACGACAAACTGGAAGGCTACCTGGAAGGTGAGAAACTGCTGGAAGTGGATATACGCTGATATCTTTCTTGTTATAGATATGTTATTACACCCGCCCGGCGGCAACAGCCTTTAGGCTTTATTTCTATCTTAGCGGGCAATAACAACCAAACAAAACAATGAAACGTCTTCTTGCCGCAATCGCCCTGCTCTTATCGTTCCACGCGCAGGCGCAGAACAACCTGCTGGGCTGCATAGACCGCGACATGCGGGTACAGTCGGAAGAACTGAAACAATCCTTTATCAGCAAAGGGCTTTCCGTATTTAAAGATGCGATGCTGAATATGGAGCCGGAAACCCCTGTACCGGTAATAATGCCGATGGTAAAAGGCAAGGTATATCAGCTGATATTTATAGCCAACAAAAACGCATCTAGGGTATCGCTCCAGATAATGGATGGCAATCATAAGAGCATTATTAATAAAGAGAACAAAAAAGGGAACGGTAACTACATTACCTATTCCTTTATACCCGATAAAACCGACGACTACATAATTGTAGTGCAGCAACGCTTCCGCGGACGCTCTTCCTGCGGCAGCCTCACCCTGCTGGAAGACGCACCGAAAGACAAGCCGGCGGGCAAGTAGCCGTTTCCCGGCAGGGAAATCGTATTTTAGCGGCATGGATGTACAGATAGAACAAAGCTGGAAAGAACCACTCCGGGGTGAATTCAACAAAGAGTATTTCCAAAGCATTGTGCACTTCCTGAAAGTAGAAAAGCAAGCCGGCAAGGTTATCTATCCGCCAGGGCCGCTTATCTTCAATGCCTTTAATACTACTCCCTTTACCAATGTGAAAGTGGTGATCATAGGCCAGGACCCTTACCATGGCGAAGGTCAGGCTATGGGGCTGAGCTTTAGCGTACCCACCGGCGTAAAACCACCGCCATCGCTGGTAAACATCTACAAAGAACTGCGCGACGACCTTGGGATAGAGATACCCAAACACGGCAACCTGGAAAAATGGGCGCGACAGGGCGTGCTGCTCCTCAACGCCGCGCTAACGGTGGAGGCCAACACCGCCAACGCTCACGCCGGCATAGGCTGGCATACCTTTACCGATGCTGTAATAAAAATCATATCCGATAAGCTGGAGGGAATTGTATTTATTTTGTGGGGTAACTTTGCCCGGAACAAAAAAGAACTGATAGACAGCAGCAGGCATTTTGTACTGGAGTCTGCACACCCCTCTCCTTTTTCGGTAACGAAATTCCTAGGATGCCGCCACTTCAGCAAAACGAACGCACTGCTGCAACAACAGGGCAAAACACCAATAGACTGGTCGCTCGATTAGCATATGAAGTATCTTAAAAACTTTTTAGGCCACCTCTACTTTTTCGTTGGCATGTTGTTCTTCGTGGCAACCATGCTGGTGGTGTTTATTCCCATCTGGCTCATATCGCTGCTGCCGGAGCCTGCCTGCTCCCGGGCGCTGCATGTGGTATTCAAAGGGTGGATGAGTTTCTTTATGCCCCTTGTTGGCTGTCCTATCATCCGCAAAGGCAAACAGCATTTTAAGAAAGGGGAAAACTACGTAGTGGTCATCAACCACAATTCACTGGTGGATATACCCGTTTCATCGCCGTGGATACCGGGCCCTAACAAGACCCTGGCCAAAGTGGAAATGGCCCGCATTCCTGTTTTCGGGGTCATCTATAAGGCGGGCTCGGTACTGGTGAACCGTAAAAAAGAAAGCAGCCGGCGGGAGAGCTTTACCAAGATGCAGCAAATGCTGGAAATGGGCTTGCACCTTTGCCTCTACCCTGAGGGAACCCGGAACAAAACATCGGAGCCCCTGCAGCCCTTCTTCGACGGGGCGTTCAAAACGGCTATACTGGCGCAAAAGCCCATAATGCCGGGGGTTATCTTCAACACGGGCAAAATACTACCGCACTATAAGAAATTCTGGGCGCGCCCCTGCCCTATCTATTTTCATTTCCTGGAACCCATCAGCACTACCGGCCTTACCCTGAACGACACACAGGTATTGAAAGAAAGGGTACACAATGTGATGAAAAATTATTATGTTGGCAGGCTCAACTCCTAAGCTATGACCTACAGTATCATTGGCACCGGCAACATGGCCTGGTTCCTGGTAAAAAGACTGAAAACAGCGGGACACCAATGCGATGGCATATGGGGGCGCAACCCTGCTACCATGAAAGCGCTGGCCGCCGAAATGAACGTAAACGCCTACAAAAGCATTGGCAAGATAGCCGATGGAGAAGTAGACATTTGCTTTGTGGCCGTACCCGACCATGAAATAAAAAGTGTGGTGAGCGCTCTCTCGTTTGAAAAAACCGTACTGGCTCATACAGCCGGCTCCATGGACCTGGAAGTGCTGAGCGAACACGCCAAAGACTGCGCGGTACTGTGGCCGGTGTACTCCATCACCCGGAACAACATACCCGACCACCGCGACATACCTACGGCCTGGGAAGCGGGCAGCGCCAAAGCACAGCGCTTTGTGAGCACGATAGGCCACAGCATTACCGACAACCTCTTTGAAGCCAACCTGGAAAAGCGCCAGTGGCTGCACCTGTCGGCAGTAGTGGGCAATAATTTTATCAATCACCTGGTGGCTATCTGCGACCAGATATGCGCGGAACGCGACCTGCCCGCCGAGGCGCTGCAGCCCATCATCCACCAGACTTTTGAGCGGCTGAAGAACTCCGCCCGGGCTCGCGACCTGCAAACCGGGCCCGCCCGCCGGGGAGATGCCGAGGTGCTGGAGCGCCAGGAGGCCCTGCTGGAAGCCCATCCCGAGTGGCAGGATGTTTACCGCGCGCTCAGTAGGTCTATAGAAAAGATGTATGACGTATAATGGGGCAAAAACCCTGCAATGACGTACCTTTGCGCCTGTAAATTTCAGCTTACATGTATAATATCAAGTTCAAGTTCGAGCAAAAAGGGCTCGAGCCTGTCACCATAGAGAATGTATTACCCGGCGACAGCCTCCTGGAAATAGCCATGGAGAACAACATAGAACTCCACCACAACTGCGGAATGGTTTGCGCGTGCAGCACCTGCCATATATACCTGGAAAAGGGAGAACAATTTGTACCGGAGATATCGGACAAGGAAGAAGATTTTATCGACCGCGCCCGCAATCCTAAACTGCACTCCCGCCTGGGCTGCCAGTGTATACTGCAGGAAGGCAGCGGAGAAATAGAACTCACCGTTCCCGACCAGTCGCTGATACACGGGGAGTAATGACTTATCACTTACTACTTAAAGACTAAAGACCAACGAACATGAGCCATTACGAGCCTCCTATAAAATGGAATGATTACGAAGATATAGCTATGAAGCTATACGAACGCTTTGGCGATGAATATGGCGAAAGCCAGATATACCGCGTACGTTTTACGCAGTTGCTGGAGTGGGTGCTGGAGATACCCAACTTTGAAGGCACCCGCGAGCAATGCAACGAAGGCCACCTGGAAATGATACAGAGCAGCTGGGTGTACGAATGGCGTGATAACCAAAACTAAAGGTATGAACATACTGGAACTCTTCGCCCCCATACGCACCTTTGTACTGGATGTAGATGGCGTACTCACCAACGGGTCGCTGCTGGCAACGGAAGACGGCCAGCTACTGCGCAGTATGAACATCAAAGACGGATATGCCATACAGCTAGCCATAAAAAAGGGCTACAAAGTATGGATACTCTCCGGTGCTAAATCGGAAGGCGTGCGCCTGCGCCTGCAAAAGCTGGGAGTGAAAGATGTACACATAGGCATAGAAACCAAAAAAGAACTGCTGCAGGATATCGCCCTCAGCTCCGCTACCAGCTATGAGAGCGTTCTCTACATGGGCGATGACATACCCGACTATGCCGCTATGCAGCTATGCGGCCTACCCTGCTGCCCCGCCGACGCGGCCCCTGAAATTAAAAGCATTGCCCGGTACATATCTCCCCTCAAAGGCGGCGAAGGCTGCGTACGCGATGTAATAGAAAAAGTCCTGAAACTGAATGGGGACTGGGATTTGCCAGTGTAGAGTATTAAGGAACTATACTGAATAGTTACTTTAGTCGGCGTTAAAAATTATCCACATCGGTAAAACATCTTATAAACCTACATTATATTGTGTGCCACAAAACACACTATATGATCCGCCCACTCATCCACATCGGAGCCTTGATTCTTTCATCTCTATTATTTATGCTTTCCGCCTGCAGTCGTAACGACCAGGACGGAGGTTTCAGTTACAAGCTTTTACCAGTAGAAAAGGATGGTAAATACGGTTATATAGACCACGAGGGTAAATGGATAATTAACCCACAATTTAAAGATGCATACCCTTTTTCTGATGGGCTCGCTCTCGTTCAAGGGAGTGATGACAAATATGGCTACATAGATGATAACGGGCGCTACGTTATTAACCCGCAGTATGTAGGAGCAACAAACTTTTCGGAGGGAACGGCGATAGTAGTTTCAGAGAATGGCTACCCAACTTGTATAGACGAGAAAGGAATAACAAAATTTACGCTGAAAGAGGCTGAATTGGCAAGCAACTTTAAAGAAGGTTTGGCATGGGTGTTGGTTGGCGATAAGTATGGATACATTGACAAAGCAGGAAAAATGGTGGTGTCGCCACAGTTTGATGATGTAGGATTCTTTTCCGGCGGCCTCGCCACCTACGCAATAAAGAAAGCCGATGACAGTACAAAAAAGATCTGGGGGTTCATTGACAAGAAAGGTAAAATCGTGGTAACAGCACAATTTGCCATTCTGAGTGAACTGAAAGAAGGTATCGCCTACGCTTCTACAGACGGCGAAAAATATGGATATGTAGACAAGAAAGGGGCATATGTTATTAACCCTCAATTTGACGACGCCCATCTTTTTAATGATGGCTTGGCTAGTGCAAAGCAAGGTGAGAATTGGGGCTATATTGATGAGAAAGGTAAGTGGGTTATCAATCCGCAATTCGAACGAGGGGGCTGCTTCCTTGATGGCATAGCAGCCGTTCGCTCCGGAAAGGAAAATTGGGGCTATATTGATAAAAAAGGTAAATACCTGATAAATCCACAGTTTAAAGGTGCCGAAAGTTTTCATGCGGGGGTTGCACTTGTCGCTTCTGGCAAACAGATAGGCATTATTTCGAAGGATGGAAAGTATAAAGCTAATCCGCAGTTTGACGGCGCCTGGGGAAGCTACAGTTTTGATTTTTACCCTGAATATAACCCGACTAATAAAAGTGCCGTTCGGTCAGACTTCTTTGATGGAAGTGCATTCAGCAAAGCTGTCATAGGTGCTGTGAAAGAAGGAACCGGACTACGCGGCCTTAACGGGAACACTACTTTTGCGATGCTAAAGCCTATGCTATCTGCAGGCACCGAACCCCGCCCCTACACTAACGAGCTAAAAGATTTTGCAGACATCACTATTGCCGACGGGATAGAAATATCACAGTCAGAGTATTCCTTTGAAAGTGATCTGCAGCAGTATTCTTCCGGGTACTTTACAGGGTATTACGATTATGTACCGGGCGGCTACTACACCAATCAAAATAATAAACTTACTAGTGTCGCATATCTCATAAGCCTTGACAAATGGGGAAAAACTAAAGACAAGGCGCTGAAGATGGCTGCCGCAATAAAAGAGGAGCTCATAAAACAGTGCAGGGTTAGTGAAACAGCTAATGAAAATAACAGCTCCGAACGAAGCCGGACGGTAATACCGGATATCATTAAAAGTACCAATTCTGAAATACTAACCGCTTGGTTCTTATACGGAGAAAAGTGCCAATATATGCTCATCACCAATAAAGACGATAATACCATACTAATAAAAGCTGTTTTCAGCGATGGTAAATCATATATGCCTAAAGGCGGTTAACGTCACTTTTGTTGTAGTAGCACTCCCCCTACACCTCCAAACTACCCCTGAATGCGCGCGCACCGTAGTAGGATTCAGCGCCGTTGTGATAGGTAAAGACGTGGTTGAAGCGCCGGTCGCAGAAGATGGCGCCACCCAATTTCCGAATAGAAGCCGGTGTCAGTACCCAACTGGAGGTTTTCAGGTCAAATTCGCCTAGCTCCTGTAGTGCGCGGTATTGTTCCTCGGTCAGTATTTCCACACCCATTTCCATGGCCATATTTATGGCGCTATCCTTCGGCTTGTGCTCCTTCCGAGATTCCAGCGCTTCATGGTCGTAGCAAATGCTGCGGCGGCCTTTGGGGCTCTCCGGGGCACAGTCGTAAAAGGTACATACCCCTTTCTTTTTATCGTAAGCTACTACGTCGGGTTCTCCTCCGGTCAGTTCCATTTCGTTCAGCGACCAGAGTTTCGCCGGGTTGGCTTCCAGGCGGGCCTGCACATCACTCCAACTGACGCCTTTATGCCGCTGCATATTCTTTTCAAAGCGCATCTTCAGTATTTGCAGTAGTTCCGCGCTCTGCGACGCAGTAAGTTTCTTTTTAGCACTCATAGCATTTTTGTATTAATGGTGTACTATTTTGTTTTTTATTTCAATCAGGTAATCAATTTAGCTACCGGCCAACCGCCTGCCCGCCGGGCGGAAATACCAGGAAACGACCGTAAGCACTACCAGCAGTACCAGCGGCAAGCTTTTGGTTACCGGGTCGCCTACCGCTATATGCGAACAGATGGCACCGGAAGCTACAAAGAAAAATCCGGCATAGGCCCACTCTTTCAGCCGGCTAAACCCTGGCAGTAGCACGGCAACAGTACCCAGCACCTTCCAGGTGCCGATAATGGTAAGGATATAGCCCGGGTAGCCCAGGCGGACGATCTCACGTAATTCCTCTTCCATAGGTATCAACTGCACTATTCCGGTGGAGAGCATACCCAGTGATAGCCATACGGTAGCTATCCAATAGATAATCTTGTTTCGTTTATTCATGGTGGCCCCTTTTAGTTGGTCATTATTTGCTGCAAACGGTCGTGTGCCATGTTGATCCCCCATTCAAAAGGCATTTGCAACAACTGGTCGCGAATCGCTGCAGAACGATAGACTACATGCATCGTCAGTTTGCTGGCATCATCCCCCAGCGACTCAAATTCCAGGAATTCCAATTGCACGTCGAAAGGTGTACCCTCCATTTCAAAAGTCCGCGTGATCTTCTGGCCCGGTACAAATTCATGAATTGTTCCGCTAAAAAGGTGTTTGTTGCCTTTGGGGTCGGCAGTTTCAAACAGGTAACTACCATGTTTACGGCAGTCCAGCTTCACCACACGGGTGCCCATCCATTGCTCCACCAGTCCGGCTTCTTCGTAGGCTTTAAAAAGCAGGGATACCGGCAGGTCGAACTCCCGGGTAATCACCAGTTCCTGCCGGCCGGGCTCGGCGTGTAATTTAGTCTTGCGTTCCATTAGCTTATTGTTTATTGGATTTGTAATTCTTCATCACGCGCTCCAGCTTATCGAAGCGCTCCTCCCACATTTGCCGGAAGGGCTCAATAAACTCAGCTATCTCCTTCATTTTTTGCGGATTCAGGTGGTAGTAGATTTCCCGCCCACTCTGCTGTTGTGTCAGGAGTTCACACTCCGTAAGTATCTGAAGATGCCGGGAAACGGTAGGCCGGGCCGTATCGAACCGGGCGGCAATGGCCCCGGCCGTGAGTGCCTGCGATGCCACCAGCATCAGTATAGCCCTGCGGGTGGGGTCCGCTATTGCCTGGAACACATCTCTTCTTAAATTCATTGCGTAGCCATTTAGCTACAAATATACCTGTAGTCATTCAACTACACAAATTTTTCTTTGCATCCTCTTACTGGTGCAGGGTATTTGCATAATCGCATCAATCTTACTATTTTACAGGGATTTTCGGGCTTTATTGTCCTTTAACGACACAAAAACATGAAAAATTTCACTTCATATTTGCTTAAAGCCACGCTTGCGTTGCCATTCGTGGTTGCACTAGGTAGCTGTACACAAAACAACGGCACAAATCCTACTACAGCCAGCACTATTTATTACCAGGACCTCCTGGTGATTTACGATAAGGAAAGCAAAACCACCAATGCGACGGCTATGTTCCGTACCAACAATGCGACGGGCTACATACACCAGCTGCGCGAGAGTGAAACGCTGAACATCAACAAATCGCTGGCTCCCTTCGACCCAACGAACCGCACGTATTACTGGACTACCAACAAACTGGTGGATGTAGATTTTGTCTTCACCAAAAATTCCGGTTACCAGTTCCTGAATGAAATAAACGTATCGGATACCACGAGTGTATCGTTCCCTACGGTGTTCCCTAATTCTATCAACCGCACCAGTGGTATGACGGTAGACTGGGACGGCCCTGCCCTGGATACCAACGAAATGCTACTACTGGTGGTGAACGATGAAGTACACCTACCTGTGGAAAAACCACTGGTGAATAACCGGTGGATATTCACCTCTAACGACCTGAACAACCTGACCCCGGGGGATAATGTGAAAATACGCCTGGAGATGATACGCACCCTGCCCATACAAGCCTCGGATAGCAATGGTAGCGGAAGGCGGCGCGTAGTGGTTCGTACCACACGTACCATTTCTTTGCTCTAGCAATAACGATTTACAATACTACACGCCTTTATGAACCTCTTCATAAAGGCGTTTTATTTTCTGCTCGTAGTGGCGGTAGTTGGGGATATTGGCGATTACCGACTTTATTGAGCCGGTGAGGCGGGCCCATATTATGCGCAAGTCCCTGGGGTTCTTCACCGGCAACAGGAAGCTGCCGTACACGGCTTTCAACAAGTCTTTCAGCCAGCTTACTTTGTACCGTGGGTTACCGGTGAGGCTACCCCGCAGGGCATCTGCATAAATGTAAATAGGCGCGCTGCTCAGGGCAGAACCATATACTATCCGGAACAGGTAGCTCCACTGCATGCGCTGGTGAGGCATATAATGCCCGAACGACAACCTGCGGTCGTAATACAACTTATAGCCCAGCGCCCTGGCCAGTATGCACAGCTCATAATCCTCGCCTGCTATTACCTTGTCTCCCTTTCTGCCTGTAAGTATATGCTGGTAACCATGCGCGCTCAGTGCATTGAATATACCCTTCCGCACTACCATACCCGCACCATACAACGCCATCACGTCCAGCCCCAGTTCCCCTTCGTAAGTACTTTGTTCCCCGCAGGCGAATACCAGTTGATGCCTGCTAAACCACTCCGGCGACGATGACTCAAACACACCATGCCCTACCCCGCCGCAGATGCCGATTTCTACGTTGGCGCTCATAATCTCGTGTGCCGTAGCAACATACTGCGGTGCCAACCAGTTATCATCATCACAGAAAATGACAATGTCGTTGCTGGCCGCGTTCACGCCCGTTTGCCGGGCGAAGCTCAAGCCCGGGCGCGTCTCGTCTACCACACGTATCGCCAGCTTGCCGGAATAAGAAAGCGCAACAGCTACTGTATCATCGGCAGAGGCATTGTTCACTACTACCACCTCCCATTCCAGCCCCGCAGATACCTGCTGCAGTGCCAGGTGGCGAAGCGTTTCCGGCAAGCGCCGCGCGCTATTGTAGCAACATATTATTACGGAAACCGCCATACTTAACCTGTAATATAAGACCGCAATAGTCTAAAAGTGTAATAGATGTATTTCCCAGTCAATTTCGGAGTTATGCAAACTTCTATCGCCTTCCGCAAATAAGTAAAACCCTGCAATATTCTGCGCTTTTTTACAGCCCCTTTCACAACAAACCCCAGGTATAGTTCAGATACCTTAATATCAAAACACCTTTTTCCAAGTAGTTTTTTGAACTCTGCTCCATGTAATTGCTCCAGGCTTCTAATACAGGCGATGCAATTATCCAGGTATTTATGGTAATTTTTGTCCAGCAAACTAAAAATGTCCGATTCCTTATAATCTACTGTTACGATGTCAACCTGTATCAGTTTGTACTTGCGCACTACCAACAAAGCCCAGTATATGTCCTCAAACCAAAAAAACTGCTCAGGGAAAAAGATAGCACGTCCAATGTCGCTGTGCACACAAACTGAATTAAGCTGACAACCCTTCTTCCAAACAAATTGTAATGCGCTTTCCACACTACTGCCTGTATATATAAAGTCCTTACCATTATACCCAGGCTTGCCAATATAATTAACCCTGGTTTTTATCATAGCTACCGGGAAACCTGACGCAGCAATAGCCCCATACAAAGATTGCAAATGATGGGCACTATAAACATCATCACTGTCCAAAAAAGCAATATACCTTCCCCGGGCTAATGACATCCCCTTATTCCTGCTGGCACTGCGTTCCTTGTTCTCTTGGTACGTATATATGATGCGCTTGTCTGTGAAAGACGCTACCACTTCCCGCGTATTGTCGGTAGACCCATCATCAATTATCAGCAGCTCAAAATCAGGAAATGTTTGCTCCAGCACGCTGGTTATACATGCACCTAATTTATCCGCCCGGTTGAACGAAGGTATTATTACGCTAAAAAAAGGCATTGAATATGTAACGATAATAATATTTAAATGGTCACTCGCGGTTGCATGGAGCTAACTGGTAGCAAACCTACAAAAATAGACAAGTTTCGTGTTAGCTACCATACGAACCCGATGTATTTTGCTATATTTGCACACTTATTTCGCTAAAATATTGCTCTACCCATTTTAATGAAACTTATTCTTAATGCGACGAACCTGAAACTAGGGGGAGCTTTGCAGGTAACGTGTTCGGTGCTGGAGCAATTGAAAAAGTTTCCAGGTAATGAATATCACGTATTTCTTTCGCCGCAATTGGCCGGCTACGTAAGTCTGGAGCAATTCCCTTCCAATTTCTTTTTCTATAATTTCAACTCAAACCCTACGTCGTCTATTATTAATCTGTTCACTTTCTCAAAAAAGCTGGACAAACTTGAGATGCAGATAAAGCCAGATTTTGTACTATCTATGTTTGGCCCTGCAGTATGGAAGCCTAAAGCACCCCACCTGGTAGGGTTTGCCAACGGCATGTTTTTATACAGCCGGTCGCGTTTTGTTCGCGAAACCTGGCTGGAGCACCCTATAAAACGCGCATACTACATGCTACGCAGATATATACTGCTTGGCGAACTGAAAAGAGAAGCTACCCTTTTGTGGACGGAAACGGAGTATGCAAAAAAACACATACATACAGCTACTAAAATACCAAGGGAAAAAATACATATCATCACCAATACATACGACATCCGATTTGAGAACGCTGCGGCGCTTGTGGACGGCCGTGATAAGTTACCAACGGAGCCTTATAAATTCTTATATCTTACAGCAGACTATCCTCATAAGAACCTGAACATATTTAATGAGCTATTACCCCTCATAAAGGAACAAAATATCAAATGCCAGTTCTTTGTAACGCTCCCTGAAGACATCTTCAGGAAGCGCTTCCCGGAACATCAAAATAGTCAGCTACTGAAAAACCTGGGGCCATTGGCACCCGAACAATGCCCGGAGGCATATGCGAATGTGGATGCACTGTTCTTTCCTTCGCTGGTGGAGACGTTTTCTTCCAACTACCCTGAAGCAATGATCATGAAACGTCCCATTATTACCTCCGACCTCGATTTTGCCCACTTTATCTGCGGCGACGCAGCCTTATATTTCGATCCATATTCGGCGCTGTCAATAATTGACAGCATCAAATTGCTCATCAACAATCAGCCATTGCAGGAGCGAATGGTAAAAGCCGGTTTGAAGCGATTGGTTAACTTTGACTCTGCATACTCACGTACAGAAAAATTACTGAACATCATGCAGCAACACCTGGAAAAGTAACTATGTGCGGTATACTTGGCGCAATCAGCAGCGAAAAAAGCCTTCATAAAATTGAAGAAAAACTCAGCGTACTTGCCCATCGCGGACCGGATGACAGCGGCTTTTACAAACAAGGCAACTTAGCACTTGGCCACCTGCGTCTGTCCATACAGGATGTTTCGTCCAACGGACATCAGCCTATGACTTCAATTGATGGATTATATACCATCATTTTCAACGGAGAAATATATAATCACTGGGAAATCCGCAAAGACCTGGAAGCCGCAGGCTTTACTTTTCGTTCTACATCCGATACCGAGACCCTGCTGTATGCCTACATAGCTTATGGCAACAAATGTCTCGACAAACTGAATGGAATTTTCGCGTTTGCCATTCATAACCGAAAAGACGAAACCCTTTTTATTGCCAGGGACAATTTTGGGGTAAAGCCTTTATACTACTATTTTGATGGTAGTCACCTATTTTTCAGTTCGGAAATGAAAGCTTTGCTGGACTTTGAAGAACTGAATTACGACCTCGCCCCCGAAGCCTTCTACAATTACCTCTTGCTGCTTTGGTCACCGGGTGAAACAACCCCTTTCCGCAAGATAAAAAAGATGCTTCCTGGCCACTATGCGGAAGTAAAACTCAATGATATTGCATCGTTCGCTCCGGTACAGTACTACAAAGTCCCCTTTAATGGAGCGTACCGAACCGACCGCACAGAAAAAGAATGGATAGATATACTGGATGAGCAACTGAACCAGGTGGTAAAGCGCCAGTTATTATCAGATGTACCGGTTGGCTTTTTCCTCTCTGGCGGACTGGACTCCAGTCTTCTCGCCGCTATCACCCGCCGGCTATATCCTAACGAGCCACTTAAAGCCTACACGATAGATACCGGCAGGATACTGAAGCAGGAAGGCTTTGCTGAGGACTTGCCATACGCCAAAAAGGTAGCTGCACACACCAATATAGATCTGCAGATAATACAGGCCGACATAAATATCCTTAACGATTTTGATAAGATGATATGGCACCTGGATGAGCCACAGGCTGACGCTTCGCCGCTGAACGTACTGAATATATCCCGCGAAGCTCATAACCAGGATTACAAGGTGTTGCTTTGCGGGTCTGGCGGCGATGATATTTTCTCAGGATACCGGCGTCATCGTGCCTTACGGATTGATAACATGCTATCGGGATTGCCCATGATCGCTAAAAAAGGCATCAAAGGCATAGCATCCATCTGGCCCAACAATGTAACCGGGCGGCGTATTAAAAAGCTTGTAGCAGACATTGAACTTCCCGATCATATTCGTCGTATGAGCTTCTTTTTCTGGCTAAAGCCTCATCGTGCCCTTGAACTCTTTACCCAGGAGTACAGGGAGCGTATAAATAAGGATGTAATTTTTGATTTTTTCAGCGGCTTAAATGCGGAAATCCCGCTTGAGAAAGATCCGCTGAATCAAATGCTTTTCTGGGAAATACGCAGCTTCCTGGTAGACCATAATCTGAACTACATGGACAAGCTTTCTATGGCCGCCAGCATAGAGACCCGGGTTCCCTATATGGATAAAGAGCTGGTAGAGCTGAGTACTCAAATTCCGCCCCACCTTAAACTGAAAGGCGATGAAACAAAATACCTCCTCAAAAAAGTAGCGGAACGCTACCTGCCCAACGAAGTGATATACCGCCCTAAAACAGGCTTTGTAGCACCAATAAGAAAATGGATAAAAGAAGACATGCAGGAAATGATCAAGGAACGGCTCCTTTCTGATGACTTCTATAAATGGGGTATATTTGATAAAAAAGCAATAGAAACTCTTATCCGAGATAACGCAACAGGCAAGATTGAAGCTGCATATACCATCTGGTCGCTACTCGCCATCGAATCGTGGCTGCGCCAGTTTGCTGCAAAATAGTCTGTCTTTCTTTCTTAGCTTTGCACCGGCACTTAGCCGGTAATGTGTGCAGATACAATAGTCAATTAGTATCTTGCCCGGGTTTTAGCACATGAAGCAGATTATCCAGGACCTTAAAAACGGAGATACCATTCTTGAAGAAGTGCCCGCACCTATGCCCAGGAACGGGTACCTGCTGATACGAACGAGCCGCAGCCTCATATCGCTGGGAACGGAGCGTATGCTGGTAGAATTTGGCAAAGCCGGCTGGATACAGAAAGCCCGACAGCAGCCCGACAGGGTGAAAATGGTGCTGAACAAGATAAAGACAGATGGCCTGAAACCAACCGTCAACGCGGTATTCAACAAGTTGGGCCAGCCCATTCCTCTGGGATATTGCAATGTGGGCAGGGTCATTGCCGTGGGTAAAGGCGTCACCGGTTTCCAGGTGGGCGACCGGGTAGCCTCTAACGGGCACCACGCAGAAATTGTTTCCGTACCCCAGAACCTGGCCGCCCGTGTACCTGATAATGTGAGCGATGAAGAAGCCGCCTTTACGGTAATAGGGGCTATTGGCCTGCAGGGCATACGCCTGGTAGCACCTACGTTCGGGGAAACGATAGTGGTAATAGGAATGGGCCTGATAGGTCAGCTTACCGCCCAGCTGCTAAAAGCCAACGGCTGCCGGGTGGTGGGGGTAGACTTTGACAATAACAAGCTGGAGCTGGCCCGCGCCCGTGGTATCATTACTATTAATCCCGCCGAGGGTACCGACCCCGTAGCTTATATCAATGCACTGACGCAGGGCATAGGCGCCGATGGCGTGGTGATAACTGCGGCTAATAAAGACAATGAAATAATCTCCCAATCGGCGCAGATGAGCCGCAAGCGCGGGCGCATAGTGCTGGTAGGCGTGGTAGGGCTGGACATAAACCGGGCCGATTTTTTTGAAAAAGAACTATCATTCCAGGTAAGCTGCTCCTATGGACCGGGAAGGTATGATACTGATTACGAGCAGAAGGGGCTCGACTACCCGGTTGGGTTCGTTCGCTGGACGGAGAAGCGCAATTTTGAAGCAGTGCTCCAGGCCCTGGACAGCAGGCAACTGGATGTGCAACCGCTTATTACCGACCGCATAGGGCTTTATGAATACCATAAGGCTTATGGCAATATGCAGAACCCTAATGCCATAGCCACTATCATTACTTACAGCGATAAAAGCAGCATCAACAACACAGTCGTTTTCCAGTCGCGTACCGCTACAGGCGGCAGCGGCGTGGCCGGGATAATAGGTGCCGGCAACTTTACCGGCGGAATAGTGCTACCAGCGCTTAAAAAGTGCGGCGCCGGGATAAAAGTAATTGCCAGCGCGTCGGGGCTTTCCGGCGTGAGCCTGGCGAAAAAGTACGGTATAGCAGCCGCCACTACCGACTATAAAGCCATACTGGCCGACACCGATGTGGAGGTAGCCTTTATCACCACCCGCCACCACCAGCACGCACACATGGTATGCGAAACGCTGGAGGCCGGCAAGCACGTATTTGTAGAAAAACCCCTGGCCATACACCGCGATGAACTGGCACAAGTAATAGATGCCTACAAAGCGGCGGGCAAGACGCTTACCGTGGGGTATAATCGCCGTTTCGCGCCGCTGGCCGTGAAGATGAAAAAACTACTGGGCGAAACCAATGCCCCAATGAATATAGTAGTGACCATAAATGCAGGCATGATACCCGCGGGTAACTGGCTGCAGGATATGGAAACGGGCGGGGGCCGCATTATAGGCGAAGCCTGTCACTTTATAGACCTGTGTACGTACCTGTGCGGTTCCGCCGTAAAGGCGGTGTGCCTGAATGCCATGGGTACCCACCCCGCAGAAAACACCGATAATGCTACCCTGCTGCTGCAGTACGAGAATGGCACCCACGCCGCTATCAACTATTTCTCCAATGGCAGCAAAGCCTACGACAAAGAACGGGTGGAAGTATACAGCCAGGAACGTACCCTGGTACTGGAAAACTGGAAACGCCTGAAAGGCTATGGCTTCAGGGGATTCTCGTCGGAGTCGGCTACGCAGGACAAAGGCCACTATCACCAGTTCCGGCTGCTGATGGAGCGCATTAAGAATGGCGGCGAGCCTGTTATCCCCTTCCACGAATTAGTTAACACATCGCAGGCGAGCCTTGCCGCTATCGAAAGCCTGAAACAAAAAGCCTGGATTACGCTGTAGTCCCGGGGCATCGTTTACCAATATGATACTTTACCTGATTCCAATAATATCCGCGTTTATCGGTTGGTTCACCAACTGGATAGCGATAAAAATGCTCTTCCACCCCAAAGAGCCGAAGCGTGTGCTGGGCATCACCTTTCATGGTATATTTCCTAAGCGGCAAAAGCAGTTCGCCATAAAGTTGGGGGCGCTGGTAGCCAACGAATTGCTGCACTTTGATGAGATTGCGGCCCGGCTCAAAGACACGGAAAAACTTAAAGAACTAAATCCGGTAATAGAAGAGCATCTCGATAAATTCCTCCGCGTACGCCTTGCCGAAAAAATGCCGATGATTTCGATGTTCATCGGCGAAAAGACCATCGGCCAGCTGAAGGAAGGGATGATGGAGGAAATAGAGCAACTGCTGCCCGAGCTCATCAATCGCTACGCCGACTCGCTGGGCCGCCAGATAGATATAGAACGTATAGTAACCGAAAAAGTGACCAACTTCTCCTCCGACAAGATGGAGCAGATACTGATGGCCATTATGAGCAAGGAGTTCCGCTTTGTAGAAATACTGGGGGGCGTACTGGGCTTTATCATTGGTATTATACAAGTATTACTAACCCTTATATAGAAGCACTGCGCAGCCAAAAACCTTGCAAAAAGGGCGGTAAAATCCGTATTTTTGAAACAAATTAAGCTTCGCCAATGCCACATTATTATTCGCTCGGTAGCATACCGCACAAAAGGCATACACAATTCCGTAAGCCAGACGGTTCGCTCTATTCAGAGCAGCTATTCAGCACGGAAGGTTTTTCATCAGACTATACGCTCCTCTATCACATATACCCGCCTACCACCATCATTCGCACCGAAGAGCCGAAGGATATTTCGCCCAGGGCCGCCAGCGATAATATATTGAAGCACCGCAGCTTTAAGGGTTTCCAGGTGAAACCCGCAGCCGAATACCTCGATAGCCGGAAAGTGGTGCTTTTCAATAATGATTGCCAGCTCTCGCTGGCCGCACCGCAGGAAAGCTTCCAAAAGAATATATTTTATAAAAACGCCGATGCCGACGAAGTGATCTTTATACACGAAGGCACCGGAACGCTGAAAACCTGCTATGGTAAGCTCCCCTTCGGCTATGGCGACTACCTGGTGGTACCCCGAGGCACTATCTATCAATTGGACTTTGACACCCCATCCAACCGGCTTTTTATCATAGAATCGTTCGGGCCTATTGCATTCCCGAAAAGATACCTTAGCCGCTACGGCCAATTGCTGGAGCACTCCCCCTTCTGCGAGCGCGACATCCGCAAGCCACAAGACCTGGAAGCCATTGACGAGAAAGGCGAATTCCTGATAAACGTAAAGAAGAAGGGACTACTCTACCCTATATGGTATGGCTCACACCCCTTTGACGTGGTAGGCTGGGATGGATGCGACTATCCTTACGCCCTCAGCATACACGACTTTGAGCCCATCACCGGACGGGTACACCAGCCACCACCGGTACACCAGACCTTTGACGGACACAACTTTGTTATTTGTTCATTCGTACCTCGCCTGTTCGACTATCACCCCAAGGCCATACCCGCCCCCTACAACCACAGCAATATAGATAGCGACGAAGTGCTCTACTATGTAGACGGCGACTTTATGAGCCGCAAGCATGTGGAGCGCGGCATGATAACGCTGCACCCCGCCGGCATTCCGCACGGGCCGCATCCCGGAACGGTGGAAAAAAGCATCGGCGCGCTGGAGACCAAAGAACTGGCGGTAATGGTAGATACCTTCCACCCGCTGAAAATGACCGAAGACGCACTGGGTATTGAAGATGACTCGTATATAGTTAGCTGGATAGAATAGTTTACCCGGCTACACGTTAGACACTTTACAGATATAGAATGAACGGACTAATTGATTGGAACAGGGAATTGTTACGAACCATGGCCATGGCCGAATGGAGCCGTGTGTAGCCCGGCATTCCGGAGCCTTTTCTTAACTATTCAATTTTCTAATTAAAAAAATATTTATAATAATGGAATCATTATCAGTAAGCCAGAAAATGGCGCAAGCGCAGGATTTTTTACCTATTAACGGTACCGACTATGTAGAGTTCTATGTAGGCAACGCCAAACAGGCGGCCTACTATTACAAGGCCGCATTTGGTTTCCAGTCGCTGGCTTACGCCGGCCCGGAAACGGGAGTAAAAGACCGTGCCTCTTACGTGCTGCAGCAGGGCAAAATACGCCTGGTACTCACCACTCCGCTGAAGAGCGACAACCCCATCAACCAGCACATATACAAGCACGGAGATGGCGTTAAAATACTGGCGCTGTGGGTAGATGACGCCTACAAAAGTTACGAAGAAACCACCAAGAGGGGCGCCCGCTCCTATATGGAGCCGCAAACCATTACCGACGAGCACGGAGAAGTAAAGATCTCCGGCATATACACCTACGGCGAAACCGTACACATGTTTATAGAGCGGAAGAACTATAACGGCCCCTTCCTGCCAGGATACAAAGAGTGGAAAAGCAGCTTTAACCCATCCGATGTGGGGCTGCAATATGTAGACCACTGCGTAGGCAACGTAGGCTGGAACCGCATGAACGATACCGTAAAGTGGTATGAAGACGTGATGGGCTTTGCCAATATCCTGTCCTTTGACGACAAGCAGATAAACACCGAGTATTCGGCCCTGATGAGCAAGGTAATGAGCAATGGCAACGGCTATGTAAAATTCCCCATAAACGAACCCGCTGAAGGCAAGAAGAAATCGCAGATAGAAGAATACCTGGAGTTCTACGAAGGCGAGGGGGTGCAGCACGTAGCTATCGCCACCAACGACATTATCACCACCGTGCGCGAACTAAAAGCACGCGGGGTAGAGTTCCTGGACACGCCGGACACCTACTACGAAGAACTCTTTGACCGGGTGGGCAAAATAGACGAAGACGTAGCGCCCCTCCAGGAACTGAAAATACTAGTAGACCGCGATGACGAGGGGTACCTGCTGCAGATATTCACCAAACCGGTGGAAGACCGCCCTACGCTGTTTTTCGAAATCATTCAGCGCAAGGGTGCAAAGAGCTTCGGAGCAGGTAACTTCAAGGCGCTCTTCGAATCGATAGAGCGTGAGCAGGCGAAACGAGGCAACCTCTAACTGATTTTAATATTTTTCTTTAATTGTAAAAGCTCCGTAATAACGGGGCTTTTTACATTTTTTTAGCAATTTCTTAGGGCAAAACCACATATATTTGCCTGATACTGTAAGGGTTTCGCAATTTTTCATCTTCTGACTTATTTCTGTGTATATGGCGCAAAAACTGCTGGTTAGCATTGTATTTGCTTTGATAGTGTGCTTCTCTTCTTCCGGAGTCTCTGCCCAGGATGACCCCAATACGTTCAAGAACTTCCAGTTCTCATCGGACCGGGTGACCAATGCCTGGAACAAGTATAACGATAGTCTTCGTTCACTCTTCAAGAGCAAGGGCGTGGCCTACCCTCCCAAAGATATTTACATCCGCTCGTTCAAGTCGATGAATGAGATGGAGGTATGGGCCCGCAACGAGCCAGACCAGGAATACAAGCTCATTAAGCTTTACCGCATCTGCGCCCTTTCAGGAATATTGGGCCCTAAGCGTTACGAAGGCGACCGCCAGGTACCGGAAGGCTTTTACTTTATAGAAGACTTCAACCCCCGCAGCGACTATCACCTTTCCATGCTTATCAACTACCCCAATTACTCAGACCTGATGCTGAGTAATAAAACCCGTCCCGGTGGTGACATCTACATTCACGGTGGCTGTGTTACCGTAGGTTGCATGCCCATGACCGACGACGTGATACAGGAAATATACACCCTGTGCCTCAATGCCAAAATCAACGGGCAGATACACATACCCGTACACATCTTCCCCACCCGCTTCAACGACGCAGGACTTAACTTCCTGGGACGCGAGTACGGCAAGGAACAGGACAAACAACAGTTTTGGGTGAACCTGAAAGCGGGATACGATTATTTTGAAAAACACCATAAGATATTCCCGGTAGTGTACACCCCGGAAGGGAAGTACGCCATCAGCAACAACTAAGGGCGGCGGCTGTTGTATGCCGTTTTTCCCCTAACTTTGTACCATACTTTAGACAGCCCCGGCTTTATGACCATAAAATTAGTGAACAGCAGTGCGTGGAAATATACCGCCCTTGCTGTTTTTCTATTTTCAGCATCCCTGTTCATTTCCTGCGAGAAGGAAATAAAGTTGAACCTCAGCACCGGCGACCCGGCACTGGTGGTAGAAGGACAGATAGAAACAGGCCTGCCGCCTTTCGTGATGATAACCAAAACTTTTGGCTTCTTCTCAAAGGTAGACCTGGCCACGCTGGAGGGTAGTTTTGTGCACGATGCGCTGGTCACCATCACCGATGGTTCCATACTGGATACGCTTCGCGAATACACGCTGGATAGCTCGGGCGTTAAATTCTCTTTCTATTCAATAGATACCGCCACGCTCAGCAACGCTATACTGCAGGGCGAGGTGGATAAGAACTACACTCTTTCCATATCGTACGGGGGTAAAACCTACCAGGCTACCACCAAGATACCCAACGTGATACCGGTAGACAGCTTCTATGCCGATACCGTTTTGCCTTTCCGCTTTCCCAATACCCCCACTGATGCAGTGGCGCTCTACATCAACGTGAAAGACCCGGATACCATAGGCAATTATATACGCTACTATACCAAGCGCAATGACGAACCCTATTACCCGGTAGATGTGGTGACGGCTGAGGACTTTGGCGCTAATGGCACCTACCTGCGGAAGATAGGCATTGGTTTCGGTTATCCCCGCTCAGTGCCGGATAGCTCCGCATCGGTTTACCCAATAAAGGGCGACTCCATTACCCTGAAATGGTGCGCCATAGATAAACAGGTGTACGACTTCTGGAGAACATACTCGTTTGCCATCAATGTAGTGGGCAACCCGTTTGCCTCGCCTACCAATATTCCTTCCAACTTCAGCAATGGCGCTTTAGGCGTGTGGGCGGGCTATGGCAGCAGCACCATTGCGATACAGGAATACAGGTAGTCAGCGTTTCATTCTACTCAGCTGGTACGCCAGTTGGTTGACCCCTCCTTTAAAACGGGTACGCAGAAAATCCAGATTGTTCTTAGTGAACAGGTATTTGCCTTTAAGGTACATTTCAGCGTTGTTCAGCGATGTAACGATCCTGTACCAACGCCATATACCAAAGCGGTTTTTGATACGGTACCGGCCCCCGACACCCATGGTCTGCACCCCCCATAAGGTATCAAAAGAATAGAAAAAAGGCTGCGAATAGATTACCATATCATAATCTTCCCCGGCAGGCGCCACACGGAACGTACCCTTACCCAATGAGAACAAAACAATAACATTAAGGTCAGGCACAAAGACGCTCAGTTCCGTCAGCCTGTTCATCACCCACCACGGAAATTTTTCGCTGAGCTGTGCATGTCGCTTTTTTATGGCCCGTTCAATATCTGCGACGGGTACCACGGGAGGCACATCAAATGTTTTGGGCGTTTTCCTGTACAGCGTATCGTATTTTTCTATTGCTGCCGAATTATCGTAGCTGCTCCCAATAGCCGTATCTATGATATCGCCAGGATACAAGATAGCACAGCCAAGACGCTCCTCTACAAATCGCGCCTGCACATCCAGCGGTGTCTTCAGGTAGTAGTTTACATATTCGTTGTCTTTCGTGCAGAAGTAAATATTGCTCGCAAATGGTATAGTTACCTTAGCTTTCAGGCTAATGTGGTTCTCTACCATGTTATCCAATATGCTGTCTGCCAGTTCCGACAAATAACGGTCGTGATCAAAATGTCCATTGTAGCCCGCTATGGAAAACTGATTCAGCAGGATGTCAACCCTGCCTATGTCCTTAATGATATTCCGGCAATCAGACTTATTGGCCTCACAGTCATTCAGGTTCAGCACCACTTCTCCCTGGTTAATAACAGCCAACGCGGAATCCATTTGACCTATCTGCACAATGTAGATGCTCGTTTCCTTACTAATTGCTGTTACCGTCCTGTTCGGGAAAATGCATATGTTCCGGAAGCCCAATCGCCGAAAAGCTTCCGGCATTTTATCAGTGTTATTTTGTTGAAAAAGTATTCTCACCCTTTGCTTAAAACTATCAGGGAAAGCCTTTAAGGTAGCGATATTAAAATGATCAGGATGTTCGTGCGATATCCAGATATCATCTACCAGGTCATAATATTCATCTTTCCACGCCGCGTCCGGGAATAGTTTCCAGGAATCATTGAACGCTTTGCCTGTATACCAGGGGTCGGTCAGAATCACCCTATCAGATGTTTCTATCAAAATCGAAGCCTGGGATATAAATGTTATCTTCATGGGCGGTATAAGACGGCAAAATAATAATAGCCGGGGAATAGGGCAACTTAGATTTATACTCAAATATATAAAACATAAAAAGTTTTAATAGTGGTGTAGATAAAAAGTCGCACAGGTGTTTTCAATATTTCGCATTTTTGTACGCTAATAGTTATTTATGTCGGACACAGAAAAAGTACATTGCCTTATAATAGGTTCAGGGCCTGCCGGTTATACCGCGGCTATATATGCAGCTCGTGCCAACCTGAAGCCGGTGCTCTACCAGGGCCTGCAGCCGGGTGGACAGCTCACCATTACCACCGAGGTAGAAAACTACCCCGGTTATCCTAATGGTATCATGGGGCCGGAAATGATGGTGGAATTTGAGCAACAGGCGCAGCGCATGGGCGCTGATATACGCTGGGGTATGGCTACCAAGGTTGACTTCAGCAACCGCCCGTTCAAGGTGCAGATAGATGACGAAAAATGGATAGAGGCGGACTCGGTAATAATTGCTACAGGTGCATCCGCCAAATGGCTGAACATTCCATCGGAGCAACGCCTGAACGGTCATGGGGTTTCTGCCTGTGCGGTATGCGATGGGTTCTTCTTCCGCGAGCAGGAAGTGGCGATTGTGGGAGCAGGTGATACGGCCTGCGAAGAAGCGCTGTATCTCTCCAAGCTTTGCAGCACCGTGCATATGTTCATCCGCAAAGGCGAAATGCGTGCAAGCAAAGTAATGCAGGAGCGCGTTTTGAAAACAGCCAACATAAAAGTGTACTGGAACAGTGAAACAGACGAAGTGATAGGCGATAAAAAGGTGGAAGCCGTACGGATAAAGAACAATCAGACCGGTGAAGAAACCACTATTCCCATCAAAGCCTTCTTCGTGGCTATCGGCCACGAACCTAATTCCAGCCTCTTCAAAGGTTGGCTGGACATGGACGAACAGGGCTACCTGCTCACCACACCGGGAACTTCTAAAACAAACATAGAAGGCGTTTACGCCTGCGGCGATGTACAGGATAAAATGTACCGCCAGGCAGTTACCGCCGCCGGTAGCGGCTGCATGGCCGCGCTGGATGCGGAGCGCTACTTAGGCACATTGGAACATGAGACGGCGAGCGCACATGCGAGTACTTAATGTCTGAACCGCCCGACTGGATGAGCGATACGTCCGAACGGTTTTTTCGGAATTAAAATATTTACCGCGTTTACAAATAGAAAGACCGACTTGACGTCGGTCTTTTCTTTATGCATCTATTGCCATTTTTTTAACTGCTTCAAGATCATCCAGTGCTTTTGCTATGGTCTTCCTCACCGCTATGTGCCTGGGTATTATATACGCGATGTAAACAGAAAAAATTAGCCCCATCACCCAACTGTATTCCGTATTGGGTTCTTTGAAAATGCCGGGCAAAATAATATAGAGCGTTAACCCGGACACACTTCCATTCATCAACGACGATAAAATAAACGGATGCTTCCGGTCGGTCTTAGGCAATCTATACATCGTAATGATATCGAGCGCAGAGCAGATTATCATCAGCAGGAGAAAGGCAAAATCAACTACATTCCAGGCATCCCACAGTCTGAAATTAAATTGAGCGATAGCCTGCATGTAAAGGTTATAAACGACATAACCGATAACGGGCAAGGCCATTATCGAAACCGGTTTCGACAGTACCGCTCCAAGATTCTTCCAAAACAGCTTTTTATACTTCCGTTGCGTGTGGCGGTAAAAATTTTCAGAGAACGGGTAAAATCCGCGAACCCCAAAGCTCTTATGCGCTTCCATCATGGCCTGCTGAAAGTCCATGCCGGGCTTAGCAGCCAGGAGTTCTTCCACTTTGCAGGCAAAGTGATCCAATATTTCCAGAACCACCGCAGGCTCACGGAATCCACGCTTGTGAATGAACCTTACCAGTTGCTTTAACTGCTCGTGAGATAACACTTTGCTATCCATGGCTCAGCTTTTTAGTGAGTAATAGTTGTATAGAAGACATAGCCTCCAGCATCGAGTTGATTTCAATCACTGATTCTTTTTTACCCTTTCGGGTAAGTGAATAGTATTTACGCATCCTTCCCCCTACCTGCTCTGTGGTTGTTTCCACCAGGTCTTCTTCTACCAATCTATGCAAGGCAGGATATAAGGCGGCCTCTGTAATAACGATTTTATCTCCCGTCATCTGCCTGACCGCTTTGGTCATTTCATACCCATACATACGCCCATTATCCTCCAGCAACTTGAGGATAATGGGCGTAAGGCTTCCTTTTATGAAACGTAATTGATCCAATGATAATGCTTATACCTAATAAAATTAGGCATAAGCATTAAAATATCCAAATCTAATGCATCAGTACCTTCTTAAAATACTGCCGGTCGTTGATGATGATTTTCACCACATAGATGCCGGTCATCATTCTGCCGGTGTGTAGCGTGGTGTTATTCACGGTATTGTTAGCTATATGGTCTTCGCGGAAGACAACCCTGCCCGCTACATCTATAATAACCACCTGCATCTTATCACCTACTGTACCCGACCATTTTACCTTCAGTACTCCATCGGTATTAGGATTGGGGTACACTACCAAACCCTCGAATGGCTCCATTACGACGCTACTATCCGTATAGTTGAAGATGCTAAAGCTATCCACCCCTATACCTTCACGGTTGGTAGCCGGGTCGGCGCTGAACACAAAGCGGAAACGCACGGGCTGGTTGCTTACGGGCAATGCATATTGCGCCAGCTTCCATTCCGTGTTGCTTTGCTCGTCCCATACATCGTGGGTAGAATCGGTGTACCACCCTATCCCCTGTCCGTATTCGCCCAGTTTGGTCCACTGCACGCCATTGTATGTGTACTCCAGGTAAGCGCCATCGCAGAGCATAGTACCGCAGTCCTCTATATCGGTTATCAGCTTAAAGGCTACGGTAGGGCTATCCAGCGATGAAATATCGAAACAGGTAGTGTACAGGTAAGACTTTTCCAGGTTGTTATGAAACCCGTCCAGGTTGGTGACCCATGCCCGGGTACCGCTGCCGGCATTGTTGATTAATGTGGCGGCCGGTACACCCCATTCCCAGGTACTGGCCAGTCCTTCGGCATACCAGTACCCATTGTTCGTTTCAAAGTTCTCCGCAAACGGGTAAGTGGTAATAAGCGGTTGGCTGTGTATTACCTGGTTCATAATGCTATCGTTGCTTTGCAGGCTGTCACCTGGAGCGGCCAGCCATACACTCAGCACATGATCCCCAAAGGGAAGGGCCGGGAGTTGTTGGCTAAACACATAGTCAATAGTATCATAACCGGCGATGGTGGTGATGGTCTCGTTAACGACCGCACCACCGTCTAGCTGGTACGAAACCACTACATCGTTTTGCACCTGCGATACGCTGTTGTACACGCGGATGCTTACCGGTTGCTGCCCGCCGGAACCGCAGGCCGAACGAGCCGGGCTGAGTACGGAAAGCAATTGCACGTCTTTCTGCAAAGTGTACAGGCGGAAGTTATCGAACGTAAACCCGTTACCATAGCTGCGCGAGGCCACCAGCGAGGTGTCATTTTGCCCGAAACGCACCTGGAAGCTGCTGCTGAAGTTCTGGCTGGCGGCACGCAGCGCCTGGGTAAGCGAGATAGTATTGGAGTGCGCCAGCACACCCGCATCCAGCGATGTGTCGTAATGGAACACGGGTATCCAGGCGTCCAGGTCGCTGCCCCTTACAGAGAACTCATTCCCGTCATAGAACTTTGGCTGCGCATGGAGTATGTAATCAAAGTCGACACGTACTTCGTCGGAGGTTGTATCAAACAAAGTCATGTTGTAAGTGGCCATAAAGTAGTTCTGTGTTCCCGCTGAGCTGTTCATGGTCATATCCATAGTTACCGACCGGTTGCCGGTCACCAGGAAGCTGTCATTCACATAGGTTCTTAAGCGGCCGGAGTCGCGAAGGTTATTGGTATAATCCCAGCGCTCATCAGGTGAAAGCCCCATAGTATCACCCTGTACTACCGTTACGCCAAATGTTTCAAAGCCTTCCACTAACGGAACAGGTAAGCTTACCGGGCTATTCACCAACTGGCGAACTACCACAGTGGCGGAGTCGTTGCGGCTCACATTATCAGTCACTCCGGTATGCTCTATGGCCGCTTGCAGGGTATATGCACCCGGTGCGGCCAGGTTCAGCCCGTTAATGGTGATGTCTGTAAATCCGGTAGCCGGTATCCCGGTTCCGTTCTGCGTCTGCCAGTTACCATTCACAGCATAGTGCAGGGTATAATTTCCGCTGGGTGCGTTATCCAGGTTGCGCACGCGCACTATCATTGTTTCGCTGGCGCTGAGCTGGGTGCTGGTTTGCAGGCGGCCGCTTACCGGCTCCCTTATGGCTTCCACCATCAGGTCCCCGTCCGATATAGTGCCGTTACAGGGCCCGCTATCCGGACGGCGCTTCACGGCAATGCTCCGGTATCCCGGCTCCCCGTTTATCAGCGGCTGCACCGCTATATAATACATGCTGTCAGGGTCCAGCCCTGAGTAGGTATAGGTAGTGTCGGTAATGGTAGCATCCTGCTCCATATACCATCCGTGCTTGCGCATTACCACATAGCCGGTAGCGCCCGGCACAGGGGGCCAGTTCACCTTAATGTATCCTGCGCACAGGGCAGCGGAGTCTACATACACCTGTGGCTGCGCGCTGATAACGAAGCTTCCACTGGTATCTGCATACGATGTGTTGTTCCGGCTGAGGCGCACTTTACATTGCTCGGAGGTTACGCCGGGCACGTACCATATATAGTACTTCTGCGAGTCGGGTATATTGGTGGCTATCGTTGTCCAGCTTCCACCATTGTTGGTCGTATATTCCAGCGTCAGGGGGTTGGCATCTGCGGATGCATCCCAATAGATGCACAGCGAATCGTTGTGCGCCACGGAAGTACCCCTTACCGGATTTTTAATTTTCACGCCCAGCGGGTCAAAGTTATAAGCCACCACGTAGGGCTGGCTGCCCTGTGGTATGTCATGCCCTTTCACCGTAATAGTATAAGTACCGGCAGCGGGATTATTAATGGTTACCTGTTCGGTATTGTTCAGGCTATCACGGCCTTCCACCGCCAGGTCCAGCACATTGGGTATATCTGTATTCAGTACCAGCGGCAGATGTATGGTGCTATTCGGTTCGGTTACCTCTATGTCCAGGTCATTCACCAGTTCCCGCCCGTCTCCTATGGGGCTGCCGGGCTGGTCATGGTAGCAGAGCATTACTTTCAGTTGCGCCGTGTTGGCCGGTACATTAATCGTAAACGATTGCTGCCCGCCATTGGCTATGGTATTGGTCACTATGCGGTTACTGTCAATCATCTGCTTGGAGCGCGCCACGTTCAGTATGCCATACCCTACCCGGTAATCAGGTCCCGGGCGGTCAAAGTCATGAGCGCCGTTCAGCAGCACTGCCTTCAGTACATCCGCGCGCGGGTTTACATTACCATGTATCTGCCGGTACCGCTCGGTGAGCAGTGCGGCGGCGCCTGCCACCTGTGGGCTGGCCATACTGGTGCCACCGGCTACCAGGTATATATCCACGCCGCGGGTAGAAAGCATCCCATCACCTATGCAGCTCAGTTCCGGGCGCAACCTGCCATCCCTCACCGGCCCGCTGGAGGATAAAGCTCCCAGCCAGTAGTGCTTGTCATAATTGTTTACAACCAGGGCGTTCTTGGCCGGCTGGTAACCACCACATACGGTGCCATAACCCATAGGGTACGGTGGCCGGAACTGGAACCCGTCATTACCGGCTGCGAACACATGCAGCACATCCGTGTATTGCAGGGATAGTTCATCCAGCGCGTAGGAGCTGCCATCATAGCGGCCGGCATAGCCGGTATCCAATATCACCGTAGCATAAGAGTTGTTGGTAATGCTCATATTATGCGCGGCGCGCATGGCGCCGGTATTGGCCAGTACATTGTCATATATGTGGTCTACCAGTATCGATTTAGGTGCGGCGCCCGTAGCCTTGGGGTCTATTATGCCCGCTCCGCCCACTATGCCATTAATGTGCTGGCCGTGGTTGGTCATTCGTGCGGGATTGTAATTGATGATGCGGTCTATAAGGTCTATGTGGTAAATACCGCTTACATTATCGCCCACACCTACACTCACTCCTTCACCGGTGAGTCCTCCGCCACCCAGGCTCAGGGGTGCGGTAACCGACGCGGCATTTACACCGGCGTTTGCTTCTGCATCCAGGGGGGCGTATACGGGCGCGGGGCCAATGTAGCGCACGCCATACCAGCGGGCCAGTTGGCGTACCTGGCTGCCACGTACCCGTACCTTATACAGGTGCATCTTTTCAAGGTCTGCACTTACCAGGCTGGCACCGGAACCGGCCAGGAACAGCTTTATAGCGGCGGCATCCACTTCTTTCAGGAACGACACCTGCAGTTCCACCTCGGCGGCGGGATCTGCGTCTATCTTCTTCCACAGCAGGGGTTCCGCTTTCCACTCCGGCTGCATTTCCGTTATGCTTCTTATCGAAAAGCGGTTAACTACATCCTCGCTCATCCCTGGAGCGAGCAGCACGGTAAATGCATTGGCGTTCACATAATCCAGTATGGTAATGCCGGCGCTGTTCAGCAATGCCTCGTCGCGCTCACCGGGTAATGCATGAAACTGGAGTAATACCTGGCTCGGACCACTCTCGGTACGGCTCATGGCCATCTGCCGGGTGTAAAGCGCCGCATTCGCCTCCGTATGTATCACGCCAGACTTTAGCTTAATGTCATAGTTGACCTGGGCCGTTGCCAGCGATGCCAGCAATAGCGAAAAGGAGATAAAGGATAAGGTTTTTTTCTTTATCGCGTGTTTGTTCCCACCCATAAAAGTAATAGTGTAACTGTTTTGTCTATAATGCCTGTATGATACTACAAGTTACGAAAAAAAACCACCCCAACGCAAGGTTGGGGTGGTTGCAGATATCTATGACAATGCGGTATTAGTTGTCTCCTTCTTCCGCTTTCTTCATTTTGTCTTTGATAGCAGCCAGCGCGCCCAGGTCGCCCAGGGTTGGCTTTTCTACTTTCGCCTGTACATTTTTCACTGCTTTCTTCGTCTTTTCAGCGTCAGCGGCAGCATCTTTACGTGCAGACTCTTTTTCTTCTATTTTGCCTTGTTCCCATACGCGGGTGTGCGAAACCATGATGCGCTTGTCGTTACGATCGAACTCGATGATAACAAACTGCGTTGTTTCGTCAGCTTCCACGTTGCTGCCATCTTCCTTCTTCAGGTGACGGGCAGGAGCGAACGCTTCCAGGCCATACTGAAGCTGTACGGTAGCGCCTTTGTCATCCTTACGGGTAACACTGCCTTCGTGTACAGAACCAATCGGGAACACCGTTTCGAAAGTATTCCACGGATCTTCTTCCAGTTGTTTGTGGCCCAGTGCCAGCTTGCGGTTTTCCTTATCGATGCTCAGGATAGCGATATCTATCTCGTCACCTACTTTGGTAAACTCGCTCGGGTGATTGTAGCGCTTGATCCAGCTCAGGTCGCTGATGTGGATCATACCGCCGATGCCGGTTTCCAGCTCTACGAATACGCCGTATGGAGTGATATTCTTAACAGTACCTTTGTGACGGCTGTCAACAGGGTATTTGTTTTCGATAGTTTCCCACGGATCTTCCGTCATTTGCTTGATAGAAAGGCTCATTTTGCGCTCTTCCTTATCCAGTGTTACAACGATAGCTTCGTGTTCTTCGCCCATCTTGAAGAATTCCTTCGCGTTGATAGGCTGAGAAGACCAGGTGATTTCAGATACGTGTACCAGTCCTTCAACACCAGGCTGAATTTCCAGGAATGCACCGTAATCTTCAATGTTCACCACTTTACCTTTCACCTTGGCACCTTCAGATATTTCACCTACCAGGTTATCCCAAGGATGAGGGGTCAGTTGTTTCAGGCCCAGGCTGATACGCTTGCGCTCGTCATCAAAGTCGAGTACTACCACGTTCAGTTTCTTGCCATTTTCCAGCACTTCGCTCGGGTGCGTTACGCGGCCCCAGCTAATGTCGGTAATATAAAGTAATCCGTCAACACCGCCCAGGTCAATGAACGCACCGAAGTCGGTAACATTCTTAACGGTACCTTCCAGTACCTGGCCTTTCTCGAGTTGAGAGATGATAACACTGCGTTGTTGTTCAATGTCGCTTTCAATGAGCGCTTTGTGGCTCACTACCGCGTTGCGGATAGCTTCGTTGATCTTCACCACTTTGAAGTCCATCGTTTTGCCTACATACTGATCGTAGTCAGTAACGGGCTTCACGTCAATTTGTGAACCAGGCAGGAACGTTTCCAGGCCATATACATCCACGATAAGACCGCCTTTGGTCTTAGAGGTAATGGTACCGGTAACCACTTCGCCGGTTTTGTAGAAGTCAACGATCTTCTGCCAGGCGCGAAGCTGGCGGGCCATTTTGCGGCTCAGGTGCAGGTGACCATTGCGGTCTTCCTTTTCCACCACCATCACTTCTATTTCTTCACCAATGTTTACTTCCGGCATATCGCGGAACTCATTGAGTGAAACTAAACCATCGGATTTAAAGCCGATGTTGATAATAGCGTCGGTCTTGGTAAGGCCAACGATAGTACCGTGAAGCAATTCTGCTTCGTCAATAGACTTGAATGTACTGGAGTACATAGTGTCTAATTGCTCACGTTTGTCTTGCGCGTAGTGAGCTACGTTGCGTTTGTCAACGCTCCAGTCAAAATCATCATGCGCTGATGCTTGTGCTGTAACCTGGTCTTGGATTTTGTTTTCTTCCAATTTTTAGTTCCTCCTTTTTAAGTAGAATTTGGGGTGCAAAGATAAGCAGATATTAGTAAAAGACAGAAAATAATTATTTGTAATATCGAAATAAATTATTATTAATATATTTGTCCCTCAGCCGCATCATTGGCTGCCCTTTTTCATGCTGCCAGCCCGCTCTTATATAAGCCTCGACGAAACCAACATAGCCCACCTGGATGGGGTCATCAGCCAGCGCTGGAAAAAACAACGCAAGACCCTCCTTATATCCTTTAGCCTGCCGCTGGCTTTCGGGGTGCTGCCTGCCCTCTTCCGTGCGTTTTCGGGCATAGACCTGGAAAACCCGGCCGATGCATTGGCAAAGTTCCTGGCCACCCTGCAGTTTCTGTGCCTGCCGGTGCTGCTGCTGGTGGCCTTTGCCAACCTTATGCTGATTTCTAAAAAATTCCGGCACCTCTATGCCGATAAAAAGGCCGGTAAGAAGCTTTGTATCCCCTTTCATCCCTACCCGTATTGCATACCGGAGCTAAAACGATTCTACATAAAAACAAACATTGTAGAATATCCGTATATACCCATAGACCAGCAAACCTATTACTGGATGAATACCGACCAGGTACTGTTTATGGAACTGGCCCCTAAAAGCAAGGTACTGTTTGATATTAAAGCCGAGGAAGCCTACCCTGTTAACGGCATGGTAGTAACTCCCCAAACGCCTTCGCACAATGTTAGCCGGATAAGGTAAACCTCATCGCTGCAATTCAATAATATAATTAAGCTGTGCCCACTCCACTATCTCTTTCTGTAGCAGGTAGTCCCGCCATTGTTTCTCTTGCCCATCGGGTACATGTATATTGGCATTCTTAAATGTCACCGCTCTGTCTGCCATGCTAAGTTTCCCAATGGTTCGTAGCCAGTCATTCTGGTTGGCGGTATCAGACATATGGAACAGCGATGTAGATAATATCATTTTATCAGCGCTATTCACAAATACGTTGGGTGTGTCTGTGGCAGAGGACTGTGGCCATTTCAGGTACATCTTCTGCACCAGTTCCCGGCGCACCATATGAATGCTATCCTTAGGGTACGGCAACACATAAGTATAGCCAAATATGTGCTCTACGTCCAGGTGCTCTTCGTTGATCAAGTTAAAAACACGGTCAATAGTAACCTCATCTCTGATGCCGAAGCTAAGGTCACCTTTCACATATTCTCCTTCCGGTTCACCGTTGTTCTTCCGGCATCCTGTCAATAAAAGCAGGAGTAATACAATAGAGCTCAGGTATCTCATAAAACAAGGGTTTTAAGTATAAGACGTATACAAAGCCAACATTCTAGGCCATCATGCAATATACACGAAAACAATAATTCAACCAAAGCACTGTATAATAGACTTTCCACGCTATTTTTGCCCCAACGACATAACAAATGGAACAAGCAGATTGGTTTGAAAGTTGGTTTGGATCACCGTATTATAAGATACTCTACCAGAACAGGGACGAGTTTGAAGCACAGGAGTTTGTAGAGAACCTCATAGAACACCTGCAACCCATGCCGGGCAGCCGGATGGTGGATATAGCCTGTGGCGAAGGGCGCTTCTCCCGCCAGTTAGCGGAGCATGGCTATGATGTAACCGGTATAGACCTCTCCTACCCCAGCATAGAAAAGGCGAAACAAGACGAGGACGAACATCTGCACTTTATGGTGCACGATATGCGCATGCCTTTTTACATCAACTATTTCGATTACGCTTTCAACTTCTTCACCAGCTTCGGGTACTTCGCCCACGACCGTGACCACCTGCTGGCGGCCAAGTCGTTCGCGGCGGGGTTGAAGAAAAACGGGATACTGGTAATAGACTACCTGAACCGCGACTATGTGCTGAGTCGGCTGGTGCCGGAAGAAACCGTGGAGCGCGGCGACTATACTTTTGACATAAAGCGGCGCGAAGAGCGCAAGCACATACTGAAGGAAATCTCCTTTACCGATAACGAAGGCCAGCAACGCCGCTACGTGGAAAGTGTCGCCGCCTTTGACCTTACCGATTTCGTGCAGATGTTCCGCAAGGCGGGCATGACCCTTACCGGCACGTTCGGCAATTATGAGCTGGGAGAATACCAGCCGCTCGATTCGCCACGCATGATCATGATGTTTAAAAAACAGTAATGCTGCAGCAGCTCATAAGTTGGGATTATATTGCCTGGTACCAGGTGCATGTCATTTGGCAGCACCCTGTTCTGGACTACCTCCTCCCCTTTATGAGAAACCAATGGACATGGGCGCCGCTCTACCTGTTCCTGCTGGTGTTTATGCCGAAGAACTTCGGGCGAAAAGGATGGCTGTGGTGCCTGGGGTTCCTGGTAACGTTCGCCATCGCCGACTATGTGAGCGCTTCACTCATTAAGCCCTACTTCTTGCGCCTGCGCCCCTGCAACGACCCCAAAATAATGCACCTGGTGCGCTACCTGGTAGACTGCGGCAGCGGCAAGAGCTTCCCCTCCACCCACGCCACCAATCACTTTGCCCTGGCTTTTTTCGCCATCATCACATTGTATAAGCGCTATAAGATAGTAGGCCCACTCGCATTGCTGTGGGCCATATTAGTGGCTTATTCTCAAGTCTATGTAGGAGTCCATTTCCCCCTCGATGTTATTTGCGGGGCTATACTGGGCGGCACTGTAGGCATTATTACCGGTAAGCTGTATAACAAGCGGTACAAAATGCTCCGCCCCAAACCCGCAAATCCAAACAGCCCCGGCTAATCAGATTAATCCGCCTGACCCCGGTTCTACCAACCGGAACAACCGTTGTCACTGCGAGGCACGAAGCAGTCCAACCTCTCGTTTTTGCACACACCATAAGCATCCCACCACACATTAACCTACCAACCGAAACACCCATTGTCACTGCGAGCGCAGCGAAGCAGTCTAACCCCACGTTCTTGCCCAGCCACCACATACACAAACCTCACAGAAAGCCCCCTTCAGGGGGTTGGGGGCGACCCCGCACCAATCACCCCAACCGTTGTCACTGCGAGCGCAGCGAAGCAACCTCACCCCACGTTCTTGCCCAGCCACCACATGCACAAACCTCACAGAAAGCCCCCTTTAGGGGATTGGGGGCGACCCCGCACCAATCACCCCAATCGTTGTCACTGCGAGCGCAGCGAAGCAACCTCACCCCACGTTCTTGCCCACAACATCAATCTACTAACTACTAACCTACTAAATACTAAATACTAGCCTACTAACTACTAACTACTAACCTACTAAATACTAACCCACTACCGGTTAACATACTCACTCAGTTCATTCTTAGAGCTGCTGAAAGAAAGCATATCTTCCAGCTTCCAATAATTCTCCCTGTCTATAGTTGCATTGTAGGCATACTTCGCCAGCTCCAGCCTGGTGCTTTCAAAGCTCAGCCAGCCCATCATGGTGCGCACCTGGTCGGTGTAGTATTCTTTTCCGTTCAGCACTGTTTGTATCAGCTTCAGTTTGTCGCTGTCGGTGATGCGGTCTTTCACCCTGGCCCCCAGGTCCGACACGTCCTGGTCGCGCATAGCGTTATCGCGCCCGCGGTTGCCGCCCCAATTGTTGTTATTATTATTGTTCATTCCGCCGCGAGACTGCACATAGCTGGTTAGTTCGTCCTTAGAGCTGCTAAAGCTGAAAAGGTCTTCCAGTTTCCAGTAGTTCTCTTTGTCCAGCGCATTGTCGTAGGCCCATTTGGCAAAGTCCAGTTTGCTGCTTTCAAAGCTCAGCCAGCCCATCATGGTGCGCAGTTGGTCGGTGTAGTACGAGCGGCTGGTCAGTACCTGCTGCATTAGCTTTACCTTATCGCCATCGGTTATGCGGTCCTTCACCCGCAGGTTCAGGTCGGTTACGTCCTGGTTGCGCAGCACGTTATCGTTCCAGCGGTCGCGGTCCCTGTCGCGGTCGTTCCACTGATTATCGTCCCGGCGGTCGTTCCAGCTCTCGTAGTAGTCGTTGGGGGTGTTGCGGTCAAAGCTTTGCGTGGTGCGCATGGTCATCTTCTTCCGCAGCGGGTCTACCACCGCCGCGTTGAACGAATTCGGCTTCAGGTCCACATACCCTGAATACACCAGGTTGGCGCGGCCGTTTCCGCCCCTTGTCTCGCGGAAGTTATAGACCTTCAGGTAGTGCCTGCCGGCGGGTATATTGCCAACGGTAATGGAACGCGTCCTCCGCTCGTAATAGCGGTCGTCTACCGAGATGGACACCAACTGGTCTGTCGTTAACTTTATCCGCAGCGATGCATCGGCCATCCTGCGCTCCGCCCTGCCTTCACCGCGCCTTCCCATATCCTGCTGCGCCCGGAGCTGGAAGATGCTCACCAATAAGATCGAGAGTAATACTATCCGTTTCATAAAATATCTATTTATCAGTTGTTGTATCATGTAAACCAACACTCGTGCCAAATCTTGGCAAGGCCGGCTACGCCCGCTTTAGCGTTGCAACAGGTGCGAGCAAAGGATGCCTGTAGACACCCCGGCATTCAGCGACTCGGCGCCCCCTTTCCTGGGTATAGTCACTTGCCGGGTGGCGAGCGATAACACCCCTTCCGACACTCCGCGCGACTCGTTGCCAATCACCAGTATGCCGCTGCTCCGGGGCTCCACCTCGTAGAGGCTCTCGCCGCCCAGCGTAGCTGCCAGTACGGGTACGGAAGCGCTCTTCACAAAATCGGGCAAGTGCATGGTATGTATCGCCACGCGCAGGTGCCCGCCCATAGCCGCCTGTATCACTTTGGGATTGTATGCATCTACGCAGCCCGGAGAGCAAACTACATCGGGTATGCCAAACCAATCGGCTATGCGGATAATGGTACCCATGTTGCCGGGGTCCTGTATGTCATCCAGCGCCAGGCACCAGGCGTTGGCCTCCACCTCGGGGAAACGGGGCATGTGGCGCACCACCAGCAGCACCTTATTCGGCGTCTGCAATTGCGAAACCGCCGCCAGTTCGTGCTCCGGCACTATATGTACCGAGGCCTCGGCATGCCGGTGCACCAGCTCGTGGTGTTCCTCCGCCCAGTCGGCCACGGCTACTATCATCTGCACCATTTCGCCGGAAGCCAGCCATTCACGGGCTATTTTATCACCCTCCACCACAAATACATTGTTTTCTTTACGGTATTTTTGCTGCGATAACGAACGAATGTATTTATTTTGTGCTTTAGATAACATAAGGCTACAAAGCTATATTAATTGCAGTAACAATATACATGATAAAGAGAGGTGAGATTTATAAACGGTTGGCTTATACTGTCTTGCCACTTCTGCTACTGCTTGCCTGGACCAGCTGCAATACCACCAAACACCTTACCGAAGAACAACACCTGCTGCGCAACAACAGCGTGAACATCAAATCGCCCCAGCCCATCACCCGCCGAGGTGAACTGAACGACAACCTGGAGCGACTGGTGGCCCAGAAGCCCAATAACCGCAACATACTGGGCATCCCCTTTAAGCTGCTGTTGTATAATTACCGCTACGAGAAATACCAGAACGACCCGACACACTTTCAGCTGCAATCGAAAACGGTGGAGCCGCCGGTAATATACGACAGCACCCTAATACCCAGGGCCGTGCAGAATATGCGGGGCTACCTCTACAACCAGGGCTACTTCTACTCAAAAATTGACGATACAACCCTCTTTAAGGGAAAGAAGGCCTACGTGACCTACAACATAGAAACCGGCATCAACTACCTGATTAATAAAGTGAAGTACGACATCAGCGATAGCCTGGTGAATGTAGTAGTGCAGGCGGGCGCCAACGAAAGCCTGCTGAAAGAAGGAGAACCCTACACCAAGGCCACGCTCGACGACGAACGCCGGCGCATCACCAACCTGCTGCTGGATAAAGGCTTCTATAAATTCACCAACGACAACATCGCCTTCCTGATAGATACCTTTAACAAAGAATACCTCTCGGACATAGACAACCCTTTCGAAAGCGCCATCAACTTCGTCGCCCTGCAAAAGGAGCAGAAGAAACCAACCCTGGATGTAAAAATCATTATACGCCCGGGAGAAGACCCCGGCGCCTTTAAACGGTATGCCGTAAGCCGGGTAACCGTTTACCCGGACTTTATAGACGTGCGCGATGTGCGCGACTCTACCATGATACAGAAGAAGGTAAACAACACCCTCTTTAAATACCACGATTACTACATCAGCGAAAAAGTACTGTACAAGTACATATACCTGGAGCGAGGGCGCATCTACAGCCAGGCCGACTACAACGAAACCATCAACAAGCTCAACGAGCTGGGTATATTCAGCAGCATCAACATATACATACGCGAGGACACTTCCTCGCCGGGTGAGAACCTGCTGATATGTGGCATCAGTATGAACCGCGCCAAGAAGCACGACTTCAATACCAACGTAGAGTTTACCAGCGGCACCACCTACCGCGTAGGCAGCGCCCTGTCGCTGTCGTTCCGCGATAAGAACGTGGGGCGGGGCGCCAACCTGCTGCGCACCTCGGTAAGCGGCGGACTGGAGTATAACAACAACCAGGACATACAAGGCAATGCGCTCGACCGGCTGTACCTGCGCACTGTTTATTATGGCTTTAACGCCTCTATGGATTTCCCGAAGTTCATAGTACCGTTCAAGCTGGATAACAGCCGGCGAAACCTGCCCCGGACGATACTGAGCTTTGGTACCAACCTGATGGACCGCGTGAATTACTTCCGGCTGTTCACCACCTCCTCGGCCTTTGCATATAGCTGGCGGGAAACCGCCACCAAATCCTGGGAAGCAACTCCGGCTTTTATTAACATCATCCGCCTGCCTTACACCAGCGATTCCTTCCGCAAGCGGCTGCTGGAAAGCCAGTTCCTGGCCAACAGCTACCGGGAAAGCTTTATAGAAGGGGAAAATGTCGCCTTCATCTTCTCCAACCGGGAAAAGAACCGGGGCAAGAGCTACACCTACCTGCGCGTGAGCCTGGAAGAGAGCGGTGCACTACTCACCGCTATACAGTCTATAGGGCGAGCGATAGAGGGCTCCTTCAACCTGGACTACTACCAGTATGTGAAGTTCGACTTTGACCTGCAGCGCTTCGTGATGCGGCCGCACTCCCAGATAGCCGCGCGCTTCTACGGAGGTATCGGCGTGCCCTACCGCGGCTCCTCTACCCTGCCCTACATAAAGCAATACTTTGCCGGGGGCGCTTACAGTATGCGTGGCTGGCGGGTGCGATCGCTGGGACCGGGCAGTTCCCGCGATACCAGCAACAGCGCCATCTTTATTGACAGGACGGGCGATATAAAGCTGGAAATGAACGGCGAATACCGCTACGATATCGTGCGCCTGTTTTCCGGGGCTATTAATGTAAAAGGGGCGCTCTTTGCCGACGCGGGCAATATATGGCTGGCCAACAAATCGAGCAGCTACCCCGGCGGGGAATTCGCACTGCACAAGCTGGGCAAAGACATAGCTATCGACGCCGGCACCGGTATCCGCTTGGACATAGCCGGCTTCTTCCTGGTGAGGCTCGACCTGGCCATACCACTGAAAAAACCGTACATAGACGGCAACAACGGCTGGGTGCTGCGGCAAATGGCGCCCTTTGACGCTACCTGGCGCAGCAACAATATGATACTCAACTTTGCCATAGGGTATCCCTTTTAACCCTTTTATAACGGTAGTAGCCTTTGCTTAAGCGGCCTTGTTTTAATACCTTTGAGGCTTATGCGTAATATAAAGATTATAGAAGTACGGTCGGAAATAGGTGCCGGTACCCGTGGCGCCAGCCTGGGGATAGACGCGATAAAAATCGCCGCACTCGACTTTATGAGCAGCCTTTTTACCAATTTCCCTACCGAGAACATACAAGACGAGAACAAACTGCTGTATGAACCCGTAGCCTCTCCCTATGCCAAGCGGATAGCCGGCGTACACACCATGTACGAGCGCGTATCGGCCAGCGTGTCGGAAACGTTGAAATCGGGTCTGTTCCCCGTGGTGCTCTCGGGCGACCACAGTTCTGCGGGTGGCACTATTGCCGGTATAAAGATGGCCAAACCCAAGAACCGCCTCGGCGTGATTTGGATAGATGCACATGCCGATATGCATACCCCCTACACTACACCATCGGGCAACATGCACGGTATGCCGCTGGCCATATCGCTGGGGGAAGACAACCTGGAAAGCAAGGTGCACAACCCCGACGCCAACACCATAGAAGTATGGAACAAGCTAAAGAACATAGGCAAGATACAACCCAAGATAAAGCCCGAAGACATAGTATTTATAGCGCTGCGCGACTATGAAAAGGAAGAAGAACACCTGATAAAAAAACTGGGCATAAAAGTGATACCAGTGCAGGAAGTGCGCCGTAAAGGGGTCGAAAATATTGTACGCCAAACGCTGATGCACCTCAGCAACTGCGACGACATCTATGTATCTTTCGACGTAGACAGCCTGGACAGTTCCATTTCCCGCGGCACCGGCACCCCGGTGAGCAACGGACTGAAAGAACGGGAAGCCGAAGACATGCTGGCCTCGCTAATGCAGAACCACAAAATCTGCTGCTTCGAAATAACCGAAGTAAACCCCACCCTCGACAAAGAAAACCTCATGGCCGAAATAGCCTTCAACATCTTACAGCGCAGCGTGAATCTGTTGATGGTGAATTAAGATCATTAAATTGTTTTGTAGTAAAAGGTTGTCGCAAGGCAGCCTTCATCGTTTGCAACGAATTATTACTAAATTTACTGTATAATCTAACAGCAATGTATAAACACCTATTTACTATATTCTTCATTCTATTCTCCGCATCAACTGTTGATGCACAAAAACTATATTTTACAGACCTGTCCAATAAATGGACAAGACTGTGTGTATGGGACCCTACCCCACCCAATGATGATCTCTATCTTGGATATGAACAATTTTCTGAAGATACCGTTCTTAATAACCTGAATTATTCAATTATGAACGGCTTCTTTGTTAGAGATGATACGCAGAACAGGAGGGTAATGATAAACATCAACGTATCCAGCGAACACATCTTATACGACTACTCGCTGGAAATCGGCGACACTTTGTTTTCTGCCCACGAGGCTTACTACAGTATTGTTTACGATACAGATACAACTTTTATTGATAACATTCCATATAAGATACAATACTTCTATCCTTATGACACCGCCGGAAACTTATACGTTCCGTTCAAAATTATCGAGGGGCTGGGATGCAGCCTTAACAGCCACTTCTACCCTTTACAACCGGCCGCAATCGAACCTAATTGTTTTCTATGCTCTATGACAAATAATGACACGATTCCAGCATTCGGACCTCCGCAATTTTCTATTGCAGATTGTGCATTATCCGTAAAAGATATCTCCAAACAAAAACTTGATGTTATTGTCTACCCAAATCCGGTAAACGATGTCAGCGTATTAAAATGCACTAAAAGCATAAACGAAGGTTTTGTGATAATCTGCAATTCTTACGGAGTGGTAATTCACAGGCAAGCGCTCAACGGACACAAGGAACTAAAAATCCCTACCAGCCTCATGTCGGGCCAATACTTTTATAAGGTAGTTGACATAGGGAAAGGGTTAGCGGCAAATGGGCAGTTTCAAAAGTAAAGAAATTACTCCCAGATGTTGCGAAAAGTATTCTAAACTTTGGTCGCCGACCAACAATAGACCAAATCTTCCCTGGGCAGCATTGTTGTTTCCCCCCAACCGTCCTTGCGAGCACAGCGAAGCAACCTCACATAAAACTCATCACACCTCCACCACCCCACAACCGTCCTTGCGAGCGCAGCGAAGCAACCTCACACAAAACTCATCACATCTCCACAAGCCCCCCACCCGTCTTTGCGAGCGCAGCGAAGCAACCTCACACAAACACACATCAAGCCAACACAAACCTCACATAGTTAACTCCGGCCACAAGTCCCTCCACTCAGGGTTCATACCAATAATAAGTCGCTCCTTCGCGCTTCTGCTACCGGATTTAATTCTCTTCTCTTCAGCAATCGCCTCTTCAATCCTCTCAAAATGTCTGTAATACACCAACTCAACGCAATTATACTTAGCCGAAAAGCTCGATGGATATACCTTAGAACGATGCTCGAAAACCCGCTTATATAAGTTTGAGGTCACACCTACATAGACTGTTGTCTTATTAGGTGATGCTATTATGTACAATATGCCTCCTCTTTGCATAACCTAAACTACATCGTCAATTCCTGGATAGTATCATTTTTGTGGATATCTCACACGTACTTGTCGGATAGGCGTTACGTGAGGTTGCTTTGCTGCGCTCGCAAAGACGACCATGTATTATCACCATATTCCGACCTGCCCATCCCTAAAAAAGCCCCCTTTGTGTGCAAGCCTTGTGCGCTGGCGAAGGGGGTGGCTGGTGCGCAGCCTCTGTGCCGGGCCAGCCGGGGGATGTTCTACCCAACAGGGGCAATCACGCCTCCCTTCCCATATAAAAAAGCACCCTCCCGGCAAAAAACCGTGAGGGTGCTTCCTATAAAAAAATCAAAACTTACTTCGTCAGCACTATCCGCATACCGCGGCCAAGTTTGCTGCGGTCTTTATCGTCTACCAGTTTCACTTCATCTATATAGGCGGTATCGCCGCCCTTCGTGCGCTGCAGGAAATTGTTGTTGATGACGTTTTCCGCCAGCTTATTACCGGGGCAATATTCCGTCAGCCAGTCGGTAAGTACTATCAGGTTACCTACGGAATCTTCATACAGGTTGCGTTCGCCGTAGGTAAACACAAAACCGTGAAACTGCAGGGGATTCCCCGCAGAATCGCGCGCGGTGAGGCCTTGCAGCATCAGCGAATCGAACACGCGCTTGGGCAGTGTCAGCTCCTTACCCGAGATATTGGAATTGCCCAGGAACACGGGATAGGTAGGAGCCTTTGCCGCTTTCTTTTCCGCCTCTTTATTTTTGTCCTGCGCCCACAACTGGCAGGCAAGGCCTAAGCCCATCAACAGGAAAAAGTACGTTGCTGCTCGTTTCATATGCTTAAAGTTATAGCAAACTGAGGCTTTCTTCAATAGCTTTTATTTTTGCTAATGCGTCGGCCTGCTTTTTGCGTTCGGCATCTATTATTTCCGCTTTGGCGTTCTGCACAAAGCGTTCGTTGCTCAGCTTTTTATCTACACTCACCAGGAAGCCTTTCAGGTATTCCAGGTCTTTCTGCATTTGTTCTTTCTGCGCACCGGTATCTACCGCGGCACGGTCCGCTTCCAGGTACAGTTTGTCGGTCTGCACTACAATAGAGATGCTGCCAGCCTTCGCCTCGCTGGTGTACTCCAGCGATTCTGCGTTTACCTGGCGCTGCAGTATGGAGCCCGTCGTTTCATAAAATGCCTTGTTGGCGGTATCTATATGCAGGCGGATGGTTTCCTTCGGCTTCAGTTGGTTCTTGTTGCGCATATCGCGTATCGCGGTGATCACCTCCTGCAGCAGCGCTCCCTGCTTCAGTACCAGTTCATCTGGCTTGCCCGCTGGCGGCAACTGTTTTTCTACCAGGTCGTCTCCGGCGGCACGGTCGCGCAGTGTATGGTATATCTCTTCCGTCACAAACGGCAAGTACGGGTGAAGCAGTTGCAGCAGGCGCTCGTATATAGCCAGCGTCCGGTCATACACCTGGCGCTGGGCGGGTTGATCCTGGGCGGGCTTCACCCACTCCAGGTACCACGAGCAGAAGTCATTCCATATCAGCGAGTACAGGGTTTTAAGCCCTTCGCTCAGGCGGAAGTCCTTCATCATGCCGTCAAGCTCCTCCGACACCTGCTCTATGCGTTGCTCCATCCATTGAATGGCGAAAGCCACCTGGCTGTCATCTACCCCATCTTCCAGCCGGGCTTCCCAACCCTTCACCAGTTTCATTGCATTCCACATCTTGTTGATGAAGAACTTGCCCTGGTCTATCTGCCCTTCGTCAAAGAGGAGGTCGTTGCCTGCGGGAGAAGAGATCATTACGCTAAAGCGAACGGCATCGGCTCCATGCTCGGCTATCAGGTTCAGCAGGTCGGGCGAGTTGCCAAACTGTTTACTCATTTTGCGGCCCTGCTTATCGCGAACGATTCCGGTAAAATATACCTTGTCAAATGGTTTTTGTCCTTTGAATTCGTAACCCGCCATTATCATGCGCGCCACCCAAAAGAAGATGATCTCCGGCGCGGTTACCAGTGTATTGGTGGGGTAATAGTATTCCAGGTCTTTGTTATCGGGGTTGGCGTTCCAGTCAAACACCTCCATTGGCCACAGCCAGCTGCTGAACCAGGTATCGAGCACATCCTCATCCTGGCGGAGCGTAGGGTGGGTGGCGGCCAGCTCCGGTTTAGCGGCCTTATATTTTTCGTAGGCCTGCGCCTCGTTTTCGGCTATATACATGCCGTTCTCTGCATCATACCAGGCCGGTATGCGGTGTCCCCACCACAGCTGGCGGCTAATGCACCAGTCTTTAATGTTCTCCATCCAGTGGCGGTAGAGGTTCTTGAACTTCGCCGGGTGAAACTCTATTTCATCGTCCATTACTGCGCTGAGCGCGGGCTTGCTGAGCTTTTCCATATTGCACCACCACTGCATGGAAAGGCGTGGCTCTATCACCGCATCGGTACGCTCCGAGTGGCCCACCTGGTTGGTGTAGGCTTCTTCCTTCACCAGGTTTCCGCTGTTGCGGAGGTCTTCCACTATCTTCTTGCGCACGGCAAAGCGGTCTTCGCCTATGTATAGCTGGGCGGCTTCGCTCATGGTGCCATCATCGTTCAGCGTATCTACTATCGGCAGGTTGTGCTTAATGCCCAGGTTGTAGTCGTTCAGGTCGTGTGCGGGAGTTACCTTCAGCGCGCCGGTACCAAATTCCTTATCTATATAATCATCAAAGATGATGGGTATGCGGCGGTTGATGAGCGGCACAAAGCAATATTTGCCTTTCAGGTGCGCGTAGCGCTCATCTTCCGGGTGCACGCAGATAGCGGTATCACCCAGTATCGTTTCGGGGCGAACCGTTGCTATGGTTATATATTCATCAGCATCCCCTTCCAGTTTGTACTGAACATAGTACAGTTTAGAATTGGTTTGCTTAAATATCACTTCTTCATCACTCAGGGCGGTTTTGGCGCGGGGGTCCCAGTTGATCATCTTTACTCCCCGGTAGATGTATCCTTTTTCATACAGCTCGTTGAACACGCGCATCACTGCCGCATAGTAATGGTCGTCCATGGTGAAGTTCACCCGGTCCCAGTCTATCGCACAGCCCAGCTTTTTCAACTGCTGCAGTATAATGCCGCCATATTTTTCTTTCCACTCCCACGCGTGTTTCAGAAACTCGTCGCGGCTCAGGTTCTTCTTGTCAATTCCCTGCTCTTTCAGCATAGCTACCACTTTAGCCTCCGTGGCTATAGAGGCGTGGTCGGTACCGGGTACCCAGAGGCTGTTAAAGCCCAGCGACTTTGCGCGGCGTATCAGTACATCCTGCACGGTATTGTTCAGGGCGTGGCCCATGTGTAGCACCCCGGTAACGTTGGGTGGGGGAATCACGATGGTGTATGCAGGGCGGCTGTCGGGCTCCGACTTAAAATATCCCTGTTTGTTCCAATGCTCATACCATTGCTGTTCGGCCGCTGAATGTTGAAAGTTTTTGCTGATCTCCATGAATGTTCCGCGCTGTTAAAGTGTGCAAAGATAATACCAATTTGCCACCTTGTTTTTGATTATATGCGGCAAATACATAAACAATTAAAATATTTAGTTATTTTTAGAAAAATCTAATATCAACTGATGAGAAAATCAATACTCATTGCCGTTGCGCTGTTGTCGCTCTGCTGGCAGAAAGCTGCCGCAGCCTATGTATGGAGTACGGATATAGCACCCATACTCTACGACAACTGCGCCAGTTGCCACCGGATGGGCGGAATAGCTCCCTTCCCGCTTATCAACTACAACGAGGCGCTGGCCTTTTCTCAATCAATAAAGCACTCAGTGCAGGATAAGCACATGCCCCCCTGGCCGCCGGACATCAACTACAGCCGCCTGGCGCACGAACGCGTACTTACCCAGCAGGAGATAGATATGATTGTAAGCTGGGTAGACAGCGGCGCCCAGTCGGGCAACATTAACCTCGCACCGCCGCCGCCCGTCTTCAGCAACAATGGCGATATACCAGGCACGGCCGACCTTACCGTCACCATACCCACGTTTACCTCCACAGCGGTGAACAGCGATGTGTACCAGTGCTTTGTGATACCCAGCGGACAGTCGGTAGATAATTTTATCACCGCTTTTGAGGCCATACCCGGCAACCGCGACATTGTTCACCACGTACTGGTTTATGCCGATACCACCCAGGGACATGTGTGCCAGGGGCTGGACAATGCCTACCCTGGCCCGGGTTATGTAAGCTTCGGCGGCGTAGGAGAAAACAGCGCCATTATGCTGGGAGGCTGGGTGCCGGGAACTGCACCGATGATGTACCCTCAGAACTTTGGCGTAAAGCTGTTCGCCAACGCCGATATAGTGATACAAATACACTACCCCGCCGGCTCCGACGGATACCAGGACAGTACCAAGGTGCGCTTCTTCTTCGGCAACGCCAACAGGGAAGTATTTATACTGCCGGTGCTGAACCACGAGCAGAGCACGGTACTCAGCCCTTACCCGCTCACCATACCCGCCGACAGCACCCGTACCTTTACGGAGCAATTCACTACCCCGGTCAACCTGTCACTGCTGGGGGTGGCGCCGCACATGCACCTGATAGGCCGCAGTATTAAATCGTT
>JAEUVZ010000017.1 GCA_016786665.1 Flavipsychrobacter sp.
GATACTGAACGACCTGGTAAATGGCGGCAACGCGAACGCGAAGTGGTTGTGGAACACGGGCGCTACCACGTTCAACCTGGTAGTTCGGGAGCCGGGCGTGTACAGCGCACGGGTAGAAATAGATGGCTGTGCTACATCCGACAGTGTATGGGTGAAGAAGGATTGCTACCTGGATATCCCGAATGCGTTCAGCCCTGATGGGGACAACAACAACGATTACTTCCTTCCCCGCCAGTGGCTGTCGGAAGGGGTGACGATGTTCCAGATGAGCATCTACAACCGCTGGGGCCAGGAGGTGTACACGACCAAACAGGTAGACGGCCGAGGCTGGGATGGCAAGTTCAACGGGGTGGACCAGCCGCAGGGCGTGTATGTATACGTTATAAAAGTACAATTCAAGAATGGGGTAGAGGAGAAGAAGCAAGGAAACGTAACCCTGCTGCGATAGATGATTCCCCCGTATAAAGTAACTCTGGAGCCGGCTGCTGCCGGCTCCTTTTTTTCTGCGCGACATTAAAATTCTCTTAGAAGACATCCATAAGGGCAATCGCTGCGTAAATAGGCTAAAACCAAGCTTATGATACGCAGAATTTTACCATGCGCTGCTTTAGCGCTTTCCCTGGCGACGGCCCAGGCAGATGCCCAGCAGATAGTGGGCCTTACTACCAACAATATGCTCACTTCTTTTGATGCGGCTACCCCTGGTATGGTAACGGCGATGCAATCCCTGTCGGGAGTAGACGCGGGCCAAACTATAGTAGGGATAGATTATCGCCCCAATACCGGTGAATTGTACGGGCTGGGCTATGATGCCACACAGATGATGAACAACGCCCGGCTATATACCATAAACCCCACTACCGGTATGGCTACCGGCATTGGTACCGCCGTAACACTCAGCCTGGGCAGCGGCAATATCGGTTTTGATTTTAACCCTACGGTAGACCGCATCAGGGTAGTGGCAGCCAATGGCGCCAACTATCGCCTGCACCCGGTAACAGGCGCTATTGCCGCTACAGATGGCAACCTGGCATATGCGGCTGGCGACGCCAACGATGGTGCTACACCCTCAGTAGGCTCAGTGGCCTACACCAATAGCTATATAGGAGCGGAAACAACTACCCTGTTTGGTATAGACGATGCGCTTGGCATACTGCTGACACAGAATCCTCCCAACAATGGCATACTCAATACCATAGGCTCTACGGGACTGATGTATAACATGATGGACCTTTCCACTGATTTTGATATTTACTTCGATTCGGCCACGAAGACCAATATGGCCTACCTGGCAGCCAATACCGGTACCAGTATGAGCGATGACCTGTATACCATTGACCTGGCTACGGGAGCTACGACCATGGTGGGTACTATCGGTACCGGCAACGTGGAGCTAAAGGATATTGCAGTGGTTATTACCCGCAATACACCGGCGCTTAGCGGTAACCTGGTATATGCACTTACCCGTATGAGCGGGCACCTTGTTTCGTTTGATAGTGAGAACCCATCGTACCTGCGCACCTGGATGCCTGTAACGGGCGTTGCTACCGGACAGGTATTGGTAGGCATGGACGTTCGCCCGGCCAACCTGCAGCTCTATGCCCTGGGATACAATTCCACCAACGATGAGTACCAGCTCTACACTATGGACCCGGCCACGGCCATGTGTACCCCGGTAGGGGCCACAGGTACCCTGATGCTGGGGATGGGCAGCGTTGGTTTTGATTTCAATCCCACGGTAGACAGGATAAGAGTAGTAGGCAGCAATGGCGCTAACTACCGGCTGAATCCGCTGAATGGCATGATAGCGGCTACGGACACTATGCTTACTTATGCAATGGGAGATGTGGCATTCGGCACTATGCCTTCCGTAGGCAGTGTGGCCTACACCAATAGCTATATGGGTGCTACCAGCACTATGCTCTACGGGCTGGAAGATGCCACTGGTTCCCTGGTTGGGATACCTGCGCCTAACTCGGGCGTAATGAATACCCTGAACGCCAATCTGTTTATGGTAAATATGATGGACATGACCAGCGATATAGATATGTTCTTCGACTCTACCTCAGGTGGTTCGGATATCGCCTACCTGTCGGTGAATACGGGCAGCAGCAACAACGACGATTTTTATATGATGACCACTATGGGCATGCCGATGATGGTAGGCTCTATAGGCCTGGGTGTTGGCATAAAGGATATAGCGGCCCAATTGCAGTACACCGGCATGACTTCCCTTTCTGCTGGTTCGGTGAGCAAAGCAGGAACGGTGCTTTCCGTATATCCTAACCCGGCAAGTAATAGCTTAAACATTTTGCTGCCGTCGGATGTTAATGATATGGAAGCTATTGTTACCGATGTAACAGGCCGTGAAGTTTTGCGCACGGCGCAGCGCAATGTAGCCATCGGGCACCTGGCAAGTGGGGTGTACCTGTTGCAGGTTTCGGCAGGGAATGGTGAGCAATATGCTCCTGTAAGATTTGTAAAAGAATAAGTGCGTTTTCATAGGTACAGGGTGAATAGTAGAAAACGGCTGCCGGTGAGCAGCCGTTTTTCTTTTTGCCATGTATTTATAATCGCGAGGAGGATATATTGATAGAATATTTAAATATAAAGTGATATTTTCGTGCAGTTTGCTAACCATTTTTGGATAAAACGCTGTCTTATACCATATGAGAAAATTTGTACACGCACGTACTTATACATTGTTTTTTACCCTTATGCTCGGCCTGGTCGGTTTCCGGGCAGGAGCGCAAACCGATATTGACTTCTGGTTTGCCGCACCGGAGGTATCTACCAGCAACCAGACATTCGATTTGCCCATTATTATCCGTATGACCACGGGTAATGCCGCGGCCACAGTTACCATTTCTCAACCAGCGGGTGGGGGTATGCCCAACCAGGTAGTGAATATACCGGCCAACAGTACACAATCGGTAGACCTATCCGCGTGGCTGAACATCATAGAGTCGCAGCCCGCCAATACCGTTCTCAACTACGGCCTGCGCGTTCAGTCAACCGCTCCTATCACCGCCTATTACGAAGTAGTGAGCCTGCAATGTCTCTGCAACCCCGAAATATTTGTATTGAAAGGTGCTAACGCGCTGGGCACGGACTTCTGGATACCTTCTCAGAATTACCTGGATAACAACCAGAGCTACGTTCCCAATCCGCGTTCTTCCTTTGATATAATTGCTACGCAGAACAATACTACCGTTACCATTACCCCCTCCAACGATGTAGTGGGACACCTGGCGGGCATCGCCTATACCGTGGTGCTGAATGCCGGGCAGGTATATTCCGCTACTGCCGCCAACTGGCAGGCGGCGCTGCATTTGCAGGGCTCGCGGGTGACGGCCGATGCCCCTATCGCTATCACCGTAAAGGATGACTTGCTTTCCGGTACTCCCTACGGTGGCTGTGCCGACCTGGCAGGCGACCAGATCATTCCTACCAATATTATTGGCGATGAGTATATTGCTATGGATGGCGCGCTGAATGCTCCCTACGACCAAATGTTTATTACCGCCACGCAGAACAATACCGCCATCAGCAGGAACGGCATACTGCTCGCTACCATCAATGCCGGGCAGACCTACCAGTTCGATATTGCGGGTAATTCCTGCTACATACAGACATCCAGCCCTGCTTACTGTTACCAGCTGAGCGGTATAGGGTGCGAAGTAGGAACGGCTGTACTGCCGCAGATAGACTGCTCCGGCAGTACATCCGTATCGTTCAACCGTTCTTCCCCCAACGACCTGTACATCAACCTGATGGTAGAAGCTGGCGGTGAAGGCAACTTCCTGGTAAATGGCGTAGCGGGCGTAGTAACGGCTGGTATGTTCGCCGTAGTGCCCGGCACCGGCGGCCAATGGTTGGCGGCACAGGTACCCCTCCCGGTAAACCAATATGCACAGGGTTCTGTAATTAGGGTAGACAATACTACCAACCGATTTCACCTGGGTGTGCTGGATGGCAGTGTATCTTCCGGTGCGCGTTTTGGTTACTTCAGCGACTACGGCGGTATCCCTTCCGATGCCAGCACTACTACCTATGAGCTTTGCGAAGGCGATGATATATTGCTCTTTGCCGATAGCATAGATGGCGCGTTCTATCAATGGACTGGCCCCAACAACTGGACCTCTAATGCGGAAGACCCGGTGATTACCAACGCTACCCCCAACATGTCGGGTACTTACACGCTGGTTGTTACCGCCAACGGTTGCACTTCCTCGCAAGACACGGTCAACATTACCGTTCATCCTACGCCCAATCCTCCCGTTATCAACTATGTGGCTTTTTACTGTACCAACGACCAGTTTGTACCCTTTACGGTTAATGGCCAGAATGTGCAGTATTACGATTCAGCCACGGGTGGAACGGCTACTTCTACCGCCCCAACCGTAGACCCAACCGTACCCGGCACCTATTACTGGTGGGCGTCGCAAACCGTGAACGGCTGTGAAGGCCCGCGTACACCTATTGTGATAACAGTATATCCCACCTTCGTGGCCGACTTTGTTTTTGATATTAACTATGGCTGTGCCGGCGATACGGTAGCCTTTACCAATACCTCCATAGGCGCGCCAAACTACGTATGGGATTTTGGCGATGGCTCACCGCTGGATACCAATGCCAATCCCGTGCATGTGTACGATACGCAAGGGGTCTTTACCATTAAGCTGAAAGTCTTTACCGATAATTGTATGGACTCTGTGGAGCAGCAGGTGAACCTGGTGCATCCGCTGGCCGCCGCCTTTACTACAGATGCCGATACTATATGCCAGAATTCCGCCATTACCTTCACCGATGCGTCTACGTACGTAACCACCAATAATATAACACCTTCCTATTACTGGAACTTCGGCGACGGAGCTACCAGCAACCTGCAGAACCCGGTGCATCCCTACACCGTATCCGGTGTGTACGCCGTGAGCATGATCATTACCGATTTTGTGCCTTGCATGGATACGGTCTATCATACTGTATATGTCGATTCTACATCGATGGTGGAGATAATGGCCAGTGAAAACCCCATTTGCGCGGGCGAAGCGGTCACCTTTACCGGTGTGTATTCCGACATAGGGTTGAATACCATCAGTTGGGACTTTGGTGATGGTATCGTAGTGGCAGATGCGGACCCCGCCCGCCATACCTACGAATATGCCGGCAGCTACCTTATTAAACTCAGTACCGACTACCGCGTGTGCCGCGACACTACGGCCGAGTACACCATACTGGTAAAGCCACACCCGGTTATCAACCTGGGGCCGGATACCGCTATGTGCCCTAACTCTGAGCCACTGGTACTGGCCGACCTTGTAAACGCCGGCAATGCCAATGCTACCTGGATATGGAATACAGGCTCTACTACATTCAATGCTGTAGCAGCTCAGCCCGGCACCTATTATGCGCGTGTTTCTATTGATGGCTGCGCGGCTTCAGATACCGTATGGGTTCGGAAAGACTGCTACCTGGATGTACCGAATGCGTTCAGTCCTGATGGCGATAACCTTAACGACTATTTCATTCCCCGCCAATGGCTCTCCCGGGGAGTTTCCTCTTTCAGTATGACTATCTACAACCGTTGGGGCCAGGAGGTATTCACTACCACCAACATTGATGGCAGAGGCTGGGATGGCAAGTTCAATGGAGTAGACCAGCCGCAGGGTGTTTACGTGTACGTGATACAAGTGCAGTTCAAAAATGGTGTACAGGAGAAGAAGCAGGGCAACGTAACACTGCTGAGATAGATTTTGAATCGCGCCAAAAATAGTTGGTGAGCGCCAATACCTTGATTTTAAAATTGACGACCTTACATAAAAGCAAAACGGCTGCGAATTCGCAGCCGTTTTGCTTTTATGACTTTTGCATAGCCCGGGCTAATCTGTTACTTCCCGTTCACTTATCAACCTATCTCCTAACAGCCCTGGTTAATCTGCTTAATCAGTTTAATCGCGGTTCAGGCTTTGTACACTCCTTTTCACAAACTCCGTTAGTTCCGCACCGGTGAGCATACCCTGCGCCAGCAGTGCCAGGTCGAAGGCCTGCTTGGTGAGTGTGGCCTGCTCGGTGGCGTCTTCCGTTTTCAGGATGCGGGATATAAGCGGGTGGTTGCCATTCAGCGATACCTTGTAGCTGTCCGGCATGGTACCGTAGAAGCCCATCATTCCGCCTCCGCCCATCTTCGACATTTCCTTCATCCGCCGCATGAATTCATCCATGGTTACGGTTACCGGCATTTCATCGGGGCTCAGGCTTTCCACCGATACCTGCATATTCGGCTGGGCGATGCTGGTTTCGAACAGCGTTTTTATTTGGGCCGACTCTTCTTCCGTGAGCACGGCGGGGATGGCTTCCTCTTTTTCTATCAGCTTGCCTATCACATCCGCGTCTACGCGCTTCAGCGAGGTCTTTTCCAGCTTATGTTCCAGGTGAGAGATAAAGTGATTGTCGATGGGCGAATCCATCAGCAGCACATCATACTCCTTCCTTGTGGCCGACTGGATAAAACCATCGTGCTTTTCGGGCTCAGCGGTATAGAGGTACACTACGGTGCCGTTCTTATCGGTTTGCAGGGGTGCCACCTTGTTTCGGTACTCTTCCAGGGTAAACCGCTCGTTGCGGGTGTTTTCCAGCAGCGCGTAGTCTTTGGCTTTTTCGTAGAACTTCTCGTCGGAAAGCATTCCGTATTTTACGAACAGGCCTATGTCATTCCATTTTTGCTCAAACGCTTTGCGGTCATTCTTAAAGAGTTCAGAGAGCTTGTCGGCTACTTTCTTGGTAATGTAGCTGTTTATCTTCTTTACATTGCTGTCCGCCTGCAGGAAGCTGCGCGATACATTCAGTGGTATATCGGGTGAGTCTATTACACCGTGCAGCAGCATCAGGAATTCCGGTACTATGTCTTTTACTTCGTCGGTAATAAATACCTGGCGAGAGTACAGCTTTATTTTATTGCGCTGAAACTCCATTTCCTTTTTGATGCGCGGGAAGTACAGCACACCCGTCAGGTTGAAGGGGTAGTCCACATTCAGGTGTATCCAGAACAGGGGCTCTTCGCTAAAGGGGTACAGCTCGTTGTAGAAGTTCAGGTAGTCCTGGTCGGTGAGGTCGGTGGGCGATTTCGTCCAGATAGGGTGGGTGGTGTTAATGATGTTCGGCACCTCCACCTCTTTATATTTGGTCTTTCCTTCTTCGTCTTCGCCATCCTCCACACGTTCTGTCTTCAGGCCAAACTGTATAGGTATCGGCAGGAACTTGCCATACTTATCCAGTATCACCTGCAGCTTGTGCTCTTCCAGGAACTCTTCCGACTCCGCGTTCACGTGCAGGATGATGTCGGTACCGCGGCTTATGCGGTTGCCCTCGGTGATTTCAAATTCGGTGCTGCCATCGCATATCCACCGGGCGGGAACCGCGCCTTCCTGGTAAGACAATGTCTGTATCTCCACCTTATCGGCTACCATGAAAGCGGAATAGAAACCGAGGCCGAACTTACCGATGATCTCGTTCGCGTCTTTAGCCTCCTTAAACTTCTCCATGAACTCGGTAGCGCCGGAGAAGGCTATCTGGTTAATGTATTTTTTGATTTCTTCCGCGGTCATACCCAGGCCGTTGTCGGAGATGGTGATGGTACGGGCTTCCGGGTCTACCGATACCTGTACCTTCAGGTCGCCCAGTTCGCCGTTGAATGTTCCCAGCGACGACAAGCGCTTTATTTTCTGAATGGCATCTACGGCGTTGGATACCAGCTCGCGCAGGAATATCTCGTTGTCGGAATAAAGGAATTTCTTAATGATTGGGAAGATGTTTTCCGTGTGGATGGAAATGGTCCCTTTTTCTTGTACTGTACTTTCCATATTTATAGTAGTGTTTTTCTATGTGTTGTTTATCAAGGAGCGTTCCAAAGCCATGGGATTGACAAAATGGCACGCTGATTAAAGATATTTTTATTATATTGCTTATATATTCATCCTTACCTCATCATGCCTGTTCTCCGAACCCAAAGATTTCTTTCATTTTTTCTGTTTTCTGTAGTGCTGTTTGCCGCCAGGGCCGGGGCCCAGGTAGTGAGTACCATAGCGGGAACGGGAGTGGCTGGCTTTGCCGGCGACAATGGCCCCGCTGCCACCGCCCAGCTCACCGCCAGCCGGGGTATGAACTTCGACGCACAGGGCAACCTCTACCTCTGCCAGGAGCACAGGATAAGGAAGATAGACGTAAACGGCATTATCACTACTATAGCCGGCAATGGCACCGCAGGCTTTTCCGGCGATGGCGGCCCTGCCACTGCGGCATTTCTATCCACGCCTGCCGACATTGCGGTAGATGCGGCGGGGAATATCTTTTTCTCAGACGAAGGGAACACCCGCATTCGCCGGATAGATGCGACCACCGGCATCATCACTACCATAGCCGGAGGGGGAAGCCTTTTTACCGATGGCATAGCCGCTACCTCTGCCGCCCTGGGCCAGCCACGCGGACTGGCGTTTGACCCGGCGGGACATCTCTTTGTAGCCGACTGCGCGGCCAGTAAGATACGCAGGATAGATATGAACACCGGCATCATCACCACCGTTGCGGGTGGCGGTAACTCTGTGTCAGAGGGAGTACCGGCCATCAATTCCATATTGTCACAACCGTCTGATGTTACCTTTGGACCCAATGGCGTGATGTATATAGCCGATGGCACTAATTTCCGGCTGCGCCGGGTAGATGGTACGGGGCTTATCCATACAGTGGCAGGTAGTGCTTACATCAACGGTTATCCTCCGCTGTATGCCTGGCAGGCTACCACAGCGGTGGTGGGCGAAATAGTACAGGTAGTGGCGGACACCACCGGCGTTTACTTTGCCTGTGGCCAGGACGTGCAACAGGCAAATGCTATTTTCCGGCTCGATAGCGCTTCGGGGGTATTGTACTATTATGGCGGCAATTCTTCGGCTTCCTTCTCCGGCGATGGCGGCTATGTAGGGTTCGCCCGCTTCAACTCTATTTCCGGCCTCGCGCTCCATCCCTCCGGGCAACTGCACATAGCCGATGGTGATAATCACCGCATCCGCAAGGTGACAAATTCCTGCATCTACCCGGTAACGCCCCTGCTGACCGTAGGCAACAATGCCGTTTGCCACCTGGTGACCGACACATTTGCGGTGGCAATAGACAGCAGTGTTACTTCTTACACCTGGTCGCTGCCCTATAACTGGACGGGAACCAGCAATACCAATATGATAATAGTGGGCACCGACACCCTGGGCGGTACGGTATCAGTATACGGTACCAATAGCTGCGGCAATGGGTTGCCCATGCTGCTGAGTGTGTTTACATCGGCATTTTACCCTACCATGCATGTGTCTCCATCGACGGAGGTGTGCCAGGGGCAGCCGGTACAGTTGAGCGTAAATGTGGGCAGTGCATTCCAATGGTACTGCAACGGGGCGCCTATACCGGGTGCCAACAGCAGTACCTATGCACCGGCGCAGGCAGGGGTCTATTCGGTTTATGCTTCCAACGGTGCCTGCTGGGTGATGTCGAACGACACCGCTGTCGCCTTTCACCCGGTGCCGTTCGCCAATGTTACCGATACTACATCACTTTGTTTGGGCAGCCTGCTGCAGTTGCATGCCCTGGGCGATACAGGCCTTACCTTTCAGTGGTACAGCAACGCCCAGCCGGTAGCGCTCACCACCGATACTTTTTACCATCCGGTATCGCCGGGTAATTATTCCTTTGTAGCTACCAACAGCTTTGGTTGTGGAGTCGCTTCCGATACGGTATCAGTTTACCCGGTGCCGGCACCCGTTATTTCCCAGGCAGGCAACTGGCTTTCAGTGCCTGCCGTGTACGGTAGTTTTCAATGGTACCTGAACAATGTCCTGATTCCCGGGGCGGTGTCCAACACATACCTGGTAGCTACCGATGGTATATACCACGTAGTAGTAACGGATAATGGCTGCACGGGCATGTCGGATACGGTAGGGGTACACGGCCTGCAGGTATCATTGCCGGAGTCGGAGACCGGTGTTTGGCTGTACCCGAACCCTGTTCGGGACGAGGCTACGCTGGTGTTTGCCAATCCCGGCGCGAAAGCGTATTCGTTTACCTTATACAATGCTGGTGGTGCTGTGGTTCAGGAAGTGACAGGCATAGGTTCCGGCCGGTTGAATGTTTCCCGGCACGGGCTTCCGGCCGGTTTTTATTTTTACACTCTTAATGTCGCTGGGAGCGCGCCTTGTCATGGCCGGATGGTAGTGGAGTAGTAGTGGTGTGCGGCGGCTTACCGTCCGCTCATTACCAGCGTCAGGTCAAAGTAATAAGTCGTTTCCGTTCCGGTTTTTTCCCGTACCGTTATCGCGTTGCATCTTTTCTCGCCCGACTCGTACAGTTTTTGGTCCAGGTAGGTAGAGCCAAGCATATATACTACAAAGTATTGTTCTTCGTTCTGTATCACTTTCCAGCTGCTGCTGCATCCGTTACCGTCACCGCTTTTAATTATAGAGCGCAGCAGGCCTTCTTCTATCAGCCGGTGCTTTTCGGCATTCTTGCTGTCGCCCTTCATATTGTAGGCCTGCGAGATGTATTTGTGTGCAAAGAGCGAGGTATAATCTATCGCCAGCATACCTTTCATAGAGCTGATGATGCCATCGTAATTTTCCGTTTCCAGCAGCTTGCCCACGGTGCGCTGAAGGCTGTCGTAGAGCGCTTTCTTCTGCTCCTTTGCCCGGAACTGCTTGCTGGCCAGGAAGCTATTGCGGAACTGGGCGTAATTAACCGTAGTGTCTCCGGCTTCCAGCTTTTTTACCAGCGCGGTGTAGTCGGCTGGGGCAGTAGCCGTTTGGCCTGCTGCACAGAGCGGCAGTATGGCTAAGGCCAGCAGATATATGTGTCGGGTCATCATCTATAATTTAACGCAAAGTAGGACAATAATATTACTTGCCGGTATGTATGAACTCTATGGCCCGCTCCAGCACTTCGTCGCGTCCTTCCCGAATTCCTTTTATGCTCGGCTTTACTTCTATATCAGGAACTATGCCAATCCGCTGGGTCTCGCCACCGCCGGGGTAGTAGATGCCGGGGCCGGTGATGCTGTTATTTACCGCCTAGCGGTGCCATACCGGTTCATCGGGAATGGGGTAGTGGCGCCTGTCCAGTACTATGCCCGGTGCCTGGTCGCGGCATTCGGGCGTATATTCCAGGCTGGCATCAGGCTGTTCGTTTTTCTGTTTTATCCATTTATATACTGCGTTGGGTTCGTAGTAGTAAATGGACTGGTAGCTGTGTTTCCCTTCTTTGGCCCATCGTTGGGTGAAAGCCATTTTCCAGATAGGGATGCGCTTTTCTTTTTCCGGGCGGCCTATAAGCCGTTCCTGTATTTTCAGGTTTACTTGCCACTCCGCCAGTATCCGGGAGTCCAGCAGCCGGCCTACCTCCAGGAAGCTCACCGCGAAAGCAGAGCATCCCGCGCCCGCTCCTTCGCGCGGGCGGTTATTGCCATTGTAGATGGTATCGTAGCCCCTGCTTTTGTATTCTTCCAGGTAACCCCACAGCCGCTCAAACATCGGCTGGCTTATCAGTATGCGTATATAGGCTATGTCACCATAGGGATAGCGGTCGTTTAGCTGGTGCTGGTTCTCCTCCATGGTTTCCAGCGTGCCGGTGTAGCGTGTAAAAAGAGACCCCAGCCCTTGTTTCTCCTGGAGTACGGCGCGTTTCAGTTGCCTCGGGTCAAGGGGTATGGCCCCTGACATTATGTGACGGCTGCTGTCCTTTAGTTCTATCAGCATATGTCCCATTGGGTGCTTGTGCTGCTGGTACTCTATTGGCTTCAGCAGGTTCTCCAGGTAGCTGATGAAAAGTGTATGCGGGGACTTCCAGTTGTACCGGACAGGAGAGGGCATGGAATACACGACCAGTTCCTGGGCGGAAAGCCGGGGAGACTGCGCCAGGGCGAGCAACGGTAAGGCGATATGGCAAAAGCGTTTCAACAACTGCGTGCAAAATTATACAGCAAGGAGCAGTCTTTGGGTGATGCCGGTCACCGGCGGAAGGATATATAGCAAGGCACAGATAACGCTATAAGCAAGGCCAATAATGCGATACGTCACTTTAGTCTTTTTGTTCTATTAGCCGTACCTTTGACCCCGAATTACCAATTCCAAATTACTAATTACAGAAACATGCAAAATACTCATTTACATTTCGCTGAGCCCAAGAACGAACCGGTACTGAATTACGCTCCTGGCTCTGCTGAGCGTAAGGCGCTGCAGGCTGCTCTGGCGGAAGCCAAGAAGGTAGTGAAAGACATACCTATGTACATCAACGGACAGGAAGTACGCAGCGGTGATAAGAAAGAAATACGTCCGCCCCACGAAACGGCGCACCTGCTGGGTCATTTCCACGCCAGCGATGAGACCCATGTGCACCAGGCCATAGAAGCCGCGCTGGCAGCCCGCCGGCAGTGGGCCGAAACCAGCTGGCAGCAGCGCTCACAGATATTCATGCGCGCGGCCGAACTGCTGGCCACCAAGTACCGCTGGAAGATGAACGCCGCTACCATGCTGGGCCAAAGCAAGAACGCTTACCAGGCCGAGATAGACAGCGCATGTGAGCTGATAGACTTCCTCCGCTTTAATGTGTATTACCTGAACGAGATATACAAGCAGCAACCCCTGTCGCCACAGGGTATGCACAACAGCGTGGAATACCGCCCCCTGGAAGGTTTCGTGCTGGCGGTTACTCCATTCAATTTTACAGCCATTGGCGGAAACCTGCCTGCTTCGCCCGCTATGTGTGGAAACGTGGTGGTATGGAAGCCAGCCAATACACAGGTATATTCCGCTTCGGTATTTATGGAGATACTGATAGAAGCGGGACTTCCTGCCGGTGTTATCAACCTCATCTATCCTCCGGGAGCTATGGTAGGCGAGATAAGCTATAAGCACAAGGATTTTGCCGGTATCCACTTCACGGGCTCTACGGGTGTATTCCAAAGCATGTGGAAGAGCATAGGGGAGAACATTGCTACCTACCGCAGCTACCCGCGTATAGTAGGGGAGACCGGTGGTAAGGACTTCGTGTTTGCGCACCCCAGCGCGCAGGTAGATGCTGTAGTGGCCAACCTGGCCCGTGGCGCTTTCGAGTTCCAGGGACAAAAGTGCTCTGCCGCCAGCCGCTGCTATATACCCAGTAACATGGCCGCCGAGGTAAAAGAAAAGCTGGTGGCCGAAGTGAAGACCATGAAGATGGGGCCAGTGGATGATTTCACCAATTTCATCAATGCGGTGATAGACGAAAAGGCATTCAACAGCATTACCAAGTACATAGACGGCGTAAAGGGCAGCAGTACTGCTAATATCATCTGCGGTGGCAACTACGACAGCGCCAACGGTTGGTTTATTGAGCCTACCATCATAGAAACCACCGACCCGAACTATGTAACAATGTGCGAAGAGATATTCGGCCCCGTGCTAACGCTCTATGTGTATGATGCGGAAAAATGGGAAGAAACGCTGGATGTGGTAGACCGCACCTCGCCATACGCCCTCACCGGTGCTATATTCTCTCAGGACAGGTATGCAACAGACCTGATGACCCGCAGGCTGGTGAACGCTGCTGGTAACTTCTACATAAATGATAAGCCAACCGGTGCGGTAGTAGGCCAGCAGCCATTTGGTGGCGCGCGGGCTTCCGGCACCAACGATAAGGCGGGCTCCGCCCTGAACCTCTACCGCTGGCTGAGCGCCCGGACGATGAAGGAAACCTATGTACCGGTAACTAACTACCGCTACCCCTTCCATCAGGCAGACTAAGACCTTAACCCGGCCCTCTCCGCTTGCAGAGAGGGCCGGGGTGAGGTCGCAAAGCATAATATCGTCGGCAAAGACCAAAAAGAACGCCCCATCAGGGGCGTTCTTTTTATATCATGGCCAATCCTCTAAATCTAAAGAATTGCGGTTACATCCTAGACTTCACACTTGCTATATCGTCCAGGCGCTTCTGAGCTATCTTCATAGCTGCTGCCTGTGTGTAGATGCCGTCTTTTTCGGCCACATCAAATATTTCCAGTGTGCGGTCGTATATTTTTTCTACGTTACCCATCACGCGTTCGCGGTTGTAGCCATCCAGCTCAGCGCCTACGTTTATCAGGCCACCCGCGTTTATCAGGAAGTCGGGCGCGTAGATGATGCCTTTTTTCACCAGCATAGGGCCATGTTCGGTTTCCACAGCCAGCTGGTTGTTAGCGGCACCGGCTATTACAGCGCACTTCATAGCGTTGATGCTTTCCGTGTTCACGGTAGCACCCAGTGCGCACGGTGCGTAGATGTCCATATCAAGGTTAAAGATATCGGCATTGTTGATTACTTCAACAGCGCGGAATTTATCCGTCGTTTCTTTTATGCGGGCTTCGTTGATGTCTGAAATATACACTTTAGCGCCTGCATCTACCAGGTGGCCCACCAGGTATTGGCCCACGTGGCCTACGCCTTGCACCAGTACCTTTTTACCAGCCAGGCTGTCATTGCCCCAAGCCTTTTTTGCCGACGCCTTCATGCCAATGAATACACCATAGGCCGTAAAGGGGGAAGGGTCTCCACTGCCGCCCATATACTCCGGCACACCGGTTACCGACTTCGTTTCCATAGAGATGTACTCCATGTCTTTGGCCGAGGTATTCACGTCTTCGGCTGTAATGTATTTGCCGTTGAGGCTATTAACAAACTTACCGTAGCGGCGCCACAGCGCTTCCGATTTTACTTTTGCAGCATCGCCTATTATCACCGCTTTACCGCCACCCAGGTTCAGCCCGCTGATGGCCGCCTTGTAGGTCATGCCGCGGCTCAGGCGCAGCGCATCTATCACCCCTTCCTGGTGGCTGTTGTAGTTCCACAGGCGGGTGCCGCCGAGGGCGGGGCCAAGGGTAGTATTGTGAATGGCTATGATCGCGTTGAGGCCGGAATTCGGGTCGTGGCAGAATACTACCTGCTCATGTCCCATTTCCTGCATTAAGTCAAATACTGATTGCTGCATGTAAGCGTTTTTGATAGGCTGCAAACCTAAGAAAAAACAAGCATTTTTCGCAGTACCGCCGCTGGCGGGCAGTCGGCTATATGGCAATATTATGTATAAAAGGAGCGGGCCGCCACTTGCTGGTCGCGCCCCGCTCTTCCGGCAGTCGCACCTAGTTAAGTTTAAACTGTACGGGCAGTGTATAATAGGTCTTCACTGCTTTGCCGTTTTGTTTTCCGGGCTTCCACCGGGGCATATTGTTTACCACGCGCAGTGCTTCCTCTTCGCAGCCCGCCCCCAGCTTTTTTATAGCTATGGCCTGGCTGATGGAGCCATCTTCATTCACTACAAAGCGAATGACCACTTTACCGGCCGTGCCGCTTTGGCGGGCCATCTCGGGATATTGTATGTTCCGGGCAAGGTAGTCGCGCAGGTCGCCGTTAAATTCGGGCATCTGGTCTACATACACCTCGGCTTCGGCTACCACACGCTTTGTTTCTACTACTTCCGGCACTTCTCCGGTACCATCGCCCGGCTTTTGGAGGGTGGCGGGCAGGTCGCCACCGTTTCCGTCGCTGTTCACCGTTCCGGCCACATGGTCGCGCAGGTCGTCTACGGTTGCTGGTGGTGTAGTTACCTGGTCGTCGGGTTCTATGCGGGGTGGGGTATAGGCTACTGTGGCAGCCTGGGCGGGCGGCTCAGGATTAGTATTGGGTGGCGGCGGCACTATTGGTTCCGGTTCTGGCTCGGGAATGTTCGCTACGCTGGTCAGCACCACCGGGGGCTTATCGGCCAGCACTATCTTCTCTTCACTTTTAAACCGGGAAGCAAAAGTGTTGGCGCCTATACCTACCAGTAGGGTGGTCAGCACTATAGTTATCGACTTGGTGGCCCTGCGGTGGTAGTTCTTTCGCAGTTCGTAGCCACCATACTTTTTGTTGCGCCGGTCAAAGATGATATCCAGGTAGTCGGCTTTAAGAATTGATTGGAGTTCCATAGAAGTTCATTTATTAGTAAAACGTACCCCGGAATTATTTCCACAAATATTCCGGGAGATTTTTCTCTTGCTTATTCCATCCATTCTTTTTCAGGGATGCTGATATCGTCCAGGGCATAGTAGCGAATGTCCAGTATGTTCATTTCATCCAGTATGTTTATTACGTCTTCGTAAGTGCAGTCAGGCGCTGGTTTTATTACTACGTGCAGCAAGTGCGCCTCGGGCGAGAAGGAGTTGGGCAGTGCTGCGGCCTTCTTCTGCTGCGCCAGCAGCAGTTGGCGTATGTTGCTTACCGCTGTTCTTTCAGCCTTCTTATCCGGGTGGAATGCGCCCTCGTAGTACACCACACTGCGTTTCGCGGTAGGCACGAGGGTGAGCGTGCTTTCTTCTGTAAATGCAGTAGTGCGTTGGTCGGTCTTGTAGGGCATATTCAGCTCCATGGTATGGGCCTTCGCCATAGTAGTGGTAAAGATGAAGAAGGTAATGAGCAGGAAGCCCAGGTCCACCATAGGCGTTAGGTCTATGCGTGGGGCTTGCACTTTTCGTTTTCCGCTCTTTTGCGGCAGATTCATATCAGCCATGGTCGTTGGTTTAGTAACAAGATGCTCCAGCCGGAATATTCCATATGCTTATATTTACAGCATCATGTTCCGGAAAGAAACAGGAATAGGTACACGGCTGTTGCTCTTAAGCGGGGCGGTGGGTAGCCTGTTGTTTATAGTGGTGTTTATCTATCTCGGGCAATTTCAACCCGGAGGTGCTGTGCTGAAGCATACCGTGAGCACGATGGTATACGGCCGCCAGGGTGGGCTGCAAATTGGTAGCTTTCTCGTTTCCGGCACATTATTCCTACTGTTTGCAATGGGTGTTTATAAGGCACTTGTTAGTGAGCGGCGCAGGTTGATTGCCTTACAGTTTGCAACTGCCGGTACGGGACTGGTGCTCATGGGTATATTCCCCACGCACATCGGCTACGGCTCTGTGCCGCTCACCGCATGGATTCATCACGGTTGTGCGCTGGCGTTGTTCGTTTCATTGCCTTTGGCTTGTTACCGGCTCATACCGGAGTTAAGAAAGTACGGCCACAGCCGTATGGCAGAGTTCAGTTCCCGCGCTTTGCCGGGTGTACTGATGTTTTTCGTCTTCACTGTGTTAGGCATCTTCAATGTGCAGCCCTTCAGCGAGGGTATTGGTATTTTCCAGCGCCTGGCGATAGGAATCGGCTTTACATGGGTGGCGGTGGTATCGCTGTTTTTTACGAAAGTGAAGTGGCGGGATTAATGCATAAGTTCCTGCAGACTAAATAGCACAACATGTAGGCGATAGCAGTATCGTTATCTGCTGATAGAGTAGTTATTTGTATGCTTTCTGTAATTAGCTTAAATTGAGTATTGAAAATGTAATTCTCATTAAAAGGCTGCTATCATATTGTCTTTTCGGCTTGCTGATACTATTCTTTAGTCAGAAGAGCTATGGAATGGGTAGGGGAAGTGCCGCTGAAGGTGATGTTGAAGCTAAACAGCATCGCCTTTTCGTGAAAGCCATGAAAAATCGCTTTTCTACTTTCCAATACTGGGCAGTTGCACGTATTAAATGTAAGGACACCGATTCTGTTAAGACCGTTTGTGTGAAAGGTAAATATATGTGGTTTGCTCTTTTTGCCAACGGATATAGCGATAGTGTGATTGATAATAACAAGCAACGCTATTATGTGTTACCCTCCGCAGCATTGGAGAATATCGAATACTATGAGTATCCAGTTTCTGGATTTGAAGAGCTCGCTAAGGAATTTGACTTTGATCGCTTATTACAGAAGCTCAGGCGGAAGGGATATTTGTCTATTAAAATAAAAGACGACGATCATAACGTAATGGCAATGTTAGCTCAACTCTTTTTTGAGAAGGGTTATTTATCGGGCGAAAGCAGCTGTTTCGGCGGACAGTTACATGTCTTTGCTGATGAAAAAGGCATGGATCTTTAAACCGGCGTTGGCCGTCTGACAACAACCTCCAATTCTGGTCATTCTTCTAATCGTGAGAATGCCGGTTCATTTTCCACTCATCCCTATGCTTCCTCAACGGATGATCTTTTGATTTATTGAATACCTTGGCGCCATTCTCACGGCCGGCACGGTGTGCCCGCTGCTCGTCTGGCGGAAGGTGCATTTCTTCCTGGCAATCGGTGGAGCAGCATCCTTCATATTGTGCGGCGCAGTCCTCGCATTGTATAAAAAGCAGGTGGCAGCCATCGTTTTTGCAGTTGGTATGTGTATCACAGGGTTTTCCGCAAAGGTGGCATTCCGAAAGGATGTCTTCGGTAATGCGCTCGCCCAGGCGGTCATCGAAAACGAAGTTTTTGCCTTTGAATTTCATGGGCAGCCCCTGCTCCTTTGCTTTGCGGGCATATTCTATAATGCCCCCTTCTACGTGGAAGACATTCTTAAATCCATTGTGCAGCATATACGCGCTGGCTTTCTCGCAGCGGATACCGCCCGTGCAGTACATGATGATATTCTTGTCCTTCTGGTCTTTCAGCATATCCACCGCCATCGGAAGCTGGTCGCGGAAGGTATCGGAAGGTATCTCTATCGCATTCTCAAAATGCCCCACCTCATACTCGTAGTGGTTGCGCATATCTACGATTATAGTACCGGGTTGTTCAGCCAGTTTATTGTATTCAGCGGCTTTCAGGTATTGGCCCTTATTCTCCATATTGAATGTAGGGTCGTCTATGCCGTCTGCCACTATCTTGGGGCGTACTTTTATTTTCAGCACCCAGAACGATTTGCCGTCATCATCTACGGCTATATTCAGGCGGATGCCATTCAGTTCCGGTGCCGATTGATACAAGGCCTCCCTGAATGCTTCAAAGTTGGAGGCAGGTACGCTTATTTGGGCATTCACCCCCTCATGGGCTACGTAGATACGCCCGAACACCTTCAGGGCGTCAAAAGTCAGGTAAAGCTGGTCCCGGAACTGCTGCGGTTCCGCAATAGGAAAATACTGGTAAAAGGAAACTGTGGTACGCGGCTCTGTCTCGGCCAGCATACGCTGCTTCAGTTCCTCATTATTTACGCGGTTGTGTAACACTGGCATGGTGTACGAATCGGTTTGTCCCCTCACCCCTTAAAGCGGGGCACTCAGAGAAATGAGAAAGCGCAAAGATACGGAAACCCCAAACAACAGCGTTAGCGGCAGTGTGGTGACATTCGTCATGGTAAATCAAGCCGTCATTTCGAAAGAAGTGAAAGAGTGATCCGCAGAGTTCAACAGAGTTCCGTTAGCTGAAGTTACAACGCGCATTTTTCCGCCAGGAGGAAGGCGATAAAAGAACTAAAGAGGCGATGAGTCTTGATACAGAAGAATTTGATCCTCCGGCTGGGTCGGAAAACCGGCGCAATGCTGAATAGTGGACTACACACCACTACATAACACGCAGCGGTGGCCTATTGCCCCGCGGAGCGCATAGGGCAACACCGCTTTTTCTTTTGTTACTTTTCTTTTGGCGGAGCAAAAGAAAAGTAAAAGGCTGCCGGGAACGATCTCCATTGACCCGGTACCTGGACGTGTTGTTTTTATATAAGAATCAGGAATTACAATGACGGTGCTATTCTACAGCCACCTGAGCGGATTACGCTTACTCAGCCACACATATTTTTTCATATTCATCCAGAAGGCGAGCACCATATAGATAATAATAGGGGAGCCCATGGTAAGGAAAGAAATGTAAATAAACCAAAGCCGTATGCGCGATGAAGCCACCCCCATCCGTTCGCCGATGGCGGTGCACACCCCGAAGGCCTTCCATTCTATAAATCCCTTCATTTCGAGGAGACGACTGTACATAGATGATTAGTTTACTATGCAAAGGTAAGGATTTGAGTGATAGATTGAGAGGTGCACAAATTCATAGGTAGGATAGGTTCACAAGTGGTTTTTTATTATTGCAGCACAGAGGCTCCCCTTTAGGGGCTGGGGGCGCGGGTAGCCAGGTTGGCACAGCTCAAAGTGCGACATTGGTGCCTGGGCTCCCCTTTAGGGGCTGGGGGTGCGTCTGTAGGCCACAAAAGAATAGCCCCGCAAAGCGGGGCTTTCAATATCACTCGAATTCTCCTTTAGAGAACCAGGGGGCTTCAGTTGAACCCCGGTTCAAGCCAATTACGCCTGTGCCGCAAATTCTGCACGGATTACATTCAGGGCGCCGCCCGCCTTAAACCACTCAATTTGCTGATGGTTGTAGGTATGGTTGAGCGTTATTTCGTCAGTGCTGCCGTCCTTGTGGTGCAGTACCATGGTCAGCTTCTGTCCCGGTGTAAAGTTGGTCAGGCCTTTGATGTCAATTACGTCATCTTCCTGTATCTTATCGTAGTCGGCCTTATCGTTAAAGGTAAGCGCCAGCATACCTTGCTTTTTCAGGTTGGTTTCGTGGATACGGGCGAAGCTCTTCACCACTATAGCGCGAACGCCCAGGTGACGAGGTTCCATCGCCGCGTGCTCACGAGAGCTACCTTCACCGTAGTTCTCGTCACCTACTACCACGCTGCCAATGTTAGCCGCCTTGTATACACGTTGTGTATCGGGCACACCACCATATTCGCCGGTCAGTTGGTTCTTCACTTTGTTCGTCTCCATGTTGAAGGCGTTGATAGCGCCTATCAGCATGTTGTTAGAGATATTGTCCAGGTGGCCACGGAATTTCAGCCATGGTCCGGCCATAGAGATGTGGTCGGTAGTACACTTGCCAAATGCTTTTATCAGCAGTTTCATGCCGGTCAGGTCGGTGCCTTCCCATGCCGCAAATGGTTTCAGTAGTTCCAGGCGGTCGCTGTGCGGATGCACTATTACCTGTACTTTGCTGCCATCTACAGCCGGTGCCTGGTAGCCGGCATCCTTTACGGCAAACCCTTGTGGAGGCAGTTCAAAGCCCTTAGGTTCGTCCAGCATCACTTCTTCGCCCGCAGCGTTCACCAGTTTGTCTTTCATTGGGTTGAACGACAGTTTGCCCGATATAGCGAAAGCGGTAACGATTTCAGGAGAAGCCACGAACGCGTGTGTAGAGGCAAGGCCGTCGTTACGCTTGGCGAAGTTCCGGTTGAAGGAAGTAACAATGGTGTTCTTCCGGTTAGGGTCATCAATGTGACGGCTCCATTGGCCGATGCACGGGCCGCAGGCGTTGGCAAGTACCACACCACCCATTTTGTCAAAGGTATCCAGCATGCCATCGCGGTCTATGGTATAGCGAACCATTTCAGACCCCGGTGTGATGGTAAATTCGCTCTTGGCTTTCAGGCCTTTCTCCATAGCGTTCCGGGCTATAAACGCAGAGCGGGAAATGTCTTCGTACGAAGAGTTGGTGCAGGAGCCTATCAGCGCTACTTCCACATCTTCAGGCCAGCCATGCTGCTTCAGCGTTTCGGCCATCAGGCTGATGGGGGTAGCCAGGTCCGGGGTGAAGGGGCCGTTTACATAAGGCTCCAGTTCATCCAGGTTTATTTCTATCAGTTGGTCGTAGTAGGCGGCTGGGTCGGCATATACCTCGTCGTCTGAGCGGAGGTGAGCGCGTACGCCGTCGGCCAGTTTAGCTATTTCCTCGCGGTTGGTGCTGCGCAGGTAGTCGCCCATCTTCTGGTCATAACCAAAGAGTGAGCAGGTAGCGCCTATTTCCGCACCCATGTTACAGATAGTGGCTTTACCGGTGCAGCTCAGGCTGTCGGCGCCATCTCCAAAGTATTCAACTATCGCGCCTGTTCCGCCTTTTACGGTAAGGATACCGGCCACTTTCAGTATAATGTCTTTTGCTGAGGTCCAGCCACTCATTTTGCCGGTCAGCTTCACGCCTATCAGTTTCGGCATCTTCAGTTCCCAGGCCAGTCCGGCCATTACGTCTACGGCGTCAGCGCCACCTACGCCTATGGCTATCATACCCAGTCCACCTGCATTAGGGGTGTGGCTGTCGGTACCTATCATCATACCACCGGGGAAGGCGTAGTTTTCCAGCACTACCTGGTGAATGATACCAGCGCCCGGCTTCCAGAAGCCGATACCGTACTTGTTAGAGATAGAGGCCAGGAAGTCGTACACTTCTTTGTTTACGTCGTTGGCAATGGCCAGGTCTTCTTTCGCGCCTGCTTTTGCCTGTATCAGGTGGTCGCAGTGCACGGTGCTGGGTACAGCTACTTTGCTGCGGCCACAGGTAGAAAACTGCAGCAGCGCCATTTGCGCGGTAGCGTCTTGCATCGCTACGCGGTCGGGCGCAAAGTTCACATAATCTTTCCCTCGTTCATAGGCCCTGGTCAGGTTGTCGTGCGCGTGAGAGTAGAGTATTTTCTCCGCTTGTGTCAGGGGGCGTCCCAGCAGTTTGCGCGCAGCGCCTACTTTCTGTTCCAGTTCGCCGTATACTTTTTGAATGAGGTCGAGATCAAATGCCATTGGAATTTTCAGTTTTGGATTTTTAAAGACGGTGCGAAATTATCTAAAATGAGACAGATTTTGAAATAATTACCGCATATTAGGCAATATATAACAAGTCATATATTCGCTTGTTTAATGAGTGGCGGTTTTTTATATCGCCGGGCTTGTTTTTACTGATTATTCAGCATATTTGTGTTTTATCGTCACCTAATAATTTTTCAGAGGTTTTATCATGTTTCGTAAAATAGCGTTCGTACTTTCCGTATGCCTGGCCATCGCCGGTGCTTCTGCAGCCCAAACTAAAAAGCCTGCCGCTAAGCCCAAGCCTAAAACCTCTGCCGCTAAGCCCAAAGTGGTGAAGCCGGCTAGCCCCGCATCTTCCGCCGCGGAACCCACCACCTGCTACCCCCTGAAAAAAATTAAAGATTATTACAAGATTGATATCCGCGATGAGCAGTTTAAGAACGACTTCGACGAGATTTTCGAGCTAAGCCCATACGACTACTCGGGCTACTCCGTTAAGACCATCCTCGAAAACCGGGTGCGTACCAAACTGGGCGTAGATGCAGCCAACTCGCTTGACCTCTTTGCCGGGGCCAGCTATGTGGAAATAAGCTTCCTGAAGCAGGAATACAAAAAGCAGATAATGGACGAGATATGCGGATTGTTCGCCGATCACGCCGCTTTTGAAAAATACATCAAGTCGCTGAAGAAGAAAGATAAGTCGAACGACGCCAGCAACTGGAGAAAGTAGTAACTGCCCCGGCAGTCACTACTTTTTGATAGCATTCAGCAGTTCCGGGTCTTCCGGTTTTACTTTCGACCCGAAATATCCTACCAGGTTTCCTTTTTCGTCTACCAGGAATTTATTGAAGTTCCAGGTCACTTTGTTGTCTGCGTAGTTATTGTATTTCTTTTGGGTCAGCCAGTGGTAGATGGGGGCCATATCGCCGCCCTTTACATCTATTTTGGCCGCCATAGGGAAAGACACTCCATAGTTCTTTTGGCAAAAGCCGGCTATCTCCTCGTTGCTGCCGGGTTCCTGGCCCATAAAGTTGTTGGCGGGGAAGCCGATTATTACCAGTTTGTCCTTGTGCTCCTTATACAGTTTTTCCAGTCCCTCATACTGGTAGGTGAAACCGCATTTGGAGGCAGTGTTTACGATGAGTATTTTCTTCCCTTTAAACTTCGCAAAGTCAATAGTACCGCCATCCAGGGCTTCTACTTTAAAGTCGTAGATGCTTTTGGGTACGTTCACTTCTTTCTCCGGTGCGCCGAAGAAGAGCACTTTCAGGAATAACAAAGAGGAGGTTACAATATTCATATCGGTTGTTGTTTTTTCGTACAGCAACATTACGTAAAAAGGCAGTGCCAACGAGCAGCTGATAATATTCGATTTATCTATATGGTGTTCATTGTTTGTTGCCAGGGTATGAATTTGTTGCCGTGTAAATCTTATTTTTGAGCCGCCGATGCCATCCCACAGCCGTATAAGTCTGTTGTTCCTGCTTCTCTGCGTTTTTGCGGGTTGCGCCAGTGTCGGCAACCTGGAAGGGGGCAAGAAAGATACTACGCCTCCTAAGCTGGTGGGCATTAATCCTCCCGACTCGCTGGTAAACACCCGGGTCACGAAGATCGAGCTGCGTTTTGATGAATACATTGCGCTCAACGACCCCGCCCGGGAGATCCAGATTTCACCACTCCTGTCGGTACCGCCTGTTATAACCAGCCTCAACAAAAAGGTGACTATACGCATACCCGATTCGCTTCTGATGGAGAACACCACCTACCGCATATCGCTCGGCGCATCTGTAAAAGACATCCACGAGGATAACAAGATATCGGGCCTGCATTACACGTTCAGTACCGGCAGCTATTTCGACTCGCTGGAGATTGGAGGTAAGGTAATAGATGCTCTCACCGGCCTGCCCGACAGCGGTGTACACATCATACTGTATCCCGCAACGGCCAGCGACAGTGCCGTAATACGCAGCCGGCCTATGTATGTAACCCGTACCAATGCCGATGGTTCCTTTGCCATGAAAGGATTGCCCGGCAAGCAATTTCGCATATACGGGCTGAAAGACGGCAACGACAACCTTATCTTCGACGGGGGAAAAGAGAAGATTTCTTTTATAGAGAACCTCATATTTCCCGGCGATAGTGCTACCGCCTATATCTCACTCCGCACCTTTGCCGAGGTGCAGGATACCACCTCCGCCACCAACGACAGCCTGGAAGCGGGCTCCGGCAAGCAAAGGCGCGGGCAGGCCTCCGCCGGCGATAAAAAGAAGGAAGACACACCGGAATTCTCTTATAGTGTAGCGGCCGACTCTTCCGACCGGTCGAAGCGCACCAAAGACATTACCCGTCCGCTGGAGATTACGTTCAGCCGCGATATTACCACGCTGAACGACACCCGCATTACCCTGGGTACCGATACCACCAATGCCAACGAAACGTTTACCGCACGCATCGACTCCGTTCGGAAGAATGTAGTACTGGTTAATGCGGCGTGGAAAGAAGATGCGGTATATACCATCCGCCTCCTGAAAGGTTTTGCGGCAGACAGCGCCGGTATGGAAGCCCTGCCTTCCCGGTACTCTTTCCGCACTAAGAGAGAAGACGACTACAGTAAGTTTGTGATCCACCTGCCGGGAAAGTACGGCGGCGCGCAGCACATTTTACTGGTGCAGTCGGGCAGTGATACCATACACTATCAGCCGGTGACCGATACCACCATCACGCTAACACGCCTGCAACCGGGTGGCTACCAGATGCGCATAATAGTAGACGAGAACCGTAACGGCTCCTGGGACACCGGCGACCTGCTGCTGAAAAGGCAACCCGAACAGGTGATTGCCTACCCGGCCCCCGTAACCCTGAAAGCCGGCTGGGACAATGTCGTAGACTTTGAGGTGACCGACCGGAAGGGCAAGCGGGCCGCCTCACCCCCAAAAGGTGATAGAGATACCCGTAAATAAGTATATTTTAGAGCTTGTAACCGAAACACAAGTATGAGAAAAGTATTGTTTTCTTTTTTACTCCTGTCGGCGATAAATGGATATGCGCAGGATAAAATGACTCCCGAGCTGCTCTGGAAGCTGAAACGTATAGCACCCATCGGCCTCAGCCCCGATGGTAAAAGCGTGTACTACGGCTCCCGGCAATATGATATGAAGACCGAAAAGGGCAGCACGGCCAACTATGCCATCAGCCTGGCTACCGGGCAGCGTAGTGCTTTGTCGCTGCCCGCGGGCAAGAACATTTTTCAGCGCAGCGGCCGGACGTACTATGCTACCGGGGGCAACAGTGTATATGTAAGCCGCGATGCCGGCAAAAGCTGGAGCGTGCTCTACAGCGGCCTGTCCGGTGCGGACAACATAAGCGTGTCGCCCAACGGCAAGTACATCGCCTTCTCGCGGGAGGTGCTGGTGAAGAAGGTAATGGGTACCGATTTGCACCCTGATTTGCCGAAGACAACCGCCCAGGTCTATACTGACCTGAATTACCGCCACTGGGATACCTGGGAAGACGGTAAGTTTTCGCACATCTTCGTAGTGTCCGTTTCCGGGAAGAAACCGGTGGATATAATGGAAGGGGAGCCCTACGACTGCCCGCAGAAGCCTTTTGGCGGCGCCGAAGACTTTGTATGGAACCCCAATAGCAACGGACTCGTGTACGTTTGCAAAAAGAAGTTTGGACGGGAGTATGCTACCAGTACCAATACCGACCTCTATTATTACGACTTGTCTTCCGGTGAAACCACTAACTGGACGAGCGGCATGATGGGCTACGATATGTCCCCCTCTTTCAGTCCCGATGGCAGCAAGGTGGCATGGACCAGCATGGCCCGCGATGGATATGAAGCCGACAAGGTAGACCTCTTCGTGATGGACCTGGCATCGGGCGTGCAGCGCAACCTTACCCGCAATTGGGATGAGACTGCCGGAGGCTTCCAGTGGGCGAAGGAAAGCAATGAGCTGTACTTCGTGGCAGCCTGGAGGGGTACTGAGCAGCTCTTTGCTGTAAATGTACCCGCCAACCTTAATACACGCTCCGCCACTGTAGTAGAGCGTATCACGGATGGCAAGTTTGACGTGAATGGAATTGTGGGCCAGTCGGGCAACCAACTGGTAGTGACCCGTACCGACATGAACCATGCCGCAGAACTCTACTCCGTAGACCTGAATGATGGCAGCATGCGCCAGCTAAGCCACGAGAACGATAATGCCTACAGCAAAATAAAACTCAGCAGGACGGAGCTACGCATGGTGCGCACTACCGATGGCAAGCAGATGGGCGTGTGGGTCATCTATCCGCCTGACTTTAACCCGGCTAAAAAATACCCGACACTGCTGTATTGCCAGGGTGGCCCGCAGTCGGCTCTTTCACAGTTCTACAGCTTCCGCTGGAATTTCCAGCTCATGGCCGCTAACGGATACATAGTGGTAGCCCCCAATCGCCGGGGCATGCCGGGCTGGGGTACCCGCTGGAACGAAGATATAAGTGGCGACTGGGGTGGCCAACCCATGCGCGACTACCTTTCGGCCATAGATGCCGTGGCCAAAGAAGACTATGTAGATAAAGACCGCCTCGGTTGCGTAGGTGCCAGCTACGGTGGCTACAGTGTCTTTATGCTGGCGGGGATACACAATGGCCGGTTCAAGAGCTTCATTTCGCACGACGGCCTGTTTGACCTGAAAAGCTGGTATGGCACTACCGAAGAACTGTGGTTTGCCAACTGGGACATAGGCGGCCCCTATTGGGGACGCAATGTGCCCGCCAGCTACGAGCGCTTTAACCCCAGCAACTATGTTGACCGATGGAACACCCCCATCATGATAGTACAGGGGGGCACCGACTACCGCGTAGCCATAGAGCAGGGACTGGAGGCCTTCCAGGCCGCCAAGCTGAAGGGGCTGAAGAGCAAGTTGCTTTACCTCCCCAACGAGAACCACTGGGTGCTGCATCCGCAGAACGCAATGGTATGGCAGCGGGAGTTTTACAGCTGGCTGAAGGAAACATTATAACCGCCCGGCCGCAAGGCGCGGGAATGATACAAAAGGCGGGTACCGGCAGCGGCCCCGCCTTTTGCTTGCCCGGGAAAGGAGCATTTATTTTTTCCCGGTTGTGGTACTAAATACTGGCTTTTAGCACTACTTTTAGTTCTTAAATCACCCACATATGCTGAAAAAGATCTTACTCACGCTATTCATCGCGCTGATCATTATTCAGTTTTTCCATCCTAAGAAAAATGTTTCTGCCGCGCCGGGACCCAATCACATAGAAGCTACCCACGCCGTGCCGCCTGCGGTAAAGGGAATACTGGAAAAAGCCTGCTACGATTGCCACAGCGACAACACCCGCTACCCCTGGTACAACAACGTGCAGCCCGTGGCCTGGTGGCTGGCCCACCACGTAGACGAAGGCAAGAACGAGCTCAACTTCTCACAGTTTGGCTCCTATGCGGCCAAGCGGCAGGCGCACAAGCTGGAAGAAGTATCTGAAATGGTGAAGGAACACCACATGCCGCTGGAAAGCTACGAATGGCTGCACAGCGATGCGAAACTGACACCCGAAGAAGTAAAAACACTCACCGACTGGGCCGACGCACTGCGGGCCACTATACCGGGAGCTTAACACCGATTATCAACCATGAGAGTAATATCGTATAACCTGAATGGCATACGCAGTGCCATAAAGAAAGGGTTTATTGACTGGCTGGCTACCAACCCCGCCGATATAGTTTGCGTGCAGGAAACCAAAGCCGAAAAGGAAAACGTAGACCTCGGCCTCTTTGAGGCGCTGGGCTACCACAGCTACTGGTTCTCGGCCGAAAAGAAGGGCTACAGTGGGGTAGCGGTCTTTACCCGGCTGGTTCCTGATGCCATCTATTATGGCAATGGTATTATGCAGAGCGATGCCGAAGGCCGGGTGATACGGCTCGACTTTGGCGATATTACCGTCGTGAACGCCTACTTCCCCAGTGGTACATCGGGCGAGATACGCCAGGGCTATAAGTACCAGTGGCTCGATGAGTTTTACGAGTACATATCCCAACTGAGAGCGATACGCCCTAACCTTGTGGTGTGCGGCGACTACAATATCGCTCACCGGGAAATTGACATTCACAACCCCGTAAGCAATAAGAAAAGCTCCGGCTTCCTGCCCGAAGAGCGCGCCTGGATGGATAAGTTCTTTGGCAGCGGCTGGATAGATACGTTCCGCCATTTTAACCCCGACCCCCACCAGTACAGCTGGTGGACCGTCCGCGCCAATACCCGCGCCAACAACAAGGGCTGGCGGATAGACTACATCAGCGTAACCGACACGCTGCAGCACAAGCTGGCCGGCGCGGCAATTTACCCCGATGTGGTACACTCCGACCATTGCCCCGTATATGTAGACATTACCGTATAGTGTCATGAGCAACGACCGATATGAGGAACAGGCCTGGGAAAAGCAAGACTTTACCACAAGTCCGTTTGTAAAAGGCAGCTACGAGGAGTGTACGTTTAGCAACTGCAATTTTTCCGGGGTAGACCTAAGCAGCACGCGCTTTACCGGATGCACCTTCCGGGCGTGCAATATGGACAATGCCCGCTTTGGCGGCACTACCCTTAATGCGGTGGCCTTTGAGGGCTGCAAGCTGCAGGGACTGCACTTTGGCGACTGCAACAGCCTCCTGTTTTCGGTCAGCTTCAGCGATTGTGTGCTGAACTACTCTTCGTTCTTCCGGATGCCGCTGAAGCAGGCCATCTTCCGCAACTGCCAGGTGCAGGAGGCGGACTTTACCGAGGCCGACCTCTCCGCCGCCGTGCTGGACCATTGCGATTTGCACAAAGCCATCTTTGAGCGCACCAACCTGGAAAAGGCCGACCTGCGCACCGCTTACCACTTCAGCATAAACCCGGAGCGCAATAAGCTGAAGAAGGCTCGTTTCTCCCTCGCTGGCCTGCCCGGCCTCCTGCATCAATACCAGGTAATAATAGACTAGCCACCGTGTGCATACACAGCCCGGCGCACAGCCACAAAAAATAAGGGCCCTGGAAAGGGCCCTACTAACATATAGAGGATAAGAGAGAGCGTGTTGCCACTGGCCCGGCGCAGCTCCATAGCAATGGTAAGCCATGCGCCCGCGGCGGGTGGGTTAAATGATACAGCCTTACACGGTAATGGAAAGCGTGAGACAGCCCAGCATGCCGATGAACAACAATATCTTGGTCATGATCATCAGCCGGGTAGCCGGCAGGAAATTGGCATTGTTCATAAAAATGGTTTGTGTTTTTTACTTTTTGTTTCAACAGGTGATAGGGCCTGTAGTGTGGTTTTTATTTTTTGTTTTGTTTCAGTGACGGGGTTCAGCAGGTAGCGGTTTTTGTGTTTTTGTTTTCGGTGGTGATAGTGTGTTACAGGTGCGGTTTTTTGTTTTTTGCTTCGATAGAACAAAGATGCGGCGGCCACGGTCGCTGACAAAATTTTAAGCCTTCCTTAACGCCGGCTTAGGAAGCGGTTAACGAGCTGTTAGGAAGGTGGGGAAGTGGGGTGCGGCAGGGCCTATGTGGATATCCCGGCGCTGTTACGCCGCGCTTAATTCGTAAATTTGTAGGCAGTCTTTCCGGCCCGCACACATAAAAGAACGAGTACCGGAAACCGGTTAAAATGAGTTAAAACAAAAGACAATTCTCGCCAGCTAAAAGTCAAATGAGTTATAGTAAAAGTCAAATCTCGCCAACTAAAAGTAAAGTAAAAGTCAAATAAAATTCAACGAAAAGTCAAATTTGAAAACAGGCTTCAATTGATTATCAACAACTTATAACGCATCGCTGGCTTTCCATCATTTTTCGCCCCTTCCGTCATTACGTACCCCATCCGTCATTGCCCGCCCGGCCCCGCCATTCGGACAGGCGACGCAGGAAGCAATCTCACAGCACGTTCTTGCTCGGTTGCAGGAAACGAACTTTCTAGACAGTTGTCACCCTGAGCGGTAGCCGAAGGGTTGCTGATGGAGAAACCTCAAGCCGAATACCGCTGCTCAACCATCCGTCATTGCCCGCCCCTCCATCATCCGTCATTACGACACCGGAAGCAATCTCACCCAACAGCTGTCACCCTGAGCGGTAGCCGAAGGGTTGCTGAGCATAGGACATTCTGCTGAGGCGCGTTGACTTGACGCGCGTTACAGAACAAGACTTCTGCTACCGCTCAGCCCGACAGGGTTTGGGTACGTACGCGCGTTACAAACGCTGTTCCGCTGCACCCTTGTTGTAAATGATGATGAGTGGTATTTAAGCATAAATCTTCTCTAAAATGCCAATTTCACTAGACATTGACTATACCACCGTTTTTCCCCTTACATCAATGCCAGAGACTATGCCGAGCATGGGGGCTTGGGGAATGTCCGCCAATATACAGGGTGTCGCCCAATAATACGTTGGTTAACAACTAGAAAAAAACTAATTTTCAACCAACGAGTTTAAGGGAAGCTTACAATTGACTTGAGCTGACGCGCGTTACAGAGGCAAGGCTTAGGCTACCGCTCAGCCCGACAGGGTTTGGGAAGGTACGCGCGTTACAAACGCTGTTCCGCTGCACCCTTGTTGTAAATGATGATGAGTGGTATTTAAGCATAAATATTCTCTAAAATGCCTATTTCAATAGGCATTGACAATACCACCGTTTTTCCTCGGACAACAATGGTCAGAGACTACGCAGAGCATGGGGACTTAAGGTTTGCTATTGTTTTTAAAAGCCTCTCTTAACTTCAATCCAAGTAAAGTTGTCGGATTGTTATTCGTGAGAGCGCCTGTAGGCTCTTTTTGTATTTTTCCATTGGCAATGTTAAATATTCTGGCACGTCTAATTTTAAATGGTGTATGGTAGTCTTGTGAGAGTTCTAGTTCAACTTTATCGCAAACGTCTATAGCATGTTGATATTTATTGTTTCTTATGCAAATCTCAATATATTGGATTAGCCCATCAAGAACATAATTCCTAGTCCTGGGCTTTAAAACATTAAGGTGCAACGATTTCATGAGCTGATACAGCTTATGTCCTGGATAATTAAATAAGCTAGCCAAGCGTATTTTCTGTTCATTGTAATTATCGAGATACCTTTGTTTGCTTATCTCTTTGTATCTCATCTTCTCTTTTAGTTCTGTCCGTTCTTCAATAACTAAGATTCCTTCGTACATCATTAGTAGTGAAATTAATTCTAAGTAAACATCTTTGGACATTCGCGGTGCAGGTAATAAGAAGTTTTTGATTATTTCAATAGCCGCCTGTTTAGATTCAATAGTTCCGACACTCCATGCTATAGAGCTGTATATGAAAATGAAATCTGCATCCGTCATAAACAGATGTTCATACGCCTTAAAAAGTGAAATAGCTTTCTCTGGCTTACCTTTCGTTCCTGATAGATATGCGCCAAAGTTTTTAATTGCTCTCAATTTTATTTTTAATGGAGAAGCTTCTCTATTTAGTATATAACGATATTTGTTTTCGACTTCTGTTTCTGTTAGTGTAAGGCGGCTTGCATCAGCATTTTTTAATAATGCGCTTTCTACTGATAGTTCTTTTTCGGTCGTAATTAATTGATATCTTGAAGTTATAGATCCATCATATTCCTCGCCTTTACTATTGTAATATTCTTTCATCAATGCATAGATTTCTGTCGAATACACTTTGTAAAAATCAGCATCCTGTATGTCTATGATCTTGAGCTTCACCAATTCGTTTAAAGCATTTTGGAATTCTTCTTCTTTATTCTCCAGATTTAGTACAAATCGAAGGTTTTCGATTAGGCCAGTTAAGTCATTCTCATCGACAAGGAGACTTATTGAAAGAAACATATTCTTGCCATTGAGAGATAAATAGTCGTACAGACGGTCGTAAAGGAAATTTATTGCAGCCTTGCTACGATTAATTTCAACATTCAACGCATGTTTTATCGCTCCCTTTTCAGCCGAGAATATCATCAGCTGTAGAATAAAGAGTGGTCTACCGCTAGTAATTCGGAAAACTTCATTCTTGATGCTATCATCTGCTAATTCGCTTTCGAATAAATCAGACGGCAAATTTGGAAATTCTGACTTGAAAGACTCTATAAAGAACTTTCGTGTCTCATTAATTGTTAGTTCTTTGGTTTGTATTTCCTCACCAGTTATCAACGTAGCGGCTCGTGTCGTTAATATTATTTTGTGATGGTTTATGTCTAGGGACTTAATGAATTGCACAATTTTTCCTTTTTCATCTTTTGAGAACGTTTCAAAATCATCGATGACAATAAGCAGTTTTCCCATGTACTTAGTAATTTGTGCGGGAGAATGATTAGAGTCGTTAAATACAATTGTATTTATATTTGTAAGAATGTCATTTAAGCTTACTATAGTGCTAGGCGCGCTAATAACTTCACCCTTGTAGTAATTGTAGTACCTATCTTTTGCTGAAATGAAAATGATATAATCAAATATTTTAGTTTCTTGATTTGAAATTATTTCAATGATTCGTTGGATTGACGCTGTCTTTCCTACACCTCCGTGTCCCCATAAGGTTGCAAATACTGATGATTTGTTTTCTTTCAAGAAAGACAGAATATATTTTGTAATTCCAGTATCAATATATTTTTTGTAATTATTCTCAAAGTTGTTGACTATCGTTCCGTTAGCAGTTCTTCTCTTAATTCTATCAACAGATATCGATAATTTTTCGAACTCAGTATTGTCTTTTAAGAAGGTCCCAGTTTTTACTAAGCGGTTGTATTTCGTTCTTCCTGATAGCTTCTCTTCAACAGAAACAAAAGAATAAAATTCGTCTTCGTCTTGTATATGTAAAAATGGCGATAGTCTGATATACTCTCCATTGTTTGTCATCAGGTATATATCGTCAATATTGAATTCCGATTTGGCCCTGGGGCACGTCCATAGAACGTAATTGTTACCGTCAGAACTATATCTTATACCTGAGTAATGATAATCATCACGAGACAGAACTTTGATAATGTCGCATTCAGAAGTCAAAATTTCAGTTTCAGTCGTTTTAATTGTATTGAAGAGATTCTCAAAAAAATGTATGTGACTTTCTACGTCATCTTCAAATGAATAACCATGTCCAATTCGCTCATTACGAAAATGAGGGTATTGATTTATTTGTTGCTCGACTTTACGCAACTTTCGGTTTCCAAACACTACATTATCACAATCTAATGTTCGTATCAGAGAAATGATTGTACCAACCGAAGGTTTTAATATACAATTTACTACATATTCTCGTTCAGAATCATCAATCCTTTCATAATTCTTATTCCAGAAATATGAAAGCATAAATATTAGATAAAACTCAAACTTGCTTTGGTAATGGACCTTAAGCGCCGTCTTATTATTTGTTGATTTATAAAATTCAATTTTGCGATTAATTTGCGATAGAATATAGTTCATTATTTTCAGTTTTTTTAGAGAGCGAATGTAAAAATATGATTAGGTAAAAACAACCGTCAAACGACGGTACCCTTCAATATCCTCACCCCCTCCAATAATTCATTATATTTTCCTACCTTTGCGCCTTATTTTTAGCTTTGGGTGAGGTCTATGTCGGAAAAAATACAGGATAAATATAAAGAATACAAGCAGTTAAGTATGCCTGCCATAGAGCAGGAGGTGTCCGGGCGGTGGAAAGCCGGCAGGGCATTTGAGAAGAGTGTCAGCAACCGCGATGGGGCGGCGCCCTTCGTTTTTTACGAGGGTCCCCCCAGTGCCAACGGCATGCCGGGCATCCACCACGTTATTTCCCGCACCCTTAAGGACCTCGTCTGCCGCTACAAGACCATGCAGGGCTACCAGGTAAAGCGCAAGGCCGGCTGGGATACCCACGGCCTGCCCGTAGAGCTGGGCGTGGAAAAGGAACTGGGCATTACCAAAGAGGACATAGGAACCAAAATATCGGTAGAGGATTACAACCGCAAGTGCCGCGAGGCCGTAATGCGCTACAAGGACAAGTGGGAGGAGATCACCGAAAAGATGGGGTATTGGGTAGATATGAAAGAACCCTATATCACCTTCGATAACGAGTATATAGAAACCCTCTGGTGGGCTATGAAGCAGCTCTACGAGAAGGGCTACTTATATAAGAGCGTCAGCATACAGCCGTATTCACCCGCGGCGGGCACCGGCCTGAGCAGCCACGAGCTGAACCAGCCAGGTACCTACAAAGACGTGAAGGATACCACGGTAGTAGCCATGTTTGAGCTGCTGGGCAATAACGAGGACAACGGCCTGCCCAATAACCAGCTGGCGGATAGCCTGCTGGCGCTGGCCACCAGGGCCTGGGAGCCTTACGTGAACATGCCGATAGGCGGTGGGGTAGGCCCCGCGGCGGAAGCCGGTCGGGTACACTTTATGGCCTGGACGACCACTCCCTGGACGCTGCCCAGCAACTGCGGCCTGACCGTAGGCCCCAACATAGACTATGTGCTGGTGCAGACCTTTAATCCCTACACGCACAAGCCCGCCAACGTAATACTGGGGAAGCCGCTCCTCAACAAATACTTTAAGCCCGAGGGCGAACAGGCTGATTTCAGTATCTATACCGCCGAGGATAAGGTACTGCCCTGGAAGATACTGGCCGGGTACAAAGGCTCTGAACTGGAAGGGCTGCGCTACAAGCAGCTGGTACCAGCCGAAGGCAATACCCGCGAGATAGCCGGCGGCGACCCCTGGCGGGTGATCACCGGCGATTTCGTAACCACGGAGGATGGTACCGGTATAGTACACACCGCCCCCGCCTTTGGCGCCGATGACTATAAAGTAGGCAAAAAGGCCGGTATAGGTATACTGGTGATGGTGGATAAAGAGGGCAAATTCAACGACTACATGGGTGAGTTTGCCGGCCGCTATGTAAAGAATTACAAGAACGACCCCGACTACAAAGACGTGGACGTGGATATAGCCGTGAAGCTGAAGCTGAGCGGTAATGCCTTTAAGGTAGAAAAGTACGAGCACACCTATCCCCACTGCTGGCGTACGGATAAGCCCATAATATATTATCCGCTCGATGCCTGGTTCATTAAGACCACGGCGGTAAAGGACCGGATGATAGAGCTGAACAAAACCATCAACTGGAAACCTAAAGCAACAGGTGAAGGCCGCTTTGGTAACTGGTTGGAAAACATGGTGGACTGGAACCTGAGCCGCAGCCGCTACTGGGGCACCCCGCTGCCGGTATGGGTAAGCGAGGACGGAACAGAGACCAAATGCATCGGCTCCATAGAGGAACTGCTGGACGAAGTGAAGCAGGCCAATAAAGAGCTGGGATTGAACCAACTGCTTGACGATCAATATCATAAGAGTGAGGGATTGAAGGTAGTAGAGAAGCTGAGCCTGGGGCTGATACACGATAAACACGTGCCCAGTCAGCTGGATTTGCACAAGCCCTTTGTAGACCACATAGTGCTGGTGAGCGACAGCGGCAAGCCCATGCACCGCGAGCCGGACCTGGTAGACGTATGGTTTGACAGTGGCGCTATGCCCTATGCGCAGCTCCACTATCCCTTTGATAACAAGCGCGAACTGAAATACAACTTCCCCGCCGACTTTATAGCCGAGGGGGTAGACCAGACCCGCGGGTGGTTCTACACCCTGCACGCCCTGGGGGTAATGCTGTTTGACAGTGTGGCCTACAAAACGGTGGTTTCCAACGGGCTGGTGCTGGATAAGAACGGGAACAAGATGAGTAAGCGCCTCGGCAACGTGGTAGACCCGTTTGAGACCATAGAGAAATACAGCGCCGATGCTACCCGCTGGTACCTCATCACCAACGCCTCTCCCTGGGACAGCCTGAAGTTTGACCTGGAGGGCATAAAAGAGGTGCAGCGGAAATACTTCGGTACATTATATAATACCTACCAGTTCTTTGCGCTTTATGCCAATGTAGACGGCTTCACCTTTAAGGAGCGCTACGTGCCCGTGCACCAGCGCCCCGAAATTGACCGCTGGATACTCTCCTCGCTGCATACGCTGGTGAGCGATGTGACCCGCTATATGGACGAGTACGAACCCACCCAGGCGGGCAGGGCTATGGAGTACTTCCTGGATGAGCAGCTGAGCAACTGGTATGTGCGCCTCTGCCGCCGCCGGTTCTGGAAAGGTGAGTATGAGCACGATAAGATATGCGCCTACCAGACGCTTTATGAATGCCTGGAAACCCTGAGCCTCCTGATGGCCCCGATAGCGCCCTTCTTCGCCGACTGGCTGTTCTGCAACCTGAACAGCGTTACCCGCAGGCTGGATGTAAGTGTATCGGTACACCTGGCCGACTTCCCGGCGGTAGATGAGAGCATTATAGATAAAGAACTGGAAGAACGCATGCACCTGGCGCAGGATATATCCTCGCTGGTACTCTCGCTGCGGAAGAAGGTAAATATCCGAGTAAGGCAACCGTTGCAGAAGATACTGGTGCCGGTAATGGACAAACACATGCAGGAGCAGATACAGAAAGTAGAGGCCCTGGTGAAGAACGAGGTAAACGTAAAAGAGATACAGTATCTTACTGAAACAGAAGGGTTTATAAAGAAGAAGCTAAAGCCGAATTTTAAATCGCTGGGTGCCCGTATGGGTGCTAAGATGAAGTCGGTGGCCGCTGCCATTACCGCGCTGGACCAGCAACAGATAGCAGAGCTGGAACAACGCAGGACCTATGCGCTGACCCTGGATGGGGAGGTGATAACCATCGGTCCGGAAGATGTGGAAATAATAGCGGAAGACATACCCGGCTGGTCGGTGGCGAACAAAGACAACCTGACCGTGGCGCTGGATATTACCGTTACCCCCGAACTGCAGGATGAGGGGAATGCGCGGGAGCTGGTGAATCGTATACAGAAAATACGTAAAGAGACTGGCCTGGAGCTGACGGACAGAATTAATGTAAAAATACAGGAGTACGAACCGCTAAAGACTGCAATTATTAATTTCGGTGATTATATTTGCGCCGAAATTTTGGCTGATAACATACAGATTACGAATAATATAGAAGGAGGCACAGAGATAGAAGTAAATGAAGCAATTTTAAAAGTGTTAATCAATAAACATCCCTAAATTCTAAGATTTATGGCCACACACAAGAAACCGGCTGCCAAGCCAACAAAGAATGCTAAAGCATCCGCAAAACCTGTGAAGAAAGCCGCCGTGGCCCGCCCGGCAGCCCCCGCCAGGAAGGTTGTGGCCACTAACAAATCGAAGGGAACACCCGTAAAGAAAGCTTCAAAACCAGCCCCGGCCGCTAAGGCCGCGCCTGCTAAAGGCAAAGTGGCTGCTGCTGCCAGTAAGAACGTTAAAAAGGCTTTGCCTGCCGGCAAGGCGGCGGCGCCTGCAAAGGCTGCCGGAAAGACTAACTTGAAAAACGCAAAACAGACTGTGAGTAAAGCAAACAATAAAGCACAAACAAAGAAGCCTGCCGCACCGGCCAAAAAAGCGGCCCCTGCGAAAGCAGTGGCCAAGAAGGCCGCTCCCGCGAAGAAGGCAGAGGTGAAGAAGGCGGCTCCCGCTAAAGCGGTAGCCAAAAAAGCGGCCGCACCAGCGCCGAAAGCGCCGGCAAAAAAAGCGGAAGTGAAAAAGGCTCCCGCTAAAGTGGAAGCTAAAAAAGCGGCGCCGGTAGCCAAAGCCCCGGCTAAGCCTGAACCTAAGAAGGCAGCGCCTGCCGCCAAAGCAGAAGCGCCGGTAGCCAAGCCAGGATTGCCCAAGAAGGGAGCGCCCATAGCCAAAGCGCAGGACGCTCCGCTGAAAGGCTCTACAAAAGATAAAGCGCCGAAGTCGAAAGCGCCGGTGAAGAAAGTTATTGTGCAGACAATAACGCATACCTCATCAAGGCCGATGCCTAACCGCCAGACGGTAAGGGAAGAAAAGAAACCTGCCGTAGTGATAGCGCACCGCCGCCTGGAAAACAAATCGAAGACGAAGGACGAAATGAGCAAAACCATGGTAAGCTACCAGCCGGAAACTTACCGTTCAATATTAGACGAACCTCAACAACAACAAGGACCAGTGTACAGATATAGCGATGAAGAACTGAATGAGTTCAGGGAATTGATAACAGGACGATTGGAAGCTGCACGTAAAGAACTAGTATACCTGCAGGGATTAATAACGCGCAAGGATGAAGCGGGAACGGAAGATACCGAGAACCGCTACATGAACATGGAAGATGGCAGCGGCGCTATGGAGCGCGAACAACTGGCACAGTTGGCCAGCCGCCAGATACAGTTCATCAACCACCTGGAAAAGGCGCTGATACGCATAGAGAACAAGACCTATGGCATCTGCCGCGTAACCGGTAAGCTGATAGACAAGGCACGCCTGCGTGCTGTGCCGCATGCTACGCTGAGCATTGAGGCGAAGAATACCATGACGAAGAAGTAAACCTCTTGCACCCTAAAGGGTAATGAGGGTGAATAACATATTACCGCTGTTCGAAAGGGCAGCGGTATTTCGTATTTTAGTAAGGTTAAACTCGGCTATATGTATTTATTTGAAGAGGTGCAGAGATTCAGGCAATGGTGGTTGTGGGTGATGTTGTTGTTCTCCTTACTGACCGGGCCGTTGATTTTCGTGATAGTAGAGTGGAAGAGTGGCTGGGCAGGCACCGACACTATTAGTTGGATAATGATGTGCGCGTTTACGCCATTGCTGGGTGCATTTTTCTACTTTATGAAGCTGGAAACCCGGGTAGATGCTGTAGGCGTATCGTACCGTTTTCTGCCGTTTCACCGGTCGTTCCGGACAATAGGGTGGGAAGAGATAGCCTCGGCGGAAGTTCGCAGGTACAGTCCGCTGGCGGAGTATGGCGGATGGGGATTGCGTCATACCCTCAAGCACGGTAAAGCATTTAATATATCAGGAGATATAGGCCTTCAACTGGTGCTGAAAAATGGAAAGAAGGTATTGATAGGTACGCAGAAGAAGGAGGAACTGGAGGGTGTGTTGCGCGATTTGAACCGGTCTGCTCACCGTTAGGCAAGGATTAGGGTATGGACGTACACATTCCCTGCGCGCCTTGCCGGGCGGTAAACGCATCAGCGTAAGTGCTTATTCAGCGATTGTATTATGGCTGGGTTTCAATCAGCCGGATGTGTCCTGCAATGTTGTTGTTGAATTCTTCCAGTTCTTCTGCGGGAACCCAAAGTTCGTTGTGCATAGCTGCACCTACATTTTCTACATTGAACTTTTTCAGATATTCGCTATTTACATCAAAGGCCAATACGTAACCGGTACCATATGCGGGTACATTCCATTCTGCGGTTATCTGCCGGGCATACTCTATGTTGGTGACCGGATAGAAGATGGGCTGCTCCGGCAGACGAGGAGGAAACTGTTTCCAGCCTGATGCCTGGATAAGGTCTAATTCTGCCCGGTTAACCGGGCGGTAGAGTGTGGTATTCATTATGGAAAATTAGGGATATTTGAGAAAAGGATGAAACTGAAGAGGCATAAATCCCCCGCTCATCGTTGCTTCCCACTACGCTGTAAGGATGCCAATCTGCGGATTGGCGAGATAGACATGCGTTGATAACTTTTATGTTGTAGCGTTTTTCTACAATGCAGGGGAGAGTCTTAGTCTCTTGTTTGTCTAATTCATTCCCCCGGGAGGGCCGTCGGGACGGAAGCCGCCAGGGGGTGGGCCATCCGGGCGGAAACGGTCACGATTACCGTTGCCTGGCTGCTCTACATTTGTTCCACTTTTAAAGTTACGCAGCGTATAGGTGAGGGTGAACATGAAGTATTGTGTCAGCACTTGTGTGCGGGTATCTTCCACATAGGTTTCGGTTATGTTACGCGCGATGGACTTGTTCTGGTTCAGGATGTCGAAAGCGGAAATGCGTGCTTCCAGGGCGCGGTTTTTCAGGAATTTATACCCCAGGTATGCATTCCACTGGAGGAACTGCTGGTTGAATGCCGCGCCGGACAGGCCGGAATAGAGGTTGTGATTGAGGGAGGTATTGAGAACAAATCCATCAAAGAATATCCAGTTGACTTTGGCGCTGGCCAGGTGGTTAAAGTAGCTGTTGTCGCTTTGTGTCTGGAGCGTATTTTTTACTGTATTGTAGCTGGCTGTGTAGCTGACTGTGAAGTCAAGGTTTTCGCTGATGTTGCTGCCCAGCACCAGTCCGCCGTTTATACCGTAGTTATCCGAAAAGTTTGTCTGCCTGTTGAGTAGGGAAGGGGCATGGGTAAATGTGAAGCCTGCATTGAGGTTTAAGTTGCTCTTAATAAAATCTACAGGCATGCCGTAGGTAACAAATGTGCGGCCGCTGAAATAACCTTCCAGGTTGACTGGCCGGGATATCTGTGAACCCCTGTTCACGGCAATGCCATTGTAAGTGGTGTCCTGTGTGGGGATAATGGTTTCGGAACCGATATAGTTGGCGATGTAGTTGCCATTGGCAAACACGAAGAAATTATTTTGTGTTTTCGAATTGGTATTACCCAGGCGCACCGATAGATTGTGGCTTACGTTCTGCTTCAGGTCAGGGTTACCGGTACGCAGCAGCAATGGGTTGCTGATGTCTACTACGTCTTGCAATTGCGATATAGACGGAGGGTTTGTAGAACTGCGGTAGAATAGGCGCAAATTGCTCGATTCGGTAAAGCGGTAGTTGAACATGGCATTGGGCAGCAGGTTGACGAACGTCTTATTCAGGCCATAGGCGTAGGGCTCGTATTGGGTACCTTCCAGGATAGCGTATTGCCCGCTGAGGCCAATGTTGAAGTTTATTTTCCGGTCACCAATGCGGTAACTGACCTCGCCTCGGTGGGTGGTATATGTATTGTCGAATTTGTTGGAAAGGAGTGGTGCGTGTACATCGTAGAAGCCCGAGTTGCCCAGGCTGTCTGTGTTTTTATCAGCAACGCTGCTGGTGTACGAGGGGTTGTAGCTTAGCGATAGCTGGCTGGCCTTGCCCAGCGGCTCGGTGTAGCTAAGGTTGCCCGAAAGAGTGTAGCTATTGTTGGTATTGGTGTTCTGTAAATCGAACAAGGTAGTATCGGTCACGTACTCGTTGAGCGAGTAGGTGTTTCCATCGCCCGTGCGGTTATTGACAGAGGTATTGACACTTAAAGAGAGGGTGCGCCGGTCTTTTCTGAACTTATGCCGGTAGAGGATATTGTTAGAGAAATTGATGCCCAGGCTGTTGGAGGTAGTCCGGTTGGTGATACGGCTAAGGAGATTGCCGTTGCCGCCGTTATCGGTGGCCTGGGTGAGGGAGTTAGCGCCCAGCACCTGCGATGTGCTGGAAAAGTCCTGAATGCTGAGCCGGGGAGAAAGTATGATGCTGTTGCTGGAGTCGATAGTATATTCCAGTCTCAGGTTAGCGCGATGATTGTTGTTGGCGGAGGATATCGTGCTGTTTTCCTGGTAGAGTAGGGAAGAGTCGGTATTGTTGGTGAAGTAAGTACGATTAATATCGGAGTTGTTACTGTTACGTGATGAATTGAAGAAGTAGCTACCGGAGACTTTTAGCTTTTTTCCCCAGTTGTCGCTGTAGTTAATGCCGATGGAATTGGTGGTGCTGATGCCGCCTTGCTGTCCTACCAGGAAGTCGCCTGCGCCACCCTGCCAGCCGCCTCGGCCGCCGCCACTACGTCCGCCCCGGAAAACGCCACCGCGGTTCTGCCCGCTGGTGGAGCCTACGGAGCCTGTAATGTCGTCTATGCTGAAATTCTGCTGGTTAATGTTATTGCTCATTCCTATTAGCGAAATGCGCCTGTCTCCATTAAAGAAATTGACGTTGCCACCTACCTGGTAGCGATTATCCATACCAGGGTCCTGGCCATACCCGTAGCCGGCGTACACTTTCCCGAACTGGCCCGCGTTGCGCCCGCGCTTGGTGATGATGTTAATAGACTTGGAGGTATTCCCGTCATCGAAACCGGTGAATTGAGACTGATCGCTCATTTTGTCGAAGACCTGTATTTTATCAATAATTTCGGCAGGGAGGTTTTTCAGTGCAGCATTCGGATCGTCGCCAAAGAATGGTTTCCCATCTACGAGCACTTCCTTTACGGTTTCGCCGTTCACCTTCACCCCGTTGTTGTCGGACGTGATTCCCGGCATCTTGGTGATAAGGTCTTCAGCGTTGGCGTCGGGGTTGGTTTTGTATGCCGATGAGTTGAAGTTGGTTGTATCTCCGGATTGGGTAGACCTGGTCTGCCTGCCTTGTACGGTCACCCCTTTCAGGTTGGTGGCGGTAGATTCCAGCTTTAGCGTGCCGGTGCTTACATCGGCGTCTATAACGTTGATAGTGCGCTCCAAGGGCTTGTAGCTGATGAAGTTGATGCGAAGTATATACTGTCCCGGCGCTACATCGGCCAGCGTGAACCTGCCTTCTTCGTCGGTAATGTTGCCTTTCTTTTGAGTGGTATCGCCCGCAGGTGCTATGGTAACTGCCGCACCCGTAAGCGACGTGGTATCAGCCGCATCTATTACGCGTCCTGAAATGGAGTAAACCTGGCCATAGCTTTCTGATCCTGCCAACAATGCTGCTATCGCTACTAACGATCTTAATATCTTCATCCTTTCTAGAAATTACCTTGAGTTGGGGTTAGACAGCGGTACATGCGGAAGGTTTAACGCACCGCTGCCACCAGTTCGGCGAAGTTAGCGCCTTTTGATAGTATGCACGGCAACGGCATTATTGATGCTGTGTAATATCATGCGGTTGGAAAGGAAATCGATTGTCACTTTCCGGTATTTCTCCAGGAGGTTATTGCCAAAGAACCCTACCGCATTATCGCTGATGAGCGATCCCTCACGGGGCTGCACTACCAGGCTGGGCTTTTCAACCTCCAGCCCGTTGAAGTGTACTTTGAAGATCTTAACTACAGGCAATTGAACCCGTCCGCCTACGCCATCTCCCGTCATGCTGCTATACGGCTTCAGGAATTTGTCGGTGCGCTGTAGGTCGCTCCATTGCTTGTGAGACACATTCACATACACCTCATGGCTGGGAGCCAGGCCCACGCCGCTGTTGTAGTTAACGAATGTGGTGAGGGTATCGTTGATGCGGGTCTCGAACAATGGGATACCGCCAGCCATCTCGAAGTGAACGACTTTTTCTTTGCGTAGTTTGGGTTTTACTTTTGAGAACAGAATCGTCTTCTGGGCGTAGTCGATGGTAATGGCGTATTTCTTCAGGATGTCGGTGCCTATAATGCCTGCGAGCTTTTCCTTACCCGGAGTGGTGAAGCGGCTGAGGTCGCGGCTGGCCAGCGGTGTCCCTTTCAGGAGTAGTCCTCCCATCTGCAGGTTTTTTGTCTTGCAAAGGGTGATAGCCTCTTTGCCCGCTGTGCCCGCTACGGAATCGCCTTCCCTTATAGCGGGTAGCTGGAGCAGGGAGCATATGGATTTGTCTATAGAAGAGATGTTGGCTCCCGTGTCCATCAGGAAAAGCAAATCCTTTTTTTCGTTCACCTTCACTTTCAGAAAAATGAGAGAGTGGTGGTACACGAAACTGACCGGTTTTTGAGCCATCAGTTGGATGGGAACAACAATAAAAGCAACTGCCAGCGCAACCAGGGAGGAATATTTCCTTTTCATACACACAGTTTTTTTGAAGATCAACGATTGGTGACCTCCAAGACTGTGGCGCTTATTTTTCCGGAATAGCGATGGGGAATCTTTCCCCGTCGGCAGGATTCATATCTGTGCCCGTCTCGTCTTTTGTGAAGATCACCTGTCCTTTTTCCAGTTCATTATTCGTGCCAAAAACTGCCTGAACGATATTGCCAATCTCTGCCGTAATTTTCTCTTTATTTTCCCCAGTTGTGCTGCTGAGTTGGGCACTTCTTACCACAACTGTAATGTTGTTCCAGTCTTTCACATCCACACTTACGCCGGCCATGGTAGGATATACCTTGAAGAGAGTGTCCTGCATCTGCTTTATGTGCTCTTTGTTGGAGAACTCATCGCGACAAGAGGAGAGGATACAGGCCGCTGCTACAAACAGTGTGGGGAAGAGTGCTTTAAACTTCATAATGGATGGTTGTTATGTTGTTCTCAAATATACAGGAACGGGTGATGCTTTGGGGCGAAAACAAAAAAAATGAAAAAGATTTTTTGCAGAATCAAAAAGCTGCTTATCTTTGCGTCCCGTTTGGGAAAAACGGATAGTTCTTTTAGCGGCTTTTCATTCAGATTTTTACGGTTTCAGAAAGAGGATATGGATGGCAAAAAACTTTATCTAAAAAAGATTTTGCCGGTTGAAATAAATGCTCTTATCTTTGCGCTCCGTTAGAGACAAAAAGTAGCGAAAAATTAACGGAAAGTTCTTTAAAAAATAATGTGCCAGTAAAGGCTGGCGAGCGAGTCGGGTTCGCACACATTTCACAGATAACATAAAGTTATCGCAGTTCTTTGAAAGATTGGGAAAGTAAAACAGCAGTTGTAGAGATGAAGTTCTCTACAGCAGGTAAAATTTAGCGTAACTAATTAATACAATGTTACTTGTCTAATTTTCTTA
>JAEUVZ010000050.1 GCA_016786665.1 Flavipsychrobacter sp.
AAATCGCTCGGTAAATTCGGCGGTGATACCGACAACTGGATGTGGCCCCGCCATACGGCCGATTTTTCTATGTTCCGTGTGTACGCCGGTGCCGATAACGAGCCCGCGGCATACTCCAGCGGCAACGTGCCATACAAGCCCAAACACTTCCTGCCGGTAGATGCCAGCGGGCAGAAGGAAGGGGACTATGCTATGATCATGGGTTATCCCGGCCGCACCAATCGCTACGAGGTATCCTATGGTGTAAAGCTCGCTATCGACGAGGTGAACCCATCCATCGTAAACATACGCGACAAGCGCCTGGCCATCATGCGCAAGCACATGAAAGGCAACAAGGCAACATACCTGAAGCTGACTTCGCTCTATTCAAGAGTAGCTAACTACTGGAAATACTTCATAGGCCAGACCGAGCAGCTGAAGCGCCTGGGTGTAGTAGCCCAGAAGCAGGAGGCGGAAGACGATTTTGCTATGTGGGCGCGCGAGCGTGATGTGAAGAACGGCGACCTCATGGATGAATTTGAAACTATTTACGAAGATTATACCCCGTATGCCAAGCACGTGGTGTACTATGGAGAAGCCATACGCGCATCGGCGCTCACCAAGCTGGCGGCCTCTATGGAGCCAATGTACAAGGCGATGAAGGACGGTAAAGACCAGGAAACCATCAGCAAGATGGCTGCCGAAATGGAGAAAGGCCTGAAAGCGTTCTACAAGGAGTACGATGCTGGTACGGAAAAGGAACTCTTTGCGGAAATGACAAAGATGTTCTACAACAATGTACCCAAAGCGCAGCACCCTTCTATCTACGAGGAAATACAAGGTAAGTACAAAGGAAACTATGCCGCGTATACCAATTATGTATTTGGTAAATCGTTTATGGCTAACCCGGCGAAATTGAAGGCTTTCCTGAAAGCGCCTAAAATGGAGCAACTGGAAAGCGACCCGGCGTTTGTGTACGCTACCAGCTTCTCCTCCAACTACAACGGCAAGTACAAAGCTAAAGTGGACGAATTCAACAATACCAAGAAGGACCTGCACCGCCGCTACATCAAAGCGCTCATGAAGATGAACCCAGGTAAGAACTATTACCCGGATGCTAACTCCACTATGCGCGTTACCTATGGTAAGGTAGATGGTTACAGCAGTTCCGAAGGCCGCAAGTTCAACTATTTCACCACGCTGGATCAGACAGTGGCCAAATACAAACCAGGCAATGAAGAGTTCGATTTACCCAAAGAACTCATCGCACTGAACAAAAAACGCGACTACGGCGTTTGGGCGGATGCCGATGGGTCACTGCACACTTGCTTTATTACCGATAACGATATCACCGGCGGTAACTCAGGCAGCCCTGTTATCAATGGCAATGGTGAACTGATAGGCCTCGCTTTTGATGGTAACTGGGAAGCAATGAGTGGCGACATCGCCTTCGATAAAAAGTACAAAAGAACCATTTGCGTCGATATCCGTTTTGTGCTCTTCCTGGTAGAAAAGCTGGGTAAAGCCCCGAACATCATCAACGAAATGGAAGTATATAAGTAAGTATTGGGAAGTACGCATTGTATATACTAAGGTCCTGGCTCTGCCGGGACCTTTTTCATTCCGCCGGCGTCAGAAGCCGTCAAACATCTGTGAGCACAAATGAATAATAGTATTTTTGAGCGCGCTCTTTTATTATAATGTATAATAATTTATTACTTTAGAGGTACAACCGAACCTCATGAGAAAGCTACTACCTTTTTTCATCCTCTTCCTTTCACTTTCTGCTGGTGCGCAGAACTGGAATATTATTACTCCCGGAATAAACCGGTACTTTACTAACGGTTTTCACTACCTCCACGGAATGCGAATTGATTCGGTGATAAATACGGGCACTGACCTGCATTATTACCCGTACAGATCTTTGAGGCAGGGTGGCTGGGTGGCTCCCTCCGGCAGTTGGCTGGGAGAACGCATTGTCAGGAAGTCTGACGGAACACACTTGTTCTTCAACAAATGGAATGATACCATTGTCATTAAGTCGAAAGCGAATGTTGGAGAAAGCTGGGTGTTCTATAGTGATAGTTCCGATGTCTATTACAACGCGGAAGTGACCGCATTGGATACGATGACAATCCTCGGCTCGCTAGACTCAGTAAGACGAATTGCAATTTCTGTATTCGATGGCAACACACAACTCACGGCAGACTCTTTTAATAGTGCTGAAATAATTTTAAGTAAGCAACACGGAGCGTACACGATAACCGATATGTATTCTTTTCCCTATCACGACCCGGATACGAACATTCTTCTTGGATGGGATGCTTTTTTCAGGTATACACAGTATCAGGTTACAGTTCCATACATACTCAACTTCGGTCAGCTTCCTGCGCCCGGCCCGCTCAATTGCATTTTTAAACTTGTCGATTTTGTCAATCCGACTTACGCCCAACTCAATGACTGGAATGTGGGGGACATTTTTCAGCGCGAGCGCTGCTGGGTAGGCAGTGGAAGTGTTTCAGGGTGTGGCGGCGGAACGTATTTCCTCGATACCGTTGTTAGCAAAAATGTGACGTTTTATGGGGTTGAGTATTTATTGAAGGGCTGGACGGCGGGACGTCATTCCCAGGGAAGTAACGGTCAATATTACGTGATGAGCCCATCTCAGCGTACTCTCTTCTTCTCTAATTCCGAACATCTCTTTCCCGATAATTTTATTCCAGAGGCCGTTGATTCTTCCGATATATGGCGTCAGTATTTTTATCACTATTTCCCTTCCGATACGTCTAATTGCTCTACCGGGCAGATGTATTATAAATCTTGGGACGGCTCCGGTATTTCCTGGGTTCAATATTTTGAATCTTACAAAAAAGGTATCGGTTTATTGCGCTTGAATGATTTCGATGCCTCCCAGGGGGCGACAGTTTCAGACTCATCTATTATCTATATGGTCCGAAACGGTGTTGCCTGTGGTGCATTCGTGCTTCCCGACACCAGTATCCCTGTCAACGCAAGTGCACTGGCGCCAGTCGTACAGACGGTGAAAGTATACCCGAATCCTGCGTCCGGCTATTTGCAAATTGATGCATCGTTTGATAATTATGATATCAGCCTATATAATGCTCTCGGGCAGCAAGTAATTCATAAGTCTGTCACACAATCTAGGTTAAGCATAGATTTATCGCAGTTACCCCAGGGTATGTATCATCTTCAGGTCACAGTGAAAGACGGCGTTGTTTTACACCATAAAATAGTACACAATTAAACCCTACCTCATGAAAAAGCTACTACCTTTTTTCATCATCTTCCTTTCACTCTCTGCCGGTGCGCAGAACTGGAACCCATTACGTCCTGGTGTCAATAATTATTTCACCAATGTACACAACTACCTCCTCGGTATGCGGATTGATTCGGTAATAGGGCAGGGAGCAGACATACACTATTATCCGTTCAGGTCATTGAGGGGCGATTTTTTCAATTTTACTGATTCAGGTAGCTGGTTAGGGAAAGATATTATCCGCCGGTCTAACGGCACCTTCCTGTTCCCTAACAGGTGGGGAGACACCATTGCAGTTAAAACGCTGGCTGCTGTGGGCGACACCTGGCAGTTTTTTCACGATAGCACCCCTGTCTATTATAATGCAGAAGTTGTTGCTGCAGATACTATGACTATTCTGGGCGTAGCAGACTCCATAAAAACCATCCGGTTGACAGCATACGACAACGGAGTGCCGCTGCTTACAGACTCTTTTAATAACGCTGAATTGGTATTAAGCAAAGGACATGGTTTTTATAAAACAATGCACTTGTATCTTTTTCCCTTCCACAGTCCTGATAGTACGGGCATGGACTACGACCTTTACTTCTACCATTCGTTATTGTCTGATAGCATGGCGAGTTTTAATTATCCGGTGAGTGCAGGGCCTGCCGCTGGTATATTTACTCTTGCTAACTACATAGTGCCAACGGGAACAGTGTTGACTAACTGGAATGTTGGCGACGTACGGGAATACTCAATATGCGCAAATTATACATGGTTTGGATGCGATCCGCCTACATCGTATAAGTTGGATACGGTAATTTCTAAAACAATAACATCGGATACCGTCAGTTACGCGACAAATGGATGGTGGGCAGATTTTACCAATGTCTTGCAACAGTATTTTTATACAATGGAACCTTATCAGGACTCATTTAAGATCAACGATAATCCTTACTGGGCGCATAGCTCGGCTGTGATGCCTGAAGAGTTTAATAATGTCTATGTTAATATGGCCTATTACCCCTTTCGGTATTATGTAGAAAAGGACACCTCGTTTTGCATGGAAAGTCCGAAGTATTCAGTGCGCGCAACTTATTGGTTTAATTCCATGTCTGTTACCCATAAAGCAGGCCTTGGACAAGTACAGTTCCACTCACAAGGCTATGACGGCCAAGTTGCAGAGATCCGCGACACCACACTTATCTACTACAAACACAACGGCCAATCCTGCGGTAGCTTCGTTATGCCCGATACAGTGGCTCCTGTTTCCGTAGCCAGTCAGGGGCAGCCCTTGTTCGTGAAAGTGTATCCCAATCCGGTGACTGATATATTGAATGTGGAACTATCTGCGAACGCTTACGATATTATACTCTGCAACTCACTCGGGCAGCAGGTGTTTAAGCGCACAGGCTGTACCGCGCGGCAACAAATAGACTTAACGTACTTTAGCCCGGGAATATACCATCTACAGATGATAACTGAAGACAAGGCTACACTACACCACAAGGTCGTCCGCCACTAGTCTTTCTTAGGAGCGTCCGCCACCTTCTTCCAGCTACCATCTATCGGCGCCAGTTTATCCATCCGCTCTCCCAGTCCCTGGAGGAATTTGGGGGCGAATGGAGAGTTGGCGTTGTTGATTGTCTTCTCTCCTTTGTCGCCGTAGTCTATACTATAGTTGAGGCCGGCCAGGTCGGGGATGGTTTTGTATTTCTCGGAGCAGGTATCTACCTGGTAGCGATTAAAGTTTGCGAATAGCTCTGCTACCTTTTCGCTGTCCAGTTTCTTCTCATAGGTTCCCTGGTAAGGCGCGTTGGTACGCCCGGTGTAGGTAGCCATGCCGTCAGCATCTATTTTCAGCAGGTAGTCCGGGCACTTGCCAAAGCAGGCGGTTCGGTGCATCTCTATAGAGCGGATGCCCGGAGCCTTGGTTTCCGTGCCGGCGGTAGCCGCTTTCTTCTGTTGTGCGCACGCGCCGAATATGCTGGCCGCAAGAACTAATCCACAAAAAATACTCCTGTTCATTATTTTATATATTTTTCCGTGTCCCAAAGATAACAGATTAACCTACGCTGTAAAATGAATAATGCAAATATGCTGCCAACCGGTATAGACCAGGAAACTTTCTACCAGCTTGCTCTAACATTTGTGCCCGATGTGGGAGCCAAAACCGCACGGGCGCTCTACGAGCACTTCGGCACCGCTACCCATATTTTCAACGCGCCGCTCAAGGAGATAAAGGCGATAGCAGGCATAGATGAAAAACGCTCTAAGGGATTCCGAGACGATGATGTACTCCGGAAAACCGAAGCGGAGCTGAACATTGTGGCCCGCCACGGAATTAACATATTAAACTATCGCAATGGTAACTACCCGGCCCGCCTGGCCCAGTGTGTAGACGCACCATTGATAGTGTACTACCGGGGCAACGCCAACCTGGATGCGCAGAAGATAGTAGCCATTGTTGGTACACGAAAGAGTACCGACTATGGTAACCGCCTGGTAGACGAACTGGTGGAGGGCCTGCGGGCGCATGAGGATATGCTCATTATAAGCGGACTGGCTGCGGGGATTGATACCCTGGCGCATAGGAAGTGCGTGGAGCTGAATATACCTACCGTAGGCGTGCTTGGCCACGGCCTGGACCGCATGTACCCGGTGGCTAATAAAAAGCTGGCAAAAGAAATGATGGAGAACGGCGGACTCCTCACCGAGTTCCCTTTTGAGACGGTGCCCGATAAGGGAAAATTCCCGATGCGGAATAGGGTAGTGGCGGGCCTTGCCGATGTCACCATAGTGGTGGAAAGCGCTATATCCGGTGGAGCGCTCATTACCGCCCGCATGGCCAGCGGATACAACCGCGATGTAGCGGCCTATCCCGGCCGGGTAAACGATAGCCGCTCCGCGGGCTGCAACAAACTTATCCGCACCAACATCGCGGGTATGATCACCTGCGCCGACGACCTGCTGGACATGATGAACTGGGGCAAGAGCAAGTCAAAAGCCGTTCAAAAAGAACTCTTCATCAACCTCACTCCCGAAGAACAAAAGATTATAGATATACTCCAAACCAAAGACCAGGTACACGCCGATGAACTCTATCACCAAACAGGCTACACCAGTTCCCAACTCGCCGCCACACTCCTCCAACTGGAAATGCAGGACCTTGTAAAATCCCTCCCCGGAAAATTCTATAGAATGAATTAGCGCACAATCCCGTCATTGCGAGAGGCCATTTGGTGTCCGTTGTCACTGCGAGGAAGCACGACGAAGCAGTCTAACCAGCTTCATTCAAACAAAACACAAGCAAATACCCCAACCGTCCTTGCGAGCGCAGCAACCTCCCCCCACGTTCTTGCCCAGCTGCTCAGCCACCACACACATACGCACACCACCAGGAAAGCCCCCTTCAGGGGGTTGGGGGCCGACCCCACACCAATCACCCCACACCCCAACCGTTGTCACTGCGAGGAAGCACGACGAAGCAGTCTAACCAGCTTCACTCAAACAAAACACAAGCACACCCCAACCGTCCTTGCGAGCACAGCGAAGCAACCTCACCCCACGTTCTTGCCAACCAGCCCAGCCACCACACACATACACAAACCTGGAAAGGCCCCCTTCAGGGGGTTGGGGGCCGACCCTACACCCCACACCCCAACCGTTGTCACTGCGAGGAGGCACGACGAAGCAGTCTAACCAGCTTCAGGGAAATAAAACACAAGGAATACCCAACCGTCCTTGCGAGCACAGCGAAGCAACCTCACCCCACGTTCTTGCCCAGCTACCCAGCCACCACATACACAAACCTGGAAAAGCCCCTTTAGGGGGTTGGGGGCCGCCTATACTCTAAAAGAACTACAAAAAAAGCCACGACTCTCGTCATGGCTTCAAATATTCTCCTGGAAATCCCTTAATCCATAAATCCCGGTTCACACTACCTCTCCCTCCAGGTCATAATCATACGCCTTCGTTATCCGCACATTCACAAAATCACCTATCGGTAATTCTTCCTCGCTGGTGATGATTACCTCGTTATCCACCTCCACGCTGTCAAACTCGGTGCGGGCAAGGTAACGCCCTGCTTCCAGTTTATCTACTATCACTTTGTATTCTTGTCCTATGCGCTCCTGGTTCTTCTCATAAGAGATTTCCTGCTGCACTTCCATTATCTCCTGTGCCCGTGCCTCCTTCTCTTCCGAGGTCAGCGTATCAGCAAGGTCATACGCGCTGGTGTTCTCCTCGTGCGAATAAGTGAAGATGCCCACACGGTCCAGCCTCACCTCTTCCAGGAACTGCTTCAGTTGCTCCACATCATCCCTCGTCTCACCCGGGAAGCCCGCTATCAGCGTACTGCGTATCGCAATGCCCGGCACCTTATCCCTGATGGCAGCAACAAGGTCATATATTTCCTGTGTCTCCATCTGGCGCTTCATCGCTTTCAGCATGTTGCCCGATATGTGCTGTAACGGCATATCCAAGTAGTTGCAGATATTATCCCGCTCGCGCATCACATCCAGTATATCCAGCGGAAACTTGCTGGGGTAGGCATAGTGCAGGCGTATCCAGTGCAGCCCCGGCACATCAGAAAGGTGCTTCAGCAGTTCGCTTAGTGCACGCTTCTTGTAGATATCCAGTCCGTAGTAGGTAAGTTCTTGCGCTATCAGCATTACTTCCTTCACCCCCATGCTCACCAGCTTCTTCGCTTCGGCCACTACTTCTTCTATCGTCTTGGAAACATGCCCGCCGCGCATCAGTGGTATCGCGCAGAAAGAGCACGTGCGGTTGCAGCCCTCCGATATCTTCAGGTAAGCATAGTGCTTCGGTGTAGCCAGCATGCGTTCACCTATCAGTTCCGCCTTATAGTCTGCGTTGAATTGTTTCAGTATCAGCGGCAGCTCCATCGTCCCGAACCAGGCATCCACTTCAGGTATCTCCTTCATCAGGTCGTGGCGGTAGCGCTCGCTCAGGCAGCCGGTAATATACACCTTATCCAGTTTGCCGTCACGCTTCAGCTCCACCTGCTCCAGTATGGTATTCACGCTTTCTTCCTTGGCCTTGTCTATAAAGCCGCAGGTATTTACCACCACTATGTTGTGGTCCAGCTTTTCGCTCTCATGCTTCACCTTTATGCCATTGGCACTCAGTTGGCCGCTCAGCACTTCACTATCCACCATGTTCTTGGAGCAACCAAGAGTGATGATATTCACCTTATCCTTCTTAAGCGTTCTGGTCTTCAATATTCTTTATTTTATTTATCACGTCATTGCGAGGAACGAAGCAACCTCACGTAGTGCTCTTGCACTCACTTCAATGGACACACTGTCGTATTACCGAATTGTCAAACCTACCCATTCTTCCTGAAGAACAACCTTATCGGCACCCCGCTAAAATTATAGTGTGCCCGTATTTTATTTTCCAGGAAGTTCTTGTAAGGTTCCTTCACCGCGTCAGGGAAGTTGGTATAGAATGCAAAGCTCGGCACCACCGTTGGTATCTGCATCATGTACTTTATCTTGATGGCATGGCCGCGCGTCATTGGCGCATTATACTTCTCTATCTCTTTACCTATCTTCTCATTCAGTTCCGATGTCATGATGCGGCGCTTGCGGTTCTCATACACCTCTATCGCTTTTTCCATCGCCTGGAAGATACGCTGCTTCTCCGTAGCCGATATAAACAACACCGGCACGTCGGTGAATGGCGCTATCTTTTGCTTCAGTTCCTTTTCGTAGTCACGGGCGGTATTGGTTTCTTTCGATACGGTGTCCCATTTGTTCACCAGTACCACCACGCCCTTGCCTTTCCGCGTCGCCAGGCTGAAGATGTTCACATCCTGTGCCGTAATGCCCTTTTCGGCATCTATCAGCATCAGGCATACATCGGCCTCGTCCATAGCGCGTATGGCCCGTATTACCGAGTAGAACTCCAGGTCTTCGTTCACGCTCTTTTTCTTCCGCAGGCCCGCCGTGTCTATCAGTATAAATTCGCGGTTGAATAGTTTGTAGTGGGTATGTATGGTATCGCGCGTAGTACCCGCTATGTCCGATACTATCATGCGCTCTTCACCTATCAGCGCGTTCAGCAGGGTACTCTTGCCCGCATTGGGTTGGCCTATTATGGCAAATTTAGGCACTGCCTCTTCGCTGTCCCCTTCATCATCGCCGTCTACCTCCGCAATGTGCGTGGTTACCTCGTCCAGCAGTTCCCCTGTTCCGCTTCCGGAAATGGACGAGATGAAAAACACCGGGTCAAGCCCCAGCGAGTAGAACTCAGTAGCCTCCAGCGCGCGGGTGGGGTTGTCCACCTTGTTCACCACCAGCAGTACCGGCTTGGTACTGCGGCGCAGCACGTCGGCCATATCCTCGTCCTGGTCGGTAATGCCCGTGGCGCAGTCCACTACAAACAGTATCAGGTTGGCCTCATTCACGGCTATCTCCACCTGCTTCTTTATCTCCCGTTCAAATACATCTTCCGAGCGCGACACAAACCCGCCCGTATCTATTACGTTAAACGTCTTCCCGTTCCAGTCGGCAATGCCATACTGTCGGTCGCGGGTCACGCCCGCCACATCATCCACTATAGCCTTTCGCTGCTCCAGCAACCTGTTAAACAAGGTCGACTTTCCTACATTTGGCCTTCCCACGATGGCAACGGTAAATCCCGGCATTAAAATTCAATTTTAGCGTGCAAAGGTACGCTTTTATATGCGGTTTTTGCCTATTTTATTGTGGTTTTTGTGTATTTGTTGTAGAGGGAGCAAGCCTACACAAATAGGAGCCCTCCTACCATAATCATTCCTCCCTTGCGCCCCAGCGAAGGGGGTTAGGGGGATGTCCCTCACCGAATGAGCAAACAATCCAAGCCATTCCCCCTTGCGCCCCAGCGAAGGGGGGTAGGGGGATGTCCCCACACCGAATGAGCAAGCAATCCAAGTCATTCCCCCTTGCGCCGAGCCTTGCGCGCCAGCGAAGGGGGTTAGGGGGATGTCCCACACCGAATGAGCAAGCAATCCAAGTCATTCCCCCTTGCGCCGAGCCTTGCGCGCCAGCGAAGGGGGTTAGGGGGATGTCCCACAGCGAATGAGCAAACAACCCAACACACTCCCCACGAGTAAAAAGCATAATCATTCCCCCTTGCGCCGAGCCTTGCGCGCCAGCGAAGGGGGTTAGGGGGATGTCCCACAGCGAATGAGCAAACACCCCAAGCCATTCCCCCTTGCGCCGAGCCTTGCGCGCCAGCGAAGGGGGTTAGGGGGATGTCCCCACAGCGAATGAGCAATCACCCCAAGCCATTCCCCCTTGCGCCGAGCCTTGCGCGCCAGCGAAGGGGGTTAGGGGGATGTCCCACAGCGAATGAGCAAACACGCTATCCCTTCTCCCCCCAAAGCTCCGCCACCTTCATCACCAATGCACTTACAACACCCTCCATATTTACCTTCACATCACGATCACAAAAGCGAATAAACTCCAAGCCACAATCCTCCAGTATTTCCTGGCGGCCCCTGTCATGCGCCTGCGCCTCCTCGCTATCATGACTACTTCCGTCAATCTCTATAGCAAGCCTCAATTCATGACAATAGAAATCAACAATATAAGCACCCACAGGAACCTGCCGGTGAAACTCGACACCCAATGCCCTCCTGCGGAGTCGCTTCCACAGCAAGGCCTCGCTCAATGTACTTTCCTTCCGCAACTTGCGGGCAAGCTGTTTTAAGTGCTTTTGGTAGGGAACTATCTTATTCGCCATGCACTATGAAGATAAATCATAACATAGGCAGACTCGTAGATTTGTGGATAACATGCTTCGGGTGGACATCCCCCTAACCCCCTTCGCCCGCTCACTAAGGCCTGCGCACAAAGGGGGAATTATCGGTAAGATGCAAACGAACCCGGCAACACACAAACGCCCCCATCCCCGAACCATCATCTCGACCGAAGCGAAAGGCGACAGCCGGAGCGCAGAGAGAGCCGCCGGGATGCAGCGCCGCAGACAATAGAAGAACCCCAAAGCCTGTCAGGCAGCTACCTCGCCCTCATGGCCCGGATAAGTTTTTTATTCCTTCTATCCGCTCGGCCATTTTGAAGTGATATCACTGCCCAGGCAGCCGCAGGAATCCAGCCTATGAGCGTAATTTGTAAAATCAGGCAGAGAATGCCCCGAAACAGTTTCCCTCTCAGTAAGAACGAAAGCCAGGGCAGGAAAATCGCGATAAGAGTCATTGTGTTTGGATTTTTTGAGCGTTGCGTGCTTTGTAAATATACGAATTAGAGTCGCCGATCCGGAGATCGGCAGCCGGTGCGACGTAGGTAAACTCTACGCCGAGCGGGGAACATCTGTGGCACTAGGTGTGGGTTGAAAAATGGCACAAGCACGCCGTGCTCAAAGCCGTGCTGCATGCATGCGCCAACAAGGATATAGGCAGCCGGTGCGCCGTAACACCTAAACAACTTAAATAGTAATCTAATCTAGTCGATAAATTAGCTAACTTGGTATATAAAATAGATAATGCAGTGTTTAGATTAAAATCGCTGCATGGTATATAACAATATTTATGAATTTCAACGTTGATATTTGGGGAGATATTGTAAAGGGGATTATTGGAATTGTAATTGCAGTTTTTTTGCCCAAAAGAGTTTTCCTCTGCATAAGAGAATTATTGCGTTACTTTTTTTATGCTACCGTTCGGCAGTGGAGAATTGCTGTTGTTGCCGTGTTCGGTGGGGTCGGTTTCTATTACTGGTTTCCTTATGAATTGATAACACGCGTCTACGTTACAGGTATTTTTTGTACAACATTGGCGATTTGTTTCCTTGTTGAGTTAAGAAGGTTTTATATAAACTTGGCGGGCGAAGGTGCTCTTATAATCTATGGATGCTTTTCTAGCCGAGATAACGATTACCTAGTTGTCGATATAGACGCAGAGAGCATTAATGACATATTACAAAAGCAGTGCGAAAATCTTTCCTTGTCGAATAGCGCTTTCCGTGCGAAGCTTCCAGCACTAAAGTTTGTAGTGCTACCCCAATTCCTCCCCTTGTTGTTCGGTTACCGTGGTACAAAGAAGTTTATTTCAAAGTTTATTTTAAGCAATAAACACATTAGTTCCCTTTACTTTGTTCGAAATATTAGCGATCAAAAACTGACTACCCTTCTAGCTTTTAGGCAGGAAAACTTCGCAAATCCTGAGTTGATGCGAGAAATACAGAATTTGCTGAATTCAATATCGAAAGACAACAAATTTGGTGTAAATGGCGTTGCAGAGATCAGTCTTAAATTATATGCACTTGTATTCAGCCAGATTTTTCTAGATGTATTGCTTGTTAACAAGCAGTACGGAAACGTCCAAACGATGTTAGACGAATCTAGTAGACTTTTAGCTGATGTTAAAGATTTATTTAGTGTGAATCAGGCCGAAACTCCAGGTGCCATTCAGTTTTTCAATATTTGGAAATCGTACATTGAGAGATATAGAGCGATACTATTGTTAGATCAAGGTGAGTTTCGTGGCGCGGTAAACTACATTATAAGTTCAATTAGCTTGAATCCATATTATCCATATTTTAACTATGATAGTTTTAGAGATAACTATATTAGAAGGTATGGAATAGAGTTGTCGTACTCAATTCAAGAAGCAGCTGATGAACTTAAGGAGCCAAAAGATGTAGACTTTGATACTGCTAGAGACGACATCAGTAAGAATATTGTTTCTAAAGATGCCGAATTTAGCTACAAGATATTACTTGAGATAATTCACAGGGACGAAAAGAAACTTACTCATCGTCAGGTTGAGACTGAACTAATAAGAATTTCTCATGCTGATTCAGCAACAAAGTTAGCCGCTGCAGAAGTATTAAAGCACTTACCAGATGGGTCCGAAAAAGTTAATGAGATTTACCTGGGACGAATTGATAAAGCTGTTGAATTCCTTGAAAGTATTGTAAATCAAGACAAGGGATTTTCGTTAATGCATGCAAAAATTGGCGCTCTTCTCTTGATGAAGGCACTTCAAAATGGAAGTGATGAAGACATGCTTGTAGCTGCTGAGAGATGGACACTCGGCATGCACTTCCTCACCGAACTCGGATTAAATAGTAAGTCGGCTACTTCAACGCCGGGCAATATATAAGTATGTATTGAATGCTTGTCCGACATTAAATAATTCAGGACGTTAATCTTAATTCCGCTGATATCTGTTCGATTAATTCAGCCCCGCTACCGCAAGTCTGCGACTTGTGGTAACAAATAACGGCAGTTTGCAACTGCCTTACTGATCAAGCTTCTTCGTCCCGCTTACCACCCACAAAATACAAACCCCACCTCACCCCCACAACCGCCAAACGACGGTACCCCGCAAAAAATCCCTGCCCGCATGTGCATATCATTTCTTGCTCCATAAAATCAATCTTAGTAAATTTGTATTGCAAGTATAAAATAAACAAAATCAACTATTTGCAAACACACAAAAAAATACCCCGCCATCGGGCGGGGTAGTATCAGGAGTTTTTTAAGTCAGGGGTTACTTTACCATGTACATTACTTCCTTCACCAGCTTTACGGTGCGGGCCACGTCGGGGAGGTGGAGCGCTACCAGGTTGGGGGCGTAGTGCATGTTGGCATCAGCGGAGCAGATACGGCGGATAGGAGCATCCAGGTAGTCGAACGCTTCTTTTTGTACGCGGTAGCTGATCTCTGAAGAGATGCTGGCGAAGGGCCATTGCTCTTCTACTATCACCAGGCGGTTGGTTTTCTTTACCGACTCCACTATCGTCTGCCAGTCCAGCGGACGGATGGTACGCAGGTCTATCACCTCGGCGCTGATACCTTCTTTGTGCAGTTCTTCCGCAGCGCCAAAGGCCACCTTCATCATTTTGTTATACGATACGATGGTGACATCAGTGCCCTCGCGTTTTACATCCGCCTTACCTATGGGGATGAGGTATTCTTCTTCGGGTACATCGCCCAGGTCGCCGTAGGCTACCTCGCTTTCCATAAATACCACCGGGTCCTCGTCGCGTATCGCCGATTTCATCAGCCCCTTAGCATCGTAGGGGTCTATGGTAGAGATTACTTTCAGGCCCGGAACGTTGGCGTACCAGTTCTCAAAAGCCTGCGAGTGCTGCGCGCCCAGCTGCCCGGCAGAGCCGTTCGGCCCGCGGAATACGATGGGGCAGGTAAACTGGCCACCGCTCATGGAGAGCGTTTTGGCCGCGTGGTTCACTATCTGGTCCAGCGCCAGCTGCGCAAAGTTCCAGGTCATGAACTCCACTATGGGGCGGGTATTGTTGGTAGCCGCACCTACGCCTATGGCGGCGAAGCCCAGCTCCGAGATGGGGGTATCTATCACCCGCTTCGGCCCGAATTCGTCCAGCATGCCCTGGCTTACCTTGTAGGCGCCGTTGTAGAGCGCTACTTCTTCTCCCATCAGGAATACGCGCTCATCGCGGCGCATTTCCTCTTCCATTGCTTCCCTGAGTGCCTGTCGTAATGGTATAGAACGCATAAATTTTATCATTAATGTTTTTATTTTGAACCTATGGGCGCGTAAAGATAGTGATAAGTGATTATTATTTAAGGTCTGCCCCGGCTACTTATCTTTCCGGAAGCTGATGGTGCTGGTAAAGTCGTCGAGCGAGAAGCTCAGCGCCATAGAGTCGGCGGTGAGGGCTTCCACCTGAAGCGTGGTTTTGTCGCCCGCGCCTTTCAGCTTTATTTCGTCAAACAGCAGTTCGTTCCCTTCCACCAAAGACCAACTGGCGGAGTCTACCCGGCCCATCAGGTTAAAGACCACCACGCCATCGTTGCGGAACTCCAGGCGGGTAGCCTCCAGGTATTCTTTCTGTTGCTTCATCAGCAGGTCCATGGCCACGTTCTCCTCGCGTATCAGGCTGTCTATATTGCTGGAGCCGTAGAGTTCCAGTTCCTGCTCGGGGGTAGTGTTCTGGCCCACGGTATCCAGGAACTGGTCCCGTATTTTCAGCATCGAGTCCAGCGTGGGTATCTTCTGGTTTACGGCGTGCCAATTGCCGGTCAGCAGTTGCTCCCTTTTTTCAGTGCAGGCGGCCAGTGTTGCGGCGGCCAGTAATAGTACAGTCAGTTTCTTCATCGTTATTCCAATATCAGCCGGAAATAGCCTTTCCATTCTTTAGAGGTGATAGCGCTTTCCAGCGAGGGGAAATTAGCCTGGTCGGTCACGCGGGGGTATATCTCTTTTAGGAAGGCGTATCGTTCGGGGTCGGTGGCCAGGGAGCGGGTGAGCAGCCTTACCTGTATAGAGGAGTAGCATTTGTCGGTCTGCTCCAGCAGGTATTTCAGGCGGTTGTTGTCACTTTTGCTTTTCGCCCGCTTCAGCACGTCTTCAAAGTCGCTGCGGGGCAGTGGCCGCGGGCAGTCGCTGTTGGCCACTGTTGGGGTAGTGGTGGCCGGCGCGCTGGTAGCTATCAGCGCGGTATCGCTGTTTACCGTGCGGTCCGGGTTCATTTCTATGTTGGGTATAAAGTCAGGCTCGCCATTAGCGGGTTTTTCCGGTGTTGTTTTGGTGGTGGGCCGGGGTTTAGGTTCCGGCTTTTTGGTGATGGTTACCGGCTTGGGTGTTACCGGTTTCGGGGTTACGGTTTTGGGTACAGGTGCGGGCTCGGTGTTGGCCTGCGCCACCGGCTGCCGGAATACGGGAACTACATCATCTTCCTCTGCGTTGCCGGGCATCAGGTAGAAGGCCTGCTGCAGGTCGTACAGGGCAAACACGCCCTCTTTCTTTATCAGCATAAAGCCCCGGGAACCAAAGGCTGGTACGGTAATGGTAAAGGTCTCCGCCGGGTAGGCGTTCTGCTGAAAGAGTATTTCCACCTTTATGGGGCCGGGGGCCAGCTTGGGAATGATGCAGTAGTTCTTCCCGTAGCGGGGCTGCATTTCACCCTCCAGCTTCACGTAGAAGGGGGTCTGCTTGTCGCCCTGTATGTACACGTACGATAAGCCTCCCGCCGCCACCGCCTGGTGAACGCTGCAAAGAGCCAGTAGGCAGGTTATGATAAATCCCTTCAGGCGCATAGTGTGTTATTCCATTTCTATAAGGATGGTCCCTTTTTCTACGGCTGTCCGCTCGTCTACTTTTATGGCTTTTACTGTGGCGGGCCCGCCCGCTTTCAGTACGTTCTCCATCTTCATGGCCTCCAGTATCAGCAGGCCGTCGCCTTTGTTTACCTGCTGGCCGGGCGTTACCAGTACCTTCAGTACCAGGCCGGGCATGGGGGCCTTTACCGGTTCTGCTTTCTTTAGGGCGGCCATATCCAGGCCCATGCTGGCCAGCAGCTGGTCTATCGGTTCCTTTACAGTTATGTGGTGGTTCTGGCCGTTGATGTTCAGTGTCAGCTCCTTCGCTTTGCGGTCGGCTTTTACCACCATGGCGGTATAGCTCCTGCCGTTCAGCAGTACGCTGATAAGCCCGTTAGGCTGGTATTGTACGTCCAGCGATGCGGCAATGTCATTTATGGTCCAGCCTTCCTCAGTGTGGGCTATGGAGTAATCTTCTTTGGAGTTAACCTTTATACGGAGCATTAAAAAGTATGTGTCAGGGTAACAAAAATAGGTAAATAAGCCGTTCTATCTTCATTTTACCCTTACATGGAATTATTCTCTGTTATGAAGCTTCCCCCTGCCGGTGGGATTGCGATACTGTGGTTTAAGTGTACTTTTAGCGCCTTATTATTTTTCATATGCGGTTCCTTATTCCGGCTTTGGCTTTGCTGCTCGTTATCTCATCCTGCAACCCTGCGCGCAGGGCTGTCCGCCGCGGGGAGGCGCAAAACCGCAACCTGCCGGAAATTGTGGTATCGGGCAGCGACCCGCGCTATACCTACCGGGCCACCACGCCGCTGGTGTGGGATATTACTCATACCCGTGTGGCGCTGTCGTTCAACTGGTTGGAGAAAACAGCGGATGGCGAGGTGTGGATAGACGCCCATCCTTATGCGCAGGCGCAGGATACCCTGGTGCTGGATGCCAAAGGGATGAGTATAATGGCGGTGGAACTGGTGGCGCAGGGAACGGCCACGGCACGCCCCTATGTATATGAGAACAGCAAGCTGGCCATAGCCCTGGGCCGCAAGTACCTGCCATCGGAGCAAATACAGGTACATGTGCGCTACAAGGCGATGCCTTACGGTAGCGGGAGCGGTGGCAGCGCCGCTATAACCGATGACCGCGGGCTCTACTTCATTAATACGGATGGTAAAGTGCCCGGTAAGCCCCGGCAGATATGGACCCAGGGCGAAACAGAGGCCAACGCTCACTGGCTGCCGACCATAGACAAACCGAACGAGCGCTTCACGGTACAGGTGGAGCTGCTGGTGCCAGATACGATGCAGACCCTCGGGAATGGGCTGCTGGTGCGTTCGGAGCCGGCGGGGAACGGACTGCGCCGCGATGTGTGGAAGATGGATAAAGAGATTCAGCCCTATGCTGTAATGCTGGCGATAGGCCGCTACGCCATAGTAAAGGATGCATGGAAGGATAAAGAGGTGAGCTACTATGTGGAGCCGGAGTATGAGCGCTATGCGCATAAGATGTTTCAGCACACACCCGAAATGATGGACTTTTTCTCCGCCATTACGGGGGTGCCGTTCCCCTGGCAAAAGTATGCGCAGGTGGTAGTGCGCGACTATGTCTCGGGCGCTATGGAGAATACCTCCGCCAGTTTGTTTGGCGAATTCATGAACCAGGACTTCCGGGAGCTGGCCGATGAGAACAATGAGAATATCGTCTCGCACGAGTTGTTTCACCAGTGGTTTGGCGATTATGTAACGCAGGAATCGTGGTCGAACCTTACGGTGAGCGAATCGTTTGCCAACTATGGCGAGCAGCTTTGGCGCAACTTCAAATACGGAAAGGAGTCGGCCGACGAACTGGCGTATGCCGACAAGCAAAAGTACCTGTCGGCGCACCGGGGCAAAAGCCCTGCACTGGTGCGTTTCTATTATTCCGATAAGGAAGATATGTTCGACCGTATCTCGTATGAAAAGGGTGGGGCGGTATTGCACTACCTGCACGGCCTGCTGGGCGATGAGCTGTTCTACAAAGCGATGAAGATATACCTGACGCGGAACGCGCTTACCGCCGTGGAGGCCACGCATTGGCGGCTGGCGGTGGAAGAGGCTACCGGCCAGGACTGGAATTGGTTCTTCAACCAGTTTTACCTGGCGGGCGGGCACCCTAACCTGGACGTAAAATATACCTACGACGATAAAGGGCAGAAGCTCTATGCCGAGGTGTCGGTTGTGCCTACGGATACCTCGGTAAGGTACCGGCTGCCGCTGGAGTCGATAGTATTGTATGGTGGCGAGAAGGCTACGGTAAGTTGGCAACTGGAGCAGAAAAAGGAGGTATTTATCTATCCCTACCGCAACGGCGTGAAACCGGTGATAGTGGTGGATACCCGCGACTGGCTGCCAGGAACGGTAAAGGAAAATAAGACGATGGAGCAGTGGCTCACCCAGTATAATGCGGTGGAGACCTATGCGGCGCGACGGGCGGCAATAGACGCGGCCCTGCGGAATATAGAAGACAACAGCAGCAGGAAGATAATAGACAACGCCCTGCTGGGCCGCTCTGACCTGCTGAAGGAGTACACCCTGGCCTCGCTGGCAGAGCAGAAGGGCAACTATGCCGCCCGTTGGGGCAAAACGGTGGAGAGCCTTGCTGAAGCTGCGGAGCCGAACCGGGTGCGGGCAGAGGCACTCCGGCTGCTGGGCCGCTGGCAGGTATACGCGGCCAAAGAAAAAATGCTGGCTGCGGTAAGCGATAGCTCGTACCGGGTAGCGGGCGCCGCGCTCCTAGCCCTCAACCGGATTGCCGACGATACCGCATACAGTATAGCCCGGGTATTGCTCTCGCAGCCAGTGAAGGCGGAACAAAAAGAAGCGGTGGAAGAGCTGGTAGCGGCAAAAGGGAATGCAGGGGATATAGAATACTTTGAGCAAAAAGCACAGCAGGTGTACGGGCGCGAAAAACTGGCCTTTGGCTACAGGCTTAGTTCTTACCTGGTGGCGGTTAACGAGCTGTCGGCTTTCTACCGGGCGCTCGATGTGCTTTCAGGCCTGGGAAAGGGCGAGGAGATAAAAGGCTACCGCCGGTATATCACCACCTTGCTCATAAATACATCCAGGAGTTTCGGCAGGAATGCGCTGGATAACGCCGTGAAGCGTAACCGGGTAAAAAGGGCGGTGGAAGAACTCATTTTGCTGGAAACAGATGAAGAAAGCAAAAAGTCGCTCCGCAAACTGGCCGACGAAGTATTTGCGGAAAAGAAGTGATTACCGGGCTTTTTCCAGCAGCTTGTGATGCAGTTCCAGCACTTGTGGAATGATGGCGGTGGTTTCGTCGTTGCGGATAACGTAGTCGCAGAGGGCCATTTTTTCTTCCTCGTTCATCTGGCGGGCCATGCGTTCTTTTATTTTCTCTACGGTAGTATGGTCGCGTTGCAGCAGCCTGCAGATGCGCAATGGCTCTGGGGCGTACACGCCTATCATTATGTCCATCTGGCTATTACTGCCTGTTTCAAAAAAGATAGCGGCTTCTTTTAGTGCGTACGGGGCTGCCTGCTCTTTCATCCAGCGGTCGGCAAGTGCTAGCGTAGCCGGGTGTACCAATGCGTTCATCTGCTGCAGCAGGCGGCTGTCGGCAAACACCTGCGCGGCTACACGGGTGCGGTCCATTTTTCCGTTTACGTACACATCGTCGCCCAGCAGTGCTTTTAGTCCCGCTATTACTTGCGGGTCGTTTTCGGTAACTGAACGGGCGGCCGCGTCGGCATAAAAAACAGGTATGCCAAGTGTTTCAAACACCTGGCATACCGTTGATTTTCCTGAGCCAATGCCGCCGGTAATTCCTACTTTAAGCATGTGCCCGGTTATTATGCTTTTGCTTCCGCTGTCGCAACCGTAGCGGTATTGTTCTTGCGGGCGGAGTTGGTCATTTCCATAGAGATGGCAGAGCGCTCAATGGTCATGAATGTATTCCGGCTGATTTCTATTTGCAGGGTGCCGTTGTCGTTAGCACGGGTTATTTTCCCGTGTATTCCGGCAGTGGTCACTATATCCTCACCTACGGTGATGCTTTCTGAGAATTTCTTTTGCTCCTTGGCGCGCTTAGCTTGCGGGCGGATCATAAAGAAGTACATAACGGCAATCATACCAACCATAAAGATGACGCCCATGCCTCCACCCATTGGAGACTGAGCCGGAGCTGCCTGTAATAAAACTGATAAATTCATGAACATGTATATTAATTAAGAAATTACTGCTTGCTATTTTTTGGCTTCCGCCACTTCTGCCTTTATCACCAGGTACTGCTCACCCCTGCGGGAGTTCGACTTGATGGTGATGTGTTTTTCCTGCTGCCCTGTCTTGCCCTGTGAGTTGAAGCGAACGGTCATTTTGCCCGTCTGTCCGGGAGCTACCGGGTCTTTGGGGTATTCCGGAACGGTACATCCGCAAGATGCGTTGGCGCTGGCGATGATGAGGGCGCTCTTACCGTTGTTGGTAAATTCGAACTCGTGCATCACTACTTCCCCTTCTTTTATCTTACCGAAATCGTACACGCTGTCGGTAAAATCCATAGTGGCCATTTTTTCCAGGTCGGCCGGGTTTACTCCTTCCGCCGAACGGGGATTGGTGACCAGGTCGGTAGATATCTGGGTCGAATCTTTCTTTTCAGATGCGTTATTTCCGGCATCTTCGTTGCAGGAGGCCGCGCCTAATGCGATGGTTGCTGAGAATAATACAAAGTACTTTTTCATAAGTAGTGCAAAAGTATGATTTAGAAGATTTATTTACGATTTCGTTCTTCCTTTACTATTTTATTTTCTTTCACGAGGTCTTTCAGTATGTTATCCAGCACACCGTTCACGAACTGGCCGCTTTGGGGGGTGCTGTACATTTTTGCCACTTCAATATACTCGTTTATCGTCACTTTCGTCGGTATGGTAGGGAAGTACAGCATTTCGCATACGCCCATGCGCAGCACCAGCAGGTCTATCAGCGCTACGCGCTCGGCGTCCCAGTTGTTCAGTTTGGGCTGTATCAGGGTCATGCAAAATTCTTCCTTTTCCATAACCGTATGCAGCAGGTCGTGCGCATAATCCCTTTTTTCGGCCGAGATCAGGTTCAGGAAGTTTATTTTGAAGCTGCTTTTAAAGAAATTGTCCATCAGCATCACGGTCATGTCTTTATCATCTTCCCAGCCAGGTAGTTCGTCGGCAAAGTGCGACTGCATGTCCTCGTTCTCCAGTATCAGTTTGGTCCATATGTATTGCAGTATGGCCTTTTCCGATTTGGGGTCGCGTTGCTCCAGCGATACATACTGCTGGTATTCTTCGCTCTCCTGTAGCTGGAGGTACAGTTTCTTTATAGCGTCCTTATCCAGGTAGTGTTCTATCTTAGGTTCCTTTATCTTATCCTCAAAGGTCTTGTTGGAGAGGGTTTGCCACATAAACTCGTTACCGGCTATTTTGGTATTTACGGCAAGGTCGTCGGAGGTGGGCAGGTATTTAGATGCCCGTTTGTGCGCATCTGTTTCGGCGTAGCGTGCTACGGAAAAGACATACTGAATAGAGATGATAAAAAGGTCGAGCGCGCGGTTGAGTTTGTCGTTCAGAATTTCGGACCCCGTCTTTTTATCCTGTTCCGGTGTGCCTGGTTCCATTGCAGCAAGTGTATAAAGGGTCTGCATCACTTTCACCCGGATATTTCTACGACTAATCATATGTTCTTAAAGAGCTGTTTCGCGGCGCAAAGATAGCTTTAAAACGGTTACTATAATAAATCAATTAGGCAGGCGTTAGTAAAAAGCGGTAAATACTTACTATTTTTACGCACTTTATAAAAGTACATAAACTATTTACATAATACATATTCCTGATAATGTCTGATTCTAAGAAAGCAATTATTATAGGTGCCGGCCCCGCAGGGCTGACTGCCGCATATGAGCTGCTGAAACGATCCCCTATCAAACCGGTTATACTGGAGAAGTCTGAGTACATAGGAGGTATATCCAAAACGGTGAATTATAAAGGTAACCGTATAGATATAGGTGGGCACCGGTTTTTTTCCAAGTCGGACAGGGTGATGGAGTGGTGGATGAGCATGATGCCCATAGAGGATAAGGACAGCGAAGCCTTTACCATCCACTATCAGAACAAAAGCCGCACGGTAGACCCTAAGAACTACAAGTCGGCCACGGATACCGATAACATAATGCTGGTGCGCAACCGGCTATCGCGTATCTACTACATGAAGCAATTTTTTGACTACCCGATAACACTCTCTCCTGAAACGCTGAAGAAGCTGGGCATGGCTAAGGTGTTTAAGATTGGTATGTCGTACATGAAATCCAGCTTATTCCCAATAAAGCACGAAAAATCGCTGGAAGACTTCTTTATCAATCGCTTTGGTAAGGAGCTATACCTTACCTTTTTTAAAGACTATACTGAAAAAGTGTGGGGCGTACCCTGCAACGAGATATCTCCGGAATGGGGTGCCCAGCGCATAAAGAAGCTGTCAATAGGCAAGGCGATACAGCATGCCCTGAAAAAACAATTCCAGTCTAAAGAAAGTAAATCGCTGGCGCAAAAAGATACGGAAACCAGCCTGATAGAGCGGTTCCTGTATCCTAAACTGGGTCCTGGCCAGCTCTGGGAAATTGTGGCGGAAGACGTGCAGAAGAGCGGGGGAGAAGTACACCATCACCTGGATGTAGAAAAGATAGAGCATGCCAACAACCGCATCACCTCTGTGCAGGTTCGGAACAAGCAGACGGGCGCCGTGGAAAAATATGAAGGCGATTATTTCTTCTCTACTATGCCGGTGAAAGACCTGGTAAACGGGCTGGTGCCTGCTGCGCCACAGCACATACAGGAAATAGCCAACGGGTTGATGTACCGTGATTTTATGACCGTGGGCCTGCTGCTGAAGGAACTGAAAGTAAAAGATGAGACGGCCGCCAACAAACTGATAAAGGACAACTGGATATACATACAGGAGAGTGAAGTGAAAATGGGAAGGCTGCAGGTATTCAACAACTGGAGCCCTTACATGGTAAAGGAACAAGGAAATGTATGGATAGGCCTGGAATATTTCTGCTTTAAGGAAGATAAGGTGTGGAATATGCCCGACGCTGAATTTATAGCGCTGGCGATAGATGAACTGGCGCGCATAGGCATAATAGACAAAGCCAACGTACTGGATGCCACGCTGCTGCGCGAGGAGAAAACATACCCCGCTTACTTCGGTTCTTACGACCGTTTTGATGAGATAAAAGACTATATGAACCAGTTCGCTAACCTATTCCTGGTGGGGCGTAACGGTATGCATAAGTACAACAACTCCGACCACTCCATGCTTACGGCTATGACGGCGGTGGATAACATCATCGCCGGTAGTGATGAGAAAGAGAACATCTGGGCCATTAATACCGAGCAGGAGTACCACGAAAAGAAATAAGGCTTTATAAGTCGCGCGCCTCAAAGGTATTGCCCTGGTTCATATCGCCGGTGGTGAACCCTTTGCGGAACCAGCGCATGCGCTGTTCCGATGTACCATGCGTGAAAGCATCGGGCACTACGCGCCCCTGGCTCTGCTGCTGCAGGCGGTCGTCGCCCACGGAACTGGCGGCATTGAGCGCTTCTTGTATATCTCCCTCTTCCAGTATATGATACATACGGTGTGCATGGTGCGCCCATACACCGGCAAAGAAGTCGGCCTGTAATTCCAGCTTTACCGACATCTGGTTGGCTTCCGTTTTGCTTACCTGCTGCATGTACTGCTGCGCTTTGCCGGAAATGCCCAGCTGGTTCTGCACGTGGTGGCCTATTTCGTGGGCTATTACATAGGCCAGCGGGAAATCTCCCGCCACGCCGAACTGCTTTTCCATATCGCGGAAAAATGATAGGTCCATGTACACCTTGTTGTCCAGGGGACAATAGAACGGCCCCATGCTGCTCCCCGCGTTACCGCAACCGGAGGAGGTCTGGAAGTCGAACACCTGTAGTACCGGCTTTTGATACGTCAGCCCGTTTACCCGGAAGAGGCTGTCCCATACCTCTTCGGTATAGGCCAGTACCTGGCTGGTGCGGTCTACCAATATATCCTCCTGCTGCTTTTCCGAAGCGGTTTTCTCTTGCCCGCCGCCGGAACCCGCACCTTGCATTACCTGCGATGGGTCTCCACCCAGCAGGTACACTATCAAGCCTATCACCAGGGCGCCGATACCGCCACCCATTACCATTTTACCACCGCCACCACCACGGGCGTCTTCTACGTTGTCACTTCTGCGTCCGTTCCACCGCATATGTAGTTATTTTTATGAATGTACTAAAAAAATCATCCCCGTACCAGCTCCCAGAGAACCACGCCTATGCTCACCGAAATATTCAGCGAGTGCTTCGCACCCCATTGGGGAATCTCGATACAGCCTTCGCAAATGGCCAGCGCTTCTTCGTTCACGCCGGCTACCTCGTTGCCAAACACCAGGGCCAGGGGTTGGCCGTCTGCCCGGAAGCTGTTCAGCATAATGCTGTCGTGTACCTGTTCTACCGCGTACACCTTGTAGCCCTCTTGCTGCGCGGCCTTTATGGCGGCTGCCGTAGTGGGGAAGTGTCGCCAGGGAACTGTTTCGGTAGCGCCGAGGGCGGTTTTGTGTATGTCCCTGTGCGGTGGCACCGGGGTGTAGCCACACAGGTAGATAGCGGCGGCGGAAAACGCATCCGCCGTGCGGAACGCTGAGCCGACATTGTGCATACTGCGCACGTCATCGAGTATAATGATGATGGGCTTCTTATCGCCCGAAAGGGCATTTTCCGGAGCCAGCCGCTCCAGCTCTTCCATTGATTTCTTTAACACTGCTTCCGTCTTTGATGATGAGCGCCGAAACTTAGCGCCGTGCTACTGCAAAAGAAATAATAATCGGCCGTTTATTTAGTACCGGCAAGCGCTTCATTTATTTTTTACTATTGTTGGGTTTCCAAATAAAGCAAAACGTCATTATCTTTGCAAAAAATATAGAATATGATGGCCGGATGGGATATGCATAATAGCGTTCAGTGGCAAACCCAGGAACAGGAAGAACTGGATGTGCTGACCGAAGAAATGCACAACCTGATAGTATGGAATGACGACGTGAATACATTCGACTGGGTTATAGAGTCGCTGATGTCCATTTGCGAACATTCATCGGAGCAGGCGGAACAGTGCTCTATCATCATCCATCACAAGGGGAAGTGTGGCGTTAAGAAAGGTACATTCGATGTACTGCGCCCAATGGCCGAAGCCCTCATAGACCGGGGAATACAAGCCACTATAGACTACTAGCCATCGGCTGAACCAAAAAATCCCTCTTTTTGCCCTTTTGCCTATGCCCGTAAGGCCTTACATTTGAGGGTCTTAACTATTTGCATATGCGCCATACCTGGCTTTTTGTCTTGCTTTGTCTCTCCGTGGCGGCCACCGCCCAAACCTCCGGAAAGGAGATAACCCTGGAAGACGTTTTTAAAAAAGGCACCTTTAGCGTAAAGAGCGTGCCCGGCTTCAACGCTATGGCCGATGGGAAGCGCTATACCCAGATGAGCAACCAGGGCGGCAGGCAAGAGATAGAGGTGTATGAACTGGCTTCCGGCAAGAAGCTGAATACCCTGTTCGATAATTCCCTCCATCGGCCGGGAGGAAAGACCATTAGCGTTAGCGACTACACATTCAGCGATAACGAGCAGAAGATGCTTCTTTTTGCCGATGGCGAGCATATATACCGCCACTCAGCGGTCTACAATGTATATGTTTTTGACCTGAAGGATAATACGGTGAAGCAGGTAGGCGACCAGAAGATCATGCACGCTACGTTTTCACCCGATGGCAGCAAGGTGGCTTATGTGAAGGACAACAACCTGTACTACTACGACCTGGCCTCGGCCAATACAGTAACCGTAACCAATGACGGTAAGTGGAACCATATAATAAACGGCAACTGTGACTGGGTGTATGAGGAAGAGTTTGGTTTTACCAAGGCATTCCAATGGTCGGCGGATGGCAGCTATATAGCTTATTACCGGTTTGACGAGTCGAAGGTGAAAGAATACACGATGGTGAAGTTCGACTCCCTGTATCCTACCCAGTACACGTATAAATACCCTAAGGCGGGGGAAGACAACTCGGTAGTACAGATAAAATTGTACAGCCTGGCGGGAAAGACGACCACTACCGCCGATGTAGGCGCTAACACCGATATATACATTCCGCGTATAAAGTGGACCAACGAAGCCTCATCGCTGTGCGTGTACCGGCTGAACCGTCTGCAGAATAAGCTGGAACTGCTGCTGACCGACGCCGGCAACGGCCGCAGCCAGGTGATATATGAGGAGGAGAATCCCTACTATGTAGACATTAATGACAACCTGCAGTTCCTGCCCGATAATGCATCGTTCATTTTCGATTCAGAAAGGAGTGGCTACACGCACTTGTATAAGTGGGACTGGAAGAAAAAGCAACTCACCGCACTCACCGATGGCAAGTATGACGTGGCATCGCTGGTAGGTATAGATAAAGCCAGTAAACTGGTTTATTACACAGCGGCGGTAGCCAGCCCGATGGACCGCCAGCTCTATGTGGTAGACTGGCAAGGCAAAAAACGCCGCCAGCTGACCAAAGAGCCAGGTATGCACGCGATAGTACCGTGTGAAGGTTACCAGTACTTCCTGGATAAGTATTCGGCGCTTAATACACCACCGGTGGCCAGCCTGCTGGATGCCAATGGTAAAGTAGTGCGGGTGCTGGAAGAGAACCAGAAGCTGAAGGAGCGCATGGCCGAGTATAAACTGGGTAAGCTGTCGTTCACTACCGTAAAAGGCGCAATGGGCGACGACCTGAACGCCTGGATGATAACCCCGCCGGACTTTGACCCGGGGAAGAAGTATCCCGTGCTGATGTTCCAGTACAGCGGACCGGGCTCGCAGCAGGTGACGGATAAATTCCCGGTATCGTACTACTTCTGGCACCAGATGCTGGCACAGAAAGGCTACATCATTGTATGTACCGATGGAACCGGTACGGGTATGCGCGGGCAGGAATTCAAAAAGAAGACCTACCTGCAACTAGGCAAGCTGGAAAGCGATGACCAGATAGCGGCCGCCCGCTACCTGGGCTCTCTACCTTACGTAGACAAAGACCGCATAGGTATATGGGGCTGGAGCTATGGCGGCTTTATGAGCAGCACCTGCATACTGAAAGGGAATGACGTGTTCAAAGCCGCGATAGCCGTGGCCCCGGTGACCAACTGGCGGTATTATGATAATATCTACACCGAGCGCTACATGCGCACCCCTGCGGAAAACCCCAATGGCTATGATGAGAACGCCCCGGAAAAAATGGCCTCGAAGCTGAAAGGCAAGTTCCTGCTGATACACGGCTCCGGTGACGATAACGTACACTTCCAGAATGCAATGATGCTGGCTGAAGCGCTGATACAGAACAATAAGGAGTTTGACAGCGAATACTATCCTAACAAGGCACACGGTATTTCCGGCGGTAACAGCACCTTTCATTTGTTCAGCAGGATGACGAAGTTTATCTTAGCTAATCTATAGTCCGATCGGATGACGAGATTAGAAAGAATGATTGTGGAGTTGCCCCCTTTTCGCTTTATACGCAGTAAGGCTAAAAAGACATTCCCGCGAGGTTTTGAAGGACTGAGCCTGTACGAGGTGTGGTTCTTCTTTATTAAAGAGCTGAAGAACGTAAAGCTCAATGAGCGGGTGGCAGCCTCTACCTACAACTTTATGATGGCATTGCCGCCCAGCCTGCTGTTCCTGTTTTCCTTAATTCCTTATTTTCCGCTGAAGGGTGTGGAAGATACCATTGTGAGTACGCTGCGGCTTGTGCCGCTCAGCAAAGAAGTATCGCAAAGTATAGAGGGGTTCGTGCGGAGCTTTATCCATACGGAGCGCCGGGATTTGTTGTCGTTTGGTATCCTGCTGGTGTTGTTCTTCTCCTCCAACGGTATGATGGGGCTAATGCGCAGCTTTGACAAAAGCCTGCACCTGTACAAAACCCGTACCACCCTGCAACGCCGCTGGGCGGCTATTAAGCTCACCCTGCTGCTGATAGGCGTGGGCATCCTCTCCATAGCCACCTTCATCCTGCAATCGCAGTTCATCAACAAGTATATACTCATGGTGTTCGATACCGTGTATATAGTAAAGGGGCTGAGCCTGCTGCTGCTGCTGTTCATCCTTTTCTGCACCATCTCCATTATCTACCGGTATGGGCCATCGCTCACCAATAAGTTCAAGTTTGTTTCAGCAGGCTCTATCCTCGCTACCGGGTTGATAGGTGTTGCCACTACGGTGTTCTTTTTCCTGGTAGACAACTTCCTGAACTACAACAAAATCTATGGCTCTATCGGTACCCTTATCGCCTTTATGATATGGCTGTATATCATTACCATGATATTGCTGATAGGCTATGAGCTGAATGTAAGTATATTGATAGGGGTGGAGGAGAAGACCAAAAAGAAAAAAGAAGTGAATAGTAAAACCCCGTAACTTTATAAAAAACAGACTAAAGATGAACATGAGAATGATGCTGGGACTGGCTGTAGCCGCTATGATTGCAGCACCGGCCCATACCTTCGCCCAGGGCAAAGAAAGTATAGCGATAGGCACCAGCCTGCCTGCCGCTTCTGAAAAAATGAAATCGGTAGACGGAAAGAACATAACACTGAGCGGAGCCAACAAAGAAGGCCTGGTAGTGATGTTCTCCTGCAATACGTGCCCCTATGTAGTGAAGAGCCAGGCGCGCACCAAAGAGGTGATGAACTACGCTAAGGAAAAAGGCGTGGGCATGGTCATTATTAACTCTAACGAAGCAAAGAGGGGCGACGACGACTCCTACGACGCTATGAAGAAATACGCGAAGGCGCAGGGGTACGACGTACCCTATGTAGTAGATGAAAAATCGAAAGTAGCCGATGCGTTCGGGGCTAACCGTACCCCGGAAGTGTTCTTGTTTGATAAGAGCGGTAAGCTGGTGTACAAGGGCGCTATGGAAGATAACCCATCGAGCCCATCGGAGTCCAGGGAGTTGTACCTGCGCGATGCGATAGACCAGATGCTGGCGGGAAAGCCCGTACATACTAATACTACCAAGTCTGTGGGCTGCACCATAAAGCGCCTGCCATAATATTACCCCGTTAAGTTCACAACGCAACGCCCCGGTTTACGGGGCGTTTTCTTTTTCGTATTTTTGCCACCCCATGAGCACCACTGATAACTCTATACTGGGCCTGAAGATGCCATCTGACCCGCGCTGGGTAGACCTGGCGAGCATATCGCTGGAAGAAATACTGACCGACCACGCTTTCTGCGAGCAGAAGGCCGCCACGCAGTGCATCTCACTGATACAGCGTTATCCTGACCGGGTAGAACTGGTGAACGCGCTGTCGCCCATAGTGACCGAAGAGTGGGGGCACTTTAGAATGGTATGGGCCGAAATGAAAAAGCGCGGCTATAGCCTGGGTAAGCAGCGCAAGGACGACTATGTGAACCTGCTGCTGCAAAACGAGCCGAAAAATATACCCGGCACCGACAAGCTACTGCATAAGCTGATGATATGCGCGCTGATAGAGGCGCGCAGTTGTGAGCGATTCCGCCTGTTGTCGGAAAACCTGGAAGAAGAGGCGCTGAGGAAGTTCTATTACAAATTCATGGTTTCGGAGGCGGGGCACTATCGCTTGTTCATAGACCTTGCCGAGCAATACTACACCAAAGAGCAGGTGCGGCAAGCCTGGCAGCAGTGGCTGGATATTGAAACCACCATACTGCAGCAACTGGCCCCCCGTGGAGACCGCATGCACTAAGCCCGCTGGTCTTCTATTTCCAGTATACGGATAGCCTTTATTTTTCCTGTCTGCTTCAGTTCCCGCTGTTTAAATTCATAAGCGATGCTGTAAGCCGCCCGTTTATTGTCTGCCTTTACCTGTAGCGGTATCATGAGTGGTTTTCCCTGCGGGTTGCAGTAGTAAGCGTAATAAGATTTCATGTGTTTGTTGTTTTATATACACAAAATAACTGTGCTATTGTTGCGTATTTGTTAAGAGCCGGGGCGGAGTTATTATTTTAACATCTCTTTAAAATGTACTATATTTAAACAAAGCAGCTCTATAGTGAATTTCAACCGCCGAAACTTTCTCCGCTCCGCCGCCCTGCTGGCCGGCGCCACCATGTCCGAATTGGAAGCATTTGCCGCCCGGCAGGAAATCAGCGCCGCCGATGGCAACATAGACCCCAACGATGAAAAGTACTGGCGGAACGTGCGCCAGTTGTTCCCGCTTACGCGCGATATGGCGTACCTGAACAATGGTACCATGGGGCCATCGCCCTACCCGGTGATAGAAGCGGTACGCAGCGGAATGATGCACGAAGACCAGGACGGCGTATATGGAGGATGGGAGGCTACAGCCGCCCGGCTGGCGGGATTTGTAGGCGCAAACGATGACGAAATAGCCCTGACACACAATGTGACCGATGGCATAAATATAGCCTGCTGGGGACTGCCCCTGAAGAAAGGCGACGAAGTAATACTAACCACCCATGAGCACGTAGGCAATGCCTTCCCCTGGCTGAACCGCCAGAAGCTGGATGGTATTGTGATAAAAACCTTTTCCCCGGGCGCTACGGCTGATGAAACGCTCAACCGCATCAATGCGCTCATCACCCGCAATACGCGGGTGATAGCCGCACCGCATATACCCTGCACACAGGGGCAAGTGCTGCCCGTGAAGGAGATATGCCAACTGGCGAAAGAGAAGGGTATTTTCAGCTTTGTAGACGGGGCGCATGGCCCCGGTATGCTGCTGCTGGACCTGCACGATATGGGCTGCGATATGTACGCTACCTGCTCGCACAAGTGGATGCTGGGCCCTAAGGGAACGGGATTCCTGTATGTGCGCAAAGACTTCCAGGACACGTTGCAGACCTACTTTGTGGGCGGAGGGAGCGACAACGCAAAATGGAATATGGCCGCCAACCCGGTAGTAATGGGTGAATACGCCCCGTCGGCGCACCGGTATTACGGCGGCACACAGTCTTCAGGACTCTATAAGGGGGTAGTTGCCGCTATTGACTTTATAGAGACCATAGGGATGCATAACATCCATAACCGTATCCGTACATTGGGGAAATACACCCAGGACCGGCTGCTGGAACTGGATGGCAAAGTAGAACTGCTGACACCTACGGAGGAGCGATCGAGGTGCGCTGTTAATGGGTTCCGGATAAAAGGGGTAGAGTACTCCAGGTTTTATGAAACGTGCGCCACCAATAAAATACGCATCCGCTCGGTGGCGGAGAACGGTTTGAATTCGCTGCGCGTATCTACGCATATCTACAATAATAAAGACGAAGTGGATATGCTGATAGACCTGGTAAAGAAGGCGTAGCCTTATCAGCCGCACAGCATTACATAGGCGCCCGCAGGGTCTTGCACCAGGCAATACAGCTTGCCGTCGTTGCCCATTTTGCGTTTTTCGCCTATTATCTTTCCCCCGGAGCTGATGCATTCTTCCAGGCTTTTATCCAGGTTGGCCACGCTCACGTACATGATCCATTGCGGCGGCAGGTAGGCGTTGCCGCCCCGCGCATGGCAAATGCCCGCCTGGGTATTACCCCCGGCATCGTTCATGCAGTAGTCGTTATAGTCGCCCATGCTCAGCGGCACTATATCCCAGCCCAGCACTTTATGATAAAACGCACTGACTGCGGTAGCATCGGGCACGGTCAGGTCGTGCCAGAGTATCTGTCCCGGTTGATTGTTTTCCATGGTCGTTATTTTTTTATTGGTTTGCGGGGGAGTTTTTCGTCCAGCATGGCGGTGTGGTATACCAGCGACGCTACTATCACCGATGCCTGCATCAGGTCGGCGGGTATTGCGCGTTCGTAGGTGTCCATATTGGTGTGGTGCGTACGGGTGCCGTATTCCAGCGGGTCTTGTATGAACTGGAACCCCGGTATGCCATAGGCATCAAATGAAAGGTGGTCGGTGCCACCCGTGTTGCGTATGGTGACGGTTTGCGCGCCCAGGCTTTCAAACGGGGCGAACCACTGCTGGAAGTAGGGCATGGCCATGTCGTTCCCCTGCAGGTAGATGCCGCGTATCTTACCCGCGCCATTGTCCAGGTTGTAATAGGCGGAGACCAGTTCCATTTCCGGTTTGAATTCCTTTTTCTCCAGGTCGCCAAAGTGGTTTTTGGCATACCCGCGTGAGCCGAGCAGCCCCTGCTCCTCGCCGCTCCAGAGTATTACGCGTATGGTGCGGCGAGGCTTTAAGTCCAGCGCTTTCAGTATGCGCACCGCTTCCATCATTACCGCTGTGCCGGTGCCGTTGTCCGTAACGCCGGTAGCGCCGTGCCACGAGTCCATATGGCCACCCAGCATTACCAGTTCGGCTTTCAGGTTTTTATCCGTTCCGGGTATTTCGGCCACTACATTATACTCCAGGCTGTCGGTAGTGCTGAAGGTGTTGTTCAGCTCCATTTCCACCTTTACCTCTTTGCCCGCGTCCAGCAGGCGCACCAGGCGGTCCATATGTTCAGCGCCCAGCTCCAGTTCGGGCAGTACGGGCTCGGCGTCCATTTTGTAAGAGGCGCCGTTGGAGGTGAAAAGGGTGCCCATAGTTCCGCGCCTGCCACTCAGCACGGCTATGGCGCCTTCTTCTCTCAGCAGTGTGTTTATTTTGGCGCGCAGTTCCCGGGCGTTCAGTTTCTTTTTATCGCTGCGGCCCTTCATTACGGGGGCCGGCTCGTCGTTCAGGTGCGGGTCGTCGCCCATGTGGCTGAGTTCCTCGTCCGTCAGTCGTTTGGCATCAGGGTTAAAGCCCGCCTTGTTGCCTCCCGGTGTGCTGGTAAGCAGTACGGCGATCCTGCCATTTAGCTTGCCTTTGTATTGTGCCAGGTCTTCCTCCTCTTCTACCTTTACCAGGTAGGTTTCAGCTTTTATCAGCCCGTTGGTGCCGGGCGTCCAGGCTTTGGGTACGGCTATCATCTGCTGGTAGTAGGGGGTGGCCATCGCTACATAGCACTTGCTGGTTTCCCAGCCTTTGCCAAAGGTTCCCCAGGGTTCTATGGCGGCATTGGCAAGTCCCCAGCTTTCCAGCTTGGCTTTTGCCCAGGCTTCGGCTTTTTTCATTCCCGCGGAGCCGGTGAGCCTGGGGCCATTCAGCTCGGTCATTTCCCAAAGGGTTTCCATTACCCTGGAATTGTTGAACCCCTCGGTTTTGATGCGGTTAATGACATCCAGGTCTACTTCTATATCGCCTTTTTTCTTGAAGGCGAAGCTGGCGCTGATGGCTATCGCCGCGGCCGCTACCAGTAGCTTCTTCATACTGTGTATCTGCTTTTATATCTTAAAAATGCTCGTCGGAAGTCTCCAGGAACTTATTCTCTGATTTGAAGAACAGCAAGCCCACCATCATTAGCAGGCTGGTAACCACCACTACAAAGAACAGTATCCCTATGTCAAAGCTTTCCAGGCGTTTGTATTCCGGTATGTTGTAAAACAGGAGTATGGTTACAAGGCCGCGGGGCGATAATAGTATTTCCGGGAACAGGTTCGATTTCAGTATCAGGCGCAGGTAGAGGAACCGCACGATGATCAGGATGATTACTATCGCGCTGCCCAGTTGCCAAACGATGGGGTTGAGCAGCAGGCTCAGCTCTATGGAGTAGCCAAAGAGAATGAAGAAAAAGGTGCGTATAAGGAAAGAGGTTTCGGCGGTAATAGAGTGCATCTGCCCCACGATGGAAGACATATCCACACCCTCTATCAGCTTCCGGAGCCGGCCTATGAAGGCCAACTCACTGTTGTTGAGTATTAGCCCGAAGACCAGCACTATCAGCAGCGATGGCAGGTGTATCAGCTCTCCCGCTGAATAAATGAATGTAAGAATGGCGAACAGGAGGAAGAACTTCAGGTTGATTTTTATTTTGGTAAGTATATAGATGAGCATGAGCGAAGCCAGGAGCGAAACGAGTATGGCGAGGCCAACGTTGCCCGTGAATATGGCCGCCGACCGGAAGCTCATCACATTCCGCATCAGCATGTAGTTAAACACCAGGATGCCAATGATATCGGAGAAAGAAGACTCGTATATAATGAATTCCTTTTTGAGCGCCGGTAAGTGGCTGGTACTGGGTATGACGATGGCACTGCTGATAATGCTTAGCGGAACGGCATAGATAAAGGCGTACTCGAACGATACATTCAGCCATTGCTGTATCAGGAAACCAATCCCAAATGCGGAGATAAGGAATATAATGAGTGCCGACAGGAACGAATCGCGGATAAGCGGGAGTTTGTCCCGGTTCACCTTTAGGTCCAGCGCCGCCTCCAGTACAATCATGATAAGCCCTATGGCCCCCAGTATCTTCACCATCGACTGAACATCCTGCGGCACATAGCCGTAGTAGCCGGCCGTGTACCGGATGGCCAGCCCTGTGGCAATAAGAAGGAGTACGGAAGGGATACGCGTCTTACGACTAATTATATTGAAAATATAGCTAATAATAACTACGCTGCTCAATAGAATTATAATCGTGTACGTATGAAATACCATTCTTCGCTCTCCTTTTACCGGACAATATAACGAAATATTGCCGTTGGGGTGTTGGGAGTGGGGATAAATAATAAGCGCCGCCTTCCGGCAGCGCTTACAGGTATTTCAGTATTGTTATGTCTATTCTACTACGTAATTAACGGAAGCCGCTTTAAACTCCTTTCCTGAGCTAACAGTAACGTTATCAATGAATATCATGTCGCCGGCTTTCAGTTTTTTCACCACATCCAGTTCGCGGTCGGAGAGCATATTACCGGTTAGCTCAAAAGGCCCGATGAGGTCGCCATCTTTCATTTTAAACGAAATGGCAAATGCCGTTACCGTAGAGGGAGTAGGGCTGGCGGCAACCTTCGGTTCGGCCAGGATGGCGCTTACGTTAATGGTTTTATTGGCGTCGTTGGCCAGCAAAGCTTTGAAATTTACCGTGTTTTGGGCATAGGAAACCATGCCGCTTGCTACAAGTATAGATGAAAGGATCAATTTTTTCATAGTACGAATATATGCATTTTTGTATTAAAATTTAATATTAAACTGTGCGGCGCGTTATATCTTTGTGGCCCGGTGTTAATAAGTATACAGCAGCACACAGCTAAATGTACTATATTTACGCATCCGCATACACCAATATGGTATTCGAAATAATACTTACTTTATTCCTTGTTTTCCTGAATGGGTTCTTTGTCGCCGCAGAATTTGCTATTGTGAAGGTTCGCTCTTCGCAAATTGACATCCGTACCAACGTAAATAAGACTGTTTCCGCCGCCGCGAAGAACGTAATTAATCACCTGGACGCTTACCTGGCGGCTACGCAGCTGGGTATTACCCTGGCCAGTCTTGGGCTTGGCTGGGTGGGTGAGGAGGTAACTACCGCCCTGCTCATCAAGATGTTTGATGCGTTCGGTTTTTCGCTGAATGAAGCGACCGCCCATAAGCTGGCGGTACCATTCGCTTTTGCCACTATTACCGTGTTGCACATAGTGTTTGGTGAACTGGCGCCTAAGTCGATAGCTATTCGCTACCCGGCATCGGTCACTTTTGGGGTGGCGCTGCCGCTGCGCGTTTTCTACTTTATCTTCCGTCCGTTTATCTGGGCCCTCAATGGATTTGCGAATTTCCTGCTGCGGATAATAGGGGTGAAGACCATTCATGGCAACGAGATACACTCTGAGGAAGAGCTGAAAATGATCATTACCGAGAGCGAAGAAGGCGGTGCGATAGAGCAGACCGAGCGGGAAATGATACAGAATGTATTTGACTTTGACGACCGCCGCGTGTGGGACATTCTCAACCAGCGCAAGAACATATCCGCGCTTTCTGCCGACATGTCGCTGCCTGATATGATTTCTTTTGCCGTGCAGGAAGGTTACTCCCGCTACCCGGTCTACGAAGGGGATATTGACAACATTAAGGGCATTATCTACACCAAAGACCTGATGAAGATAATGGCCAGCGGCAATACCGACCAGTCCATAACGCCGCTCATCCGCAGTGCCTACTTCATACCCGAAAGCAAGAAGATCAAGGACGTGCTGCGCGACCTGCAGCGCCGCCATATGCAAATGGCCATAGTAACCAGCGAAGTGGGCGAGGTAGCCGGCATTGTTACCATGGAGGATATACTGGAAGAACTGGTAGGCGAGATACAGGATGAGTACGACAACGAGAAGCCATACGTAGAAAAGACCAGCGACACTACTTTCTGGGTGAACGCCCACTACAAAATATCGGACATCAACAAGTACATCCCTTACCGGTTTGAGGAAAGCGAGCACTACGATACATTGTCGGGCTACATTACTTATATGTACCAGGGCGATATACGGGAAGGCAGCCAGATAAGGCTGGGCCGCTACGATATTACCATCCTGAAAATGTACCGCAACTCGCCAGAAGCAGTAGAGCTTAAAATAGCTGATGCGGCGGAGAGCGATGATGAAGATTAATTATTGCCGATTTTCCCGTATTTTCACTTTCACCATGTTACGTAGCTGGCTCATACTATTCCTTTGCGCCTCTTTTTGTTCCTGCATCCGGGACAATAAGATAGATACCGTAGAGAAATCGCTTATATGGCCTTTGAAAAAAGGAAATACCTGGGTGTACCGCGGTATTTCGGGTTACGCGGACGGTGGCAGCAACGATACTACCAGCCTGGTGCTGGAGGCAGACAGTTCCATGTATGTAGACGGAAACGAATTCATGTCGCTGAAAGGCGACTATGAACATTGGTACCGGAGTGCGAAAGCGGAAGTGTGGATGTCGAACACGGATGGGAGCCAGGTACGGCCCATAGCGCGCAATACCGGGAGCTCCGTAGTGATATCGGAAGAGACGGGTACCTTCAACTACTTTATGGGGGCGGCGACCTTTACCGGCACGCTTACCCGCACTACCGACCCCAGCATTATAGCCATCAGGGACTATATATGTACCAGCACCATAGAAGAGTATAAAAACGAAAGCGGTACCGTAGTGCAGAAGCGGATAGTCTATTATTCGTCCAACAAAGGCCCTATCTGCTTTAAATACTATTGCAACCGCGAGTCTCCCGGCAGTGGCGATATCTACCAGGCCCTGGTGTATACCATAGAGGATATTACCTTATTGTAGTTACTTAGTAATTCAGCAACCATTCAATTTTAGCGGCTACCTTTTCGGCACTTGGGAGCATTTCTGCTTCCAGCAGCATATTCATGGGTACGGCGGGCAGGTCGAGCGCGCCAATGGTTTGCACGGGAGCATCCAGGTAGCTGAAACAATTCTGGGCTATCCGGCCGGCCAGCGCCTCGCAGAACGAGTTGCGCAGTTGCTCCTCGGTAAGCACGATGCATTTGCCGTGTTTCTTAACCGTGTTGTATATCAGTTCTTCGTCCAGCGGGTATATGGTGCGGACATCTATTACTTCCACGGCCCCCGGGAATTCCTTCGCTGCGTTCTTCGCCCAATACACGCCCATACCGTAGGTAATGATACACAGCGACGCGCCATTTTCGATGGCTTCATCGCTGGCTTCCAGTGCTACGGCACCTTTGCCCATAGGCAGAATATAATCCCGGTCAGGTTCGGGCATCATTGCTTCCTGCGTGCCGGGCACTTTGCTCCAGTACAGGCCTTTGTGCTCCAGCATCACTACCGGGTTCGGGTCGTGGAAGGCTGCTTTCATCAGGCCTTTTATATCGGCGGCGTTGCTGGGGTAGGCTATTTTTATGCCCTTAATGGTGGCCAGTGTGCTTTCCACGCTGCCGCTGTGGTAGGGGCCGCCACCGCCATATGCACCTATCGGCACGCGAATGATGCACGATATAGGAAACTTACCACAGGTGAGGTAGCAGGATTTGCTTATTTCCGTCACCAACTGGTTGATGCCGGGGTAAATATAGTCGGCAAACTGCACTTCTACGATGGGCTTCAGACCTACGGCGCTCATGCCCACGGTAGAACCGATTATGTAGGCTTCCTGTATGGCTGTATTGAATACGCGGTTGTCTCCAAACTTGTCGGCCAGGGTAGCTGCTTCGCGGAACACACCGCCCAGCCTCCGGCCCACGTCCTGCCCGTAGAAGAGTGCTTCCGGGTGGTCTTGCAGCAGTTCTTCCACCGCATGGAGCGCGGCGTCTACCATTACTACTTTCTCTTTTCCGGCAGGTGTCCTGGTGCCGGTTTCTTCCGTTATCTTGTTAGGGGCGAATATATGGTCGCTAACCGTAGCCGGGTCCGGGTCGGCCGCTGATACGGCAAATCCAAACTCAGATTCTACGTAGGTTTTTTCTTCTTCTTCTATTTTATCCAGTGCCGCTTCGGTAACGCCCTTCATTTGCAGCAGCGACTTGCGGAGTTTTGGCCCCGGGTCGTCTACACCGTGCTTTTCCAGGTCCTCGGTGGTGCGGTACCACTCTTTGCGCACGCCGGAAGTATGGTGGCCCAGCAAGGGCACTTTGGCGTGTACCAGTATCGGTTTGCGCTCGCGGCGCACCCAGTCGATGGTGTATTCCATCGTTTTGTACGAATCAATGAAATCGCTGCCATTGAGGCGTACCCGCTCCATTCCCTTAAAGCCTGCCGCAAACTCGTAGGCATCCATGGTGCGCGCCTCATCACTGCTTACCGAAATACCCCAGTCGTTGTCCTGCACCAGGTATATGATAGGCAGCTGGTGCAGCACCGCAAACTGGAAAGCCTCGCTTACCTCGCCCTCCGTAACACTGCCATCGCCCAGTGAGCAAACCACAACAGGTGGAATAGGGTGGTCTTTCAGCTTTTGTTTTTCTATGTATTGTATTCCCTGGGCCACACCGGTGGTGGGTACCGCCTGCATGCCCGTGGCGCTGCTCTGGTGTATGATTTTCGGGAAATTCTCGCGGCGGCTGTTGGGGTGGTTGTAATATTCCCGACCGCCGGTAAAGGGGTCTTCGCCTTTAGCCAGCAATTGCAGCATCAGCTCGTAGGGGCGGTAACCCATACCCAGCATCAGGCTCTCATCGCGGTAATAGGGGCTTACGTAGTCGCAGGGCTTCAGGAGCATGCCGGTAGCCAGTTGTATGGCCTCGTGCCCCCTGGAGGTGCTGTGTACGTATTTACAAACTTGCCTGTTGGCATCATATGTTTCCGCCATTGCTTTGGCAGTCATCATCAGCCTATAGGCTTTCAGCATTAAGTCTTTAGAGAGCATAGCTTATTTTCCCCGGAATAGCCCGCAAATGTAAGTCCTAAAACCCGAAAAAACACAGACATTCATAAGCTTTGTAATGTATGGAGCGTTCAGTAGCAATCAGCCACTTTTGTGCGGGGCTTTACTTATCTTTCGGGTTCTATTTCCTTTAGAAGCAATAACCTTTATTTTTGTTTCGTTAAACAGCAATTATGCCTTCATTCGATTTTAAGAAAGATCTGTTACCACATTTGCTTATTGTAGCCGGGCTGGCACTGTTCGCCCTTATATACAGCTATCCTGCGCTGCAGGGCAAGGTACTCTATCAGCACGATAACGTATCGTGGAAGTCTATGGCCCACGAAGCGATGGACTATGCCGAAAAGCACCCGGACGAAGAGGTGTACTGGAGCAACAGCATGTTTGGGGGTATGCCCTCATACACGCACTATATGGCTCCCTCCAAGAACTATATATCGCAGATAGAAAAGGCGATACAGTCAGTACTGCCCAAGCCTGCCTACTTCTTTTTCATTGCCATGCTGGGCTTTTATATCCTTATGCACGTGCTGCGCGTCAATCGCTGGCTGGGGGTAATAGGTGCGGTCGCGTATGCGTTTGCCAGCTATAATCCGCAGATAATTGCCGCCGGCCACGAAACCAAGATGCTATCGGTGGGGTACATGCCGGCCGTGATGGCGGGTATATTGCTGCTTTATCGGGGCAAGTACCTGTCGGGGGCGGCGCTTACGGGCATTGCCCTGGGCCTTATGGCCGGCAACGCCCACTGGCAAATGGTGTATTACCTGCTTATTGTAATCTTGTTTATGGTAGTGGCCCTGTTCGTGTTAGCGATAAGGGAAGGTAAGCTGAAACAGTTTTTTATCGCTTCGGGTATTGCCCTGGCGGTCTCCGCCTTAGGTGCGGGTACCAATATGCAGGCGCTGCTCAGTACCATGGAGTATAGCAAGCACACGATGCGCGGCGGACAAAGCGAGCTCACCGCCGGCCACGATGCCAACAAAAAAAGCGGCGGCCTTGACAAAGATTACGCCTTCCGCTGGAGCCTGGGCATGGGGGAAACTTTCTGCCTGCTTATCCCCGACCTGTATGGGGGCGCCTCGGAACCCATAGGCCCGGAATCTAAAACGTATGAGAAAGCCGGCGAGGTGGGTATTCCTCCCCAGGGTGCCGAACAAATATCTTACAGCTTTACCCGCTATTGGGGTAATCAAACCTTCCTGTCGGGCCCGGTATATTTTGGCGCTATTATCTGCTTATTGTTTGTGCTGAGCCTGTTTGTCATCCGCAGCCCGCACAAGTGGTGGATGGCAGCGGTATCGTTACTGGCAATCATGATGGCGTGGGGCAGCAACTTCTCCGGGTTTAACTATTTCCTGTTCGATAACCTGCCCGGGCTCAACAAGTTCCGTACACCCACCATTATCCTTACTATACCGCAGTTGCTGTTCCCGGTAATGGGTATCTGGGCGCTGAACGATATAATAACGGAAAAGATAAGTGGCGCCGAGTTGTGGAAGAAGGTGAAAGTATCGGTGCTGATAGTGGGCGGCCTCTGCCTGGTGCTGGGCGTGTTCGGCAGCATGTTCTACGACTATAAAACGATGAGCGTGGTGGGCGCCTCCGGCGAAACCCGCGACGACATGGTGAAGAAGCAACTGACCGAGGCTATGGGCGGGAACAGCGGCTCTGTGAACTCGATATACAGTGCCGTGCTGGAAGACCGCGCCGGTATGGCCCGTAAGAGTGGCCTTACCAGTCTCTTCTTTGTAGTGGCGGCAGGAGCCGTGCTGTGGGCTTTCTCACAAAAGAAAATAAAAGCCAATGCATTGCTGGTGGTAATAGGTGTGCTGGTGCTGGCAGACCTGGTGCCGCAGGCCAACCGCTACCTGAATGAAGAGCGTAACTATAAGGAAGAAAGCGAGTATGAAGCAGAATTTTCGCCGCGCCCTGTAGATGCGCAGATACTGGCCGACCCCGACCCGTATTACCGCGTGCTGGATATGACTACCGACCCGTATAACGATGCGGTACCGGCATACCACCACAAGCTGATAGGCGGGTATCACCCGGCGAAGCTGGAAATGTACCAGGACCTGATAGACCAGCAAATGAATGGGTCTAAATTCAACGGCCAGGTACTGAACATGCTGAATACCAAGTACCTGATAACGCAGGGGCAGAACGGCCCCGCCGCCCAGCAGAATCCCGGCGCTATGGGTAATGCTTGGTTTGTGAACGAAATAAAGTGGGTAGCATCGGCCGATGAAGAAATGAGCAGCCTGGATGCGCCTAACATTGGCACGCCCGATACCACAGGGCGTTCGTTCAACGCGGCTAATACCGCTGTTGTGCGCAATACATTTAAAGACAAGCTCGGCAGCTTTGTTCCCGGTAAGGACAGCACGGCGCGCGTGGTGCTGGATAAGTATGGCCTGAACAACATCAGCTACAAATCGCAGAACAGCAAGGAAGGTTTTGCCGTATTCTCTGATATCTACTACCCGAACGACTGGCATGCATACATAGATGGTAACGAAGTGCCGATAGTGCGCACCAACTACGTACTGCGCGGCCTGAAGATACCGGCGGGAAGCCACAGCATAGAGTTCAAGTTCGTTTCTAAAGGCTTCCGCACCGGTGGAACGGTGGCTATGCTGAGCAGTTTCCTTCTTTTCGGGCTGGGCTTGGTGGCTATCGCCATGGCGGTCCGGAATAAAGAACCTAAAAAGGAAGCGTAGTATATGAGCCAGCCTTCGTCCAGCCTTTTTCGAAGAATGTTCCGGTTGAGGAGTGACGTTGGTATCAGCTTCTACCTGGCGGACTTTTTGTTCCGGCGCATTATGCGCCAGAATGCCGGTACCCGCTGGGCGGTGCATCATACCAGTACCATCCATACCCCCGAGCGCATTATAAGGGGTAAGGAGGTGTATCCCGGAGACTCGCCGAATGTGTACATCAACGCCGCTAATGGTATTTCCATAGGGGACTATACCAATATTGGCCCCGCTGTAGGTTTGGTATCCACCAATCACGACTTTGTGAACAATGGCCTGCACCAGCAGGCGGCGCCTATTACCATAGGCCGGTTTTGCTGGCTGGGAATGGGAGCGGTGGTGCTGCCGGGCGTAACGCTGGGCGATTTTACCATAGTGGGAGCCGGGGCGGTGGTTACCAAAAGTTTTAGTGAAGGATATTGTGTTATTGCCGGCAATCCCGCCAAAGTAATCAAACAATTAAACCGTACAGAGTGTGACGCTTTTGCCCAAAGCAAAAACTGATGTTTTTTTCAGTAACTCGGTGTTCATCTTCCTTACCCGGTTCTTCCCGGTATTGGCGGCGCTACTGGTGCAGGTTTATTATTCGCGCCAGTTGTCGGCCGGGCTGTATGGCAGCTACCAGAATTTCTGGGTGCAGTTGTTTGTCTTTGCTGCGGTAGCGTGTGCGGGGCTGCATGTATTCGTTATTACTTATCCAGCCGATTTTCTTATCCGCCTGCTGCACCGCCTGAAGGCGCGTACCTACATCTGTTTCCTGCTCTGGATATTGGCGGCCTGCTGCGGCTTTGCGTGGTTGCAGTCGGGCAGGGGATACGGAGCGGCCATACCCTTCCTGTTCCTGCTGGTGCATGTTGGCAGCGCCATTGCCGAAGCTTTCCTTATTTCGTTCCGGCGCTTAAGGGTGCTATCGTTGGTGAACCTGGTATATGCATCGCTGTTTATCTACCTGCATTTTAGTATGCCCGGCGGCGGGTTTTCGGTACAGTCGCTTTTTTTTAATGTCCTGTTTTTGGCAGTGGCCAGGCTTGTGGTGTACCTGTTGCTGGCCTACCGCTATTATGCAGCGCATAAGGCTGCGGCGCTGGCCACGGAAACAGTTACCTCCGGTGTTACATCACTATGGATACACCTGGGCTTGTACGATATGCTGCAGATACTGGCCCGCTGGACCGATAAGTTTGTGATTGGTTTCCTGTTTACCGAAGCGGTATCGGGCGTGTATTTTAATGGTTCGGTAGATATACCCTTCCTGCCTATTATATTGGGTGCGGCCGGCAGCGCGGTACTGATACAGCTTGCCGGCAGCAAGCAAACAGGGGAGCCGGCCTATACCTTACTGCTGGCGCACAAGTCGTCCCGCTTCCTTTCGGCCATTGTTTTTCCCCTCTTCTTTTTCTTCGTGCTGTTCCGGCAAGAGTTGTTCCAGGTGCTGTTTACCAGCAAGTTCAGTTCTGCCGTTCCCATATTCCTCGCTTCGTGCATGGCTATACCCGTGCGGGCGTACAGCTTCACCACTATTTTGCAAAACCGGGGCAAGGGCGCGCTGATAAATGCCGGGGCGCTGCTGGATTTGGTAGTAGCGCTGGCTTTACTGTATCCCCTGTACCTGTGGCTGGGGCTGGCGGGCATTGCCCTTAGTTTTTCCCTGGCCACTTACGTGCAGGCGGGCTTTTACCTGTACCACACATCCCGCCTGCTGGGGGTGTCGGTAATGGCTTTGGTACCGTATGGTAACTGGCTCATCAAGCTGGTAGTTTTTGGCGGGGTACTAAGCGCCCTACGTTTCTTAGCCACGCAGGCGTTGGCGCCGCTCAGCGCATTAGCAATGGGGGCCGTTGCCACGGCGGCTATGGTACTGCTGGCGCTGGTGATAGAATTAAGGAATAAAAAAAATAACTATGCAGCGCAAAGTGCCGGTTGACACCCACATCGACAACACGGGATTTGGGTCTAACAGCAATATGGAAGGCGCCCGCCTCACCAACAAAGACGGGAGCATCAATATGATAAAAACGGGATTGCCTTTCATTACCCGTTTAAGTATCTATCATTCATTGCTGCGCATGCCGCGGTTCCGGTTCTGGGCCATGATATTGCTTTTTTATACTACGGTCAACCTGTTCTTTGCCGCTATTTATTACGCAATAGGGGTAGACCAGCTGGCCGGCGGCACACTGGGCGAATCAGTTTTCGCCCGCTTTATGAAGGCTTTCTTTTTCAGCTCTCAAACGCTTACGACCGTGGGCTACGGGCACGTATCGCCGGAAGGCATGGTAGCCAACCTGGTCGCTTCCTGCGAGGCTTTTATAGGTATACTGGCGTTTGCGGTGGTAACAGGGCTGGTTTACGGGCGTTTTACGCGCCCCAGGGCATTCATCCTGTTCAGTAACAATATGCTCGTATCCCCATACAAAGGCGGTAGAGCTATCATGTTTCGCCTGGCGACGTACAAGAATAATCACCTGACTGATGCGGAAGCTACCGTAACCGCAGCAATACACACTAGGGAAGAAGGGAAAGAGACAACCAAATTTTACTCACTGAAATTGGAAATCACCCGGCTCAACTCCCTGGCCCTGAGTTGGACGATTGTACACCCATTAAATGAAGAGAGCCCGTTATACAGCTATAGTCATGAACAGTTGATGGCGGGTAAACTGGAACTGATGGTAACCGTAAAGGCATTCGACGACCACTTTTCCAATACCGTACAGCAACGCACTTCTTACACCGCGGCAGAACTGGTTTACGGAGCCAAATTCCGCCCGATGTTTGAGCGGGCGGCGGCCGGCGCTGCTACGGTGCTGCAACTGGATAAGATAAACGATTATGAGCGGGTGGCCTTAAATGAGGGCACGCTCGAAAGTTTAGGGGTAAAACCCTAATTTTGCCGCATGTTGGCAACCACGAATGTATCTCCGCTTACTCAGAAATATTTAGACAGGGAAGAGCAATACGGCGCTCATAATTACCACCCGCTACCCGTAGTGTTATCGCGCGGGGAAGGTGTTTTTGTGTATGATGTAGACAACAAACGGTATTTCGATTTCCTTTCCGGTTATTCCGCGGTGAACCAGGGGCATTGCCACCCGGCAATCATCAGCGCTCTGACCGAACAGGCACAGAAACTGACCCTTACTTCCCGCGCCTTTCACAGCGACCTGCTGGGGGAATATGCGGAGTACATCACTAAATACTTCGGATACGACAAAGTCCTCCCTATGAATACCGGGGTAGAAGGCGTGGAAACCGCCCTGAAACTGGCCCGCAAGTGGGGCTACGAGGTGAAGGGGGTGGAAGCCAACAAAGCCAAAATCATCGTCTGCTCCGAGAATTTTCACGGGCGCACGCTCAATGTAGTATCGTTCAGTACCGACCCCTCATCCACTACCAACTTCGGGCCCTTTATGCCCGGTTACGAAGTAGTGGCCTACAACGATCTGGCGGCGCTGGAGGCGGCCCTGCAAGATAAAAACGTAGTTGGCTTCCTGGTGGAACCTATACAGGGCGAAGCCGGTGTGGTGGTACCTGGTGAGGGTTACCTGGCTAAAGCAGCGGCCCTGTGCAAAAGCGCCCGGGTACTGTTTATCGCCGATGAAATACAGACAGGGCTTGCCCGTACCGGCAAAATGCTGGCGTGCGACCATGAGCAGGTACACCCGGATATCCTGATACTGGGCAAGGCGCTGTCGGGTGGGGTATTGCCCATTGCGGCCGTGCTGGCCAACGATGAGATTATGCTCACCATCAAGCCGGGAGAGCACGGCTCTACCTATGGGGGTAATCCGCTGGCTTGTAAAGTAGCCATGGCCGCGCTGCAGGTGCTGAAAGACGAAAAAATGGCTGAGAATGCCGAGGCCCGCGGGCAGCAATTACGCGATGGGCTAAACGCGCTGAACCACCCTAACATTTCAACAGTAAGGGGCAAAGGTTTGCTGAACGCCATAGTGATCAATCATGCTAATAAGGATGCCGCATGGGACCTTTGCCTGCAACTGAAGGAAAACGGCTTGCTGGCTAAGCCTACCCATGGCGATAAAATACGTTTTGCTCCTCCGCTGGTCATTACTGAGGCCCAGGTAGAAGAGTGCATTGATATCATCAGGCGCAGTTTATCGCATATAGAGTAGCAATCACTTAGAGGTTACGCTTCGCTAAAACTGGAATCTTTACTGAATCGGGAAAAGGTACGGCAGTTATTTTTTTGCCTTCTTTCCTTTGGGCGGGTTCTTTTCCAGCCACTGGTCCATCTGTTCTTTTTCGTTGATGGATACCGACAATTCTATTTTCCACTGGTCGTTCTTGTCCAGCTTCATCATATAGAAATAGTCACAGTTGTACACCGGCTGGTTGAGGCCGTCGTAATATTTCCAGTTTACCGTTACCCGGGCCGTGCGGGCCGATACCGGGCGCTTGCTCCATATTTCAGGGCGTGCGTGTGTAATGCCGAACTGCTTGTAGAAGCCGGTACCCTGGTTAAATAATCCTTCCAGCTTGCTGGCCTCTGAGAACGTATTGCTGGAGTCGTCGGAGAGCAGGGTGCAGGGTATGGCGTAGTGCAGGGACATGTGCTTGGAGTCGTAGTTCTCCAGGGCGTGGGCGTATCGTTCAAAAAAGTCGTTTATAGCTTGAAAAGCAGTGTCGTTCATCTTATTTCCCGTATTTCTGCCCGCGAAACTAAGAATTATGCTACGGCTACCGGTTCCCGGATAAACATTTTTCCTGCGTTAATTCGTTATTCAGGGTCTTATTTTTTATTTTTGCCGGCAAACAAGGCTCATTTGAAGACCCTTCTTGATAATAATCAACTGAACATCACGCTGCAGCGCCTGTCACATCAGTTAGTTGAAAATCACCTCAATTTCAATAATACAGCTATTATAGGTATCCAACCCAGGGGGATATTGCTTTCCGACAGGATAGCAACGCTGGTGAAAGGCATAACCGGGAGGAACGATGTGGAGTACGGCAAGGTAGACATTACCTTCTACCGTGACGATGTGCACCAGGGAGGTCTGCACCTGCCGCAGGATACAGTTATCGACTTCAGCATAGAAGGCAAGGATGTGATACTGATAGATGATGTGCTGCATACAGGCCGCACAATACGCTCAGCGATGGATGCATTGCTTGATTTCGGGCGGCCCAACCGGATAGAGTTGCTGGTGCTGATAGACCGTCGCTTCAGCCGGGAGCTGCCCATACAGCCCGACTACGTGGGGCGTACCATTGATACCATCATAACGCAGAAAGTGAAAGTGAACTGGATAGAACAGGATGGTAAAGATGAGGTGGTGTTGATTGATTAGCGGTAGATAGTAGATAGTAGGTAGTAGGTAGTAGATAGTAGATAGTAGATAGTAGGTGATAGTTAATAGTAGGTGATAGTTAAAAATAGAGTAGCATAAAAGAAAAAATAGTACATGTCATTATCTGTAAAACATCTGTTAGGCATCAAGGAACTGCAACCGCAGGATATTGAGCTTATTTTCCGCACGGCAGACACGTTCAAGCAGGTATTGCAGCGGCAGATAAAGAAAGTGCCCGCGCTCCGCGACACTACTATCGCCAATGTATTTTTTGAGAATTCCACCCGCACCCGTATATCTTTTGAGCTGGCGCAGAAGCGACTCAGTGCCGACACCATCAACTTTGCGGCTTCCAGTTCCTCGGTATCTAAAGGTGAGACCCTGATTGATACCGTTAACAATATACTGGCCATGAAGGTGGATATGGTAGTAATGCGCCACTCGGCCAGCGGTGCCCCCTGGTTCCTGGCCAACCACATAGACGCCAGCATCATCAACGCCGGCGACGGAACGAATGAACACCCTACCCAGGCATTGCTCGATGCCTTTTCCATCCGCGAGCGGCTGGGTGAGGTGAAAGGGAAAAGGGTAGCCATCATAGGCGATATCATGCACTCGCGCGTGGCGCTGAGCAATATCTACTGCCTGAACAAACTAGGCGCCGAAGTAATGGTGGCCGGTCCGCCAACACTGATACCAAAGCACATTCAAGACCTCGGTGTAAAAGTAGAGTACGATGTAAAGAAAGCCCTGGAGTGGGCCGATGTGGCCAACGTGCTCCGCATACAGCTGGAGCGCCAGCACAAGCCTCTGTTCTCTACACTTAGGGAATATGCTCTTTACTACGGCATCAACAAATCGATGCTGGACAGCCTGAACAAAGAAATGGTCATCATGCACCCCGGCCCTATCAACAGGGGAGTGGAAATCAACTCCGATGTCGCCGACAGCAAACAATCCATCATCCTCGACCAGGTGGAAAATGGAGTGGCCATCAGGATGGCGGTGATATATCTGCTTTCGGGTAAAGGGGAAATTGTCGAGTAATTATGAGAAAAATTTTTCCGTTACGTTTGTTCTTTTTTATTGGCGTAGCAATTTTTTTCGTTGGCGCTCTATTTCGTATTCAGCATTGGCCCTATGGCTCAACTATAGTATGGATAGGGCTTTTATTTGAAGTTGTTTTTTTTCTCCTGGTCTTTGTTGAAATGTTGATGTCGAAAAAAGCATCGTCGGGAACAAAGCTCATTTGGATGGTAACATACCTTATCTGCCTGTCGGCAAGTTGGTGGTTTATTTCCACACTTTCCATGTTAGCCTGGGTAGTATTAGGCCTTGTTTATTTGCGGATAGGTAGGGCAAAATTTCTATTCACCCGCAGCAAATTGGAGCAAATCCAATTTGACTCAATATGATAAGCACAGGGCATTAAGTCGTATATAATACTATCTTTGCACCGTATTTAGCAATATAATTGTTTACCAATATTTTGATATATGTCTACCTGGTTTCGCCGAGTTAGAAAGAATATCCTTACCAGTACCCAGGAGAAGAAAGAAGCTCCTGATGGCATCTGGCACAAATGCCCTGAGTGTAAAACAACCCACACGAAAAAAGAACTGGAAGACCACTTCTACGTCTGTCCTAAATGTAACTACCACAACCGCATCAATTCAGCGGAGTATTTTGATATCATCTTTGACGAAGGAGCATACGAAGTTCACTTCGAAAATATAGTACCGAAAGACAAACTGGGCTTCGTAGACATGAAGCCATACGATAAGCGCCTCGTTGAAGCCCAGGCATCTACAGGGCTGAAAGACGCTATGACCGTTGGGGTAGGTAAGGTAAACGGCCAGGGACTGGTAATAGCCTGTATGAATTTCAACTTCATCGGTGGTTCTATGGGCTCGGTAGTGGGAGAGAAGATAGCGCGCGGTATAGACTATGCCATACAGCACAAGCTTCCGTTCATGATCATCTCCAAGAGTGGCGGCGCGCGTATGATGGAAAGCGCTTTCTCGCTGATGCAGATGGCGAAAACCTCCGCTAAACTCACCCAGCTGGCCAAGGCCGGCTTGCCTTATATTTCGTTTATGACCGACCCTACTACGGGCGGTGTTACCGCTTCGTACGCTATGCTGGGCGATATCAATATTGCCGAACCGAAGGCATTGATTGGTTTCGCCGGTCCGCGCGTGATAAAGGAAACCATAAAGAAAGACTTGCCCGCCGGTTTCCAGCGTTCAGAGTTTTTGCTGGATCATGGTTTCCTCGATTTCATTGTAGAGCGCCAGAACCTGAAGCAGAAACTTTCCGGTGTTATCAGTTGGTTTATGAACAATCCCGTGCAGGAGCCTGTAAGCGCGGCAGCGGAATAAGGTAGCTTTAAAACGTAGACAAGCATTCAAAGCATTAGCTCCTGCGGTATGATTTTAGCGCAGGCATACAGACATGGCTGAAAAAGTGTACATAAAAAACCGCCCGGCTACTTTTGAGTATGCGATAGAGGATAAGTTGACGGCTGGTATCATGCTTACCGGCTCGGAAATAAAGTCTATCCGTAACAGCAAGGTGAGCTTTAACGACAGCTATTGCATCTTTGATAAAGGAGAGCTCTGGATAAAAAGCCTGCACATAGCGGAGTATGTAAACGCCGGCTATGCGGGCCACGACCCTATTAGGGAGCGCAAGCTGCTGCTCAATAAGAAAGAGCTGGCTAAATGGGCCAATAAAGTAAGAGAAAAGGGGCTGACAATAGTGCCCCTGGCGGTATTCATCAACGATGCCGGCTATGCAAAAGTAGAGATAGGCCTCGGCAAGGGTAAAAAATTACACGACAAGCGCGAGACCATCAAAAACCGAGACATAGACAAAGAAATCAAGCGCCACCTGAACAGGTAAGCCTATTCCACTTCTTCCGTAAAGCGTATTCCGTGATGAGCCAGCTCTGTTAATATGGGCCGGTATACCGATGGCATATTGGGTATCAGTACGCCTATGGGTTTTGCTATCTTGTTGGTCAGTACCAGCTTCGCCAGTATAGCCATGGGCAAGCCTACGGTTTTCGCCATAGCGGAGTGGTTGGCGTTTTCGCCCTTTATCACCATAGCACTGGTCAGCTTGTTCTTCTTCCCTTTGTGCAGGTATTCCACTTCGTGTTGCATCACCACCATGTCTTTGTCTTCCGGAGCCATTTCCCATTTTTCCAGTAGTAGCGTCAGCAATATGTCTGCCGAGGATGCACTACCGTTCCCGATGGGCTTTTCGTCAAATATGCCGAGCCACTGGAGCATCCCCATTATCTTATCATCGCTTCTTATCTGCAGCAGGTCTGCCGCGTGCTGCTGAATGGTACCACCCTGGTGCCCGGTTTTTGCTTTCACCCACGATGCGTAGGTGAGGCCGGTTGTGTCATAGTTGTCCTTTTCGTCTGTCAGTCTCAGTTCTGCCAGGGCGCTCCATCCTTTTACGAAAGAGGGGTGTCGCAGCGTAGCCCGCAGGAACGTTTTTATTTCGGGTACGTCATAAACGTTCAGGTAGCTTAGCGAGTCCCTGTTGGGGTAGTAGGAGAATGTTCCGTGACCGGCTACCTTTATTTTCCGGGTGCTGTCAAACATCTTGGCGTAGGGCACGTCCACATTCCTGCCGTTTTGCAGAAAGCGCGCACCGGCCGCACCGGCTACTACTATATTCCTCGGGTTCCAGCTGAACTTATAGTGCCAGGGGTTGTTGTCCGACTCCGGCGCTATCAGTCCGCCGCAGTACGATTTAAAGGAGGTTATTACAGCGGCCACCCTTTGTATACTGTGTATTATCTGGCTGGCGGTCATGTGGTCTATGCCAGGGTCCAGGCCCATCTCGCACATAAACATCAGCCCGGCTTCCCGCACGTCTTTATCCATCTCTTTCATCTCCGGGGAGATGTAAGACGATGTGATGAGATTCTTTTTATGCTTCAGGCAATCCTTGGCCAGGTGGATATGCAGGTGTGGGGGCATCAGAGATACCACCAGGTCTGCACGCGCTACCAATGGCTCGCGTTGCGAAGCCTGCGTAATATCAATAACAGCTTTTTCGGCATAGGGGCTGTTCCCTGTTTTCCCGGTAATGGCATCGGCGCTTCCATCTGCAACAATCACTTTCCATTTGTTGCGCGAAGCATTCGATAGTAAGTACTGAATAAGGTAGATAGAGGATTTACCGGCGCCTGCAACCAGTATTGTCTTCATTTATTTCTTTTAAAAAATGACACAATATTCACTCTAATAATGCCCAAAAGTAATAGTATTGTTGGCTTATTCTAAAACACAAATCTAATATTATTTATTTACATACCTATTAATTATCATTCAATTATGCCTGCAATTTGGAAACAATATCACTTTTCTATAGATGATTTGAACAAACTGGCCAAGGGTACTTTAGCGGAAACACTTGAAATTAAATTCGTTGAGTTTGGTGAAGACTACCTGAAGGCCACTTTACCCGTAGACAACCGTACGCGTCAGCCCTATGGTTTGCTGCACGGCGGAGCTTCTGCGGCGCTGGCGGAAACAGTAGGCAGTGTAGCTTCCTCGCTCTGCATAGATAAGGAAAAACAAACCTGTGTAGGGATAGAGATCAATTGCAACCATATCAGGGGCAAATCGGACGGTATGGTAACGGCTACATGCCGCCCATTTCATATAGGGGCCACTACACATGTGTGGGATATACGGATAGAGGATGAGCGGGGCAAGCTGGTCTGTATTTCCCGGCTTACGGTGGCTGTGTTAGGCAAGGCCCGGTAGGGCAGGTTGCGCACGGCGTTCCCGTGATGAAAATGCTATTTGCAAGCCCCGGGCTAAAATGTTATCAACACCTTATCAACGCCCGTATTTTCGGGCTTTTTCGTGACCCTAAAGCCCTTATTTTTCCGTATATTTGCGCATCTTTTTCTAATCCCCATTTATGGATCAAAATAACCAGGATTTAACTCCGCAGGAGGAGCATAACGATACCAATAAAATCGTGCAGGTAAACATCGAAGAGCAGATGAAAACCGCCTATATCGACTACTCAATGTCGGTGATAGTAGGCCGTGCACTGCCCGATGTGCGCGATGGCCTCAAGCCGGTGCACCGGCGTGTGCTGTTTGCCATGCACGAGCTGGGCAATACGTTCAACAAGCCGTATAAGAAGTGCGCCCGTATAGTGGGTGAAGTGCTGGGTAAGTATCACCCGCACGGCGATAGCTCTGTGTACGATGCAATGGTGCGGATGGCACAGCCCTGGAGCATGCGCTACATGATGGTGGATGGCCAGGGTAACTACGGCTCACAGGATGGCGACGGCCCGGCCGCCATGCGTTATACCGAAGCCCGCCTGCAGCGCCTGGGTGAGGCCATGCTGGAAGACATAGAAAAAGAAACGGTAGACTTCACGCTCAACTTCGATGACTCGCTGGAGGAGCCTACCGTGTTGCCTACCCGCATACCAACCCTGCTCGTGAATGGCTCATCGGGTATAGCCGTAGGTATGGCTACCAACATGATGCCGCATAACCTGACGGAGGTGATAGACGGATGTGTGGCATACATAGAAAACAAGGAAATAACTATAGACGAGCTGATGAAGTTCGTAAAGGCGCCCGATTTCCCAACGGGCGGTATCATCTATGGTATAGATGGCATTAAAGCCGGTATGCACACCGGGCGGGGCCGCGTAGTGCTGCGGGGTAAGGTAACGGTAGAAACCTTGAAGAATGGCAAAGAACAAATCGTTATCACCGAGGTTCCATACCAGGTGAGCCGAGATGCCCTGGCTGAAAAGATTGGCTACCTGGTAAACAACAAGATTATTGAGGGCATCACCCACGTTGCCAACGAATCGAATAAGGAAGGTACACGCGTAGTGGTAGAAATACGCCGCGATGCAGTAGCCCAGGTTATCATCAACCAACTGTACAAATACAGTGAACTGCAAACGTCCTATGGTATCAACAACGTAGCGCTGGTGGGTGGCCGTCCGCGTACACTGAACCTCAAAGACCTGATATCGGAGTTCGTATCCTTCCGTCACGACGTGGTGGTTCGCCGTACGCAGTACGAACTGCGCGAAGCGGAAAAACGCGCGCACATATTGGAAGGTTACCTGATAGCGCTCGATCACCTGGATGAAGTGATAGCGCTCATCCGCGCGTCGGTAAACCCCGATGAAGCCAAGACGGGCCTTATTGAAAAATTTGGCATGTCGGAGATACAGGCTAAGGCGGTACTGGAGCTGCGCCTTCAGCGCCTTACCGGCATGGAGCGCGATAAGATACGCGAAGAACATGCCGAGTTGATGAAGCTGATAGCACACCTGAAGGAAATACTTTCCGATGAAGGGCTCCGCTACAATATCATCAGGGAAGAACTGCTGGACGTGCAGAAGAAATTTGGCGACGAGCGCAAGAGCGAGATACAGTACCTGGCCAATGAAATGCGCATTGAAGACCTGATAGAGGAAGAAGATGTGGTGATCACCGTTTCGCACTTAGGCTACATCAAGCGCACATCGTCGGATGAATACCGTTCACAGAAGCGGGGTGGCCGCGGAGCCATGGCGGGTCGCACGCGCGATGAAGACTTTATTGAGCACCTCTTTGTGGCGTCTACGCACCACACGCTCATGTTCTTTACCGAAAAAGGACGGTGCTACTGGCTGAAAGTGTATGAGATACCCGAAGGCGACAAAAACTCTAAGGGGCGTGCCATACAAAACCTGATACAGATACCGCAGGACGACAAGATACGCACCATTATAGATGTGCCGAAACTGGATGATAAGGAATATGTAGACGCGCACAGGGTAGTGCTGTGTACCAAGCAGGGCATCATTAAGAAAACATGGCTGGAAGACTTTAGCCGCCCAAGGGCCAATGGTATAAACGCCATAACCATACAGGAAGGCGACCAGCTACTGGACGTGGCGCTCACGCAAGGCGACAGCTATGTAATGATGGCGGTGAAGTCGGGCAGGGCTATTTGCTTTGAAGAAAGCAAAGTGCGCGAAACAGGCCGCGGCGCTATCGGCGTATTTGGCATAGAACTGGATGAGAACAATGATGAAGTGATAGGTATGGCTTGCGTGTCTAAGAAAGACATGACGCAGAAGCAGATACTGGTGGTGTCGGAAAAAGGGCTGGGTAAGCGTACCCCGTTCCTGGAAGAAATGGCGGAAGGGGAGAATACCGATGATATGTCGAACATCATAACCCTGGCCGATGCGGAAGGAAAAGAAAGGAAGTATCAACTGGCGTACCGCATCACCAATCGCGGGGGCAAGGGGGTACGCACCATTAATATCACCCCCAAAACAGGCTCTTTGGTTGGCCTGATGGCAGTAGATAAACAGGATGACCTGATGATAACCTGCAAATCGGGCGTAACGATACGCATGAGCGTGGAAGCGATTCGCGAAGCGGGGCGCGCTACGCAGGGCGTAAAGCTGATAAACATTGACGAAGGCGACCAGATTGCAGCTATCGCCCGTATAGAAGAGCAGGATGATGATGTAGCCGAGCCGACGGAAGAACAGGCAGGTGAAGATAAATTAACAGAAGATAACACAGGCGCTACCGGGGAAACCGCACCGGAATAACGTCTGTATGAGTATCCATTTTTAATGAGTTATTAAATAGAAGTCATGAAAAAAATAGTGTTGACAGCCGCTGCAATACTGGGTATGGCCACTGCTTATGCGCAGAACGCAGCGATACAGACTGCTAAGAATTACCTGAGGGAGAACGACTACGACAATGCCGTAAAGTACATTAACCAGGCACTGGACGACCCCAGCACCAAGGATAAGCCTAAAACGCATTTTGCCAAGGGCGATATCTACATGCAAATGTTCCTGGATACCGCTTACAAAACAGACCCTCCGGCCAAAAGGCTCCAGGCATACAAAGATGCCGGTGAAGCTTACCTGAAAGTGATAGAACTGGATGCCGACTACGAGCGAGAAGACATTAACGCGAAGCTGGCATCGATAGCAACCGTGTATTACAATGAGGCAGTGACCAGGTACAAGACCTCCTCTTACCAGGATGCCTACAACCTGTTCAGCAAGGTAGGCCAGATTGATGCACTGGAAGGAGGAAAGCGGACCAAAGAGATAGTAAAGATTTTTCCGCCATACAGCGAGGTAGTGGTGAACTCCAAGGAAATGAAGGGCTACAGCGCCATGAGCCTTAACAAGTACGATGAAGCGCTGGCCGCGTTCAAAGAACTGAAGAATGCAGGAAAGGCGTCACCCACCTTGTATATCTCCATGTCCGATGCGTATGACAAGCTGGCCAAGCGCGACGAGCAGCTGGCTATTATACAGGAAGGACGGAAAGCATATCCTGATGATGCGAACCTGCGCAATGAAGAGATCAACTTCTACATTGCCACTGATCGTACCAGCGAACTGACTTCCAAATTGGAAGAGGCCGTAGCGGCAGACCCAAACAATGCCGACCTGCACCATACCCTGGCCAATATTTACAACAACATGGCCAACCCGAAATCGGGTAACAAGCCGGCGAATGCCGCCGAATTGACCGCTAAGGCGGAAGCCAGCTATCAAAAAGCAATCACCGCCAAGCCGGACAATGCGGAATACAACTTCAACTTCAGCGTGCTGTATTACATGCAGGCCTACGATGTGGTACAGGAGATGAACAAACTGGGCGAGACACCGGAAGAAATGAAAAAGTACAAAGCACTCACCGCCGAAAAGGACGCGCTCTTTACAAAAGCCCTTCCCTTTGCCGAGAAAGCCTACGATTTGCTGGACGGTCGTGCCGACAAACTTACCGGTAAGGAGAAAGAGGTATACATAAGTGTACTGGGAGAACTGATGGAATTGTATGGCAAAATGAACAAGTCTGAACAATACGCAAAAATCAAAGCCAAGAAGGAAGCGTATAAGTAATAGTAAATAAATTTTTGTAGTAAAGCGCCGCCTGTATAGGGCGGCGCTTTATTTTACCAGGGTGCGGAAGCTGGTAAGCTATTATGTCTCTTCTATTTCTATATTTGTACAAATAACCACTCACGAATGCGCGCATACAACCCTAAAGACTGGGTCAACATTATTTTCCAGGTACATAAGGCGGATACTATACGGAAGTTGTTTCCGTTGCTGCTGTTTGTAGCCGCTTATTCAGGGGTAGTCGCCTTTTTCGAAATTGAATACCTGAACCTTTCGGAGCATAACTGGCTGAAGAATATCCCTATGATGCACAACCTGCTGGGTTTTGCCATATCGATGCTGCTGGTCTTCCGTACCAATACCGCTTACGACCGATGGTGGGAGGGCCGCAAGCTTTGGGGGGCGCTGGTAAACAACAGCCGCAACCTGGCCATTAAGATGAATATCATGCTTCCGCGGGAGGACAAGGAAACGCGGGAGTTTTTCAATAAGACAATACCGCTGTATGCGCAGGTATTGAAATCGCACCTCCAGTCGGATGTAACGAGGTTTATGCTCGATGAGGTAGAGCACCCTGAGTTTGCCGCCATGGCAGGGGAGAAGCACGTACCCAACCAGGTGGCGCAGAAAATGATAGAGCGGGTAAATGAACTGTACAAAGAAGGCATTATTACCGGCGACCAGTTGATAGTGCTCAATGCCGAACTGCAATCGTTCACCGATATTTGCGGGGCGTGTGAGCGGATTAAAAATACACCGATACCATACTCTTACAGCGCCTTCATTAAGAAGTTCATCCTGGTGTATGTTATCACCTTACCGCTGGGCTATGTATTTTCGATGGGGTACCTGGTGATACCGGTAGTGTCGTTCATTTTTTATGTATTGGCGAGCCTGGAACTGGTAGCCGAGGAAATAGAAGACCCCTTTGGGATAGACCCCAACGACCTGCCCATGGAGAAAATATCGGAGAACATAGCGAAGCACGTAGGGGAGATACTGGCACCGCAGTAATAATAATAAAATTATTGTTAAGCAGATTTTAATCCAGTAGCGGATGGATGGGCTTATGCCTGGTGGGTGGATAAGTATCTATCTATAATTCCTTCAGGCCTATCATGCGGTTCTTCTCCGGGTCCCAGACTTTCAGGCGGAAGCAGGCAATAATAGCCGGCAGCGAAAAGTAAGTAACCCGCGGAGCCTGTAATTCGGGCAGCGCATTCATCGCCTCCTCCAGCCGGTAAAAGGGAATCCGGGAATTGAGGTGGTGTACGTGGTGATAGCCTATATTGGCGGTACACCATTTCAGGAAAGGGTTCATCACCATGTAGCTGGAAGACTCCAGGGCGGCGTTCTCGTATTTCCAGTCGCAATTATCAGCAAAAGTTACATCAGGAAAATTGTGCTGGGCATAGAACAGGTAGGCCCCTATGGCCGAAGAGACCAGGAACGGCACGAACATGGAAATCAGCCATACCTGCCAGCCGAAGAACACCACCACCAGGGTACTGATAGTAAAGTGCAGGATAAGCGCCAGGAGCGAATCGTAGTGCTTGGAAGGAGAACTTAAAAACGAACTGACACACATGCCGAACATGAACATGCTGAAATAGCCCAGTATAATAGTGAGCGGGTGGCGAACGGCCAGGTAGGCGGTGCGCTCTTTCCGGGTCATGGAAAGGAATTTCTTCTTGCTGGCAATGGGGTACGAACCGATGCTGGCGCTGAAGAGCTTGGAGTTATGGTTGTGGTGATAGTCGTGCGAGCGCTTCCAGATGCTGGGGGGCACCAGTACCAGTATGCCATACAGGTACATAATAGCGCTGGCCAGTGGCGAGCGGTGCAGGATGGTATGATGCAGAAAATCGTGGTAGATAACAAACATGCGCACCATCAGCAACGCGGTAAGCACGCTGAAGCAAAGCTGCACCGGTACTAAGGGAACCAGGAACGTTCCGGAAAGACTGCCCAGCAGCAGCAGCAGCGTAGTAACCAGGTACAGCCAGCTTTTCCGCTTGTCCTCGCGGGCAAACGGCTTCGTGGCAAGGATGAGTTCCTTGCCGTTGCGCCCGCTGATGGGCGTGAGTGGTTTGCTATGTGGCGTCGTGTCTGTCACTATACATCAGCTGGCCGCTTGTGTTTCCACCTCCTGTGCGACCAAAGCCAGGTTTCGGGTTGCAGCATTATATCCTTTTCCAGTCTGCGGGTATGCCGTTCAGATATTTCGCCGTCGGTGGTTTGTTTAGGGTCTTCCACCAGCATTTCTACATGCATTTCGTAGTAGCCCCGCTTCACCCGGCGCACATTGGAGTACACTACGGGATAGCCTATTTTTCGTGCTATCACCTCCGTGCCTTTAAATACCGGGGTGTCCTGGTTAAGGAACATCGTCCAGTGGGCGCCCTGCAGGTTCGATGGGGTCTGGTCGGCGATAAAGGCGGTCGCATTCAGTTCCTCCCGGTTTTGGAGCATGTCTTTATAGGTATCCTTCATCGCAATGAGTTTGGTGCCAAAGGTCATACGCATCTTCCGGATGAGGTTATTGAATCGCTGGTCTTTCAGCGGGTGGTAGATAACATAAAGCTGGTGATGGAGCAGTAGGCTGAACGTGTTGCCCGCCCATTCCCAGTTGCCCTGGTGCCCCAGCACTAATATAATGCTCTTGTTCTCTGCCGATAGCCTTTCAAACAATTTTACCGAATCTTCGTCAAAGTAACAATGCTTCAGCATAGATTGTTTACTGATAGTCAGCGTCTTAAATGTTTCCAGGAACAGGTCGCAGAGGTATTTATAAAACTTCTTTCGGATGGCCTTTAGTTCCTCATCGGTCTTGTTGGGGAAGGAGTTTTTCAGGTTGGTCAGCACCACTTCTTTCCGGTAGCCTATCACATGATACAGCAGGAAATACACCCCATCAGAAACCAGGTACAATACCGGGAATGGCAACAAAGACAATAAATAAATGAACGGTAATGCTATGTAATATAAAATGGCTGACACCCTACTGCTCTTGAATTCGTAAAGATAGAACGATATAGCGGAATTGCCTGAATAGTATTCACCAACATATCACCCAAGTGTAAATAAATGTGCCGATTCGCCGATAAAGAACCCGCCTCCACCGAAATATGACCGCGGGAGGCAATAAGTGGCCTAACTTTGCAGGCAATTAAATTCAGATCAATATGGCCCGTCCACGGCACATGAGTGATGGTAACGAGAAAGATGAAGCGCCCAAGCTTAAATTTACCAAAGAGAATATTAAAGAAAGCCTTGTTATATTCCGGTACATAAAGCCATACCGGCGCCAGTTCATTTCAGGGCTGGTGGTGATTGCCTTGTCGGCGCTTACCACTATGGCCTTCCCCAAGCTGCTCCAGGAACTGATAGATACCGTGAATCCTGACAAGTCTGCCGGGGGTATGAAGTTGCCCATGGGCGATTTTAATATAGTCGGGCACCTGCCCCTTACTTCGGGACAGATAGCCCTGGCTATGGTAGCGCTCCTCTGCGTACAGATGATTGTTTCTTATCTGCGTGTTTACTTCCTTACCTATGTAGGGGAGCACTCGGTGGCCGATATGCGCAAGCACGTGTACAGCAAAATGATCACCATGAATATGGATTTCTTTGCCAAGCGCCGGGTAGGGGAATTAAGCAGCCGCATCCTGTCTGATATTACACAAATACAGGATACCATATCTACGATATTGCCCGAGATTCTCAGGGGCATCCTTACGCTGGTAATAGGCATGACGTTGATTTTTGTTATGTCTCACAAGCTGGGCTTGCTGATGCTTTCGGTAGTGCCGGTTATTGTATTGATTGCCATACTATTTAGTAAGGCTATCAAGAAGTACAGCCGTACCGCTCAAGACCAGCTGGCAGATACCGGCACCATACTGCAGGAGTCGCTCCAGGGCATCAACAATGTGAAATCGTTTACTAATGAATGGTATGAGATAAGGCGTTATAATCACTCTATAAATCAGTTAGTTAAGACTACTATTCAAACCGGAAGGTTTCGCGGGCTATTTATCGCTACTATGCTGTTTACCCTCTTCGGTACCATAGTATTGCTGGTGTGGTACAGTACCGGGCTGATGGAGGCCGGTGAGCTGACTTTTGGTAACCTGACGGCTTTTGTGGTGTACACCGTCTTTGTAGGAGGCACTATGGGGGGATTTGCAGATATGTTCAGCCAGCTGCAAAAAACCATGGGCGCTACCCAGCGCGTGCGAGAACTGCTGAAAGAGGAGAGCGAGGACATAACCCTGAAAGATATAGAGGTTAAAAGCCAATATAAGCTCAGCGGGAATGTACGGTTCGAGCATGTGGCCTTTACCTACCAAAGCCGGAAGGACAACCCCGTGCTGAAAGATATATCGCTGGAAGCGGCCAGCGGCCAGCAGATAGCCATTGTGGGGCCCAGTGGTGCCGGCAAAAGTACCCTGATATCGCTTCTGCTGCATTATTATACCGCCGACAGCGGGCGCATTCTCTTTGACGATAAGGACATACGCGATATCCCTCTCACCCAGCTCCGGAAGCAGATGGCCCTGGTACCCCAGGATGTACTCCTGTTTGGTGGCACCATCCGGGAGAACATCGCCTATGGAAAGCCCAGCGCATCGGAAGAAGAAATTGAGGAAGCAGCCCGTAAAGCCAACGCCCACAAGTTCATTTCCGGCTTCCCGGAGAAGTACGATACTGTAGTAGGAGAGCGGGGCGTAAAACTTTCCGGTGGACAGCGCCAGCGTATTGCCATCGCCCGCGCTATACTAAAGGACCCGGCTATACTGATACTGGACGAAGCCACCAGTTCGCTGGACTCTGAATCGGAACAACAAGTTCAGGAAGCATTGTATAACTTAATGAAAAACAGGACTTCATTCGTTATTGCACACCGGCTTTCCACCATCCGCTCAGCGGATAAGATCATTGTGCTGGAAGGCGGGTATGTAAAAGAACAGGGAACCCATAGCCAGCTTCTGGATATACAAGATGGTCTCTATAAGAACTTGAACAGGCTTCAGGTAGAACTTTAGATAAGGTGATGTAACAAAAAATAAGGAGAGGTGACGAAAACCTCTCCTACTTTTACACCTATTTGCCTATTTCGTCGCGCTTGCTCTACAGGATGTAGAACTGCCCGCGATGGCCAGACACTCTTTGCTGCTCCATTTTTTCCAGACCCTGGTGGTCTTTGAGCATTTGTTTCAAATCTTTTTCAATATTGGTGGCGATGGTAGTCATCGGGGTATCCGTTGGTTTGTTCTCAAACGGATCCTGCAGATGTATCGCCATTTTCTCTATCAGGAGGAACGATGCCGCAACAGCCATAGCGAATGGTATGGTTAAATAACCAAAAAACGATATAAGGCAGAACGGCAGCAACAGGATAAAGAAGTGCATCGCCAGGTGAATGTACAGGCTATACGTAGACGGGAACACCGTATTCTTTATCCGCTCACACTTACCCATCGAGTCGCACAGCCGGCTGATAGTACTATCTATTTCCACTTGCTGAAATTCGTTGATCCAACCCTGGTTCATAGCCCAAACCACATCGCGGGAGTGCAGTTCCAGTATACCTACCGGTACATTAGAATAATTAGACAGGTATTCTATGTCCCGCTTGTTCAGGTATTTGTCCAGGTTCTCATAAGGGTCTTCACCCCGCAGTGAGCGGCCCAGGGCGTGGTTCCAGGCCATCTGGCGCTTCACTATCCGGTCCTGCAGGTGCTTTATCTCTTCCACATCTACCTGGCGCGACATATAGGTCAGTACCTGGCGGGCGAAGGAGCGGGAATCGTTCACTATCGCACCCCATATAATACGGGCCTCCCACCAGCGCTCATAAGCCTGGTTCGACCGGAAACCCAGCAGCAGGGATATAACCGTACCCAATATCATAGGTACGGAAATGGGTATAGAAAAATCTATATATCGCTCATGTATGAAAGTAATGGCAGCGGTATAAATCGATATCAAAATAATTTCATACTTGATCTTCCCAAATACATACTTAAACGGAACTCCTTTCTTCAACAGCATACACCAAAATTTCAATTGTGAATCAAGCCTTATCTATTAATCGCAGCCGGGCACATTTAGTAGGTAGAAAGGAACAACTCAGATAGGGTAGACTCTTCAGTCACCTTCTTCGCTTTCGCATCTACGCTCAGGGCTAGTGTTTTAAACTTCGACTTCCGGATGAACGGAATAGTGTCGATGCTATACTTATATGTTTCTTTGTATTTGTGCTGGTCGTTGTAGATAATACAATCCACATTGTTCGCCTCCACAAAGTCATTGAACGCCAGCGGGCTGTTGCCATAGAAGAATAGGGTCTTCATCACTTTTATCTGCGATGAGTACTTGTTCTTCAGCACCTGGCAAGCGTCATTATAATCATTGGTAATATAAGTGCTGGTAACCTTTTTCGACATGAACAGCAAATCGCTGATACTGTTGGCGACATACACCCCATGGAATAAAACGATTTCAACCGGCTCACTAAATTGCTCCACCACACTGTGTATCACATTCAGAGAGGAGATACTGAAGTCGGTGGGAATTAATATCTTTTTCATACACAACAATTTTATAGTTATCGTTCGATTTGGTACTACAAAATTGATGTATGTACATTAGCCCCCTTTAAAGGCTTAATGAGATGTTGCTTAGAATGTGGCTAGAAATCGATTAAAATCGCTATGCGTTTTCTAATCGTTTACTAATATGGGCAGGGTAATGTGTACCTCCGTGCCTACATTTTCCATCGATTCTACCAGTAGGTCGCCCTTGTGCATGCGGATGATATTACGTGCCAGCGGCAGCCCTATACCATACCCTTTGAACGGGATTGTGTTAGACGCCCGGAAGAAGGGGTCGTAGATATACGATATTTCGCGGGCCGGTATCCCCACGCCCGAGTCTTTCACTATTATGATCAGCCGTTCGTTGGTGGCGGCCAGCCCTACGATAACCGGTGCGTTGTTAGAGTATTTGCACCCGTTAAGTATTATATTACTGAGGGCCAGCTTCAGCAGTTGGGCGTTGCCCGATACTTTCAGCCGTTCCTCATCTTCGGGTATCAGGCTATAGTCTATATGTACCTGGTTGTTGGGGTTAATGTTATCCAGTTCTTCCTTCACCTCCCATATCAGCTCATCTATGCGTATTTCGTCCCATACCTGTTTCATCCCGTTAAAGCCCGTCTGGGCCAGGTTCAGCAGGCTGCGGATGATGTGCTGCAGTCGCTCCGCCTCCGACAGTATGGTATGGAGCGAGGCTTTTATCTCTTCAGGTTCGCGCTCGCGGCCCAGCGATAGCTCGGCCTCGCCTATGATCACGGTAAGCGGGGTACTCAGCTCGTGAGAGGCGTTGCTCACAAAGTTGTTCTGTGTTTCAAAAGAGGTTTCCAGGCGGTCCAGCATGTTGTTAAAGGTAGAGGCCAGCTCAGCCACCTCATCTTTACCCTCACCCACATCCAGCCGTAGGTGAAGGTTGTGGGCGCTGATGTCCTTTACCTTGCTCATCATTACCCGCACCGAGCGGAAGATGCGCTTAGAGAAAACCTTGCCCACCAGCAGGATAATAAGGGTGGAAAAAACGAAGACCGCGAACAGGATATGCCGCAGGTTATACAGTTGCTGGGTAATATAATCATTTCGCGCCGATGCTACTACAATATATTCATTATCAGCTGTTTTATAGCGCACACCTGCATAGAAAAATGAACCTTTCCGGTAGGTGGCCGTGCCCAGTTGCAGCACTTGGCGGTAGAAGAAGTCGGGTAGGGGAAGGGTATCGGCGGAGGGGGGCACCTTACCGTTCTGCAGGGGCAGAAAATACTCTTTCTGCTCCGGCAGTATCTCTATATGCTGGCGTCGAAACTCGTTGTACAGGTCGTTGTCCTGGTACTTGCTTTCAAACTGCAGCTTGGCGGCTATGGTAGCGCGGAGGGTCACCCGCTTCTCAAAGTCGCGGGAGGAAAGCGTACCGGCAAAGTAGTACACCAGGAAGCTCAGCAACAGGATAATGGAGCCGTTGATGAGGGTAAAGAAAAGCGTTATCCTAGTTTGGATCTTCATTATATGTATCCTCCTTCATTACATAGCCCATGCCCACTATGGTATGTATCAGCTTGGGCTCAAAGCCCTTGTCTATCTTTTTGCGCAGGTAGTTAACGTACACATCCACCACATTGGTGCTCATGTTAAAGTCAATGTCCCATACATTTTCCAGTATCTCTACCCGCGATACCACCCGGCGCTGGTTTTTCAGCAGGTACTCCAGCAGGCGGTACTCCGTAGCCGTAAGGGTTATCTGCTTCCCGGAGCGGGTAGCCAGCTTCTCGGCGGTATTCAGGGTCAGGTCCGCCAGGGAGAGGGTATTGTCGCGTCCGTTCTGGTTGGCTACCCCCTGCCGGCGCATCCAGGTACGCACCCGGGCAAGCAACTCGGCAAACTTGAACGGCTTGGCCAGGTAATCATCGGCGCCGCTGTCCAGCCCGGTAACAATGTTCTCGGTAGAGCCCAGGGCCGTGAGCATGATGATAGCCGTATCTATCCCGTCCTGCCGCAGCTTGCGGCATACCTCTATCCCGTTCATGCCCGGGAGCATGATATCCAGGATGATAAGCCCGAAATCGTACTCCGTGGCCATTTTGTAGCCGGAAGTGCCATCAAAGGCGACTGTAACATTATAACCGGCCTCATTGAGCCCGCGCTTGACGAAGGAAGCCACATTGGCTTCATCTTCAATCAATAAAATCTTCATCGGCATACCTGTACAAAATTACCCGACCCTAAAATAGGAATAAACTTAGAACCCGGCTTTCTAATAGGATTTTAATTTAAGGGTGGGCGATAAAGGAAGTGTAATTAAACGCATATTGTCTTCTACTTCTTACGAATACCAAGCGAATGAGAGAAATCAATCTTCTTAAGAAGGTATTATTGTCGACAATGCTATAGATTTGCCCAAATTGTGAGACAACAATGCGCGATATAGATGTAAGAATTGCTTTAAAAAGTAAAACGCTATCTAATTTTTTGTCAGATAAAAATGCATTAGTAATTGAAGAAATGGGGCTTTTTCAAGGCCTGTCGCGTATTGATATAGCCGTTGTCAATGGCTCTCTTTATGGTTATGAAATAAAGAGTGAGAGTGATACCTTATATAGGTTGGATTCACAATTACGGTACTATCGGCAAGTATTTGATTATCTAACCTTTGTAGTGGGGCGTAAACACGTCGAGCCTATCAAAAATTTGCTGCCAGAGTGGTGTGGCTTGATTGTGGCAACTCCACAAAACAAATCGGATATTTTGCATCTCAAGCAGGTAAAAAGACCCAAACGCAATCCCGAAATTAATTCCATAGCTGTTGCTCAGCTTTTGTGGAAAGATGAGCTATTATATTTGCTTAACGAAAGAGGTATAAAAAAAGGTCTCTCAAGCAAGAGCAAGAGAGACCTTTGGCAACTGGTAGCAGATAAGTATTCAGTTAAAGAGCTATCAGCCATCACTAGGCAGCTCTTAAAGCAGCGGCTAGACTGGCGAGTTGCTCAATAACCTTATGGAGATGATGGCTTGTTGCAGCCTGTCTCCATGTTGTGGAATTGCCCGGCGTAGTTCTATTTAATGCACATCGTTTTATCCAATTATCTCCCGGACTAAAATGTTCACCAGAGTATTCAGGAAGACTTACGATTTTCTGAGACAACGCGTGGGTTTGACCGAAGCCATTATGCTTTACACCTCGTCCTTTTACGATAATAAATTCCTTATCTGCCGTATATCGTAAACTAGCACTCATATTAGGAATGACGTTTCCTATATCACGTATTTCGGGGTGCGCAATCGCATAATCGCCAAAGTTCGGCATCCTTTCCAATGATTTACTCAATAATTTCTGCCACAAGGCCCAATCACTGCGGGGTATTCTTGTTGTACTGTCTGGCTTATGATTGCTCAGGTCCACCGGAAATGCAGCTGAAGCTAATACCAACGATCTCCACTCCGCTAAATGTGGAAGGTCATTAATTGTTGTGGCAAGTAATCTTGCAGTACGCGCAATTATATCTTCCGTCACATACCGGTTATCAATTAGTAAATCAATCTGACCTGGTAATTGTTGGTAACGGTTTAGTAGATGCTCTATTACATCAGCTATCTCCTCATCCTCCGTATCATTCGTATTCAACCTAAGGCAAAATCCGGTTTGATATTCATCAATTATTGATTTGTATTCATTGGATATCCTTGGATCATACGAAGTGTGAATTACAGGAATAGCCATAATCCCTGCATCATAAAGTGACTCAAAGATTAGCGCGATCCTTCCCGTGCCGGCTAGTAGTTCAATTGGTACTAGATGAGTATCTATAAAAATTGGCATCCCCGATTCCTGCCAAGCGGCAATGATCTGTTTTATCTCACTTGATAAATGATCGTCGTAAGTTCTGACAGGTTTCTTTCTCTTAGCTAATTGTTCCTCAGATAGCTGTGTTGGTGTATAATCTAATAGCTCTATTAATGGAATCATACTTTCTTTAATAGGCTGCGGACACTCTTTCAGTGCAGCAAATTCACCTTTTTTACCCTTTAAAATTGGATAATATAATTTATTATGTAAAATTTCAATCATTTTATTAATTTAAAATAACATTTTACACTGCGCCAGTGCTTTCGACGTGTAAAATTAATCGCCGGGATATTGGATGAATTTTGGAGAAAAGCTGTTGTTTATATCAAAACTTATTGTACCTTTGCACCGCGTTAAATTAAAATCCAATCTTTGAGGTGAACAGCCTCCGAAGTAGCTTTTCCAAATGCTATGGGTCTTCTAGGTCTTGCAATGGCAAGGCTCGGTTCTATAGAAATATTTTTTTAAATCCTATGGTTGCTTGGTCAATAATCATGCCAAGTAGTTAAATTGCTGCCAATGTTACATGGGGGAGTCCGTTTTTGTCAGGTAATATTGTTTTTGTAGTTTTTAACAATATTTCCGAGACAATTTGTCATAGTTTACTTCCTTCTTTTCCTGATTACCTCAAACAGTTCGCAAATCTGCAGCAGGGTCAGAGAAGAAAAATGCTATGTAATTTATGTATAGTAGCTTTTTAAGTTTACCACAGACACGGAAGAAGACCCATAACGTTGGGGTTGTAAAAAATATTTATTTAAAGAGCCAGATAAGTGCCGTCTCCCTAAAGAGAGATGGCACTTTGTTTTCAACGAGTTAGAAATTAACCACACTGGCCCAAGGTGAGACCTCGGGTGATAATAAGTGTTGTGGATTTCCGTCTTAGAATAATCCCACTGGCGCAGTACTTAGCGCAGCGCCTGCCTGAACGGTTCCTTTGCCGGGCGTGGCTCCCATACCCACACAAGATAGCCGGTCTGCAACCGGCATCCCCACCAGGCTTTGCGAGCGCTAGTGGGGCAACACCAACACCACACGAGAGTTCCCCCTTTGTGCGCTGGCCCCGTGCGTGGGCGAAGGGGGTTAGGGGGATGTCCCCCCGAGCCCTTAATCAAAATTATCACTCGCAAGCCTGCGACTTGCGGTAACAAATAATCTCAGTTTGCAACTACCAAAAACAAACTCCCACTGGCGCAGTACTTAGTGCAGCGCCTCGAACGGTTCCTTTGCCGGCACTTTCCGAAATAGATAATATTTCGTTCTTTTACAAAAAAACAAGCCATGTTTGCTTTCTGGAGCAACTCCTATTACCTCATCATAGCGGCGCAGGTCATTTGCATCTTACACCTTTTCAAAACCGGGCGCAGCCGGGAGTGGTTATTCCTGCTTATTTTTCTTCCGCTGTTAGGTTGTCTCATTTACTTTATAAAGGAAATTCTGCCGGGACTGGGCGGCGGTTCAAAGGTCTCAAGTGTGGCCAATTCATTTTTCTCCGGCGGGCGTATCAAAGAACTTGAGCGCAACCTGCGTATTTCCGATACAGATGCCAACAGGCTGAAACTGGCGGAAGAGTATGCCCATGCCGGGAACTACGAACGGGCTATAGAACTGACCCGCTCCTGCCTCGTTGGTATCTACTCCAAAGACCCCGGCATTATGCGCGACCTGGCAACCTATCATGCGCTGAACGGGCAATTTGAAGAAAGTGTTGGATGGTTCAAAAAGGTGTTGGCGGCCAAAAATGGCAAGTTCGACCGGCCGGACGACGAGTTGGCCTACGCCAAAGCGCTGGACGGTGCTGGTATGGTGACAGAAGCGGAAGAAGAGTACCGGAAAGTGATCCGCATACACCATTCCGTAGAAGCAATGTATCGGTATGGCATGTTGCTCAAAAAACTGGGACGTATAGAGGAGGCCAATGCTCAGTTTCAAAATGCTGTAGACCAGCGCGACCTCAATCCCGGATATGTCCGCCGTACCATCGCTCCATGGATAAATGCCGCCAGAAAGGAATTGAGGTGACGCTCCTGAACCCGTAGCCTCACCCCCTCGTCGAAGCGTCCGCTTCGCCCTTCCTTTTTTTAGAAGATCCCGCTTCCGAAACCTAACGCCGCATCTGCTGACCTTCAGTCAGGTACAGTTCATCCACCCATGCGAAAATAAGGATATTCAAGTTTCGCATACCAACAGGGTAGGGCAGCCAACCGAATTGTGGATATCATTCGTTGTACTGCGTCCTATCTTTTTATATATTTGTATTGCAAGTATAATTTGTTATAAATCAATAAAATAGAACGCTGATGTAACTATAATCATACTGTATGTACTTGAGTGCAACTACTATGTAATCAACTGCCGTTATACTGTAAACGTCTATCGTTAAAATGAAGGTAAAATGTAACTAAATGATAGCAAAATGAAACTATAAAAACAATAATATATTGATAATCAATAATTTATAAAATCAAGCCCTCATGCCAATATTCACTACAATGTAACTAAAACGGATCCGCCAGCGAAGCGCATCTTCCCAACACTCGCCAAATTTTACTGGTTAAAAAATCATATATGTAACCAGTTAGAAAGCCCGGTAATGGCGCCAAAAGCCAGAACCACCAAAGCCCCCGGAAAACAAAATCAGCCATCGCGATTTCCCCCAATATACCGCCACGGGCCTTTTATCTTCATCCGTCCGCGCGGTAGTCAATTACCTGGTGAGCCTTACCGTGTTTCTGTTTCTTTTTTCTTCATCGTACCTATTGGGATGTGTGTCTGTGGTTAATGCGCATTACCTGTGTTACTTGTTGGCTATCAGCAGGTTGCATCGGCAATGCCTTAAAACCAAGTAATCAATTTCTTCTATAATTTTATAATATGTTAACGTAGCAAGGGTGTAATTTTTCTTTACACCCGCAGATACTTAATATATTATGATTATAGAACGAAATATGACGTGCGTGGGATGATGATATTAATAAAGAAAGCCCCATAGTGATATGGGGCTTTTGTTTTACATTTGAGGTGTCAAACTAAAATGTAATAAGATGGAAGATTTTAAAATTTCGCTAAGCAACCCAAAGGCATACGCCATTTTACTAAGGCATATATTAAATATCGAGGCTATGCACCAAACGCTAATGGCTAGCGTTTACCTTAGCCTTGCTGACGGCGATTCGGAAGCAGCTTCGCTAATTCATGAAGGCTCAAAGAAACGCCTTCATGAATTACGTCAAAATCTGAACGCCAGTTTTTATGCTGAGTTTGGAGCGTTACCGCCCGAAATAGCCGATATTTTGAACCAACCGCCCGAAGGAGATAATTAACAAGCCTTACCATAACCTAAAGTTTAATCAACGACCCGCCGCGTGGGCGAAGTCGTATTGAGTTCTATAATTTACATTATGTTAAGTAGAAGTTTTGCAAAGAATAAGATTGAAGTATATTTAGCCTTATGAGTTTACAGAGTATAAAAAAAGTATTGTGGCTGGTATTGCTCTGCTCCCCTATGGTGCTGAGTGCCCGGGATAAGCGGACGGATTCTGCCTGGTTCCGGAAGAATTATACCAAGCAGGAAAGTTACATACCCATGAGGGATGGCATCCGGCTGTTCACAGCCATCTATACGCCACGCAATCACCAGGAAAAGCATCCCATCCTCATGATCCGCACGCCGTACTCAGTAGCTCCGTACGGTGTGGATTATTCCCGCATTTGGGAACGGCATTACATCACCTACCTGAGGGAAAACTATATCATCGTCCTGCAGGACGTACGCGGCTGCTGGATGAGCGAAGGCGACTTTGTGGACGTAAGGCCGTTCAACCCCGATAAGTCCGGCAAGGAGACAGATGAAGCTTCCGATACATATGATACTATCGACTGGCTGCTGGCCAATACCCGTAACAACAATGGCCGCGTGGGCGTTACGGGTATATCCTATCCGGGTTTTTACACCACTATGGCTGCCCTGTCAGGCCATCCGGCTCTTAAAGCTGTTAGTCCGCAAGCTCCTGTAACTGATTGGTTTTCAGGTGATGATTTCCATCACAATGGGGCGTTTATGGTCATGGATGCATTCAATTTTTACCAGGGATTCGGCCGGCCACGCCCCCAACCCAGGAAGGTGATGCCGCCGGGTCATCGCTTCAGTATGGTAGATAACTACGCGTTTTTCCTGCAACACGGTACACTGTCCGAGCTGAAAGAAATGATGGGCGACAGCATCGCCTTTTGGAACGAAGTGTACCGCCACCCCGATAATGACGACTTCTGGGAGGCCCGCAATACCCGGAATTTCGTACAATACATCCCGAAAGGTGTCGCCAGCCTGGTCACCGGAGGCCATTTTGATGCGGAAGATTGCTTCGGGGCCTGGAACCTATACAGGGCCATAGAACAGAAAAGTGAGAACGATAATCGCCTGGTAATGGGGCCCTGGTCGCACGGACAATGGAGCAAAGAACCCGGCGATTACCTCGGCAATATCCGGTTCGGGAGCAATACATCGGAGTGGTATGTAAAACACGTTGAGGCGCCCTACTTCAACTATCACTTGAAGCGAAAAGGCAGCTTAAAGGATATACCGGAAGCCACTGTTTTCTTTACCGGCATCAACGAGTGGAGGCAGTTCCCGCAATGGCCACCGGCGGAGAAACGGAATATTAGTTTATACTTACAATATACTGGTTTACTGAATGATAAGAAGATTACAGGAAGTAATAGTTACAATGAATATATCAGCGATCCACAACACCCGGTATCCTATACGGATGGCATACACAGCAGCCGTACCCGCGAGTACATGAACGACGACCAGCGCTTTGCTGCCCGCCGTCCGGATGTGCTAACTTACCAGACAGGTGTGCTGGAAGAAGACGCTACCCTGGCCGGGCCCGTAGTAGCCGACCTGCTGGCATCTGTCTCTACCACCGATGCCGACTTAGTAGTAAAGCTGATAGACGTGTACCCGGAAAGTTATACTTATGATGAAAAAACGTATGGTAAAGGCAGTGGCGTCAGTTACCCCATGGGTGGATACCAAATGCTGGTGCGGGCTGAAATAATGCGTGGCCGCTACCGGAACAGCCTGGAGCACCCCGAACCTTTTGAGCCGGGGCTGCCTACCCGGGTGAAATACACCCTGCCCGATGTAGCCCATACCTTTAAGAAAGGACACCGGATAATGGTGCAGGTACAAAGCAGCTGGTTTCCACTGGCCGACCGGAACCCGCAACAGTTTATAAATATTTACAAGGCACGCCCCGAAGACTTTGTACCCTGCCGGGTGCGTATTTACGACGACTCGCGGATTGTTCTGCCGCTGCTGCCTTCAAGCACAGCCCAGGATGATGGTGCTCAACAGTAGCCTATTTAACAATAATTAAATTATTGAGACCTATGCTTGGTAGATGGCTTACCCCAAAATAAAAACAGGCTGCCCGGAAAGGACAGCCTGTTGAGTATATCAATAAATTGTATTGCTTAGGCCATTACACCATATGCTTCGGCGCGCTGTTGTTTTACCCGGTCGTTGGTCATGTATTCATCAAAAGACATTTCCTTATCTATTATGCCGCTCGGGGTTATCTCTATTACCCTATCAGCCACCGTTTGCGACAATTCGTGATCTCGTGAGGTAAACAGTATCGTACCTTTAAAATCCTTCATTCCATTGTTTAGCGCCGTTATCGACTCCAGGTCCAGGTGGTTGGTCGGTTCATCCAGCATCAGCAGGTTTCCTTTCAGCATCATCATCCGGCTCATCATGCAGCGCATCTTTTCGCCACCGGAAAGTACCGTACACTTCTTGAGCGTTTCCTCACCGGAGAACAACATGCGCCCCAGGAAGCCGCGGATGAACGTTTCGTCCTTTTCTTCTGAATACTGGCGGAGCCAATCGACGAGGTTGAGATCCTTACCCTCAAAATATTCGCTGTTATCGTTGGGCAGGTAAGTTGGCGTAATGGTAACTCCCCACTTAAAGGTACCTTCAAATTGGGTATCCTCTCCGGCCAGTATTTTGTAAAACGCCGTAGTTGCAAGTGAGTTTTGAGAAATGACCGCCACCTTCTGGCCGCGCTTCAGGTCGAAGCTGATATCTTTAAAGAGCACTTCCCCACTCTCTGTGGTCTTGTTCAGTCCCTTTACTTCCAGTATCTGGTCGCCGGCTTCGCGTACCTGGTTGTTGAACAGGATGGCCGGGTACTTCCGGTTAGAAGCCACCATATCGTTCAGGTCAATCTTCTCCAGCGCCTTTTTCCGGCTGGTGGCCTGCTTCGATTTGGATGCGTTGGCCGAGAAGCGCGCGATGAATTCTTTCAGTTCGCGAATCTTTTCTTCGGCCTTCTTATTCTGGTCAGAACGTTGCTTCAGCAACAGCTGGCTTGACTCGTACCAGAATGAATAGTTACCGGTAAATATGGTGATTTTCCCGAAATCGATATCGGCTACGTGGGTACACACTGTATCCAGGAAGTGACGATCGTGCGATACTACCAGTACTATTTTTTCATAGTCGGCCAGGAAATCCTCCAGCCAGCCTATTGTTTCCAGGTCCAGGTCGTTGGTAGGTTCATCCAGCAGGAGTATGTCGGGGTTGCCGAACAGCGCCTGCGCCAGCAGCACCCTTACCTTTTGGTTACCGTCCAGTTCTTTCAGCTGGCGGTGGTGAAATTCTTCTTTAATGCCCAGGTTGCTGAGCAGTGTGGCGGCATCGCTTTCCGCGTTCCACCCGTCCATTTCAGCAAAGATGCCTTCCAGTTCGCCGGCTTTTATGCCGTCTTCTTCTGTAAAGTCTTCCTTGGCGTAGAGCGCGTCTTTCTGCGCCATTATATCGAACAGTACGCTATTGCCGCGCATTACTGTTTCCAGCACGGGCAACTCGTCAAACTGGTAGTGGTTCTGGTTGAGTACGCTCATGCGCTGCCCCTTGCTTATTTCCACCTTACCGGTAGTAGGGTCTATTTCCCCTGACAGGATCTTCATGAAGGTAGACTTACCGGCGCCGTTGGCACCAATGATGCCATAGCAATTCCCTTCGGTGAAGCGGATATTTACATCCTCAAACAAAACCCGCTTTCCGTAGCGTAGTGATAAATTAGAAACTGATAACATGCTTATTACAAAAATCAAAAGTCAAAACCAGAAATATCTCTGATTTTTCGAGGTGCAAAGGTACGCAAAATATAGGGCTTTTACCGAATGATATAGGAGACCCTTATTGTTAAAAGTGATTGGGCTATCTTGCACCTATGAGCAATGCGCAGCCCAATAATCCCCTGCATGGTATTACCCTCAAAGCCATGCTGGAACACCTGGTAGCCAGGTATGGATGGGAGGAGATGGGCTTACGTGTGCCTATCCGGTGCTTCCGGCACGAACCCAGCATCGGTTCCAGCCTTAAGTTTTTGCGTACAACTCCCTGGGCCCGTGCCGAAGTGGAGGCTATGTACCTGCTCTCTGTATCGTAGCCACAGGCGTTATTTCTGCCCGTCATGGACCCTTTCCGGCGCGGTTGATTGTTAACAAAAAACAAAAATCTGGTAGTGTGTTTTGCATTTACGAAAATGTTCGTAGGTTTGTTTACGAAACAATTCGTAGATGATGTTTGTAACATTATCGGCGATTAAAACGACTAAGAGACATGAGCCAGCCAAAACCTACGGAAAGCGAACTGGAAATACTGAACATACTGTGGAGCAAAGGCCCGAGCACGGTACGGGATATACACGAAGTGCTGGAAAAGACCAAAGACAGCGGCTACACCACCACCCTGAAGCTGATGCAGATAATGCACGAGAAGAAACTGTTAAAGCGGGATGCCAGCAGCAAGACCCATATATATGAAGCGAACATATCGCAGGAAGATACGCAAGGGCAACTGGTGAGGAAGATGATAGACACCGTATTCAACGGGTCGGCGATGAACCTGGTGATGCAGGCGCTGGGAAACCACAAAGCCAGCAAAGACGAGCTGGAGCTGATAAAAGAATACCTGGAAAAACACTCCACCAACCGTAATAAATAACGACAGCCCCATAAGTACTTATCACCTGCCCGGCAGTACGGGTATTAGTAACACCAAAATGAAACAATCATGAACGCACAAGCTACCCTATGGGTACAATCGCTGGGTTGGGCGCTGCTGCACTCGCTCTGGCAGGGGCTGCTTATTTATTGCAGCCTGCGCCTGGTATTGGGCATAGCTGCAGCGGCCACTTCCCGCTTCCGCTATCACCTGTCGGCTGCCGCATTGCTGGGAAGCTTCGGGTGGTTTGTAAGTACCTGTATAGCCCAGTATCAGCGGCTGGCCGGGATAAACATACAAGTAACCCAGAGCGGCTCTGCTGGCGGCCCTGTCCATAGCTATGTGCTGAACACCACCGCCACCCCTGCCGACACCACCACTCAACTTGCCTGGCTGATGGGTAGCATTCAGCCCTACTTTCCGGCACTGGTGATGCTCTATATAGGTGGAATCGCCTTCCTGCTGGTGAGGCTAGGCGTGAACCTGGCGCAGGTACACCGGATGAAAAACCGGCATATCGCTCCCGCAGACCCTTACTGGGCGAAGCGGATGCAGCAATGGGCCGATAAACTGGGAATAGAGCGGCAGGTGCGCCTATTCTATACCGAAAAGCTGCAGGTACCCGTAACCATAGGTGCCCTGAAGCCTGTGATACTGCTGCCGGTAGCCAGCCTGGCCCAGCTACCCGCCGACCAACTGGAGGCGATACTGCTGCACGAGCTGGCACATATAAAAAGACACGACTACCTGCTTAATATACTGCAAACGCTGGTAGAGACCGTGCTCTTCTTCAACCCGTTTACCTGGCTGATAGCCCGCCAGCTAAGGAACGAGCGCGAACACTGCTGCGACGATATAGTGCTGGAGCACACTACCCTGCCCCTCAGCTACGCCGAGGCCCTGGCTACACTGGAGGCCAGCCGCCAGCAGCAAGTGCTAGCTATGGGCGCACACGGAAACAGGCATCAATTACTTAACAGAATAAAACGCATCATGGAAATGAAAAAGAAACAAACCAACTACACACAGGTAGGTATCGCATCGCTGGTGATACTGGCGTTAATGGTATCGGTAGCGGTCTTCAGCCCCAGCGTAGCGCAGACCCGTAACAAGGCCAGCCAATCGAAATCGCCCAAAACCACTACCACGACGGTAACACAGCAAAAGCAGGGAAAAGGCACTACCCAGGTTGTAACCCGAAGTATAGTAATAGACCAGAACGCAAAAGGGAGCAGCGATGGCGTACACCCGAACGATGTAGGCAATGAGGAACATATTAAGAAGCTGGTAGAGGAAGCTATGGCTGACGCAGACCTGCGCACCCTGAGCACTACCGTAAACAATGCCATCGCCCGGATAGACTGGGACCAGGTAAACAATGAAGTGAAGATAGCCCTGGATGACGTGGACTTGGATAATGTAAAGAAAGACCTGAAGCAAGCCCGGATAGAACTGCAGAACATAGACTGGGAAAAGATAAGTGACGATGTAGACCGGGCCCTGGTGGTACTGGACGACCCTGCCCTGAAACGCCAGATAAAGCTGGAGCTGGACCATGCCGCCAATGGCAAAAGCAGCAGAGCAATGGCCTACTCCTACTCCACCGGTGATGAAGGTGATGCCGGCGTAAAGACCTTCACCTTTGGCGAAAAAAGCTTTGACCGTATGGTGGAAGACATGGAAGCAGATGGATTGCTGGACCGCTCCAAAGGATATAAGATAAAGAAGGAAGACGGCACCCTATACATTAATGGAAAGAAACAACCCTCCGGCGTAATAAATAAATACCACCAGTACCTGGACCAAATGGATAAAGTACAGATAAAAGGCAATGAGCACACCATTAACGTGCATGTAGAAGATTAAAAGCCCTATCGCAGATAATAGTAAATATCCATATCCATTTATCGGGGCCTCCTGTTTTCTAACGGGAGGCCCTTTTGCATGTAACAATGGACGGGCCCGGATGCTAACCGCTTGTTAACCAGTTCCTAAGGAGGGGTTAAGCAAGCCGGATTATTTTGCCGCGGTGGAACGGCGATGCATCTTTGCGTCAACAAAACAACAAACAAACAAAAACGAATAACATGAAAAAAGTAATTATTCTCATCGCCATCGCTATCGTGAGTTTCTCGATAGCCGCCAACGCTCAGAATGCTTCTGCTACCGCTACTCAATCGGTGAGCCTGACGCTTTCCAACGCGATCGCTATCACCTTTACCGGTTCCGGTACCAACACGGGTGGCGCGGTTACCCTGCCGTTCTCTACGGTGTCCGACTACGCCAACGGTGTTACCTCTACAGCGCAGCAGCTGAAAGTACAATCGAACCTGCCATTCGACGTGCAGGTAAAGACCAACGCATCTAACTTTACGTATACCGGTACTTATACTACCGGTACTACCATGCCTGTATCGGGTGTGCTGAAGCTAATGGTTACCGCCAACGCTACCGGTGGTTCTATCGCTACGCCGTTCTCTTCTACGGCATACTCTACCCTTACTTCTACCAATCAGAACCTTATTACCAACGGTACATATGGTTCTAACCAGCTGTTCTCGGTACAGTACCAGGCTACCCCGGGTTTTACTTACCCTGCCGGTACGTACACAACCAGTGTAGTATATACTGCTACACAGCAATAATCCGCTCTCTCTTATCCTCTATATGTGAAGGGCCCTTTCCAGGGCCTTTTTTTTATTTTCGGTATCTTGTAACCAGCTATGGAAGTAGACAAAAATGACTGGACGACCCTGAATAATGCTATCAGCGAATGGGAGCGGGAAGGCAAGATAGACCGCACCCAAGCGGAAGAATTGCGCAACAGCCTGCAGGTAAAGAACCAGGACGCCGGCCAGGTAGCACAATATTTCTTCCTGGTAGCGCTGTCGTGCATGCTGCTGGCATTTGGCGCATTGTTCATAGACGATAAGCTGCTGGAGCGGTTCCGTAAATATTTTTCCCTGAGCCATTATATTATAGCCCTGCTGGCTGCCGGAGTGTCACTGGCCTGGCTGTGGTATGTGCGGCGGAAGCGCAGCGCCCTAAGCAACACCGCTTACGAACTCTACCTGGTGGTGGGAGCCCTCACCTCCCTGGTAAGCCTTACTTACCTGTGCAAAGGCATCGGCTTTGGAGGAAACTACTCGGGGTTCCTGGCATTGGCTGCCGCATTACTATTTGCACTAAGTGTGCGATTCAGCGCGCGGTTTTTGTGGGTTGGTGGCGTTCTGGCGCTGATGGGCTTCTACGGTGCCGTTACACAATTTGCATCAGGCGGCAGCGGGCTGTTCCTGGGTATGAACTACCCTATCCGATTTGCGGCTTTCGGGCTGCTGGTTATCTGTCTCTCGCTGGTGCAGCGCAAGTGGTATGCGGCTACCTACCGCATTACCTATATAGCCGGTATGCTCATTTTCTTTACCGGTATGTGGGGGGCTTCGGTGTTCGGCAACTATACCAACTGGACAGCGTGGGAGGCTGCGCGACAAACCCAGGTAATAGGCTATGGCATTGCGTTCGGCCTTTCAGCGGGCACCGCTTTCTACCTGGGGGTGCGATACGGCGACCAGGCCGCCAGAGATATGGGCGTGCTGTTTCTGCTGGCCAACTTATATACGCGGTATTTTGAATTTTTCTGGGACAGCATGAACAAGGGCCTGTTCTTCCTGGTACTGGCGGTATCATTCTACGCTGTGGGCAGATGGCTGGAAAAGAGAAACCGAGATGTAAAGGCACTAAGGGATGGACCGGGCCGGCAAGGGAGCGTTTGAAAGCAAGGAGCGCCCGGTTTTGCCATCGTGTAGTGTACAAAATGTATCTTTGCGGCCGTTATGGCAAGGTATCTACTGGAGGTGGCGTATGATGGCACGGCGTTTCATGGTTCGCAGGTGCAGGGCGATACGCCTACTGTACAGCTGGCGCTGAACAGGGCCCTGTCGGTACTGCTGCGCAAGGAAACCATTACCGTGGGCGCCAGCCGGACCGATGAGGGCGTACATGCCCTGGAGAGCTATTTCCACTTTGACCACGAGGAGCCATTACATCTACATTTCCGGTATAAGATGAACGCTATATTACCTGGCACCGTTACGGTAAAGCGGGTACTACTGGCGCACGACCCTGAATTCAATGCCCGCTTTGCAGCGCTTAGCCGCCGCTACCGTTACCGCATTTACCACCAGAAAGACCCCTTCCTGCAGAACCGGGCGCTGTATTACCCCTTCCGTATAGATATGGAAATGCTGCGGGAAACCGCGGCGGTGCTGAAAGAGTACACTGACTTTGAGAGTTTCTCGAAACGAAACACGCAGACCTTTACCTTCAACTGCAACATACTTGACTCCCACTGGGAGCAGCACGGCGCTGAGCTGCACTACGTGGTAGAAGCTAACCGATTTCTGCGCGGTATGGTGCGCGGACTGGTAGGTACCCAGCTAAAGATAGCCGGGGGCAAACGCCCAATGGACGATTTCCGCCGGATAATAGAAGCAAAAGACTGCAGGCAAGCCTACTTTAACGTACCGGGGCATGGATTGTACCTGGAGCACATTGCCTACCCTGCGGACAGCTTTACCGAAGTAGAAGATCAGCGCTAGGGTTACATACCGCTGTTCAGCTTATACTCTTTCATCACCTCTTTGCGATTGGCACTGGTATTCACGTCGGTTACCAGCATGGTGCTTTGCAGTTCGTCGTTCTTGTAGAAATTGCCTTCCATCATCATACCGCCCATCTTCCCGGAATTGCGGAAATACATGGCGTATGGGCTTTGCAGGTAAGCCCGGGAAACATCTACCGGCAGCTTTGTCGTAATCCAGAACTCGGAGCGGGTATGCTTGTCTTCATCGGTACAGATGTATTCCTCGCAGCTATAGCCGAGGATACTTTTGGTCTTGCCCGTCTTTTTGCAATTGATGTTATCGGAAGACTTAGGGTCACCGCTGTTGAGCTTTTTGTTCCGTTCCTCTATGGCCTTGCCGCTCATAAAGGCGTTCATGCTGATGGCCATACCGGTTTTTTCCTTTACATTCAGCATGAGCATATAGTTGTTGACCAGTTCGTATATAACGAACATTTCCTCTTTAGACTTCTTCTTGTCGATTACTGAAGAGCCAAAGTATGTCTTAGACGGATTCAGGAAATATTGCATCTCAGTAGGCTCGCCTTTCTTTCCTTTTTTATAGTCGGTTACCTGCATGGTTACCGAAGTGGTGAAGATGTATTCCGGTTCTGTCTTTACATTCAGCACCTTTCCGTTCATCCAGCCCTCGTATTTTTCCATACCGGATTTTCCGTGTTTGTCTTCGTAGCCTTCCTCAATTTTATTCCTCACGTAGCCCCTCTGCGCTATGGCTGAGCCAGCCAATAACATGGCTGTTGTAATAAGTAATGTTCTTTTCATAAGAATGAGTATTATGACAATAAAATTAATGAATAATTCCCGAGGCTTGTAATTACTAATGGCGAAATTAATTTTAACAAGCGGAATGTACCACAATTCCTTATTTTCAGGTTTGTAAAAGAACAGAGCGGAACGCAACATGATCAGCAAACAACTCAGGTGGAAAATAAAGTATTGGCTGCAATATTTCCCGTTTACACTCAATACCCTACTTTGTACGCTGGCGGTGTATTTTGCCTACAAACTCCTGTACCGCCCTCCCAATCCCAAAAAGATAGAATACAATGCCTTTCAGCCGTTTATCATACTGATGGCAAAGATGGCCTTGTGGTTTGTAGCAGGAGTCATTCTATTATCACTGCTCAGCACGCTCGCCAGCTGGATATATTACCTGTACCTGAGCCAAAAGGAAAAGCACCGCCTGCAAGTAGACTTCACCCTGGACAGTGTGAAGGGGAAGAAGAACAAGCTGTTCCTGAGTGCGCAGATAGAGGGCGCTTACCGGCCACTGCTGGGCTTTGTAAAAGGCCGGCTCTTTTACGACAACTACGAAATGACGGATAGGTTCACTTTGCTATCGAACAGGTGGAAAGAAAAGAGCTGGGGCCTTGCGGCTATCACCGGGAAGAGCCGCCTGCTGCTGCCGGATATAAAAGAGTACCAGCTGAACGGAGGGTTCGTTTACTTCCAGGATATGCTGCATATCTTCTCGCTGGCGGTGGCGCAGCCGGTAAAGGGACACTTTTACCAGCCCCCCGTACTAGCAGAAGATGATGACAGGGAAGTGTACCCCAAAAAGACGGAACAGATGGATGTGCGCATAGAACAGATGCGCCGTGTGGAGGGCGAGTTGCTGAACTATAAAGACTTTGAGGCCGGCGATGACGTGCGCCGGATAGTATGGAAGGTGTACGCGAAGAATCGGGAGCTGGTAGTGCGCACCCCTGAAATGTTTGAGCCCTATGCATCGCACCTATACTTTTATGCTAGTTTTCACGCCGCGGTAAAGGGCAGCTGGCTGGGAGAAGGGTATATGAAGGAGATGCTGAACTACTACAAGAATTATGTGTGGACGGCCTACGACACCCTATCGCGTAAGGAATGGGAAATGCGCTACATACCCGACCAGAACCTGACCGTACCTGAACAACTGGGTGAAGCAGAGAAAAGCGCCCGCATTATCAGCAACAGCAACTGGCACACCGACCAGTCGGTAGCTATGTACTTTAAGCCCCGGCAAGGTGCGGTGCTTTGCATCTCATCGCTCGTGGAACCGGAAGAGCTGAAAAACATATTGAGCCAGTGCGACAGCTCAACCGTGGTGTACTTTGTACGGGTATCACGGGTATTCCGGAGCTTTGTGGCCTGGCACTGGCTGAAGCGCGCTATCTTTTTGCCGCCCAAAGACCGCCTGGCAAAGCTGCGCAGCACCTGGATATTCTCTCCCATGCGCGTACAGATACTGAAACGGGAAAAAGAGATAGAAACAATACTGGATAGCAGCGGTGTTATTGTTGGGGTGCTGTAGGCTTCTTTTTAGCCCAGCGGATGGCATAGCTGATATACATATTGAAGTCGAAAACGGCTGTTTTCTCACCCTTGCCGAATCCCGCTATGTAGTATGGTGCCAGTTCCCTGAATGCTTTAGGGTTCATGAGGAATTTGGTGCGTACATTGTAGCCCGCGCAAATGCCTTTGAATAGTTCCACCCGCAAACCGCCCGTCAGTTCCAGCCAGTGGGCCGTCATACCGGTAGCGGGCACCATTCCGCTGGTGTTACCAAAATATTGGTTTTCTATCTCGTAGTAGGCATCGCTGCGCCGGATAAACCCCATCGCATAGCGCACCCCTATGAAAACGCAATCCCAATCATTGCGGTGCATGCGTGTAAGCATTGATTTATTGACACCCATGCGGAAGAAACTATTGGAACTGGTATAGCGCAACGCGGGCGAGGTATAATCGACCTTTGCATTACCGAAGCCACCTTCCAGAACAGCGTACACGTCTTTTTCCAGGGCGTAGTCTATCATTATCTCGTAGCTCTTTTTAGCGCCGGAGAAAGAGTTGATGACCGGCTGAAAAAAGTCGGCACCAATGCACAACTGGTTCTGTGTTACCACCACCTTTTTATTGGCCGTACTATCCTCATCTTCCTGCGCGCGGGCGCAGTAAGAAACCAGCAACATGGCCAGCAGGCTAATAGTATATTTTAACATGCTGTGTACTGGCATTGTTGTCTACACTGTTGTTGGTGATGAGTATGGAATCGATGCTGTTGTAGGTGGTCTTTACTCCCGTGAGCGTATAGTAGTAGGCATAGCCGCAGGCATTGGATATAAACGTGAGCTTCTGGCTGTGATAAAAGGTAAGCGTATCGTACGCCTCGGGCAAAGTGGCTGGGGCGGTACTATCATCGTAATGCGGAATAATAAGCCAACGCGTGCTATCCACGAACGGTGACAACAATGCGGAGAAACGGTTTTTAGCGGATATAGTCTGGCGGAGCGGTGTATCGATACAAATGAACTCGGGGTCGGTGAGGAAGGTATCTACTTCCACCGTATCGCCCGCCAGCCGGTAGGTGCCCAGTGCTACCGATACTATCTTTGGCTCAAAACACGGCGAACGCTGCTGCGTGCACGAAAGCACCGCAACACCCAAAGCCATACACAGCAGCAACACAATATCCGCTCTCTTAATCATTCAGCGTGGCGAGTATTTTGTCTATTTCCCCTATCACGGTATCTATCTGCCTGGTCACCCCTATTTTGTCGTTCACGCTCAGCACATTTTTGCCCAGTTGCACGGTAGCCATATTGTTTTCCAGGTCGCCTATTTTGTGGTTCAGCTGCTCCATGGTCTCTACATGGCTGACAATGGTTTTTTTCAGCCGGTTGTTTTCCGCCTGTAGCTCGCTGTATTTTTTCAGCAGCGTGTCCAGTTTCTCACTCAGCTTTTGTAACTCCTGCATTATTCCCGAATTTGAGCCTGCAATTTATTTTTGTAAGCGCCCATTAGCTGTTGCATGAGCTGCTCTATTTCCGTATCGGTAAGGGTGCGGTCCTGCAACTGGAACGTATAGCTTAGCGCATACGATTTTTTACCGGCGCCCAGCTTTTCGCTTTCAAACACGTCAAATAAATCGAAGGAGCGAAGCGAGTCCAGCTTCAGTTGGCCCGTTACCTTCTCTACTTCCGCGTAAGAAACCTGCTTATCCAGTACGATGGCTATATCGCGCTGCACAGCGGGGAACCGGGGCACTTCGGTGTACTTTATCTTATTAGCGGCAGCCGCCTTTTGCCACTGCGCGCCATGTATCACCGCGTGGTACACCTCCTGCTTTATATCAAACTCTTTCAGCCGTTTATCGCTTACCCGTACTATCGTGCACAGGGGTTGATTTTTCCATTTCCAAGTGATGGACAACTGTCCGCCTGCCTCTTCGTAAGTGATGGCTGTATTGGAAATGCCGCTTTGTTTCAGCAGGCTTTGTATTATCCCTTTCAGGTAGAATACATCGGCCGGGCGGGAAGCGTGGTTCCAGCGGGCTGTCTGCACATTACCGGTTACCCAGAGTGCCAGTTGCTGCTCTTCCACATATTTCCCTTCTGCCTGTGTATAGGTTTTGCCGAACTCAAACAAAAGCAGGTCATTGTTCTTTCGGTTGCAATTGTATTGTATCACGTCCAGCCCGCTTTCCAGCATGGCGGGGCGCAGTATATCCAGCTCGCTGCTCAGGCTGTTGAGCATACGCACCAGGTCGGTACGTTCCGGGTAATACTTGCTGTTTACTATAGAGTTGGTTACTATCTCCTGGTAACCCATACCACAGAGTAGTTCCGATACTTTCTGCCGGGCAGCCCGGTCATTAGGCATTGGTTTCACCAGCGAAACATTCAGCCGGGAAGGTATCTCAATGTTATCCAGCCCGTCTATGCGCAGTACCTCTTCTACTATGTCGGCCGGTTGTGTTACGTCCGTTTTGTTGGTAGGCACTACCAGCACCAGGCCCTCATTGTTCTGTTCTTCAATAACAAAATCGAGCGCCTGCAATATCTTCTGTATGGCTGCCGGTTCGT
>JAEUVZ010000060.1 GCA_016786665.1 Flavipsychrobacter sp.
TTACGGGATTCTGCAAACCGGAAGTAAAGCCATTCGGCCCCGTCCAGTTATAGGTTACACCGCTCTGACTGGCGGTGTACAGTTCCAGGTCGTTACCGGCGCATATGGGGCCATTACTGGTAACAACCGGCTGCACCGGCATGGGGCTCACTATCACACTTACCTGGGCCGGCGCGGAAACACAGCCGTTCACGGTAGCCACTACGCTGTACGTTCCTGATAAATTACTGGTGACATTACTGATGGCAGTATCCTGCTGTGCTGATGTAAAGTTGTTCGGGCCCGTCCAGCTATAGGTAGCATTGGTAACGGGAGTGGCGGAAAGCTGCAATGTTTCCCCTTCGCAAAGCGGGCTGTTACCCGCTGCGGTGATGACCGGCGTTACCGGGTCGGCGAGCACTACCGGGCCGGAGGCCGTATCAGCACAGCCATTCAGGTTCACCACTATAGCCTCATACTGACCCTGCGCCAGGCCGGTTATCGCCAGCACGCCGCTTCCATCGGATAGCAACGTAACAGTGGGCTGCACAATGCTGTTCCACTGATAGCTAACGCTAAAGCTGGTATTAGGCTGCAGGCCATAAAGCACAATAGCGCCATCAGTACCATTGCAGGTGGTGGGGCCGGTAAACTGCACGCCGGTGATTGCGGGTGTAGGCTTCACTGTTACCGACACGCTACCGGGAAGCGACACGCAACCATTGGCCGTGGCGGTGACCTCGTATATGCCGCTGGCCGTTATGGGAGCGGACGGTATAACCGGGTTTTGCAAGCCAGAAGTAAAAGAGCCCGGGCCCGTCCAGCTATAAGCTACGCCCGGCTGGAAGGAGGCGAACAGGTTCAGGTCGTTGCCGCTGCACACCGGGCTATTGGCCGTTGCCACTGGCGCGGGCGGTGTGGGCGGGTCGGATAGCGTAACCGGCCCAAGCGCTGCGGAAGAACAGGAGCCAGCCACCACAATGATATTATCGTACACCCCCGCCGCAAGCCCGGATAACAGCACATCCCCGCTGCCATCGGAACTAACGGAGCTACTTTGCGGTGTACCATTCAGCAGGTAGGTAACAACGAGGTTGGTATTGGCGGGAAGACCGGTAAGCGTAATAAAACCATCTGTCCCCAGGCAGGTAGTAGGGTCGCTGAACGAACCTAGTGTCGCCTGCGGCGTGGGAGAAATGGTAACATGGGTAGTATCGGTAGCGGTACATCCGTTTACCGTAGCCGTAACAGTGTACACACCCGCGGCCGCTGTACTCACGTTCGCTATGCTGGCGTTTTGGGTATTTGCGGAAAACGAGTTGGGCCCCGACCAGGAAAATGACGCATTGGTAACGTTGGTAGCGGAGAGCGTTAATGTGCCGCCGCTGCACAACGGGCCATTGTTGGTTGCCTGCGTGGCTACCGGTGCCGGCTGTGTTACCTGGGCGGTAGTAGAAGCAGCACACCCACCCGGAGCGCTTACCGTTACCGAATACGTGCCGGCAACCAACCCGGTAATGTTCTGGCTGGTAGCTGTGAATCCGCCCGGGCCCGTCCAGGAGTAGGTAAAGGGATTGCAGCCATTGGAAACGTTCAGGTTTATAGAACCATTGTTGCCGCCATTGCAGGTAACCGGCGTTATGCTGGTAGAAAGTGTAGGAGCGCAGGCATCTACCGTACCGTAAATATTGAGCCCCCATATCTGCATCGTGCCCGTGGAACCGCTGGCGCCAAAAGGATAAATACGGAAGATAACCCCCAGCGTGCTGCTGGTAACCGTCACATTGGTATTCCACGTAGCATTGGCTACCCCCGCGGAAGAGGTGGCGCATCCGGCGTTGTTGGGCGCTACGTTGGTGCCCATGTCCACCCAGCTCAGGCCGCCATCTATACTGTAGGCCAGGCGCGCAGATACAGGGCCGGTACCCGAGCGCCGCAACCCGGCATGGAAGCCGGTAATGCTCAGTTTGTAGCAACTATTGGGACGCACCGTTACGCTCACGCACGGCCCCGCCGGATTGTAACTACCACCGGTGAAGCCCGTAATGCCGCTGAAGCCCTGGCCACAGGGGGTATTGGAGCCCGTACCTATAGCGGTAAGATTGGTGTATGTAGTATTGGCCGCCACAGACGAAGGCGCACCATTGGTGGCGCTGGTATAAGTATATATCGCCTGGGAAAAGCCGGGAGTAACAGACGCACCCAGCAACAACAAGATAGTGAATAGAATATGCTTCATCGTGGCGCCATTTTCTACGGCAGTGCAAAACTGGCGCAGGAATATTACGATTATGTTACGCAAGGCATTCGTTTTGTCAACCACTGTATTATCAATTAATTATTTCGGCAAACTTAACATACAGATAATATGCGCTCCAAATATGCCATACAGCAATTACAATATCGTTAATTCTCGGGCGGCGCTATGGTTATTGTGGCAGACAGGCATATGTTTGGCGTTATCTTGTTACCGGTTAGTGTCGTTTACATTCGAAATACATAAGTCCGTTCATATCCTGCTTTTCATGCTTAAGAGCCTGGGAGGGAGCGCCCCTGTTCGCTACCTGTTCGCGCTGTGCTACCATGCCGACCAGGAACACCTGGCGCGGTACGGCTGCCCGATAACCGGGGACCGCTACCTGGCGGCCAGGAACGGAGCGCTGCCCATGGAGCTGCATACCTACTACCAGGAATTCAGGAAAAGCAGGAGCTGGAAAAAATCGCCGGTGCTGTTTGCGGAATACTTCCGGGCGGAAGAAACCGGGATATTACACGCGGTGGCAGAGTACAACGAGCAGCTTATTTCGCCAACGGAAGCCGCCTGCCTGTTTGAAATCATACACGGCCAGAAAAACCGGGACCCGGAACTGTTCATCGCCACCACCCGCGACACCGCCTGGGAGATGGCCGATGAAGAAAACTTCATCTCGCTGCAGGAAATGGCGCGCGCGGCGGCCGCTACTGATGAAATGCTTCGCTATATAGACAATTCCATCCATAACGAAATGGCCATACTCCATGAACACCATACGCCCCGACCTTAGCTCCCGCAGACACTACCTGACCCTGCTGGATGTAAAGCTGGGTACCATACTGGACCTGAAGAGCAAAGGCCAGTCTACCCGGTACCTCATCATTGGCATGTCGCTGACGGAGTATGCACTGCTCTCCGTGTATTGCGACAGCGAGAGCGCCTCGTTCTTTACCAGCCATCCGCAGATACCCTCTTATACGCTTCAGCTAACGATACGCAAAACTGCGGTACAGGCTTACGCCGACTGCTCCAAAATTATTGTCTGCCGCTTTGGTACCATCCGTGACGTGGTAAAGGAAGACCCCAGGTGCCGCGTGGACCAACTCAGCGAAGCGGAAACCGACAAACTGGTGCAATACGTAAAGTCCTCCCCTACCATCGCCCAGGCCATGAAGAACCAATACTTTATATAGGGGGCGACCAAATGAGCGGTATCGCCCCTATGTATGCGTGTTTACGCCACACTATTCCCACTACCCACAACGGGCGCAAAATATTTCTTACACAGGTAGCCACCGCATAAGGACGAGCGCTAAACAGATAACAAGCATGGTGTTGTAAGGATGGCGCTTATTACCGCCCGGCTGCTAGTGGATAACGTACAGGGCCCGTCTCCTAAACGGGCATGAATTTTACACCCTTGCAGGAAACTTTTCCTATGCTATTGAAAAAAATAACCATCGCCGCGTGGATGGGCTTCATCGCGATGCCCACCGTAAACGCCCAACAAGACACCGCCAACAGATCGCGGACCAGCAGCCAGAACAATGTACCCACCTGGGGCGCCAGCAGAAACTACCAAAACGATAAATACGTGTACTTCCCGGATTACTACACCTTCTACTCTCCCGGCAGAGGTTACATATACTGGAACAACGGCAGCTGGACCAACTCGCCCAACGTACCCTCTAACATGAACAGTACGGACATGAACAACCTCCGCATACAGACCCTGGACGACCCGCTGAACACATTCCCGGAGCGTAACTATTCCGACTTCAACAAACGCTACCCCGCGCAACCGGTAAACGGGACCCTCAACCCCGCTCCACAGGTACGCTAGCGCATGCCGCTTGAATAAAATTTCCTGAACCAAACTATGAAAAACATGACACAAAAAAATGCACTGATAACAGGAGGCACCAGCGGTATAGGGCTGGAACTGGCAAAACTCTTTGCCGCCGGCGGGTATAACCTGGTACTGGTAGCCCGCGACGAAACAGAACTGGAAAACACCGCAGCGCTGCTGAAGCGCGAGCACAACGTGAGCGTAGCGACCATTTCCAAAGACCTCTTTGAGCCCGATGCCGCCTTTGAACTCTACAACGAGATACGGGGCAAAAACCTGGAAATACAGGTACTGGTAAACGACGCCGGCCAGGGACAGTATGGAAAATTCATTGAAACAGACATACGCCGGGAACTGGACATTATACAACTCAACATCTGCAGCCTGGTAGTACTTACCAAACTCTACCTGAAAGAAATGGTTGCCCGCGGTGAAGGGAAAATACTGAATGTGTCTTCCATAGCAGGTAAAGTACCGGGGCCGTGGCAATCCGTATATCACGGCACCAAAGCATTTGTACAATCCTTTACGGAAGCTATCCGAAGCGAAGTAAAAGACAGCGGCGTAGTGATAACGGCATTGCTGCCCGGCGCTACCGATACCGACTTCTTCAACAAAGCTGAAATGACGGAAAGCAAAATAGTGCAAGAAGGGAAACTGGCCGATGCGGCGGGTGTAGCCAAAGACGGGTATGAAGCGCTTATGCGTGGGGACGACATGGTGATCTCAGGCTTTATGAACAAAGTGCAGGTAGGCATGGCCAACGTACTGCCCGATGAAACCGCAGCCGACTATATGAACAAACAACAGGAACCAGCAGAAAAAAACAAATAACTATGAAAGCAGCAGTAATACACGCGCCAGGTAAAATAACCTGCGACAACGTAGACGACCCGAAACTGGAGGACCCCAGGGATATAATACTGAAAGTAACCGCCACCGCCATATGCGGCTCTGACCTGCACATCTACTCCGGCGGCATACCCCAGCCCCGCCCCATGGTGCTGGGCCATGAATTTATGGGTATAGTAGAAGAGACCGGGCGCGATGTAAAAAACCTGAAGCGCGGCGACCGGGTGGTAGTACCTTTTCCCATAGCATGCGGGCATTGCTTCTTCTGCAATCATGAGCTGCCCGGGCACTGTGAGAACAGCAACCCGGAAAACTATGGGCCGGAGGGCGGACTGCTAACGGAAAAAGGCGGCGCCCTGTTTGGCTACACCGACCTTTATGGCGGCTACGATGGCGGGCAGGCGCAATATGTGCGGGTACCCTATGGCGACTATGGCCCGAGGGTAGTGCCCGATAGCTTAACGGACGAGCAAGTGCTTTTCCTCACCGATATTTTCCCGACGGGCTATACCGGCATAGACTGGGCGAACGTATCGGGAGGGGAGACGGTTGCCATCTTTGGCGCCGGGCCGGTAGGCATCATGGCCGCTAAAAGCGCCTGGCTGAGAGGCGCGGCCCGGGTAATAAATATAGATACGGTGCAGTACCGCCTGGACAAGGCCAGCAAAGCAGCCCGCTCAGAAACCATACTGTGGGAAGACGACGGGAAAGACGTAATAGAACAGATACGCGCGATGACCGGGGGACGTGGCGCCGATGTATGCGTGGAAGCAGTAGGCTTTGAGCCGGACCGTAATTTCCTGGACAGGGTAAAATCGGTAGTGAACCTGGAGAAAGGCTCTATAAAAGTGCTGGAAGCCTGCATGAGCGCCGTTCGCAGGGGTGGCGTGGTATCGGTGCTGGGCGTGTACCCCACCACCTACGACAACTTTCCCCTGGGCCAGTTCTTCGATAAAGGACTAATTATGAAAGGCGGGCAAGCCCCCGCCCAGAAGTACATTGATACACTGCTGGGCTATGTAACAGAAGGCAAGGTGCAACTGGACGACATCATTACACACCGGTTGGCACTGGATGAAGTAGCACATGCGTACGACATCTTCAAAAACAAAAAAGAGGACTGCGTGAAGGTAGTGCTCGACCCCTGGAAATAGCGCCGGGACTACGCAATATGAAGCGGCCGGGGAGCAGATGCCCCCCGGCCGTTCTGTATATAAAACAGGCGATGGCTAGTCGCCCTGTATGTGTTCGGTAATTATCTGCTCCAGTCCCCTGCGGGCCGGGCCGGTGAGGAGCGCGCCGTTCGCCGCATAGCGGCCGCCGTGGCAGGGACAGTCCCAGGTCTTTTCCGCACTGTTCCACCCTACCACACATTTTGCGTGCGGGCATACGGGATTAAGCGCGTGTACCTTTCCGTTCTCGTCTTTGTACAGGGCTACCTTTTTCCCTTCCCAGTCTGCCAGGCGAGCTTCCCCTTTCGCCAATGCGGCCAACTGCTGCACCTCCTCATAGGCAAACCGCTTACCGATGAACTGTGCTACCACATCGGCATTCTCCTTTACAAATTCTGAAAATCCGGCTATCGGTTTTATTCTTCCCGGCGACAGCACATTGATGAGCTCGTTGCTATTACCCAGTATCAAATCGGCGATAATAGTAGCGCTCATGGTGCCGTAAACCATGCCGTTGCCAATAAATCCCGTGGCGGCATATACCGATTCATAACCCGGCAGCCCGCCTATGTACGGCAGCCCGTCGGCGGAAGTATAATATTGGGAAGACCACTTATAATTTATCGCCTCTACGGAAAAGTTTTTCCGCAGAAACAACTCCATATCCCGGAACACCAGCTCTGTATTATCGTTGTGGCCCGTCTTATGGTCGAAGCCCCCGGCGATGAGCATAGACGCCCCATTAATAACCTGTGTGCGGTAGTAGTGATACGGCTCCTCCAGGTCGTACACCAAGGCTTCCGGATATTGGCCGTCCGCCAGGGTAAGTGCCGCCGCATAGCTGCGATAGGGCGCACACCGGAAGTTGAGGATATTAACGCCCGGCGGCAAGTGGGTAGCATATACCACGTGCTGCGCCTTGATGGCACCGAGGGTAGTAGCGGCGGTGTAGCACTCGCCCGTGGTAAGCTCGCTCACCTGCGCCTGCTGCAACAGTACGCCACCCATCTGCTGGAAGGCCGCCGCCAGCCCCGACAAATATTTAGCTACATGAAACTGCGCCTGTCCCCCGAAAACCGCGGCCCTCCTAAAGCGCAGGTGCAAGGGTATCTGCGTACTGTAGTCTATCCCTATTCCCGCATCGCGGGCACTGGTTACAATCTCCTCCAGCCGCTGTTCCTGCTGCTCATCGGTAGCGAACAGGTAGCCATTCCGGTACCTGAAATCGCAATCCACCCGGAACTCCTCTACGTTTCGTCCTATTTTCATAATAGCCTGCCTCGTGGCTGCGGCTACCAGGCGGGCTACCTCTTTGCTGAAAGCCCGCTCCATATCGCGATAGGAGGTATCCAGTATCGTGTTGAGGTGCGCGGTGGTGCCGCCGGTAGAGCCAAACCCCGCGTTGTAAGCCTCGGCAATAATGCAGTGCTTGCCCCGCCGCTGCAACTCCAGCGCGGTAGACAAGCCTGTAATACCGGCCCCGACAATCAGCACATCGTACACCTTATCCTTTACAAATCCATTTACGGGTGTTATCCCTCGCAGTTCGGCCTGCCATACGCTCTCCATAGTACCATCTCTGTTCATACATTGTTCTTTTGCTGATAGTGCCGGTTAAAAAAACCATGACAGCGGCAGGCTGGCAAGGGCATGGTTTTACTGCTTATCCCGGCAAAAACAACGATATGAATATTACACTGGAGCAAGCACACAAAGTGTTTCACGCCGCACTGGAAAAGGCGAAAGAAATGGAAGTGATGCAAAACATAGCCATAGTAGACAGCGGCGCTAACCTGGTATTCTTCGGCAGTATGGACGAGGCGTGGATAGGCTCTATAGACATTGCCATCCGCAAAGCCAAAACAGCGCGCTACTTTGATATGGATACCCAAGCGCTGGGGAAAATGGCCCAACCCGGCGAGCCCCTTTATGGCATAGAAGCATCGAACGGAGGCCTTATAGTGTTTGGCGGTGGCATACCCTTAAAGGCCGGTGGCAAAGTGATAGGTGCTATAGGTGTATCCGGCGGTACGGTAGAGGAAGACATTGAGGTAGCAGAAGCCGGCGTGGAAGCCCTGAACAATGCCTAGAAAGAAACGTGCTGCCGGCTTCTACTGCGGCACGAGCAATATAGTGCTGCCAGTGCCCAACAAAGACCACTTCCCCGAAGCATTTAAAGACAAGAGCCGCCTGCACTACTACGCCTCGCTGTTCCCGAGCGTAGAGATAAACAGTACGTTTTACAAAATACCCATGCCGCGCACCGTGGAGCGTTGGGCGCAGGAGGTGCCGGCCGACTTCCGCTTTACGTTCAAGCTGTGGCGGGGTATTACGCATGAGAAAGAGCTGAGCTATAGCATTGGCGACATAGAACGCTTTGCCGATGCCGTACGCATGGCAGGCGATAAATGCGGCGCCCTGCTGGTACAGTTCCCGGGAAGCGTGAAGGCATCGAGACTGCGCCAGGTGCGGCAACTGCTGAACGACCTGCAACTGACCGCATCATTGAAAAAATTTGACATTGCGGTAGAGTTCCGCGATGCGGGCTGGTATGCGGAACCCGTATATGCCGTATTGGAAGACCTCAATGTGGGTATAGTGATACACGACAAACCCCAGTCGGCCACGCCCTACATAGAACAGGACGTACCCTTCCGCTACCTGCGCTTCCATGGCCCATCGGGCGACTACCGTGGACGATATACGGAAGAAGAACTGGAAGACCATTCCCTGTCGGTTAGCCACTGGCTCAGCGAAGGGAGGCGCGTGTACGCTTACTTCAACAATACTATCGGAGACGCCTTTGGCAATGCGGAGTATATGAAGGGGGTGGCAGAACAGTAACAAAAGCCGCCCTTAAGAGGCGGCTCGTAAATGGAAAAGCAATACAATAATGATGTAAGTTACGTACGGGCTATTGAGCCTCAAGTAATGCCCTTAGGCGCTGTTCATTCGCGTCCCCCCATTGACCTATGGCAAGTATCACCGGAATAAGGCTCTTCCCAAAGTCAGTCAGATAATACTCCACTTTCGGCGGTACTACCGGATAGATTATTTTGGAGATCAATTCATGTTCTTCCAGTTCTTTCAGTTGGCTATTTAATACTCGCCTGGAGGCATCCGGTATCTTTCGTTGCAGCTCGCTTGGCCGTTTATGGCCCTGGTCTATGAACCAGAGTAAACGAATTTTCCACTTCCCATATAACACCTCGCCCACTAAATCCAATCCGCAATTCAGATTCAACGGTATCTTCCTTTCTTTCATAGTACTAAAATAGCCCAATAGACCAAACGGGACAATAGGGGATAAAATTATCACTATGCCAATCCATTTTCCCTACTTGTATAAAGTGATCATACTGCTCAATTTTGCTCCTAATCATTCACCAATCAAAAAAGCAGAAATGAATAAAGACATGAGTAATGAATTAAGCGGCAAAGTAGCGTTGGTTACCGGCGGCACAAAAGGCCTGGGCAGAGCAATAGCCGAACGATTGCAAAAGGCAGGCGCAAAAGTTATTGTCTCCGCGCGAAGCAAACCTGAAGCTAATGAGCACATGCCTTTTATATCAGCGGACTTAAGCACCGCAGACGGGACGGAAAAAGTAATTACTGAAGTTCTATCGACATATGGCCGACTAGACATACTGATAAACAACATGGGCGGCTCAGAGACACCAGCAGGTGGATTTGCAAAGCTCACTGATGAAAATTGGGAGAAAACCATTCAGACAAACCTGATCGCTTCCGTGCGGTTAGACAGGGGTTTCCTGCCGCAAATGTTAGAACGGAAAAGCGGGGTTATCATTCACGTAGCTTCCATTCAAGGTAGATTGCCCCTGCACGACTCTACCTTACCCTATGCCGCCGCAAAAGCAGGCTTGATAAACTACAGCAAGGGATTATCAAAAGAAGTCTCTCCCCAAGGAGTCCGGGTGTTGACTGTTTCACCTGGCTGGATAGCCACAACTACTAATACAGGCTTCCTGGAGCGCATTGCAGAAAATGCCAACATTACCATTGATGAAGCAACAAAAAGTGTTATGGACGCGCTTGGCGGTATTCCTTTTGGACGGCCTGCTGAACCTGAAGAAATCGCAGAGTTTATCGGGTTCCTGGTTTCTCCCAAAGCTAACTACCTGACCGGGACAGAATATGTTGTTGACGGAGGTACCATTCCCAATATTTAATCATCTTTCTAATAAAATATATAAAACATGAACTTACCCAAAGTAGTCTCCGACTTAATAAAAGCACAAAACGAATTTGACAGCACGGCTTACACCAATTGTTTTAGCGAAACGGCCATCGTGCATGATGAAGGTAAAGAGCATACCGGAAGAACCGAAATTGAGCATTGGATTACTGAAAGCAATGAAAAGTATCAATCAACCATGAAACCACTTGATTTTCAGCAAAATGGCAGAACCGGCGTTTTGTCTGCCGAGGTATCGGGAACCTTTCCAGGATCGCCGCTTACGCTGAAATTCCATTTCGAGATAATTGACGGACTTATTCAATCATTAAACGTTACCGGTTAGCTGAACAAGCTGAATATGCGTCGTTAAAAAAAATTATCGGTTCGATACCTGACTGTTTAAATGATGAAAGCCGCCCTTAAGAGGCGGCTTTCATTTTTGTGATTCCGTTGGGACTCGAACCCAAGACCCATACATTAAAAGTGTATTGCTCTACCAACTGAGCTACGAAATCTCCTAATGTTCCTTTCGGAACGGGACGCAAAGATAAGCATATCCTCTTTTTTACAAAAGATTTTTCAAGAGTTTTTCTGAAAAAAGCGGAAAGCCTTGACAGCAGTGCCTTTCAAAGATGAATTGCCATGTATGGATACTCTATTTTGCGGGTGATATTAAATAATTTTGCGGCAACAACATACCCGCCATGGCCGAAATAAAAACCAAAGAGACCGACATCAGCCCGGAGAAGTATATTCTTTCGTCGGTAGAAGGACAGAAGAAAGAAGACGCGCTGCAACTGCTGGAGCTGATGAAAAAGTGGACACGTGAAGAGCCCAGGATGTGGGGGCCATCCATCATTGGTTATGGAAAGTATACCTACACCTACGATAGCGGGCACAGCGGCGAGATGTGCGCTTCCGGGTTCTCGCCCAGGAAGAACGCGCTGACGCTCTACGTGCTGACCGGCGATGAGGATGAAGCACTGATGGCGCAACTGGGGAAGTACACCCGTAGTAAAGCCTGCCTGTACGTGAAGAAACTGGCTGACATACACCTCCCTACCTTGGAAAAACTGGTGAAGGCCTCGCTAAAGAAAACAAAGGCCGCTGAAAAGGAAATGGCCGCCAAAGCAAGCGCACGAAAGAAAGCGTAGCGCACTACTGCGTAATGAGCAGCACCCAATACCCGGGCTTGTAATCGTCGGGGAGGAGTGAGTAGTGATATTCGCGGTCGCGGAAGGTGAAGCCGAGATCGTGGCCGCTGAACGCTTCCAGATGCACCGCCTGCACCGGCTCGCCGAATATGCAATGATAAATAGCGGCTATGGAATTGGCTTCGGCAATAATGCGCTGCATAAATATATAGGGCTTCGGCTTGCTGCCACTGCTGTCGGCCTCCCGCTGGCGATAGGTGTATTCGAGTTTCAGGGTTTCGTGGTTAGAATGTTCGTACAGGTAGCGCAGTTCGTTGTGGTTCTGCTTGTCCAGGAACTTTAACTCATACCCCGGCACGCACTTCAGTATCTCGAGATTGAACGCGGCCGCACCGGTAATAGTAGTATCGAGGGCGACCATCTTTGCAGAGAGCAGCCCATCATCGGTCTGGCCCCTGGAGGCCGTTCCCCAAAACAACATCAGCAGTGTTACTAAATACTTCATCGCGGCTTTTTGGCGCAGGGTAAAGATAGTATTTTATAATGGCTATGGTTGTGGTTGCCCCTCTATCTCCCCTGAAGGGGAGGATCCTTTGGGCGAGCTGGGGTTGCTGGGGTTGCCCCTCTATCTCCCCTGAAGCGGAGGATCGTTTGGGCGAGCTGGGGTTGCTGGGTTGCCCCTCTATCTCCCCTGAAGGGGAGGATCGTTTGGGCGAGCTGGGGTATTTCGGTGGCCTGGTGGGTGTGAGGGTAACACCTCTAAAACGCGCAAATAAATACTTGCTCAATGGGGGTACAAGCAGGTGCATGAACCAGTTTGGGAACAGGTGTTTTGAAAAGTAAATTTTTTTGCTCTTTTTTCTCGTTAAATCATTGACTATCAATGGTTTAGTATTTTCAAAAGTAAATCCAGCTACGTGAAAAGTAAATTTTACTACCATCAAAAGTGAATTTTACTACGTGAAAAGTAAATTTAGCTACGTGAAAAGTAAATTTTTAAGCGAAAATGGTCTTTTGAGGAGTTTTGATTTGTGGTGCCTGGTACTAAAAAACAGGGGGATTGTCACACACTCGGAGTCTGGAGGAAGTTGCCGGCCCGACGACCGGGAATGGTGGAAGGGAAGCCGCTTGTTGTTGCTGTAACAAAAATACGAATTTGGCAGCAATGGCGGTGAAAGACATATCCACAAAGAGCCATAGCGTTTGGCAGCATTCTCCAGGTTATTATGATTTTCAAGATTTTCTGTACTTTTGGGCCACAGCCCGCCAGCACCTCACCTGGTCACTTCTGCTGAGGTACTTTTCGCCCTAAGAAATAGCGTTTTCCGTCCTTATCTTTTTGTTAACGCCATGTTAATGAGGTTTTTCCTTCAAGTATTAACGCATAGCTGCTTTATATTTGCCTGACCCTAAAACTAAAACACAAACCAAACCAACATGTTCAAAACAAAAAAACTGCTCACAGCGGTAAGCATCGCTATGGCATCTGTGCAGCCTTTAGCGGCACAAAACGTGCAGGTATTCCCCAGTCATAACAAGGTGGATACCAACTTTACCGGCCAGGTATATGATGCACTCAGCACGGATTACGTGCCGGGTTCGCGCTTAAAACAGCACCTGGACTTCCTGGACCATGAGTATGCCTTCCCGGCCAAGCCCCGTAATATGTGGGAAGTGGGTGTAGGCGGTGGCCTGTATAATATCTTTGGCGATGTACCGGGCCTTATGGCGTGGGAAGATGGCGGCTATGGTTTTCACGGCCATGTGCGTAAGGCCTGGGGATATGTGATATCATCGCGCCTGCAATACAACTACGGCATAGGCAAAGGCGTGCAATGGCAGGAGTCGGAGAACTACCGGTATAATCCCGCCTGGAACCAAAAGTATAACGCAGCCGGTAACGCCGGAGACTATACGGTAGACGCCATCCATTATAATTACCGTATGGAATCGCACCAACTGAATTTTGATGTGATAGCTACGGCCAACAACATCCGCTTCCATAAGGCGCGTTCTTACTTCTGCGTGTATGGCTTTGTGGGCATAGGCGGGCTGGCGTACAAAACGTATGTAAATACGATGAACGGCCAGGAAGCGTATAACTTTGACGAAATACTGGGCAACGACCCACAGATATATGAGAACGATGGTGAGATAGTGCGCAACCTGCAGGCCGGCATGGACCGCTCCTATGAAACCGCGGCGGAGTCGGAAGCAGGACGCTCAAAGGCTGAATTCGGCAAGCGTGGACTGGGTGGTATCGCCAAGACATTCCAGTTCATCCCCAGCGTGGGTGGTGGTATACAGATACGCCTGGGCCGCCACGTGAACCTCTCTATAGAAGACCGCCTCAGCATACCGCTGGACGATGACCTGCTGGATGGCCAGCGCTGGGCAGAGCAAGTATGGGGCTCGCCGGTGCAAACCCAACGCAAAGACATTATTAACTACCTGGGCCTGGGCTTCAACTTTAATATCGGCAGCCACAAGCGCAACGTGGAGCCCCTGTACTGGATGAACCCGATGGTATATCCTAACTCGCAGCTTAGTACGGGTTCGCACATCCTGTTCCCGGAAATACTGCTGCCTGATGATGACGATGATGGCATCACCAACTCGCTGGATAAATGCCCCAACACCCCTAAAGGTGTAGCGGTAGACGCCAATGGCTGCCCGCTGGATACCGATGGCGACAATGTGCCTGACTATAAAGACTGGCAACTGATAACGCCCACAGAATGCCAACCAGTAGATGAGCATGGTATAGGTAAATGCCCGTGCCCTGAAGATTGCGACCCTAAACCGATAAAACCGGAAGTAAATCCTGACAACATAGAGTGTGGTGATATAGACGAAGGAACGCTCCAGTTTGAAGAACGCAGCACACGCCTGAGCTGGGAATGCAAGCAGCAACTGGATAAACTGGGCACGCAACTCCGCTCGCACCCTACCTGCACTATACTTATCAAGTGCTTCCCCAAGCCGCTGCCCCGTGGCGTGCAATCGCAGAAGATAGCGATGGACCGCCTGGAAAACGTGAAGGAATACCTGCGGAACAACTGCGGAATAGCCCCTGACCGGATCCGCTGGAAAGTGGATGAGTACATGGACGAAAAGCGCCAGGTAGTGGACTACTACGTTCCGCTTTCGCCCATGGAAGGCTGGCCGGTAGAGGTATCTCCGCGCAACGGAAACGAGGACGGACGACTGAACCGCTAATACTGATAGCTTACTAAAGAACAAACAGCCCGGTGCGCCTGCACCGGGCTGTTTTGCTGTTTGTACCACTGGTACAGACCTCCTACTTCTGTTGCCGTACTTTGCTTATCAACTGGTCGTACTGCTTTACCAAGCCAACGAGAGGCTGGCTGTCCGGGTGATTGCCGGCCGCAAAGCGCTCTATGGCGGGGAGCGTCTTTACTATCTTCATGACCGTGTAGGCATCCTGCAAGGTTTGCTTCCGCTGTGCCGCCTGCAGCAGCAGCAAGGTATCGGTTGCTACCAGGGCCTGCAACCTGTTATCACCAGCAGCCAGTAGTGCATACGCCTGCCGCTTCACCGAGGAGTCGCTGATGCCATCGGCAGCCTGTTGCGCCTCCCGGTAGTATTGGCGACACTTGCCATAGTAGCTGTTAAACGCTTCGGCAGAGTCGGCGCCGTATTTCTCTATCCGCAGCACCGCGTCGTCCAGTTGTTCCAGGGCGGCATCGTGCGACATAATTTCCTCATAGAGCTTTTCCAGCAGGCTTTCTCCCCGGTATGATTTCAGCTCAGAAACCACGGACTGCTCCTTCTGAAGCACTTTGGGTGTTTCCGGAGGATTGTCGCTGTTGTTGCGTACGCAGCCGCCCAGCGAGAGGAGCAGGCCTGCCATCACAAGATTCTTCATAGGCGTAAATTTGCATTGATATAAATATATAACGCAGGAAGGGCTAATTAATTACCTAACCCGCTCTGCCACACCCGGCCTGGCCTGAACGCTACCGGCTATCCCGCGATAGGCAGAAATTAATGTAGCAACACAGAACCTGTGCAATTAACGCCTATATTTACGTTCTATCTCAAAAAAAAAAGCGACAATGAAAAAAATTCTCTTAGCTACTTTCTTAATAGCCGCCAGCGCCAGCGCTGTAGAAGCACAACAAAAACCTACCCTGAAACTGCCCGCCCTGAGCACCACCTCTAAAACCGTGCAGGACTTTTCTACCGGCAGCATAGAACTAACGTACAGCCGCCCGTCCGCACGTGGCCGCAAAGTATTTGGCGAGCTGGTGCCTTATGGCGCTAACTGGCGTACCGGCGCTAACAGCAACACGAAAATCAAATTCAGCGAAGACGTTATCATTGGCGGTAAAAGAGTGAAAGCCGGTGAATACTCGCTGTATAGCGTACCTACAGAAGGTGACTGGACGATCATCCTGAACTCCAGCACCGCGAACTGGGGCACTATGGGCTACGACAAAGCTAAAGACGTCGCCCGCTTTAAGGCAGCCTCTTACTACCTGAACGCCAAAGTAGAGACCTATACCATGCAGTTTACCAACATCAGCTATGACAAGTGCAACCTGGAGCTGACCTGGGAATATACCAAAGTTGTAATACCAATAGAAGCCGACAATGAAGCGCAAATAGCGAAAAACATAAAAAAAGCACTGAACGGCAAGAAAGACGCGCCTTACTTCCAGGTGGCGAACTACTACAATGAGCGTAATGAAAACCTTGATAAAGCGTATGAATATGTAAACAAGGCGATAAAAGATAATCCTAAAGCCTACTATATGTATTACCTGAAAGCGCGCATAGCGCAAAAGCTGGATATGGTAGACGAAGCGATACAAGCCGCTAACAAATCGATAGAAGTGGCGAAAGGCACCCCGAACGAAGCTGAGTACCGCCGCGTGAACATGAAGATCATCCGCGAGCTGGAGTAAGATTAATAGCCCGCTGCAAGCAGCGTAACTTCTTTATATTTACACCCGCAATGCAGGAGCATTGCGGGTGTTACTTTTTTTATACCATGCGCAAACTGTTATTATCCATATCCACCTTGCTGGTGCTTTCCGCTACGGCGGGATCGCAGCAGGTGCGCCCCGCTACATCGGCACAGATATACCACGAAATATCGCAACTGCAAAACCTGGTGAGCGTGCTGTACATAGCAGCGCACCCCGACGATGAAAATACACGGCTGCTGGCGTGGCTGGTAAACGACCAGCACATACGCACCGCCTACCTCTCCCTAACCCGCGGAGACGGTGGACAAAACATAATAGGCAGCGAGAAAGACGAAGCGCTGGGCATGATACGGACACACGAGCTGATGGAAGCCCGCAAACTGGATGGCGCCGAGCAGTTCTTTACCCGCGCGGTGGACTTCGGCTTCTCTAAAACATCGGAAGAGACCTTCCGCCACTGGAACCCGGACCTTATTACCGGCGATGTAGTATGGGTGATGCGTAAATTCCGGCCGGATGTAGTTATCTGCCGTTTTCCGCCTACAGCGGACGCCGGCCACGGCCAGCATGCCGCTTCGGCGGTAATCGCGAAAAAAGCATTTCTCGCTACGGGCAAAAAAGACAAGTATAAAGAACAACTTACCTACTATAAACCCTGGCAACCCAAACGCCTCCTATTTAACGCGTACAAGTTTGGCAGCCGCAATACCATTACCGAAGATATGTTTCCCCTGGAGACGGGGCAGTACAGTCCGCTGCTGGGCATAGGCTATGGAGAACTGGCGGGGCAGAGCCGCAGCATACACCGCAGCCAGGGGGCTGGTACCCCGAGTATACCCGGTGTGCAGACGGAGTACTTTGACCTGGTAGCAGGCGAAGACATGAAGCAAACCCTGTTTGACGGGATTGACATTACCTGGAACAGGGTTAACCGCCCTGATATAGACAAAAAGATAGAAGCCATACTGGATGAATTCAGCTTCAAAAAACCGGAGAAATCGCTGCCTGCCCTGCTGGCGCTGCGCCGTGATATACGCCTGGTGAAAAACGAATTCTGGCGCGCCCAGAAACTGGCAGAACTGGACAAGATAATACTGCACTGCAGTGGCTTTATGGCCGAAGTGTATGCCCGGCAACCCACCGCCGTAGCAGGCGACAAGCTTCCCTTTACCCTGAAAATAATAGCCCGTGCCGGCTTGCCGGTGAGCATTACCTCCATCAACTGGCTGAACAACGACGTGGCGACCGCGCCGGTGAAATTCAAATCGGATTCGCTTATAACGATAGACCACGACATTACCATACCTGCCAATACCCCACCCACGGAACCTTACTGGCTAACGAATACGAGTATTGATAAAGGATCGTACATAATACCCTACGACTCGCTGCTGGGGCTGCCTGAAGCGCCCAACCACCTGAACGTGCAGCTGGTGATGAAGATAGACGAAGAACTGTTTGAAATAGACGTTCCCCTCTCTTACAAAAAACTGGACCCTACCCGCGGAGACGTGGTAGAACCGCTGCGGATAGTACCGGATGTAACACTGAACTTTACCTCGGCCGTGATAGTAACGGAGGTGGACGGCTCGCTGAAAACCAAAGTCCGGATAATGCCCCATAAAGACATCAACAATGCGATACTGACCGTGAGCGAGCGCTCGCTGGTGTACCGCTCACCGGCTATGAACCTGAAAGCGGGCAAAGAAGTAATTATACCCATAAACATAGACGCAGACCGGGTGGGCCGCATGGGATTCTTCCTCACTGCCATGATAATGGTGGGCGAGAAAAGCTACGCCCGCTCACAGTACACCATACAGTACAACCACATACCCACCCTGCAATACTTTAAGGTACCCTATACCAAAGTGGTACGCAACAACTGGAAAGTAGCAGCAAAGAAAATAGGCTATGTAGAGGGCGCGGGCGATAATATAGCCAGCATACTGAAAGACGCCGGACTGAATGTAACCGTGCTGACAGATGCAGATATGGAAGCGGGCAAACTACGCCAGTATGATGCCATCATTACCGGTATACGGTCGGTAAATACGGAGAAACGCATGGCGCAATGGATGGGCCACCTGCTGCAATATGCAGAGAATGGCGGCACACTGGTGATGCAATACAATACGCTCCAGGATATGGCTACCACAGGAGTAGGCCCGTACCCTATCAAACTATCGGACAAGCGCGTAACCGAGGAAGACGCCAAAGTAACCCTGCTGAATCCTGAGCACCGCCTGCTTACCTACCCCAACAAAATAACGGATGACGACTTTAAAGGATGGGTGCAGGAGCGTGGCCTCTATTTCCCCATAACGTGGGATGAGCAATATGAGGCTTTGTTTGCCATGAACGACGCTAAGGAACAACCGCTGAAAGGAAGTACCCTCTATGCAAAATATGGCAAGGGGCATTACATCTATACATCGCTGTCGTTCTTCCGGCAGTTGCCCGCGGGTAACAACGGAGCCATGCGATTGCTGATGAATATGCTCTCTGTGGGAAACTGATTATATTTTTCTAACTTCACAGTAAAGTATAATATATGAAACCCTACACTCTTATTGTTGTACTCTCAATACTTTTAGCCTTGTCTTGTAAAAAAGAGAAACAAGACGCGGCTCCCCCTGTCATTAACACAACTGACAGTACTAACACAAACGATACTATCCCGGAGCTATCAAGTAGTACTCCATATACTATTACTTATACCGGCAACCTTTGGGTCAAGGAACCTATTGCATTTCAGACAGACGCCCCATCCACCAGTAACCTGAGCTGGAGTTTCGGCGATAACACGGGTTCCAATGATGTGAATCCGGTAAAAGTTTACAATAAAGTAGACACATTCACCGTAACATTGATAGTGGATGGGGATACTGCGAACGCATTAAAGGACACCCTAATTATCGGGTGTGGCTACCAGCGATTTGAAGGAAACAGGACATTCTACAGGTTCAAAACATTGAATATTAATAGCGGCAACACCGTGACTGTTGACACGGCTTTCGATGGCATAACTACTGCAGCTATTTCCGTAAACAATGACACATCATTCTGGTTCAACGGTGACCTCTTCGAATACTCACAGAGCAACAATTCGTTTTTCGAATACACAGAGAAATACTGGCCTTACACGACCTTCAAATACTTCCCTGCGAACGATAGCATAAGCTACTTCGGAATTACACCTATTGACTTAGGTATCACACAGGGATATTTTTACGACAAAATGCGAACGCAGTAGTGAATAGACTGAAGCAGACTGGCACCAACTGGAGAGCACTCTATTGTGCAGTAATTATATTTCTGCTATTGCAAATAGTATTCTATCACTTGTTTACACAATACTGGCAATGAGTACACCCGACTGGCTGATATTATTTGCCACCTTGCTGGGCATTATCATTTACGGCGTCTATAAGGGCCGTAAGCAGGACGGAGTAAACTCGTACCTGCTGGCCGACAGGCAGATGCCCTGGTATGTAGTGCTGCTGGGTGTAATGGCTACCCAAGCCAGCGCCATTACATTTCTATCCGCACCGGGGCAGGCTTATACCGACGGGATGCGCTTTGTGCAGTATTACTTTGGGCTGCCGATAGCGATGGTGGTGATATCGGTAACATTCATCCCTATCTTCCGAAGGCTGAATGTGTACACCGCCTACGAATACCTGGAGCAGCGCTTTGACCGGAGAACCCGCCTGCTCACCTCCGTCCTGTTCCTGCTGTCGAGAGGGCTTTCTACCGGTATCAGCATCTATGCGCCGGCCATTATCATCTCCTCCATATTCGGGTGGAACATATACCTGGCCAATATCGTAACCGGGGGGCTGCTGCTGATATACACCTTTACGGGCGGGGCGAAGGCCGTAGCGCATACGCAAAAACTACAGTTCCTCATTATACTGGCATCTATGGGCATAGCCGGCTACCTGGTGGTGCAGCGCATGCCGACAGGCGTGGGCCTTGCAGACGCGCTGTTCATCGCGGGCAAATCGGGCAAGCTCAACGTAATCACTACCGACTTCAACTGGCAGGATAAGTATAATATCTGGAGCGGAATCATTGGGGGCTTCTTCCTGGCGCTTTCTTACTTTGGTACCGACCAGAGCCAGGTGGGCCGCTACCTGACGGGCAAAGACGACCGTGAAAGCAAGCTGGGACTGCTGATGAACGGAATCGTGAAAATACCGATGCAATTCGCGAGACTACTGAGAGGCGCTCTGTTGTTCTCGTTCTACAGCTTCCAGTCGGCCCCTTTGAACTTTAACAGTACCGCTTACAGCAAACTGCAAAAATCGGACGCGCGGTATGCGGATAGTGTCGCTACCGCGTACACGAAACTGCAGGAGCAAAAACAGCAGTCGGTGAATACTATCACCATATTGCGGAAGAACCAATTCACCGCCGAGATAGCTCCTGAAGTGAAAGAGCTGCAAAGTACCCTGGGCAAAATCGATATACTCCGGGACAGTGTACATAACAAAATCCATCAGCGATTTGGTGGCGATAAGGACGACTCTAACTATATCTTCCTGCACTTTGTTATCAACAACCTGCCTACCGGCCTGATAGGGCTCCTGCTGGCGGTCATTATCCTCGCCTCCTGGGGCTCTATATCAGCCGCATTAAATTCGCTGGCGTCTTCCTCTATGATGGACATACAGCTATTGGGCAGGAAGGAGCCACCCAGCGATAAAAAGCAATTGTGGCTGGGCCGTATGCACACCCTTCTGTGGGGACTATTCTGCATAGGTGTAGCGATGTTCGCCGCACAACTGGGTTCGTTGATAGAAGCGGTGAATGTGCTGGGCTCGCTCTTCTATGGTACTATACTGGGCATCTTCCTGGTAGCCTTTTACCTGAAACGGATAGATGGTACCTCCGTATTTATAGCCGCCGCAGCCACGGAGGTATGTGTGATAGCGATATACCTGGCCAATGTTGTATCGTTCCTGTGGCTGAATGTGGTGGGCGCACTGCTGGTAGTACTCTTCAGCTTATTAATAAAGCCCCTCTTGCGAAGGGCTTAAAATCACATTGATAAAGATATAATTGCCTGGGCTAGCCCACTTGTAAGACCTTGGTTGGTTCCAGGTTGGCATTCCTGATGGCTACGCTTTGGGCTACTTTCTGGGCCAGCTCTACGAAGGCCGCTTTTGAAACCGGCTCATCGTTCACTACGGCGGGTATACCGCTATCGCCTCCTTCTCTTACACTCTGTACCAGCGGTATCTCGGCAAGGAAAGGCAGTTCAAACTGCTCGGCCATCTTCCGGGCACCGCCCTTTCCGAACAGGTAGTACTTACTACCGGGCAACTCCGCCGGGGTGAAGTAAGCCATGTTCTCTATAACCCCCAGGATAGGCACGTTGATATTCTGTTGCTTGAACATCATAATAGCCTTGCGGGCATCGGCAGCCGCTACGGGCTGCGGGGTAGATACTACCACCGCTCCCGTAATAGGAATGGTTTGTACCAATGTAAGGTGCACATCGCCCGTACCCGGTGGCAGGTCGATAACGAGGTAATCCAGTTCCCCCCAGTATACATCGGTAATAAACTGCTTGAGCGCCGATGTTGCCATCGGTCCGCGCCACATTACCGCCTGCTTTTCATCTATCAGCAAGCCAATGGACATGGCCTTTATTCCGTAGCGCTCCATGGGTACTATCATGCCCTTGCCTTCCACTTCCATCATCTTAGGGCGCTCATCGCGAATGCCCAGCATTATGGGCACAGAGGGTCCATATATATCTGCATCGAGCAGGCCTACCGATGCGCCCTCATGGGCCAGGCCCAGGGCCAGGTTTACCGCTACCGTAGATTTACCCACGCCTCCTTTTCCTGATGCTACTACTATTATGTTCTTTACGCCGGGCAGAATGGACTTATTATCTTTCCTGTTGGAGTTTACATTCGCCGTCATATGCACCGATACCTCCGCTTCTTTATCTACCAGCAATTGTATCGCATTTACACAGGCGCGTTCAATCATTTCTTTCAGCGGACATGCCGGTGTGGTGAGCACCACGGTAAACGAAACCTTCTTGCCGTCTATCTCCACATCCCTGACCATATTCAGAGTCACGAGATCCTTCCCCAGGTCGGGTTCCTGAACGTTGCTCAGCGCATTAATTACCGCCTCTTTCGTTATCATATAAACCTTTGTTAAAGTGCTGTACCGCGCTGCAAAAATACGTGATACTGCCGTTCTTTGTACATAAATAAATGCATTTGCGCTGATGCATTCATTGCTAATTTTGATAGTGCAAAAGAACCATAGAAGAGTGTAACTTTACCATATGCCAAGCCGTTGCCTGAACATCCTTATCCTGCTACTACTATCGCTCTCCAGCCGCGCACAACTGGTGGACGAAAGGATAGTGCAGATAAACGGCGTGATAATGACAGCGGACAGCCTCAGGGGTGTATCGAATGCGGTAGTGCTGGTAAAAAATAAAAACCGCGGGGTGGAATCTTCTCAATTAGGCGTTTTTTCCATCGTCTGTTTTAAAGGTGATACGCTTCAGTTTAACGCGCTGGGTTTCAGACAGAAGGAATATGTGGTGCCGCGCGTGCTGGAGGGCCAATACTTCTCGCTGATACAACTGATGGTGCAGGATACATTCTACCTGCCTGAAACGATCATCCGGCCTTTTATGACGCGGGAGCAATTTGACTACGCCTTCCGCAACAATATGATACCTGACGACCAGTATGAAATAGCCCGGAAAAATACGGACCTGTTTACGCTGCGCGCCCTGGCCATGACGCTGCCCAAGGATGGACGGGAAAGCCAGGCTATGTATCAGCAGCAGCAGTTTCAGAAATCCATCTACTACGGCCAAATGCCGAACATGAAAATATTTGACCCTATAGCCTGGGGAGAGTTCTTCCAGGCATGGAAGCGTGGGGATTTCAGGAAGAAGAAGTATTAGTGGGTTAGTATTCTTCGAAACTCCGGCGTGAAGAAGCGTTCCATTCTTTTCCATTCGAAAACAAATCTGAATTCATCGAGCTCGTCTACAGCCCGCAAAGCATGAGATGAACATCTTTCCGAAATAACATGCAGCTCATCTTCAGTGATGTAGAATTTCATGTATTCGAGTTGAGGTTCGTACTCCCGGCTGTTTTGGAGACAGTAGTCGTACATTTCCTGGGCCTGCTCAAACCATTCTTTGTCTTCAGCGTTGCTGAGAATCCTTTCAGACTTCAGGCTATCCCTTATGAGTGCTATATGATTTGTTATTTCAGCATTCTTCCCTGCCTTCATTGAATCGAGTACAAACTTTTGGCCGTCACTGGTAAGGATATCTGCCAGCTTAATGCGAATACCTGTCTTCAAATCATAGCTGTAGTAATTTGTGAAATACTCGCAGTAAGCGCCACAACCATCAGCCGACAATGACAGACACAAAAGCCGTGGTGAATTGAGAATCACTTTATATTCAATACCTTCCAAGCGAGAGATATTATCCTTGTCGCCCCATACATTTTCAAAGATGCTTTTCTTCACTTTCGTGGGCTCAATATCCAGAAAGTCACGGATCAAATCATGATTGATTCCTCCGGCAACTGATCTATTCTCCAAAATGATCCTGGGGAAAGAATAATAAGAACCTTTGTTTCGTGGATGTTCCTCCTTTAACTCTTTGACAGTAACCTGCGCCAAGCAATGTAATGGGAACATCAAATAAATAAGAACACAAAATCGCTTCATAACACAAGTATATAAACAAACACGCCACTTCTACTTATCCATCCGCTTCAAAGCTGGGTATAGTGGCTACACTATAAATACGGGCATAAAAAAAACGCCTCACACAAGTGTGAGGCGTTTGTAAATGAATATGGCAGCTACCTACTCTCCCGGAATGATACCAGTACCATCGGCCATGAGGGGCTTAACTTCTCTGTTCGGAATGGGAAGAGGTGAACACCCTCGGCAATACCACCATAAGACGGTTGCCTGTTTCAGTAGATAGTTGTTAGTACTTAGTAGTTAGTTCCTTCGCCGGACATACCAGCTATGTACTATCTACTCTATACTATCTACTTACTAGGACTAATAACATAGACATAAAGGGAAAAGCAATTTTAAAACGTATTGGTAAGTTCAAAATAAAGTTAAAGCTTACGGGCAATTAGTACTACTCGGCTTTGATGTTACCACCTTTACACCTGTAGCCTATCAACGTCATAGTCTTTGACGACCCTTAAAAGTAAACTCATCTTGAGGAAGGTTTCGCGCTTAGATGCTTTCAGCGCTTATCCTGTCTGTGCATAGCTACTCGGCACTGCACCTGGCGGCACAACCGATACACCAGCGGCACATACGCTCCGGTCCTCTCGTACTAAGAGCATGTCCCCGCAATTTACTAACGCCCACCACAGATAGAGACCGAACTGTCTTGCGACGTTCTGAACCCAGTTCACGTGCCACTTTAATGGGCGAACAGCCCAACCCTTGGGACCTTCTCCAGCCCCAGGATGTGACGAACCGACATCGA
>JAEUVZ010000033.1 GCA_016786665.1 Flavipsychrobacter sp.
CCGTTGTCACTGCGAGGCACGAAGCAGCCCAACCAGCTACCACTCAGACGCCCTCAATCGCCCCAACCGTTGTCACTGCGAGGCACGAAGCAGCCCAACCAGCTACCAATCAGAAGCCCCCCATTACCCCAACTGTTGTCACTGCGAGGCACGAAGCAGTCCAACCAGCTACCACAACGGGGAGGTTGACAGCTACCAATCAGATGCTCCGCGCAGGAACCAGTCCACTGGCACCCCAACAACATATCCACAAAAAAACACACAATCCCAAACCGTGCCCTACCTTCGAAACATGAGCCTGCGGAGAAAAGGAGGAACGGTCTACATACTTGCAACACCCGGCAGAAAAGTACTATACACCGGCGTCACTTCCGACATCGTAACCAGGCTCTGGAAGCATCAAAATAAAGTTCACCCAAACAGCTTCACGGCAAAATACGGTTGTTGTGTACTAGTGTACTATCGCAACTTCGAAAACATAGCAGATGCAATAGCAGAAGAAAAGAGAGTTAAAGCAGGTAGTCGAAAAGCCAAAGAACAACTAATAGAAAGCATCAACTACAACTGGCAGGATTTAAGCTGTCATTTCGCATAGCATAATCTGCTCAGCCTCTGGTTAGACTGCTTCGTGCCTCGCAGTGACAGCGTACACGCCCATCAATGTGTATATCTTATTTTGCCTCACCCACATCCGGTTCGTAATTTTACTTCTGCACGGCAAGTGCACACAACCAGTTCTTACAAACGCTAAAACCCTTCCCGCTTTCTGAATTTACCTTTCTGGTAGCAACTTACTTTTCTGGTAGTAAAATTTACTTTTCATAACCTAAAATGCACCTTTGCTGGTAGTAAAATTTACTTTTCACGTAGCTAAATTTACTTTTGAAATCCTGAAACCCTTTCCAGTACTGCATTCTGCAAAAAAATCCGGAAAAAATGGTCATTTGAAACTATTCTTTCTGCCTGGCGCCCACTAAGAAATTCCCGCTTGCGTGAAGCTTGGTGCGTGAGCGAAGGGAGTAGGGGGATGTCCCGCTCGCCCCAGCTAATAACATAGACACATCAGATTCCCCTTCTGCCTGACCGCCGCGATCTTTTTTAAAAATGAGGGTGGTTGACAGCTATCAATCAGAAGCCCCCCAATCGCCCCAACCGTTGTCACTGCGAGGCACGAAGCAGCCCAACCAGCTACCAATCAGAAGCCCTCAATCACCCACAACCGTTGTCACTGCGAGGCACGAAGCAGCCCAACCAGTTACCAATCAGAAGCCCCCCATTACCCCAACCGTTGTCACTGCGAGGCACGAAGCAGTCCAACCAGCTACCACAACTCCCTTCCTGTTTTTAGGAGGGGCCGTTGTCAAAAAGCCGAAGGTCTTTTTGACAACGGGGGAGGTTAACATTGCCCACTCAGAATCCCCGAATCAAGTACACACACACACTATCCCCCCAGTTCCCTCAATCGTTGAAAGTATCGTTCCTTGCTCTGCTCCGATGGTAAGTGTTCCGGTGCCTGCCCGGTATGCAGGTAACCATTATCCGCCATTGGGTCTGCGTTCTTAATAGTGGTCCCCTTGTACACCCTTCTGAAGCGCGACACATAGCCATTGCGCGCAACGGCTTTCACGGTGTTGTCGTTTACCTCTTGCACGGTTAAGATTAGTTGAAGCTCTCCGCCTCTGAAAAGGTCTATCTTATCTCCTACTTCCAGTCTCATCTTTCAAAAATACGGTACGTACGCTGCACTAAGCTCATCCGTGTATCCAGGTTTTTTAGCAGCGGCAACACAGCATAAGAAGGAAGGGCCACCCGTTGGGGCAGCCCTTCTTGTGGTAGGTTGTCTGGCGCTTTACAGTTTGTTTATTTTGAAGTAGTGTTCCTTTCCTCCGCTCTTCACGCGTACCAGGTAGAGGCCGGGGCTGAGCTCAGAGTTATCCTCACCACCTCCGTCAAAAACGAAGCGCTTGGTCGCTGTCCTGGAGGCGAAGATCGTTTTCCCGGTAATGTCGCAGATGACCACCTCTTCAATTATCTCGGCGCTTTCAAAAGTGATTGCTTGCCGGAACGGATTGGGATAAGCGGCGATACTGTTTTCGGCTGTGATATTGCTGGCGCTCAGCTGCAGCGGCCACGACCACCAGTTGGGGTTGCCGGTCAGCAGCATAGTATCCTGCGGCTCCAGTGCCAGGAATGCGGTGAGCTTACACAGCACGCGGTTGTTGATGCTGGAGTCGCGTATCTGCGCCTGGTGCATTTGTGGGTTTAGTTCATCCAGTTTGGTGATGTAGCTATAGATCCATCCCTTAGTGAGCAGGCTGTCACCGGCTGCTGTGTTAGGGATGGTTTCGCTACGGCTCACTACACTATTGGTGCCGGCATATTCAAGCGTCACATCATTACCCGTCAGTTGCCCGTAATACACGCCCGACTCCATATAAGGCAGTCCTGGGTGGTATTGCCTTTTCGGGTTCAGTATTTCGCGCTGGGTCACCAGCGAGAACGTAACCGGCAAGGTAAGCTCGGTATAAGCTGCGCTCTCATAGAGGTCATACAGCAATCTTTTCAGGTCCGATTTAGGAGATATGTCATAAGTGTTGTGCAGGCCCCACTCGTTAAAGTGCACGCCTTTTAATTCGCTTTTTCTTCCGCCGGTATTCTGTGTAAGTGTAGTGATGTAGGGTTTGGAGTAGAAGGATATCGCATTGAACCGGTGCGATAGGCTGCCGACACCTGCTGTCAGTTGCTGCACCACACTGTTAGAGGTTACGGTGGTGGAGAAGTTAGAGGTACTGCTCATCAGCACGTACTGAACTTCCTGTTGCGGTTTCTGTTGGCAGTGCTGATAAGAGGCTATCAGCATCGGTACCAGCAGGCTGTCGGCATTTGTCACACTTTCCGGTATGGCATCCAGTGCGGCCAGCACGGTGGCATTGTCGGCAGGGCCCCAGCCGGTAAAAGATTGATGTATCCCGCCATCAATATAGTAGATGTTGAAGCTGTCTATAGGGCGGCAGTCGGTCAGCAGGAAGGTACGGATAGCCTTTTTCATTTCGCCTATGGAGCCATGGCTGTGGGCGTTATTTACTGTTTCCAGCGCGAACACAAAGTGCTTGGGGCCTTCGGTATTTTCTGCCGGTAAGAGCACTTCATAAATTCCCTTGTTGCTGTTTAGCGGATGGTAGTTGAGTTGGCTGGTATGGGTGGTAGTATACCGAAGGTTGAGCTCGCGTGTAATGGAGTACTTATCGGGCGTTATGGTCAGTTCATCGGCTTGTGCGTCGGTTTGCGTCAGCATATTGTTATAGTCTGCTTCCAGTAGGGTAGGTGCTCCATATTCCGCCGTTTTGTTTACCGTTACGTTAAGCGATGGCTTCACGTCGGAGGCGCAGAACAAGTCGGTTGGCAGCGTTACGAACGCTTCATTGTCTCTGTAGGTCATCTGGGTGCAGTAGGTTATTTTCACCTTCCGGGGAAAATCGGGCCGCAGCGGGAATACGTGTAGTTGATAGGTATTGTCACCGGTCTTTTCCAATAGGGATGGGTCACAGTTACGGAATACAATGCCGTAATACACCTCCTGCGCCTTGCTGCGGTCTATGATGTAGGCTTTTAGTATCGTGCTGTCGTCGTACCACAGCCACGAGTCATAGATATAGCTGTTGGGAGGAAGCTCAAAGCTTAGCACGCCCTGCAGGTTCCAGAATGGGGCTATAAGGCCTGATAGGTTATTCCCTTCCATTACAAAGGTCATTTCTACCTGTGCATAGAGTCCTTTCGGTGTTATCTCTATGTGGGCGTTGGTGAGCTTGTCGGTCACTACTGTTTGCATCCACATTTGGGTGCCGTGTATTTTGTAAACATTGTTGGTGTTGGCAAAATGGGAGGAAGCAAAAAGCAGGGAAATAAGCAGGAGTGTAATGCCTTTTCTCATGTGTAAAATTTTTAGGAGGTGAAAATTCTTCTTAAAGATAGAAATAAAAATCAATACATATATATATGCTATGTGTCGCCGGCAATAATTTCCAGCGATGCCCTGCACGCGGGGCGGCACAATGTTTTTACCCTTCAGCCAGGAACCTAAACGAACAACACTATGAAAAAACTAATGATTTTAGCGGCATTGATGGGCTTTATGGCCACAGGCTACGCGCAGGAACAGAATACGCAGAAGGTAAAGGTAGATTCAGCAAAAGTGAAAGTGAAAGACAATGAGCGCCGCGAAAAAGGGAAGGTAAAAATAGAAGATGAGAACGGAGTGAAGGTGAAACGGAAAGTGAAGGACAAAAAGAACGACACACTGCCGCCTAAGGTAACCCCTGAACCGGTAAACTAGTTAGAACGCCGCGCTGGCTACCAGGCACAAAAAAGCCCCGCTGAAAAGCGGGGCTTTTGTAAAAATGATATAACCAAGAACTTAGATAACTTGTACGTTAACCGCGTTCAATCCTTTTTTACCATTTTGAACTTCATAAGTTACTTTGTCACCTTCATTGATCCTGCCTCCGTTAAGGCCGGTGATGTGAACAAAGATGTCCGGGCCGCCGTCGTTCGGCTTAATGAAACCAAAACCTTTAGTCTCATTGAAGAATTTTACTGTACCTTCTTGCATTGTAAAAAGAATAAAAAATTAATAAAGAACCGAAGATAGGGTGAAATATTAATCAATCCAAAATAAGTTAGGAAAATTTTTTATGAATTTTTCGGGGCGCTGCTAACCGGCAGTTTTTTACTGCTTTTGAAGCCGGAAACTGCCTTCCAGCCTGCGCGATTCCCTGCCATTCACATGGTCCAGCAGCGTTGCCCGGAAGGTGCCTTCCAGCATTTCCTCGCTTACCGAGGTAATGGTAACCTGCCCCGCGCTCACCTGGGTCGACTCAAAATCCAGCCCGTCGGAGAAAGAAATGTTTGTGGCGTTTAGTGTACGGGTTCCGGTGTCGTATATGCCGGGCAGGTAGAGTTTGAGTTGCTCGTGGTCGGTTCCTTCCGCTATCAGAGTGCCCGTATGGCCTTCCCAGTTACCGTAGGTTTCCTCCACCGCAATAGGCTGTTCCGTATCGGTGTAGGAGGCAAAGGCCAGGCATTGAATGCTGTGGGGCGCAGTTTTGCGGCAGGCCTGGAAGAGTGTAGAGCAGAGTAGGGAGAAAAATAAGAACCGGCGAATCATATGCATACAGTATCTGGCTGCAAATTGGCGACCCGGTATGACGGTAATGTAAAGCCCTTGTTAAGAAATTGTGTTGCCCCCCTTTCTTAAAATCAGAAAAGCGGGCACGAAGCCCGCTCTGTCTGATTAAATCGTTTGTTACATATCCACTAGCAGCACTTTTTAGCGCGGCTGCATTTCTTTACCGCTTTCTTCTCGCAGCAGGTAGCTTTGTTGTTACCGCAATCACCTGTCTTGGCAGGAGGGCAGTAGTTGCAGTTGTGGCTGCAGTTGTCGTACCAGGTAGTGCAGCAGTTGCTGTGGTCTTTGTCCATTTCCCAATCGTCGTAGATGTCAGAGCCATCAATGCCCTCGCCACGGTGGTGGTCCCGGTGCGCGCATTCGTATTTTTTGGTGCTGCATTTCCTTGCTTTTGAAGAGCAGCAGTCGCCGGCTGAAGCTGAGTTGAAGCTAAACAGCAGCGTTAAGAGCAAGATAAAAGTTGTCCTTATCATAAGATGAGTTGTTTAATGAGATAAATATACCATAAAAATTGAGCCGTTGCTGCAACGGGCGGTAATTTTCTGGAGCTGCCCCCGGGTTAACCCTTGATAAATAGGGCACCGCCGTGTAAATTTTTTTCCGGTTCCGGCTCATATATCTGCTATCTTTGCGGCGCTATGGGGCATAAAAAACTAATACGTTTCAACGCCATCGGTACGTTCCCTAATGTACTGCAGGAGCCTAAGGATGTAAAAGGCCGCTGGAACGAGGTATTTGAGAACAATAACCCGGTAACGCTGGAGCTGGCCTGTGGAAAGGGGGAGTACAGCGTAGGGCTGGGGCGCGAGCACGCCGGCCGCAACTATATAGGTGTGGACATAAAAGGCAACCGCATATATGCGGGGGCCAAAATAGCGCTGAACGAACCGCTTCCCAATGTGCGCTTCCTGCGTACGCAGATAGGGCACATCACCGAGCATTTTGCGCCCGGTGAGGTATCGGAAATCTGGATTATTTTCCCCGACCCCTTCCTGCGCGATTCCCGGGCCAAGAACCGCCTGACCCATGCCCGTTTCCTGCACCTGTACCAGCAGATACTGAAGCCCGGCTCCATCATCAACCTGAAGACGGACTCGCGCGAGCTCTATGACTTTACCAAAGAGGTGATAGCCGAGCAGAACTGCACGATAAAAGAAGACATAGTAGATATATACGGGCAGGGTAAAGCTACCGGGCCGCTGGCCATACAGACATTTTATGAGAAGATGCACCTGGCCGAAGGGCGCACCATTTATTACATAGCCTTCCAGCTGCCCGATACAGAGATAGTGCTGCCCGAACGGTATAAGAAAAACGCGCGCCCGGTTGAAAGAGACTGAAGATTATTATATATTGCCTGATGGCAGGCTGGTGTTTACAGCGGGTTTCCTGCGCAGGCGGGGATACTGCTGTGGCAGTGGCTGCCTCAACTGCCCCTACGAGTATGAGCAGGTAAAAGAACCACGGAAAACACAGCTGCTGCGCCAGCGCCGCGATGAAGAAAACAGCACACAATAAGGAGCACATCTACGATGTTATATACCACATCGTTCGGGCTATACCCCGCGGGCGGGTCACTAGTTATGGGGCTGTGGCAAAGGCGGTGGGTACGGCATCGGGCGCCCGGGTAGTGGGCTATGCCATGAACCTGTGCCACACTGTAAAGCCCAAAGTGCCCGCGCACCGGGTGGTGAACCGGAATGGTATGCTCACCGGCAAACACCACTTTGATACACCGGAGAAAATGGAACAGTTGCTGGCGAAGGAAGGGGTACAGGTAAAGGAAGATAAGGTAGTGGATTTCGCCACGCTGTTTTGGGACCCTATGAAGGAGCTGGGAGTGGATTAGGAATAGTTTTTGTTTTATAGTTATTAATAGCTGGAGCCTATATATGAATGCGAATGATGGTGGTAGTGGAGTGAAACGGGTAAGCGCCCTGGTGCTTGCGGGCCTGTTTGCCCTTATGTTGTCTGAATCGTGCCGCAACCCTAAAGTAAAAGCTGGGTCTAAGAAGCAATTTGAGTCGGCCGACTACATAGATGTCACTCAGTTTGGCGATACGCTGCGTACGTTGCTGAAGCCGGCCGATAGCGTGGCCGCCGGCAAGATTGGCGATGTTTCCAACAATGTAAGTTATGTGTACCAGGTTACTGGTTATGCACCGGTATGGATGAACGGTAACGGCATCTCGAAAGCGGCTGACGAATTCCTCGCAGAGCTGGAAGACGTATATGCCGATGGCATAGCCCCGGAACGCTATGCGGTTTCATCGCTCAAAACCAGGCTCGCCGCCCTGCGCAAAGCGAAAGATGCCGGGCTGGGAGTATTGCTGGCTTTCGATACTGCTATGACGCATACCTACCTGGCCGTTGCCAAAGACTTACTGGTAGGTACGGTAAAAATAAGAAAGGCCGACTCGCTCTGGTACAACAGCAACGATTCCACGTGGTCGGCGCATATACTGCTGGGTAATGAACTGGGCCTGAACGATAAGTACCCGGGACTGGATACCTTCCGCAGCAGGCTGCCCACGTATGCGTTGCTGCGCGAGGAATGCCGCCGCTACACCGCCTTGCAGAAGGACAGCGTTTTGCTGGTGGCTTTATCCGTATTGCGGGAGGTGAAGAATACCAGGGCGCTGGACTCCGCGCAGCAGGTGGCGCTTACCGTGGCAATTAAGCAGACATTGCCCTGGGTACAGGTGGATCCTGCCGACTCTATGGACGCTACGGCCCAATTAGTAGCCGCCTACCAGGACTATGCACACGTAAAGCCCACCGGTAAGCTGGATACCAGCACACTGAAAAAGCTGTACCGCGACCCGGTGGAGGTGACCGATATACTGCGTGCCAACCTGGAACGGGTGCGCTGGCTCACCCGCCAAATGCCCGGCCGCTATATAATGGTTGATATTCCACTGGCGGAATTGTTCTTCCGGCAAGATGGTAAGGAAGTGATGCACATGAAGACGGTAGTGGGGAAACCCTCCCGCCAGACACCCTCCTTTAATGCCGATATGGCCAATGTGGTGATAAATCCACCCTGGGGCGTACCGCCTACCATCCTTAAAAAGGATGTGGCTCCCGGTATCGGCAAAAGCGGGGAGGCGTACCTCCGCAAAAAGGGGCTGCAGGCCTTCGACCGGAAGGGCAACCGGGTGGATGGTAATTCCATTACGTTGTCCAACTACAAGAATTTCTCGTACCGCCAGCCGCCGGGAGACCACAACGCACTGGGCTATGTAAAGTTTAACCTGCCCAACAAGTGGGATATTTACCTGCACGATACCCCGCACCGCGAAGACTTCCCGGGCCGCTACCGCGCCAAGAGTTCCGGCTGCGTGCGTGTGGAAAAGCCGAAGGAGATGGCCATCTATATACTGGCCGAAATAGAGAAGAAGGATTTTAACGCCGAGAAGCTGGAGAAAATGATAAAAACACATCGCACCAGTTGGGAGATATTGAAGAACAAGATACCCGTACACCTGGTGTACCTCACCGCGTTCGAAGACAGGGACAGCGCCCATATCCGCCTGGCCGATGACGTGTACAAGCGCGACGCTAAGCTGATAGCGCTGCTGAACCAGGATGTTGCTAATTAAACAAACTAGCCGGGGCTGAAAGATGTTGACAATAAGAAAGGGACTTAGCTTTTGCCAAGTCCCTTCCTTAATTATTCTATCAGCCCGGGTGAATCCGGAAAATCAGTTGAGTGCCGGTTTAGATGACCTGCACGATTAAGAACTTCAGGTACTGGGTAGATGGTATATGCCACACAATCGGGTGATCGGAGGCTTGGGTCTGCCAGGTCACCTGGCGCAGCTTTCTGCGGGCGTCTTTAGCGGCCATGTCTATGGTTTTCAGGAACAGGTCGGGCGGCACCAGGTTGGTACACGAAGCGGTCACCAGGAAGCCACCCGGCTTGGTCAGGCGCATTCCGCGCAGGTTTATTTCTTTATATCCCGTTATCGCTTTCTGTATGTTCTCCCGGCTCTTGGTAAAGGCGGGTGGGTCCAGCATTACCACATCATAGCGCCGTCCATCTTTTACCCATTGTTTCAGCACGTCAAAGGCGTTCACCGCTTCAAACCGGCAAATATCCTGGAAGTTGTTCAGTTCGGCGTTGCGCCGGGCCGTGTTCACTGCTGTTTCCGATATGTCCAGTCCCAGTACGCTCTTTGCGCCGTAGTGTGCGGCGTGCATAGAGAAAGTGCCTGTATAGCAAAAGCCTTCCAGCACATCCGCGCCCTGCACTATATGTTGTATCGCACGCCGGTTGTCCTGCTGGTCCAGGAAGTAGCCGGTCTTTTGCCCGTTCACGATATCAACGTGAAATTTCAGGCCGTTTTCGTTAATGATGATGTTGGTATCAAACGGCTCCGTCAGGAAGCCTTTCTGTTGGGCCAGTCCTTCCAGTTCGCGCACGGGTACGTCGTTGCGCTCGTAAATACCTTTGGGGCGGAAGATTTTTTTCAGTGCGTCTACTATCGCTGGCTTCCACTTGTCTATCCCCAGCGCCAGGGTCTGTATCACCAGGTAGTCGTTGAATTTATCAATGATAAGGGCCGGCAGGCTGTCTGCTTCGCCAAATATTAGCCGGCAATTCTCCACATAGCCTATCTGGCGCCGGTAGTCCCACGCTTCCTGTATACGGCGGTGGAAGAAGTCGGCATCTACCGTTTCGGCTTTGTCTCGGGTCACCAGCCGGATAGTTATCTGCGAGGCCGGGTTATAATATCCTTTGCCTATAAAGGAACCATTATAGGAGTAAACCTCTACAATATCGCCCGGTTCGGCCGTGCCGTCGGTATCGCCCAGCTCGTTGCCAAATATCCACGGATGGCCGTTGGCCACCCGGTCTCCTACTTTTTTCCTCAGGAAGAATTTTGCCATAGGGCGCAAAAGTAAACAATCGGGCACAATACAGGGCAGCCCGGCCGGCAAGCCATCTGGCGGGATAAGGCAGAATAGAATAATACTGTTTTTGGTTTTGCGGGATAAGGGTTTATTTTTGCAGCAATAGTTTCCACTAATGAAGAAGAATTATACTAATATACTGATAGCCGGTGGCCTGATACTGATGATGGCTGCCGCCCGCGTGGTGAACCACGAAATGAAGATGTTCAACTTTGTCCCTATGGCGGCGCTCGGCTTTTTTGCCGCTACTGTCATTAAGGATAAGAAATATGCGTTTTTGCTGCCTGTAATGGGCCAGTTGCTCGCCGATATTTGTTTCGCGCTGTTCACCAGGGAGCAGGGTTTCTACGGTATTTCGCAAATATTCACTTACGTAGCCCTGGTAGGCGCTACCTCGCTGGGCTTCTTGGTAAAGAAAGCCAATGCGCTGAACATATTGGGCGGTACACTTGCGGCTTCGGTGGTGTTCTTCCTGGTGTCCAACTTAGGTTACTTCGCGCAGGGCTGGAACGGTTACAGTGCGTCAGCGTTTGTAAAGACGTATAAAGATGCTTTGCCGTTTTTCCGCAACTCACTGCTGGGCGATCTGCTGGGCAGCACCCTGCTGTTTGGCGGGTACTTCCTGCTGCAAAGGGCCCTAACAGGGAAGATGGCGAAATCGAAAGCGTAATGCAACGGTAAAAATATGCAGAGCCCCCGCAGTGCGGGGGCTTTTTTAGGCAATATGGTACGTAAGTTGCACGTTCACAAGGTATAATGAAGAAGATATTCATACGGCAGAATTCCCGGTTCGCGAAGATGGTGGCGAAGCGCATGGGCTTCCAGCGGATGGCGATTGTGATAGGCCGCACCATATACCTGTACAATGCCACCGCCCAGGAGTTTGTCAAAAACCGGCGATGGCTGCTGCACGAGCTAAAGCACGTAGAGCAGTTTGAACGGGGATTAGTACGGTTCATACGCCAGTATTTCGCTGAGTGGCGGCGGAATGGCTACTACGCCAACCGCTTTGAAGTGGAGGCGCGGGCAGCTGAGAATGACGGGGAGCTGCTCCGTAAATATGATTTGAGCCTCTATATGATGCTGTAAAAAGCTATTTCATTTTATCGTTTTCGCTGATTATCTTTGCCCAAATTAAAGAAGTACGATGCCTAGAAAGATAAAACCAACCGGCGCTCAAAAGAGGAACCTTTTAATTCATTTGGTAGTATTTGCCATCGCCACCGCGGCGTCTTGGATGCTGTACGATGATGGCACTTCGGGTTGGGCTTATCCTTGGCCGGCATGGACTACTGCCGCATGGGGCTTGGCTTATATCGGGCACTGGTGCGCTGTGTATACCAGCTACGAGGACAAAGGCCACGAGGAATATACCCGCCAGGCAAACAACTAAGAACAGTTATCTGACAGATATACATCGCCCCCTGCACCCAGGGGGCGTTTTTATTGCACCTTGTTCCGGCTGCCAACACCCCTAAAAAAAGCAACTTCCCCCTCACTACCGCTGATGGCTGTCATTTATAATCTTAATACTTGTCCCTTGCTTAACGGGCGCGGCTGATTAACTTTATTCTACCAACAACACATTGATGGAAACAAACCACTACAAAGAGCTGAAGGCCAAATACGATACCCTCACCGATGAGCGCGACAAGATAGATACACTGGTAGAGATGGCGCTGGAAATGCGTAATCATGATGTGGAGGGAGCCTCGGAACTGGCCGATGAGATAATGCGCCGCTCAGAGAACGAAGGATACCAACTGGGCATGGGCAGGGGTATGAACCTGAAAGGGTGGTGCTACTGGACACAAGGCAACTACGACCTGGGGCTCGATATATTGCAGCAGGCAAATGTGATAGCGGTAAAGTCTAAGAACAAACCGCTGGAGGCGAGGGTCTACAACAACTTTGGCTATATATATCGCGATAAAGGAGAGCTGAGCACGGCGGTAAATTATTTTGAGAAGGCCCTGGCCATCAACGAGCGCCTGGGCGATGAGGTGGCGCAGTCCGTGAACCTGGCCAGCATCGCGTACCTGCTTTACGACCTGAACGATTACGACAACGCACTAAGTTTCGCCCTGCGTTGCCTGCCCATTTTTGAGAAGGTGAACGACCGCTACCGACTGTCGGCCCTCAACCATATATTAGGCAACATCTATTTTAAACAAGAGCAGCTAAACGAGGCGCTCGGTTACTTTGAGGCCAACCTGAACGAAGACCCCGACTCCGTGATGCATGTAATGGCCATTAGCGGAATAGGGAAGGTGTACTATAAAATGCACCGCTACGAGGAAGCCCGCAGTTGCCTGCAAAAGGCCCTGGAGCAATCGCTGGCCATCAACTATGTGGAGGGACAGATAACCTGCCATTACTACATAGGCCGCATACACCTGGGCGAAGGCAATTATCGCCTGGCACAGGAACAGATAACAGAGGCGTTGGAAATGGCCGAACAGTATAGCCGCATGCACGATGTCATGAGCATACACGAAACACTTTCCGGCCTGTATGATAAAATGGGCAACATACCCCAGGCCTTCCATCACCTGAAGACCTACGAGCGGCTGAAAGAAGAGATTTTCAAGCAAACCACGTTCAATAAGCTCCGCACCCTGCAAACGCGGCAGGAACTGGAGCTGGCGCAGAAGGAAAAGGAAGTAGCGGAAAAAACCGCCCAGCTGAAGCAACAATTCATGGCCAATATGAGCCACGAGATACGCACCCCTATGAACGCCATAGTGGGCATGACCCGGCTGCTGGTGGACAAAGAGCCGCGGCCCGACCAGATGCGCTACCTGAAAGCTATCCAGCAGTCGGCAGATAATCTGCTGGTAATCATCAACGATATTCTCGATTTATCGAAAATTGAGGCAGGCAAAATAATTATAGAAGAAACGGATTTTTCCGTGCGCGAAGTGATAGGCAGCATGCGCGATATGCTGATGCTGAAAGCGGAAGAAAAGAATATAGAACTGCGCACCACCATAGACCCCGCCATACCCAACCGCATGGTGGGAGACCCAACCCGCATTAACCAGGTGCTGGTAAACCTGACCGGCAATTCCATTAAGTTTACAGAGAAGGGTTATGTAGAAGTAAAGGTGAGTATAGAAAAGAAGGAAGAGAAACGCTATTGGCTCCGCTTCGACGTGATAGACACCGGCATTGGTATCTCATCCGACTACATTGATAAGATATTCGAAAGCTTTACGCAGGCGGGTACTGACGTGGCGCGTAAGTTTGGCGGCACGGGGCTGGGGCTCACCATTTCCCGCCAGTTGGTAGCGCTGATGCATGGCCAGATATCGGTTACGAGTGAGCTGGGAAAGGGCACTACTTTTTCCGTAGCCCTGCCCATGGAAGAGTCGGAAGTGCAGGTGGAAGAACGCAGCGAGAGCCTGCTGGACGAAACCGTACTGTCGCGCCTCAACAAGGTACAGCTACTGCTGGTAGAAGACAATGAATTTAACCGGATGGTGGCCGAGGATACCCTGAAAGAGCTGCTGCCGGGCATAACGCTGGATATAGCCGTTAACGGGCAGGAAGCCGTTACCCGGGTGCAGCAGCGCAGTTACGACCTGGTGCTGATGGACATACAGATGCCGGTGATGGATGGACTGACCGCTACCAAAACCATACGCCAGACGCTGCCGGAGCCTGCCAGCCGCACGCCTATAATAGCCATGACGGCCAACGTGCTGCAGGAAGATGTGCGGGAATACCTGGCAGAAGGGATGAATGCCTACGTTTCCAAGCCGTTTAAAACAGATGAACTATTGCTGAAGATGGCCTCTGTGCTGGAGGGGGGCAGCGAAAATGGGAGCGAACAGAAAACGCCGCCGGTTTCCGCCGCCAGCGAAACCGTAAAGCCGGCCCAGTCGTTGCCCGATGTGGTGACCGACATGCATTTCCTGAAGCAGTTCACCAATGGTAATACCGAAAAGATGAACAAGTACATAGGCATGTTCCTGGAGAATGCGCCCCGGCTGCTGGATAACATCTTTACCGGCATAGCGGGCAAAGACTATTATGCCGTAAAGGTGGCCGCCCACTCGCTGAAGCCCCAACTATCGTATATGGGGGTGAAAGAGGAAGTGAGCCATGTGTTCCTTACGGAGCAAAGCGCGGGTGAGCCCGCACACCAGGAACACCTGCCCCGGCTGGCGGAGAACCTGAAAGCTGTGTGCGAGAAGGCCTTTGAGGAACTGAAACAGGTGCAGGCCCTGTAATAAGGGCTCAGTGAAAAGAAAAACAGCGTCAATGCGCTAAATCATATAGGATTTTGATTTTTTTTTATATTTTTCTGACTTATTAGAAACACAAGACTATGGCAGCAGATCAAAAACGGACGATCTTCCTGGTGGATGATGAACCGATTCAGAACGAGATGCTGAAAGATTACCTTTCAGAACGCTTCGTTTACGACATACAAACGTTTGATAACGGCGAGGATGCACTGAAAAAAATGGGCCTCAACCCGGAAATAGTGGTGCTGGACTATCACCTCAATTCGCACAAGACGGACGCGAAAAATGGGGTGGAGGTGCTGAAGGCCTTAAAGGAAAACCATCCTGATGTGCAGGTCATCATGCTTTCCGGGCAAGATAAGCTGGAAATAGCGGTAGACAGCATGAAGTATGGCGCCTACGACTATGTGATAAAAGGCGAAACGGCTTTCTCGCGCATGGAAAACGTTATCAACAATGTGAGCGAGCTGCACATTACCAAAACGGTGAACAAAGCCTATAAGAAAACCATCATCTTCTTGTCGGTAGTGATAGGCCTGATTATAGCGCTCTCCGTTTACCTGATGTTTACCGGCGCTTATGCTTCGTCCACTATCAATTAATAAATCGAACTTTAACAAAATAAAGCAGAAGTAAGGGTACTTCTGCTTTATTTTTGTCGCATCTACAACATTTACACTGACACATGGAATTAGCGAAACGGCTGGACAGGATATCGGAGCCGCAGACGATACGGATGGCTAAACTCAGCCGGGAACTCAAAGCACAGGGACACGATATTATAGACCTCAGCCTGGGAGAGCCTGACTTCCGCACCCCGCAGCATATATGCGATGCCGCTACAGAAGCTATGGCCGCCGGCTACACCAAGTACACGCCCGTGGTAGGCTACCCTGAACTCCGTGAAGCCATCAGCCACAAGCTGAAAAGAGATAATGGCCTGGACTATGGAATAGACGAGATCATTGTTTCTACCGGTGCCAAGCAATGCCTGGCCAACGCCGTACTCAGTATTATCAACCCCGGCGATGAGGTGATCATCCCTACTCCTTACTGGGTAACATACAGTGCCCTGGTGCAGCTGGCGGAAGGTACCTGCAAATTTGTAGATTGCTTTATTGATACCGACTTTAAACTTACTGCCGACAAGCTGGAGGCGGCCATAACGCCCCAGACCAAACTTTTTATTTTCTCCTCTCCCTGCAATCCTACCGGTAGTGTGTACTCCCGGGAAGAACTGGCTGCGCTGGCGGAAGTGTTTCTCCGTCACCCACACGTCTTCATCATCAGCGATGAGATATATGAATACATCAACTTCTCCGGAACACACCATAGTATAGCGCAGTTTCCCGGTCTTAAAGACAGGGTAGCTATCGTGAACGGTATGTCTAAGGGCTTTGCCATGACGGGGTGGCGGCTGGGTTATATGGCAGCTCCTAAAGAACTGGTGCAGGCTTGCGATAAGTTCCAGGCGCAATTTACTTCCGCTACCAGTTCCATTACGCAGCGTGCTTCTATTGCCGCTCTTACGGGCAGCCTGGAAGCTACCCGCGAGATGGTAAAGGCCTTCCGAGAGCGTAGGGACTATGTAACGGACGCGCTTAACAGCATGCCGGGTGTAAAGATGAACGTGCCCGATGGCGCCTTCTACGCCTTTCCTAATATCAGTTCATTTATCGGCAAAAGCGATGGTGAAACGGTGATTAACAACGACGAAGATTTCTCCATGTACCTGCTGCACAAAGCGCACGTAACTACCGTAAACGGCGGAGCGTTTGGTAACCCCAATTGCATCCGTATCTCTACCGCTACTTCCATCGACAAGCTAAAGAAAGCCATGGAGCGCATAAAAGCGGCACTGGAGAAGCTGCATTAATAGGCTACAAATCAACAAATTATAAAGCGGATCCTAGAGTCCGCTTTTTTATGGTAGGTTAAAACACAGGAAAAGGTTATCTTAAATGATAAATTCTATTGTCATGAAGCTAACCTTTCTACCCGTTTTACTTATAGCCACGCTTATTGCCACTACCTCATTCGGGAAGAACGCCGTGGCTGCGACAGAAAATCAAGCGCTCTGGTTTATAGAAAACAAAGGCCAGGTGGTTGACCAATACGGCCGACCGCGCGGGGATATTCAATATGCTTTGCACACCCCGGCCCTGAATGTATTCGTGGGTAGTGGCGCCCTGCATTACCAGTTTATGCAGGCACAAGAAGGAAACATAAAGAAGCGCGCTTCCTATGCTATGCAGCCCCCCGAGCCGGGATACAGCAATGCATACCGAATGGATGTAACTCTGGAAGGCGCAACATGGAATGCTCCTGTAGTTGCCGAAGGCAAACTAGCCTATTATGAAAATTATCGCGTAAACACCATGACGGAAATGGTGGCCGTTCGCGCTTTCAGGAAGATAACCTACAAAGACGTGTACCCGCATGTAGATTGGGTCATCTACATTAAGAATAATACCCTGGAGTACGACTTCATCATACACCCCGGTGGCAAAGCCACAGATATCCGCCTGAAGTACAGTGGCGCCATAAGCCTGAAGATGAATAGCGACGGCAGCCTCACAGCCACCACACCTCTAGGTACAATAGCAGAGCAGGCACCGCTCGCCTTCCTGCCTGATGGAACAAAAGTTCCTTCGTCATTTTCTATTGAGGGTGATGTGCTTTCTTTCACCGTGGCAGACTACCAACGTAAGCTGATCATAGACCCCATCATATCCTGGAACACCTACTACGGCGGCAACGACCGCGATGCCTGTCATGGCGTAGCTACCGATACGGCCGGTAATGTATATGCATGCGGATATAGCTCCAGCGCGAACAATATAGCTACTACCGGGGTACACCAGCAAATGCTGGCAGCCATGAACGATGGTTACATTGTGAAGTTCGATTCATCCGGTGCACGGCTATGGGCAACTTACTATGGCGGCACAGCCGACGACTATTTACACTCCGTAGCCATAGACAGGACAGGGTACCTGTATGTAAGCGGTCGTACTGCCAGCGTCGGAATAAGTACCGCCGGTGTGCACCAGGAAAACCTGGAGGGCACTTCTGATGCCTTACTGTTGAAGATGACAGATGCAGGCCAGTTGGTATATTGCACTTATTATGGCGGTGATGGTAGCGACTTTGGAAACCGTGTGCGCTGCGATCAGGATAATAACGTATTCCTGTATGGTCCTACCTCTAGTACAAATGCAGGAGCCATCGCTACCACAGGTGTGCACCAGGGCATTCTGCAAGGAGGTAACGACGCCTATCTCGCTAAGTTTGATAGTGTGGGCGTGCGGCAATGGGGTACTTATTACGGTGGATCCGGATTTGATTATGGATGGGATATGGACATAGACTCTTCAGGTGCCATCTATATCTGCGGCAGGGCAAATAGTACAGACTATATCAGCACCCCCGGAGCCTTCCAGGAAGTGCATGCGGGAGGAGCTGATGCATTCCTGGCAAAGATAGATAACACCACCGGGCATTTGTCGTGGGGCACCTATGTTGGTGATGCGAGCAGTAACCTGGGCGTGGGTGTAGCCTGCGGACCGGGCAGTGTAGTTTATCTCTGCGGCATCTCGGGTGGTACCAATGCCCTCTCTACCATAGGGGCACACCAAGAGACAAACAACGGGGGTAATGACCTCTTCCTGCAGAAGTTTGACAGCGCCGGTGTACGCCTGTGGGGCAGCTACTATGGCGGTGGGCAAGACGAACTGGGCGCACAGGTAATATGCGCTGCAAATGGTGATGTGTTCCTGTTCGGGCAAACCGAGAGCGATACGGCTATAGCTACTCAGGGGACTTTCCAGGAGGTGAACAACGGCAGTAGCGACGTGCTGCTGGCAAAGTTTAACAGCGCGGGCACCCGGTTGTGGGGCACCTACTATGGTGGGTCCGGTCTCGACGACTATGCCCAACTCACCTTATATGGCCCCTATATTTACTTCTGCGGGATTACTACCAGCACCAACCTGCCAGTGACTTCAGGCGCCCACCAACCCACGTACGGCGGCGGCCTTTGGGACGGCTACCTGGTAAAATTTACGGACTGCGAGCCGGTAGATGCACTGGTTTCGGCCGTGGGTGATACAACATTCTGTGCAGGCGATAGTGTACTGCTCAATGCTAATACAGGCACAGGCCTTACTTACCAATGGCAACTGGACGGTACATACATCTCCGGTGCTACAAGTGATAACTACACGGCCACTGCTGCCGGAAATTACACGGTGATAATAACTACTCCGGGCTGTGGCACCAGCGCTTCAATGCCGATGATGGTAACGGTACATCCGTTACCTACGCCAATCATCACCGTCACAGGAGGGCAACTGAGCACCGGCACCTTTACAGGCTATCAATGGAATGAAAATGGTAGTCCCATACCTGGTGCTACATCATCTAACTACATGCCAACTGCTCCCGGAAATTACACGGTAACCGTTGTTGATAGCAATGGCTGCGCGGCTACCTCTCCATCCGTACCAGTCAGTGTTGGCAAGCTGGAGGGCGGTGCATCGTGGAGCCTGTACCCTAACCCCAACAATGGCGCATTTACATTACAAAGAACCATCCCTGGCAGCGAGGCTGTGCAACTGACAGTTGCCGACGTGACAGGAAGAGTAGTGTATGGAGAAGCCGGCATAGTAAAAAACGGAACCTTAGAAAAAGACATCCGGCTTCCGGCTGCATTACCGGCAGGTGTATATGTGTTGAAAATGACCTGGGAAAGCACAGTACTCACCTTGCCTTTCGTTAAGCGCTAATATTTACTCCGCTGCCGGATTTTTTACCGGCTCGGGTTTGGCAATTTCCGCAGCGTTAGTGTATTTGTATTTTTCTTCGGCGGCGCTCATGCGGTTCAGTACGTTGGTATACACGGTGTCCAGCTCCGGTGGGTGTTCCCGATACCAGTCCATTGTTTGTTTAAACCGCTCGTAGGTAAGCTGGTGGTGTTTCAGTATCTCGTTGTAGTAGCGGGACAGCGAGTCCTGGTTTTTAATGCCGTAGTGCTCGGTAGTGTCCTTCCGTACGGATAGGCTATACACATCGGCCAGTTGCATGTCATACAGCACCTGCTCCAGCGTGGCCCGGGGAATCAGGTCCGGGTTGGTGCCGGTCACTTCATCCTGGCATGAGGCCAGCAGAAACGAAGCGGAAAGGATAAAAACTATTTTTCGCACGGCGCTATTTAAGGTTATTGTACTTGGCCACGTTCGATATGTCTATCTGCGAAAGCAAGGCGGCATACTGGGTGCGCTCCTGCTTGGGCAAGGTATTCAGCATGCGTATATACTCATCGCTTTTAGCGGCGAAGATAAACTGCATCAGTATGCTGCCCGGGTTTTCCTTTTGCACTTGCAGCAGCTTATTGAGTCCCACCAGTATTTTTTGTGTCGACTCAGCAGGTTTGGTAAACATATTGTCCAGTCCTTCGCGGTGGTACATGTACCAGTAGTTCCTAAGGTCCTGGAAGCGTGAATTTAATACCTGGTCTATTATCCAGTAGCGGTTTCGGTTATTTTCCACAGCCTTCCAGCCGGTGATGTTCTTGTCTTCAGGGGCGCTGTTCACTATATTCTGCGCTTTCTTAAAATACACTGAGCCGCCATTGGGGGAGAAGCTCTCATAGTCCAGCCCTATGATAATGTAAGCGTAGTAGGCCAGTACTGCGGAGAGGTTAGATATCATGGGGGTATTGTACACCACCCGGTTATCGTCAAACTGCAAGGGGTTGAATTGCGAGTAGTTAAAGGCGAGGTCCCTGTCCATATAGTTTACGGTAGGGCTGGTGTAGTCTGAATTATATACAGGGCGCGAGGCTTGTATATTCATTGTGCCCACAAAGTCGTCACCATCTACCGTTACTTTCTTGGTGAGGTTGATCATGATATTGACGTTGATTTTTTCGTTCACGCCAAATTCGTCCGTGGTCCACTTACGGGTATTCATAAAATCGGAGATGGTCTTCTCCATGGTGGTGAATACCTGCGGGTCTACCCCGGTAATGCGGTCGGCCATCACCTTTACAATGCACTTCAGCTCCTGTGCCTGCGTGGTTGCCGACAACAGGCAGAGGGCCAGAATATTAAACAGTTTTTTCCGCATGTCTCAATTCCTGTATATGGTTTACGATTACCGCAGCAGCGTCCTGTTTGCTCTGCAGCGGGTACGAGCGCTGGAAGCCATCGCGGCCTATCAGCGTTATCTTGTTAGAGTCGTGGCCAAAGCCCGCACCTTCGTCGCGCAGCGAGTTCAGCACTATCAGGTCGGCGTTCTTCCGGTTCATTTTGTCTATCGCGTGTTCCACCTCGTTGGTTGTCTCCAGGGCAAAGCCTATCAGCAGTTGGTTGTGCGTTTTGCTCTTGCCCAGAGTGGCCAGTATGTCGGGGGTCTTTGTCAGCTGTAACTGTAACGTGCTATCCGTCTTTTTTATTTTCTCGGCGGCTATCTCTTCCGGCATATAGTCCGCAACGGCGGCGGAAAGTACCGCTATGTCCGACTGTACGAAAGCCTTGGTAGAGGCATCATACATTTCAGTGGCGCTTTCCACCTGTATAGTCTTTATGTTGGGGTGGTAGGTGCGCAGGTGGGTAGGCCCCAGCACCAGGCATACGCTGGCTCCTTTATCGGCCAGGGCTTCTGCTATAGCTATGCCCATTTTGCCGGTAGAGAAATTGCCTATAAACCGTACCGGGTCCAGCCGCTCATAGGTAGGGCCGCCGGTTACCAGGGCTTGTAGCCCTTTCAGTGGTTTATTGTCGTCGGAGAAGTAGCGCGAGAGGTGGTCTACTATATCGTCCGGCTCCGCCATGCGGCCTTCTCCTATCAGTCCGCTGGCCAGTTCGCCATGGCCCACTGCCAGTACCTGGTTGCCGTAGGAACGGATACGTTTTATATTCTCGCGGGTGGAAGGGTGCAGCCACATATCCTCGTCCATGGCCGGCGCTACAAACACCGGGCACCGTGCCGACAGGTAAACGGCGCACACCAGGTTGTCGCACAGGCCATTGGCCAGCTTTGCCAGGCTGTTGGCGCTGCAGGGGGCTATCAGCATGGCATCGGCCCATAGGCCCAGCTCCACGTGGTTGTTCCAGCTGCTGCCATCCGTTACACTGTTCAGTACTGGGTTTTTAGACACCGTAGCCAGTGCCAGCGGGCTCACAAAAGCTTCGGCGGCGGCGGTAGTGAGTACACGCACCTGCGCACCGGCTTTTATCAACTGGCGCACCAGTTGGGGTGTTTTGTAAGCAGCTATGCTGCCGGTTACTGCCAGCACTATTTTCTTACCTGCAAGTGGCATAAGAAAAGGTTTTATTACAGGCCTTAATGACCCATTGCAAGGTACGATTTTTAGGAGTTTTTGCCCCAGGGCATCCCTTATTTTATGACTATCTTAATATCCTTCAGCCGTTTCTCATAGCAGTCGGGGCATACTGCGTTGATGTTGGTAAATTCCGCTACGCCGTTGGCGGGCAGGTCTTTAATGAGCGTTTTTACTTCTACGGGTACGTCAAAGCCCTTTACTTCTACCTGCATGGGCACATTGCCTTTCTTTGCCTTAAAGGTATAGCTCAGTATCTTATACGGGTAGCAATAGCTGGAATTAGGGTAATAGGTGCGCAGGTACGATTCATTGAGCACTTCCTTCTTATCGGCCATGCCGCTTTTTATTTTGGTGCCCAGGCTGGCGCGGGGTTCGGGTTTGGTTTGGGCATATACGGTTACCTCTTTCAGTACTTTACCGCTTTTCCGGTTGATGACCGCTACCTTCATGGCCTCATCGGTTTCCATGGGCATGGCGGTTACATTTACCGTGTCTCCCTTTATTTCGGGTATATCCAGGCGGAGTTTGTTGTGCAGGCTGCGCAGCCCTATTTCTTTCGGGTCTATGTTTTTGCCATATACCTGCAGCACATTAAAGCCCCCCTCAAACACCATAATGCTGTCTTTGTGATTGCACCACTTATTGCGCACCTGTATAGCAGCGCTGTCCTGCGCCCGGCTACCGGTAGTGGCTAACAACAATATGGCCAATATCACAAACGTTCTCATCACGAAAAAACACTTACTATCAAGGCCCGCCCTGCGACTAATGAACGGCGATCCGGATGGCAATATAGCAAACAATTGCCAGCAGCAGGACTACCGCGATGGCCAGCCAGCTCCATTTGTTATCTTTCAGGTGCTTGCTGCGCCTTTTATTGCGCGCCCCCAGTTCTTTTCTTAACTCGTAGTTAATCTTCCCAACCGCCCGCTTTGTTTCTGTTACTTCCAGTTCCTGAAGGCCCTCCAGCGCATCACTTTCCAGCCCTTCCGCTGAGAGCCATTCCTCTACCTGCCGCTGTTCCTCCGGGCCCAGCTTCCCCTCCAGGTAAGCCAGCAGCTTATCCTCGGGCAACTTGCCTTTTCCACCGGTGGACAATATGTCGTTCAGCTCGTTCATTACTGTTTCCCCATTTTGCGCAGCAGCAGTATTTTCAGGTTCCGTTTCCCGTTCTGAATATAGCTCTTTACCTGCGTAAAGGTAAATCCTGTTTTTTCCATTATCTGCTGGTAGCTCATTTTTTCCAGGTAAAATGACACTACCGATACTTTCTGTTCCGAGCTCAGTTCCTGTATCGCCTCGTTCATTTGCGCCAGCGTATACTCCTGCGCCATCAGTTCTTCCTTATCGGGTCCCGGGGCTTCGCTTACGTGGTTCAGCACCTCTTCGTCGGCTTTGTAGGTGGTGCCCCTCAGTTGCTGCAGGCAGTGGTTGCGCATCAGCACATACAGCCAGCCTTTAAAGTTCAGTATCTCCCCTTCGGGCAGGTGGGTCAGCGCTTTCATAAACACCTGCTGCACGGCATCCTGCGCCTCGTCCTTATCCTTCAGGTACTTCATGCCCACACCCAGCAGCAGCAGCGTATAGCGCTGCAGCAGGTGCCCCAGCACCTGGTTGTCGCTGCTCCTGCGGTGGAGCTGCAACATTTCCTCGTCGCTGTACCGGTTATATTTACTGTTGGCTTCCAATAAGTACCGTTTCGTTAATAAAGATGGGGATTTTTTGGATTTCCATAAAGGATAAACTTAAATAACCCACAAGTGGGAGAGAACTAAGTCCCTCTCCATTTATGGAGAGGGACGGGGTGAGGTTTTTCCCTATTTTCTGTTACATTTGCAATTACATTAGATAATATCCATTCTCGTAATATGAATTTTGAACTTTCAGAAGAACAATTATCCGTACAGGCGGCGGCACGCGATTTTGCGCGCAATGAATTGCTGCCCGGCGTTATAGAGCGCGACGAACATCAGAAGTTTCCTGCAGAGCAGATAAAAAAGCTCGGCGAACTCGGCTTTCTCGGTATGATGGTAGACCCCAAATACGGCGGGTCGGGGATGGACACAGTGTCGTATGTGCTGGCAATGGAAGAGATATCGAAGATTGATGCCTCTACCTCTGTATGTATGAGCGTGAACAATTCCCTGGTATGCTGGGGGCTGGAAACCTACGGCAACGAGGAGCAAAAGCAAACATACCTTACAGAGTTGGCCTCTGGCCAGAAGATAGGCGCCTTCCTGCTCAGCGAACCTGAAGCCGGCTCTGATGCCACCTCTCAGCGCACCACCGCTGAAGACATGGGCGACTATTACCTGCTGAACGGTACCAAGAACTGGATCACCAATGGCAGCACCGCCTCTTATTACCTGGTAATAGCGCAGACTTACCCTGATAAAAAACACAAGGGCATCAACGCCCTGATAGTGCATAAAGACTGGCCCGGTGTTACCGTGGGCGGTAAAGAGAATAAGCTGGGTATCCGCGGCAGCGATACGCACAGCATTATGTTCCAGGATGTGAAGGTGCCTAAGGCCAATCGTATAGGCGATGATGGCTTTGGTTTCACTTTTGCCATGAAGGTGCTGGCCGGTGGCCGTATCGGCATCGCATCGCAGGCGCTCGGTATTGCCAGCGGCGCTTACGAACTGGCCCTGAAGTATTCTAAAGAACGTAAGGCTTTTGGTAAAGAACTGCACAACCACCAGGCTATCGCCTTTAAACTGGCCGATATGGCTACGGCTATTGAAGGTGCGCGCTTAATGTGCCTGAAAGCAGCCTGGACCAAAGACCAGGGAGAAGACTACACGCTTTCGGCCTCTATGGCCAAGCTTTACGCTTCCGAAATTGCACAATGGGTAACCAGTGAGGCCGTGCAGATACACGGTGGCTACGGCTACGTGAAGGAGTTCCACGTAGAGCGCCTCATGCGCGATGCGAAAATCACGCAGATATACGAAGGCACCAGCGAAGTGCAGAAGATCGTTATCAGCAGGACGGTGTTGAAAGACTAGTTTACATTATAATAGAACGAAAGCCACCCCCAGTGGGTGGCTTTTTTATTGCATATATCTCTACTTCTAATTATTTTTATGGAAATATCTGTTTATGAATTTGTTTCTTCTATTGTTTATGCTATTGGGTATCAGCCAGGCAGATAACGGCATCAAGAATGTGTCAAAATATAAACCCTCCACAGCGGGTAGCCTGCATATGAATGACCCCCTGGAGGGCATATGGAAAATGAAAGAGGATACTGACACGCACAACTATTTTGTATTGCAAAAAGATAAAGAGGAACGGAAATTTATAATAACCTACATGAACAGGAGCGGCGACAATCGCGGACTGGAGCATGGCGGGCTTTACTTTATGGATGTGAAAGGGACAACTTACATAGCCTGCAGCAATTGGATATGGGAGAAGCCGGGATATTTTTTTATGAAGGTAACCGAGGTTGGTAAATTCAAGCTCACTGCCCAATTGGTTGTTGATACGAATATCTATAAGATGAAAAGTGATAACGAAATGCGTGCTCATTTCGAGAAGAATGCAACTAACAATGCTTTTGTTGGCGAACCGGTACATTTTGTAAAGAAGTTCACTTTTAATGATTGGAAGTAGGGCTCGCAGATGCGTGTTTCAAGCTGGAAAAGCACAGACTTTCCTCCGAAAAAAAACACAATGGGTAACCAGTGAGGCCGTGCAGATACACGGTGCTACGGCTACGTGAAGGAATTCCACGTAGAGCGCCTCATGCGCGAAGCGAAAATCACGCAGATATACGAAGGCACCAGCGAAGTGCAAAAGATAGTTATCGGCAGGACGGTGCTGAAAGACTAGTCCGCTCCAATTTATAGCAAGGGCAAAGCCCTCTCTTGGTTTCCCGGGAGAGGGCTTTTTTATTTATTAGATGACGAGTATCTTATTTTTTATGATTGATAAATATTTATATCTTGTTGGGGTAAAGGATGCTACTATTGAAGCCTGCTGTTAAAATAACACTCATTTATCTTGTTTGCGGCTTGCTGTGGATATTGCTGAGCGATAGGTTGCTGGCGGCCGTTTGCGGGGGTAATGAACAGTTGCTGGTACAGGCGCAGACCTATAAAGGTTTTTTCTTTGTGGGCTTTACTTCTTTGTTGCTGTTCTTCCTGGTGAAGCGTTTTTACCGGGAAATAGCCGGGGAAGTTGTTAAGCTGGAAGCCACCAATAAAGCGCTGGAGGAGTCGGAGCAGCGATACATAGACCTTTTTCGTCTCAGCCCTTTGCCCCTCTGGGTGTACGATGAGGAAACACTTCGCTTCCTGGCGGTGAATGATGCCGCCCTCAGCCACTACGGATATACCCGCGACGAATTTGCAGCTATGACCATCATGGACATTCGCCCGGAAGAAGAAAGGGAAAGGGTACAGGCGCTGGTAAATGAAAGCGTCGCCCAGGGTAGTTTCGTGTTTCGTGGAGTGTTTACACACCGCGCTAAAAACGGAGGGTTAATGACTGTAGAGATAAGGAGCAACGCCCTGCAATACAAAGGCAGAAAGGCGAGGCTGATACTGGTGAATGATATTACAGAACGTGCCAACTACATTTCGGCCATAGAACAGCGCAATAAAAAGCTGGAGGATATTACCTGGATGCAATCGCATGTGGTGCGGGCGCCGCTGGCCACACTCATGGGCTTCGCCCACCTGCTGGAAGACCTGGAAGTTTCCGAGGAAGAAAAAAACGCCATCAACCGTAATATCCTTCAGTCTGCCCGGGAACTGGATGGCGTTATCCGGGAGATAACCCGCAAAGCCGAAGAGGTAGACGGACGGTAACGCAATAGAACGGTACCACCAGGAGCCGCTTGGGGTGCCGGCAACTTGCAGCAACGCTAATCCTCCTTCACTACTTCCAGCAATTCACTCTCAAAAATAGATGCCGGTGAGATAACTGTCTCGTCTAGTGGTATGTCGTTGCCGTAGCGTTCCTGTACCTTCTTTTGAACGACAGGGTGGCTCAGGTCAAACTCTCTGAGCTTTTGCAGTTTGCCCACTTCTATACCCGCAGCCCGCTTGTAGGCCTTCCAAACCAGCTCCGAGCAATACATATCGTTATCCGACCAACCGAAATAGATGTCGTAGTCCTTGTCCAGGTGCGACTTTGTTTCGTCCTTCATCTTTTCCAGAACAGCCGGAGTGAGTACGCTCCTGTTTTTCAGGCGCTTGATTACATAGTGGTCATCATCGCCGCGTGCTATCCAGTCTTTTAGCAACGTTTTCTTTACTGGTTGAATCGCTTCATATACATAGAAGTTATCGCCGTCTTTGTAGATAATACCGCAATGCGAGTATTGGGATTTAGTGGCTAACTGTATGGCATAGCTCTGTCCACTCTTCGAGCTCTGGAAGATGATGTCACCCTCTTTGAGCTTGTCCGTATCCGGGCCACAGCCTGCTGATAGATAAGTTGCGAGGAAGAGTATAAAGAGGATAGTGGTGTTTTTCATACTGCAGTATTTATTTATTAACGGATGCGGGCAAGTATTATTACAGCACCAGCAACCCTGCTTTATACAATCCATTCACGGGCTTGTTGTCCCAGAAGAGCTCAAAGTCTTCGAGGCCGGCGGCTTCGTAGTGGGCTTGTACTTCCTGCATTGTGTAGGTCTTTATGTTTTCTACCGACAGCAGCGCCAATATGGCTGCCAGCCATTCACCGGGTGCTTTGTCCACTTTTATGTTCACTGTTTCCCTGCGCGTGTGGAAGGTGAGGGAAGCGACTTCCCAGGTGTTGCCTTTCTTCGATTTGGTAGTTATTTCCAACGCGGGCAGTTTGCCCAGGTACACCACTTTAGAGGTTGGTTTGGCGCTGTTGTATTCTTCCTGTGTCAGTACATTGGCTATATAGTCGGGCGCTACTGAGGGTTTAGGTGTTTTAAAGTCAAACCATTTGTGGAGGGGTTCATCCAGCATGGCGCCATGCATATAGTTCAAAAGTGATTTTTTCAATCCGTAGCTGAAGGCGTCATGATCGGTACCGGTTTCGTCAATATGCACTATGTCGTTGTTGGCAAAAGTTCCGACGCGCTCGCTCTCTTTCTTCACTCCGAACCTTGAAGGCTCCAGCCCTACGGGACTATGCGCCGTCATCGCGAACTGGTGCCAGAATGCCGACTGCAGCACGCCTGCTTTAAACATCTGCCGCACCATTTCCAGGGAGTCTATGGTTTCCTGGGCTGTCTGTGTCGGGAAGCCGTACATCAGGTAGGCATGCACCATTATGCCCGCTTCGGTAAAGTGCTGGTTCACCTTTGCCACCTGCGCTACGGTGATGCCTTTCTGTATCAGCTCCAGCAGCCGGTCAGAAGCCACCTCCAGCCCGCCGGAAACTGCTATGCAGCCAGAAGCCTTCAGCAGCATACAGAGGTCGCGGGTAAAGCTTTTTTCAAAGCGTACATTGGTCCACCAGGTTACGGTCAGTTTCCTTTTTATGATTTCGATGGCCAGCGCGCGCATCAGCGCGGGTGGCGCAGCTTCATCTACAAAGTGGAATCCGTTTTGCCCCGTCTGCGTTATTATCTGTTCCATCCGGTCGCAAAGCAGTTGCGCCGTTATGGGCTCATATATTTTTATGTAGTCCAGCGATATATCGCAGAAGGTACATTTGCCCCAGTAGCATCCATGCGCCATGGTAAGCTTGTTCCAGCGGCCATCACTCCACAGGCTGTGCATGGGGTTCACTATCTCTATGGCCGAGATATATTTGTCCAGCAGAAAGTCGCTGTAGTCAGGCGTGCCCACCTGGCCCTGCTTATAATCGCTGCATTGCTGGTTGTTAATGTAAGCCACTTGTCCCTCCCGCAGCATAAAGGTTCGCTTCAGTGCGTCTTCGGTTATCTCACCCTGCACCAGTTTTACCAACTGCTCTACCGGCGCTTCGCCATCATCAAGAGTAATGAAATCAAAAAATTCAAACACCCGCGCGTCCGATAGCGAGCGCAGCTCCGTATTGGGGAAGCCTCCGCCCATTACTACTGTTACGCCCGGTTGGTTTTTCCGTATCCATTGCGCGCACCGGAACGCCGCAAACAGGTTTCCCGGGAACGGCACCGAAATGGCTACCAGCTTTGGCTGCACTTCGCTCATTTTTTTTGAGAGGATATTCAGCAGCAGGCGGTCTATGTAGGTGTTTTCTTTTTGCAGTTCGCTATACAATTCATCAAAGCTGTTGGCCGAGCGCCCCAGCCGCTCTGCATACCGGCTGAAACCAAAATGAGGGTCCACGCACTCCACTATCAGGTCGCTCAGGTCTTCCAGGTACATGGTAGCCAGGTGCTTTGCTTTGTCCTGCATACCCATGCTGCCGAATGCCCAGTTCAGGTCATCCAGTTGGGCGAACCGGCTCGCCTCCGGCAAATAGTTTCGTTTGCAGATAAGATGTGCCAGGGTGGGGTCGTGCCCCTGCAGGAACGAGACCGTAGCATCTATGGTTTGTATATAGTCCTCTTTTAGGGTCAGGATGCGCCGGGCGTTATCGCTCCATTCGCCGGCAATGGTTATCTGCGCGAACAGTTCCTGCAATCCCTCTTTGCAAAACAGGGCAAGGGTTACCTCTATGCCCAGGTCCGCCTGGTACGATGCTATGCCCCGTGTATTCAGGAAGCCCTTCAGGTACGCCGTAGCGGGATAAGGGGTATTGAGCTGGGTGAACGGAGGTGTAAGTAAAAATACCGGCGCAGACATACGGCGAAGGTACGGAAAAGCCCTTCTAGTTTGCTGCACCAGGCACGGTTACGGGAAGCGCTTGAGGGGGCTTTCCGGTGGTATATCCTTAAACATTTTCCCTACTATCTTTGTTTCTGTAATAAATGTTGCATGGCTATTCTTTACCCCTTTTCCACCATTACCCGGTATTGCCTGTTTTTGCTTCTCTTCGCAGGGGCGACTCGCGTAATTGCCCAGCCTTACCAGAACGGGCATATCAGCGTTACGTTCACAGACAGCGCCAGGAGCAATCGCTCCGTGCCTGTTGAACTATATTATCCTGCCGACGTGGCCGGTGATAATGTACCTTTCGCCGCCGGGTTAAGCAGTGCGCCGGTTATCGCCTTCGGCCATGGCTTTGTAATGACCTATGACGCGTACTTCAATGTGCGCGATGCCGTGGTGTCGCAAGGGTATATCATTGCATTCCCCACTACGGAGGGCTCACTGTCGCCCAGTCACCAGGAGTTTGGTGTCGACCTGGCTTTTGTGCTCCAGCGGATACAGGCTTTGGGTGGCACTACGGGTTCCGTGTTGTTCGGTAAGGTAGATACCTTCCATTGCGTAATGGGGCACAGCATGGGTGGCGGAGCGGCGTTCCTGGCGGCGGCCGCTGACCCGGGCATAAAGGCTATTGCCACACTGGCGCCTGCCGAAACAAGCCCCTCTGCCATTGCCGCCGCGTCGGGCATTACGGCGCCTGCGCTGGTATTTGCCGGTGCCAATGATTGCGTTACTCCTCCCGCCGACCACCAGTTGCCGATGTACAATGCCCTGGTCAGCAGTTGTAAAAAGTACATATCCATTACCGGTGGCAGCCATTGCCAGATGGCGGAAAGCAGCTTTACCTGCAGTATAGGGGAGTCTTCCTGCACGCCGCAGCCCGCCATAACACGCCCTCAGCAGCATGCGGTAATAGATGCGTACCTCGTTCCCTGGCTGGACCACCAACTAAAGTCTTCCTGTGTGCAGGGCGCCCTATTTGATAGTGCGCTGGCCGCCGACCCGGCTATTACCTACCTGGGTAATTGTGTGTTGTGCCCTTCGCTGTCGCTGGCGGAACAGCCTGTTGCCGATGCGGCAGTGGCCTATCCTAATCCTTGCGGAGCATACCTGCAGCTAAAGCTGCCGTATAGCGGGCCTGCTCAGATACGTATATGCAGCATTGATGGTCGGGAAGTAGCCGCACAAACATTTGCCGGCGGGCAGCCTATAGCCGTTTCACAACTGGCGCCCGGCGTGTATTTTTACGAAGTCGGCGCCCCGGCTATGGCGGTATTCCGTGGCAGTTTTGTCAAGAGATAGCGCACTCGCATTTGCTGGTTTTCTCTGCATTTTTCCAGTTGCTACCGATAGTATCGTCTATCCTTTACCGGATTATCAGGGCTGCACTGCTTGCTAGTGCTCTAACAGCAATTTCCGGGTTACGCCCATCCCCATTTTTCTCCCGTTCACCGACAATATCCGCGATTTTACCTGTTTCTATTATGTATATCCGGGAAAAACGAGCTATTTTGTATGAAACACACGAAAAAATGGATTCACAAAAAGTAGACATGTACCTCATGTCGCATGCAAAGTATTTCGAAAGCCACCAGATTGGCTTGGTACGCGACATGATGTTAAGAGCTGATGACAGCAAACTGTTGAACGTACAAACCGTAAGCCTAAAGGATCCCACTACAATTCTTATCGTTTCCATCCTGGCGGGTGGATTAGGTATAGATAGGTTCATGCTGGGCGACACAGGCATGGGTATAGGAAAGCTCCTTACCTGTGGAGGGCTCGGTATCTGGACTATCGTTGACTGGTTTATGGTAATGCCGCGCGCCCGCGAGCTGAATTTCCAGAACATCAGCCGGGCATTAATGTAACCCATGATATTAAAAACCGACAAAGCAGCAAATTTCTACCTTACCGCCGGCCTGTTTCTTACTACAGGCTGGCTTTGGTTTTTATGGTCTGCTTACAGGGGTTTTGGTGGCGGCGGCAGCTTTTGCCTGTTTCGCAACGTTACCGGGCATCCTTGTCCCGCATGCGGAAGCACCCGGTCGGTACAGATGATTTTCTCCGGTAGCTGGGCCGGGGCGTTTATGCTTAATCCTCTTGGCTATGTGGTGATGGCGGGCATGCTCGTGCTGCCTGCCTGGCTGCTGACCGACCTACTCACCCGTCGAACCTCAGCCCACAGAGCTTTCCTTGCTTTCGACAGGAAGGTGAAACAACGGCCCCTCATTCTTGTACTTATTTTATTACCTGTAATCTTGAATTGGATATGGAACCTTCTAAAGATGTAACGCCTGCATTTATTGATATATCGGAGTACCGCCCCAACGAGTCGGAAATGGAAAAGGCTTCCAATAGCTATCTCATGTCGGTAGTGGCGCTGATGGTAGGTGCGCCGCTCCCCATTATCAACATGCTGGCTACATTGTTTTTCTACCTGGGCAACCGCCGCGCCACACCCTATGTAAGGTGGCATTGTATGCAGGCCCTGCTCTCGCAGGCCACTATCTTTATTATGAATGCGGTCGCCTTCGGGTGGACGATGCGTATCGTGTTTGGCGGCCTGGTGCTCAGTGATAGTTACATTGGCTATATCATTACCGCGTTAGTATTCAACATAGTGGAGTTTGCCATTACAGTGAATGCCGCCATACAGGTGCGCAAGGGCAGGCATGTGGAGTGGCCGCTATGGGGCACCCTTACCAACGAGATTTATGGCAACCAATTACCTGTAAACAAATAAGCAATGGGAAAGTCACTGGTGCACCTGGTTGTTTTTGTAGCGTTGTTCTTTGGCCTATGGTATGTACTGAAAGGCGTATCGTGGATGAAGACCTTCAGGATACAGGAGTTTACGGAAGAAAAGCAGGAACAGGTAGCGGAACTGCTGCTGAAGCTGCACCGCGCTAACAAAGGAGAGGTGGATAAGCCGGAAGTAGTGGACCACATTAACCGGATAAAAGAAGTGCTGTGCCGGGAAAACGGGCTGGACGCCCAAAAGATACAGATGCACGTATTTGAAGACGATGTGGTGAATGCTTTCGCCTTACCCGGTGGCCATATAGTAGTTAACACCGCGCTTATCAAGTCGTGCGACAGCGCTGATATGCTGGCCGGGGTTATTGCACACGAGCTGGCCCATGTACAGTTGGCTCACGTTTCCCGCAAGCTATCGCGGGAAATAGGAATGAGCACTATACTGATGATGTCGGGCGGGGGAGAACATCTCGGCACGCTTAAGGAGGTGTTGAGTACGCTCTCCTCGCGCAGCTTTGACCGCGATATGGAACGCGAGGCCGATAAGCAGGCGATAAAGTACATGCAGAAAGCCGGGGGTGACCCGCGACAGTTGGCCTGGTTCCTGGAAGAGCTGAGTAAGGAACAGGAAGGAATGCCCGAAGCCCTGCAATGGCTCAGTACCCATCCCGGCGGTAAAGAGCGGGTGGACTACATACTGAAAGACACTCCCAAAACCACGTCAACAAAAGGAATCCTGGCACAGGAAGAGTGGTTAGCACTGAAAAGTGCGGTGTAGGATATCTGATGACTTTTGTAGCTAGTATCAGATGGTGTTCACTGCGTGAAAGTAGTATTGTTAATGTCAGCGCAAACTTGCATATTTACAATATGAATCGAGCCTATAAAACCTCCATAATTATTGCTCTGTCGCTGTTTGTAAACATTTCTTCCGCTCAGAAGATAAAGTATACTGACCCCACTAATTTCTGGGAAGTAACATTTGATATGGCTGGTGATGTTTCCGGCCCTACTCCTACTTACCTCTCGTATACAGGCGACACAGTTTATAGTGGTTATCATTATTATAGAATGCAGGACTATAATTCGTTGCCATTCTGGGTTAGAGAAGATACGATTTCCGGGAAAGTGTATTTCTCAGACTCTTTGGTGAACGGTGATAAACTGATGTTGGACTACAACCTATCAGTTGGAGATACATTACTATCATTAAGTTACCTGAATATCTCATACCTGGATACATTCATATTGTCTGCTATAGATTCTGTTCTCATTGGTGGAGTACCACACCTGGTGCAAACTTTTGATTGTATTTCATTGGGCACACTAATTACTTCATGGACGAAAGTAATTGAAGGTCTTGGCTGCATAGAAGGAGCACGAATGCCGATTGCCCCGCATGTAAATCCGGGGTTTACAATTACCTGTTTTGAGAATAATGGCGGTCACCCCCTGGTTTCACCTCCTGTCTCTTTTTATTTTGACAACTTAACCAGTTGCGATATTACATCTGTAGAAGGCCTCCCTCAACCGCGCAAGTTTTCTAATGTAGTTCCTAATCCCTCTAATCGTTCCGGAGCCATCATTTTCAATGAAAACCTCACCGGCGAAATTTCCATCATCAATATCCTGGGTCAACCGGTTGTTAAGAAGCAATTAACTAACGCGAAGGAAATCCGTTTTTCAGAAATGGAACTGGTCCCTGCACTTTATCATTATCGGATTATCGATACGGAGAAAAACGTGTACGGTAGTAGTTTCGTTTATGAATAGGGCTGTTGTTGGGCCTTTACTCCTCAAATACAGTATCATAACTACTTCCCCATACACTTCTTTAAATGCCGCGTATATTCTTCAATAAAGGTGTCGCGGAGGCGTTCGTATTCTTCGGTCGTTTCAAAGTGGCGGTAGCCGGCGCGTAAGTTTTGGAGGTAGAAGTAAACGGCTACGCCATCTCCCGGAAACATTACAAACGTGCCGAGGAAGCTGCCCTTTTCAATAGATGTCCTGCTGGAGCCGTAAATGGCATATCCGTTAAATTCCAGTTTCTGAAAAGTATGTCCCTCCAACTGTGAAAAATACCGGATGTTATCCATTAGTTTCTTTTGGTCTTCTTCATATTGCCCGTCCTCCGAACGCTCTATTTTAAGGTTTACAAAGGGCACATTCTTCGGGTTGTTGTAAAGCACCCTGTATCCGTCTGAGCGGCTCACCATTACATCGCCCGCTGCGGTAGGTACAGCTCGTTGCCGTTCAAAACCTTCCGGCAGGCGGTCTGTTTTATCTTTCGTTAGTCCGGTAGCATCATTAAAGGAAAGGTAGCAGTCTGATACCACGCTTTTTTGAGCAAATGAGGGAGCTATGAGGGCAAGGGTCAAGCCCAGGGTTAGGAAGAGGTTTCTCATTACATGAAGATACACGTTATGGTGTAATATCCTCATTCACCAACCCCATCTTCCTGGAGTGTTCTATGGCTGTATGGCTGTGTGTATGGTAGCATATTTCCACTCCCAGGTTTTTAATAGCTGCTTCGTACCGTCGGCCGGAGGGGAGGTTGGCTTTGTTCACATGCCGCAGGTAAATACATACTATACGCCCCGGGAAGTCGCGCACTACCTTGTGGTATATTTCCGGGTCTTTCTGGCTGTCGTCGCCCAGTAGTATAAACTTCCGTTCCGGGTACTTTGTCAGCAGGCGGGCTATCCGCAGGTATTTGCTTTCGTGTTTGTTTTGCCCGGTAGCCAGTATCTCGTCTATTTCTTTCAGTTCATTAAGGAGGTATATGCCCTGGGGCATCTCGTAGCTGTCAGAGAAATCACGGATATAGTCGTAGAGGTTCCATTCACTGCTTGATACAAAGAAGAAAGGCCGCGGTTTACCGTTGTCGCCCCTTGCCAGCAGCCGGTAGTGTTCCACCACATTGCTGAAGGGCATACGGGTACGGGCGTTCTTGGTGAGCAATACATACAACCGCTTCCGCAGGTCGGAGGAGTGCGACACCAGGAATGTATCGTCTATATCGGAGATGATACCATATTTAGTAGGTTCCGGTACCATTATTTTGCCTTCGCCATATACGCCGGTGTACTTGCGGTGCAGGAATTTTACACGTACGGTATGCCAACCCGGCTCCGGTAGCTGACTGGGCTCAAACTCAAAACGGAAAAATCCCTTTTCGTCGGTAATGGTTGTCAGTCCGTATCCGTCCAGTTCTACTACCGCGTGGCGGAAAGGTTTCACCATAAAGAGGCGCAGCAGCGACAGGGAATTGTGCAATACGCGGCTGGAAAATTTGTCTTCACGGAAGGGGGATACCTTAAATACATGCCCGAAAACCTCCATTTTGTGCGCATCGCCAAACCCATGATACACCTTCACGGTAGGGCGAACATTAAGCCGGAAGGCACGGTAGAGCCATTGGCTCCATTTTTTTATGGGTGTGCTGGGTACTGACTGCAGAGCTGTGGTATGTGCCATAACGACCATTTATCTTAAAAGAATATGCCAATGAGCACACCACTGCGTTTTTTATTCCTTGTCAATCCCGTTTCCGGAGGTAACGATAAGGAGGAACTGGTTACGGAAATAACGCAGTTTTTCTCGGAACGGGGCTTTGTTACCCGTTTTCACTACCTGGATGGTGAAACCGATCACCCGGTGCTCCGGGAGATGGTGGAGCACTGGAAACCGGACCGCGTGGTGGCGGTAGGCGGTGATGGCACCCTGAAGCTGGCGGCAGAGTTGTTGAAAGGTTCCCACATCCCGGTGGGGCTTATTCCTGCCGGTTCGGCCAATGGCATGGCGCGGGAACTGAACATTCCGTCCTCCCCGGCAGAATGCATGGAGCTGATAGCGCAGGGCAACGTGGCGCCGCTGGATGTGGTGATGATAAACGGAACAGAGCTGAGCCTGCATTTGTCGGATATAGGTTTCAACGCACAATTGGTGCGCGAGTTTGAAAAGAGCGATGGAAGGGGTAAGTGGGCCTATCTGCGCCATGTATTCGGTGTGTTGCTGCGCAAGAAGCAACTGAAAGTGCGCATACGTATAGGGAACAAAGAGTATCGGCGCAGGGCGTTCATGATAGTGATAGCTAATTCCCGCATGTACGGAACCGGCGCTATGATCAATCCGGAGGGCGACCTTTCGGATGGTGAAATGGAGATAGTGGTCCTTCGTAAGATATCGCTTTGGGAGCTGGGCAAGATGTTCCTGAAATACCGCCATTTCAATCCCCGGAAAACCGAGATTCTGAAGTGCAGGGAAGTAAAAATTGTATCCGCACGCGATGCCTATTTCCAGGTAGACGGTGAGTACCAGGGCAAAACGCGCGAGTTGACCGCACACGTAGAGCGGCACGCGCTCCACATGTTGCTTCCCCTCCCGCAAGACTAGGAGGCTTGCGGGAGCAGGGTGTTATTTCCGCTCCAGGTATTTCCTGGCTTCTTCTATCCAGTTTTGCCCGTCCGTTAGCTTTACTGCGGGCAGTATGCCTATGTTGTCTATGCCGGTGCCTTTGTCTACCCGGTAGCTGCGGGTAGAGGAATAGCCAAAGGTGATATCAGGGCAGGGCGATTCCGCCTGCAATACGTTGGAGTAGTCCAGTTCACCGTAGGTAGGTTTTCCCATCACCGTCACCTTTTTACTTTCTTTCGCAAACAGCAGGAATTGTTCGGTGCTGCTGGCGCAGTTCTTGTTTACCAGGATGGCTACTTTCTTCGGGTAAAGAGTTGTTTGCTCCATCGCAGTGGTGTCTGTGGGGCTGTACTCTACAAACATGCCGGGAGCGTTTTCCATTTTGCGCGCCAGTTCAGTGGCCCATAAGGTATCTTCGGCCGTGGCGGACTCATCTTCCAGGTAGGCAAGAACGCGGCGCACATTATCGGGGGTGGATTTTATTTCGTTGCCGTCACTGGCCACCGGTTGGGTGTACAGGTAGGGGAGCAGCGGTTGATACGACCCGTCGGCGCCCCCACCATTATACCGAAGATCCAGCACCAGGTTGGGCATGCTTCTCAGTTCCTTTTCATGCGCTTTTATCAGTGAGTCAATACGGCCGGCGTTATCCCCGCTGAAGGTACCTATCTGTATATAGAGGGTGCTGTCGCTCAGTTTCCGGGCGTCCGCTTTTTTGTAAGTGAAGTCGCCTGGTGCTGTTTCATTCATTTCGGGCATCCGGTAGCCGGGTTTTATCCATACCTGCCCATCCAGCCACATCTCACCGGTGGCGTACAGGGCGCCATTACCCTGGTGCGCCCAGTTATAGACTATTGTCCGGTACACCGTCCCGGAATCAGGCTTGCGCATTTCAAATTTTACCTGGCCTTTCTTCCAGTAGGGTGTTTTAGAGTCTACTATCACCGCCGCATAGTCCCGGAATTCATTTTTATTGGCTACCAGCGCTACGGTGTACATGGTATCCTTCCGCAGTATGTATATGCCCTCCAGGTCGCTGCTTTTTTTGTGGCGCAGGTCTTCCAGTTCTTTGTCGGTCAGGTGTATGGTCTCCGTTTTCCTTATCAGTTCGTTTATTGCCAGGGTGTCTTCCTGTGAGACCCTCGGCTCGTTATTCCGCAGCTGAACGTGGCCATCGCGGAAGAACGCCAGCCATTCCCGCAGCAGCATATAGCAGTAGAGGCTCCTGGTTGTTTTCCGGGCTCTTGCCTGGTAGTTGAGCAGCAGTTCCTCGTAGGTTTTGCGGTTTTGTTCATTCTCACTCACTTTATCGCGGTAGCCGGCATAGTTGGTTTCCAGTTCCCGTTTCACGAAGTTGAATTTCTCTTCGCAGGTGCATTGCGCGCCGGCCATAGCCGGTAGCAGGCTTAGCAATAGTATATGGAGCAGTGGTTTCATTACGAGGTTCGGTTAGTGGTTAGTTCGTGGCTTTATCGTTTTTGCCGCAGTAAGCTGTACAGGAAGAACAGCAGCGATGCGATGAGGAAAATTATATTCACTATCGGCGCGAAGGGCGGCGCGCCATCCGGCCACAGTTGCCCCAGCAATACTACGATATTCAGCAGCAGCAGTATTATGAGTATTGGTTTCATGCAGTAGTGTTTGGTTTAAAGATAACTATAATTGGCTGCTTTGTTTAAGGCATCCCTTTCCGGGAGGGTTCCTGTTATATTTCGTACCTTTGCCGCACACACTCATCATACTGGCATAGATTTTTACGTTTTGCTGGTGCAGGTACCCGTTATTTCAGTTTACGGCCTGCCATTACCCTGTTTGTTAGTTGTTTAGTCCGTCGCCTATGAAAAAGTTATTTATTGTTTCCAATCGTTTACCTGTTACGGTAGAGCAGCAAGGAGATAAGGTAGCATTGCGCTCCTCTTCCGGTGGCCTGGTTTCTGCCATCACTTCTTACCTGGAGCATTCCGGCAGGGGTGGCTTCGCCGATACCGTGTGGCTGGGTGTGCCCGGCTGTACCGAAAAAGCCTGGGATGCCGCGGTAGCGCAGCAAAACAGCACCGCATACACGTACTCGCCCGTCTTCGTTCACTGGAAGAAGTACGAGATGTACTACAATGGTTTTTCCAATTCCGTGCTGTGGCCGCTTTTTCACTATTTCCCTTCTTATGCCGACTACAACAGCACCTATTTTGATGCCTACATGGAGGTGAACCGGCAGTTCGCCGATGCGCTCACGGGGCAGCTGAGCGCCGGAGATGTAGTGTGGATACACGATTATCATCTGTTGCCGCTCGCCGCTATGCTGAGGAAACAATTCCCCGGCATTACCATTGGCTTTTTTCTGCATATTCCCTTCCCGTCTTTCGAGTTGTTCCGGGTAATACCCCGCGAATGGCAGAAAGAAATACTTACGGGTATGCTGGGCGCCGACCTGATTGGTTTTCACACAGCCGACTATGTAGCTCATTTCCTTTCCTGCGCCGAACATATATTGGATGTAACGCACGACGGACAAAATATATCCTGGGAGAACCGGCAGGTGCGCACAGACGCCTTCCCGATAAGCATTGACTATAACCTCTTTCACACTGCATACGACCTTCCTGACGTGGCGCAGAAACGTGCGGAATTTAGCCAGCAGTGCGGCAATCGCAAGCTGATCTTTTCTGTAGACCGGCTTGATTATACCAAAGGCATTTCCAATCGCCTGAAGGGCTATGAACAATTTCTGAAAGATCACCCTGAGTATAAAGGCAACGTGGTCTTTATACTCGTTATAGTACCGTCCCGCGATGGTATAGCCCGCTATGCAGAGCGGAAACGCATGATAGATGAATACATCGGCAGCATCAACAGCCAGCTGGGTACCATATCCTGGCAGCCCGTGATCTACCAGTACGCGCATTTGTCGTTCGCAGAGCTGTGTGGCTTATACACCGCCTGCGATGTAGCATTGATTACACCCATCCGCGATGGCATGAACCTCGTCTCCAAGGAGTTCGCGGCCAGCCGGAAAGACGGGCGGGGAGTATTAGTGCTCAGTGAGTTGGCCGGCGCGGCGGCCGAGTTGTCGGATGCATTGCTCATTAATCCCAATGATATCCGGGAAATCGCCAACCAGATTTACGCGGGACTCACTATGGAACCGGAGGAGCAACGGCTACGCATGGAGAAAATGCAGGCACGCATCAGGCAATACGATGTGGTGCAGTGGTCTGCCGATTTCTTCTTCCGCCTTTATGAAACCAAACACAGCCAGCAACAGGTGGAGGTACGGATGTTGGAATCAACTACCAGGGTCATGCTTACCGACAGGTACGCCGCTGCGCTCAAACGCATCATATTGCTCGACTACGACGGTACGCTGATGCCCCTGCAGAAATTTCCGTCGCAGGCCGTACCATCCGATGAGATCATCTACCTGCTGGAAGAGATAACCAAAGACCCCATGAACGATGTGTACATCATTAGCGGCCGCGATGCCGATACCCTGCATAAATGGCTGGGCAAGCTGGAAATAGGCCTGATTGCGGAACACGGCGCCCGTGCACGAAAGAACAAGGAAGAGTGGGTGAACTTTGACGGGAGCGACACCGTTTCTACCGCCCATATTGAGAAAATTATGCAGGACTACACACAGCGTACGCCCCGTTCTTTCATCGAAAAGAAACAGTTTTCGCTGGCGTGGCACTACCGGAATGTAGACCTGAAGCTGGGCGCCATACGCGCCCGGGAGCTGTACGGGCACCTGGTGAAGCAGGTTTCCGGGCTGCCGCTTAGTGTGCTGAATGGCAATAAAGTGATAGAAGTAAAGCCCGACTTTGTGAACAAAGGAAAAGTAGTGGAGCGGCTGGTGAGTGGTGGCGATTATGACTTCATCCTGTGCATTGGCGACGATACTACGGATGAGGATATGTTCCGGCAACTGGCGGGTATAGAGCATGCCTTCACCATTAAAGTAGGTACAGAGCCATCACTGGCGGTTTACAATGTCCGCTCTACCGAAGCTGTCCTCTCCCTGCTCCAGGATATGGCCCTCAGCTCCGCGCGCATTCACCAGTTTAACTAGGTAAGATGGGAGCCAGGCAACGGTTTTTTTTAGAGGGCTTTCCGCTGCAATGCCTCTTAACTTCTATCGGAACTAACACGTAAAACTTGCTCCTGCTAAAGATTTTATCCGGCCCAGGTTGGATTCGAAGTACGGAACATTGTTAAAACAAAAGCGGAACAACTAACGTTGTTCCGCTTTTGTTTTAAGTGCCCCTGTCGGGACAAATCTCGAACCAATTTATCGAAGATTTAAAACGGTTAGCGGTACTATTTACATCACACTAATACACTTAAAGCCCCGGTTAACGGGGCTTTGCATTTATCATTACTATGGCCACGTAGAAGAATAATAATCTTCTTTACCCTTACTATTCAGCGGCTGTCTCTTCCCCTTACTGAATGGAACAAAAACGGCCTCTTCCTGTAACAAAAAATTAATAATACCTACAGAAATATCGACATTGAGCGCCTGCCTAAACTTTATTAATATCCTTCCAATATCAACAATTTGGTTTAACCAGAGTGCTACTTCTTCCAAGGTAATTACTAAGGATGGCGGATCAAAGTGCATTAAATGATTCCTCAAAACACGAAGATTTTCAACACTTTCTTTTTCTGCTTCTATGTTTAACGCGTTACCTGTAATTTGATATACCCATTTAAATTTATCATTTAGCCTTTTACCATGTCTTTCACCTAATTTGGTTTTATCAAATGTCCATCCGGGTAAAGGGTCATATTCAGCCTTTATGTATAATTGTGTAAATGCGATATCGAGTAGTGAAATAGTATTACTGACTAAGTTTCTTAGGTCAAACACCCAATCATCTGTTAGAGACATATCAGAATTTAAAATTAATTTCTGTCTGTCATTAACAATTCTTGCAATAAGCTGCGGTTGAAACGATGTATATAAATGCCCTTCTCTCTTTAGTAATGGATTAATCGGATAACTTTTTCCGTAATAATGAGTCTGAAGATCACCACTTGCAATTCCGAATGTGCCGGTATGATCGTGAATATGAAAATCCAATTTCATTTCTGTAGCATGATCCAACCACATACATTCGAGTTCAGGCAAATTAAATTGCGCTGTGTCGAAGCGACCATTTAATCTTATGTATTCAGAAATTGTTAAGTAGTTAATTGGCTTGCTAACTTTTTTTTGCCCAGGTGGAAATTCAAAGTTTACATTCCAAGTTCTTTTTTCTTTTCTCCAGCTTTTTGCGCTTAACTTTTGTTTTAAGTACTGGTTAGCAAGTAAGACTGATGCCTCTGTTATTGCGCCTGAAATAGGTTTACCTGTCGTTTGAATAAACTTATGGCCAGCACTATTATTTTTCTTTATTTCCAATCCAATATTCATAGGGCACAGTATTCTATCTAACTTAATAATCTATTCTTAATTCCTTTGGAAGTAAATTATCAATTTCTTCATTTGAGAAAGTTAATTCTTCATTTGATTTTAAGCCTCTGGTTGCCTCTTTGTAAGCGGCATTTATCGTTCTCGGAGCACCCTTATAAGTATTAAAAAGATTCTCTTGTAGTTCATCTCTTTTTAGGATCACCGCGTCAAGCCCAAGTCTCCCCGATTTAAGATCGGCTAAGAGTGATAGGTAGCTCTCCCGAATATTCCATAATTCACTTGCGGCATTCGAATGCTTTTGAGCAATTTCTCCTAAATCATAATCTTTAGTATATGTATTTAAACCAAAGAGTATAGCAGATAAAATTGCAGAAATAATACCTATTATTTCGTTATCGCCAAACACCGAAACTAATATTCCGGTTGTGGTTAGAGCGGACAGCGCTATCTGGACGATTTTTAATCTCATGTGTCTCTTTAAAATAATGTCCGCGCATTTTTCCTGCGTTTTATGAGACCATACAACCCTACCATAGAGTTCTCTCAATTGGGATTCAATTATTTTAACTTGGGAATCTTGCTCCATATAGTTCTTTCCATTTTTGTTTTGCTGACCATTCTTTACCTTCTGCAAGTAGCTGTATCGCATCAACAGATGTGTTATATGCTACAGTTGCCTTATATCGAAAATTATCCGAATTAATTATCGTTTGCCCACTTCCTACAGCGTACCAAGTCGTTTGTCCGGCGGTTTGGTTCTTTAGATATTCAAAAAAATCTCTTGTCATCCAGTCGTAATACAAAAATGACTTGTCACGATAACTCCAATTTGTAAGAAAGCGATATGCAAGACTATCAATTAATAAACTGTTTATTGGAACATTGCAGTAATATTTCCAAGCTCTTATCATTCTACAAAGAGGTCGTAGATTATAATTAGTCAAGACGTCGCCGGAATTTATACTATCTATTTCAGGTATTGGGTTAGTAGTTCTCCAACAGCCTCCGCCATTTGCATCAGCATATTTGTAGCTTCCATTAGTATTTTTAAATCCGGGAAGAACCTCGAATTTCATACCATCAGTAAATTTTACCTGAACAATTTGTCCATCACCTTTTACATCAGTAGAGGGATACGTCGTAGCAATTGATCTTTTGACAGCTTGTAAAAGTGCCGATTGCCCATTACCCAAGTAACTATCATAGGTATTATATGTTGATAACGGCATTTCAAATACCATATCAATGTCACTTACTCTACCGTTTGCGGTATTACGACCAAATGAACCTATATATCTTCCTCCGGACGTAGTATCCATTTGCCAGAAGTCCTTATTCAATCGCGTACATATTGCTAAATAACGAGTTGATATTGTCGAGCGAGTTCCCGATCCAATTAATAGGTCTTTACAAAATTCTTCAAAATAAGTTGCAACACTCATTGCATTTAAATTATATTTTACCTAAAACTAAATATAAACCCTTTATTTTTTTTACGGGTATTTCAAAAGGTTCGTGTATCAGTCGTCCTTTCATTTGCCCCATTTCCCACGTTTCCGTATTGAAGGAGCAAGCCATGATATTACCACTATCAGCCTTTTGGATATTCTTTATAACCCGGTACTCAGACGTTTGAATAACATAATCTTCACCGTACAAAATCAGGTCGCGGTCGGCGACTTCTTTATAGGCTATCTTATCCCGATTGTTATACTTCGGAGCCATACTGTCGTTATAAACATACATTGCCCCGGTAGCATCCCGGTATTGCCCTGCGTCTATCCATTCCACTGGCTCGGTCACGCCGTCCATGTTCGCCACTATCTGCCTTCCCCCGACAGCCCCTACGTCCCAAAGGGGTATTTTATGAACCTTCTTTTTGGATTTTCCATCGGGATAGATATTTCCTTCGCCAAAGGCTAACCAGCTCTTGTTTAGTCCAAACTCTAAGACCAGTTTATCCATGTAATCCTGGCTCAGACCGTTGCCTTTCCGCGCCCGGTGATAATAACTCACATCAGCCCCAATTCTAATCGCAACTTGCCTTCCAGAAAGGCTTTCCTCATTTTCCAACTCTTTTAATCTTTCACCCAATGCTATTTTATTAATCATATCGGTTATTTGTTGTGGAAAAATATTGCACAAAGGTAGTACAAAACTTAGACTAAATAGTCCATAATTTTACGCCCACTTTTGTAAAGCAAGTCCAAAGAAAGGACTAAACCGGAAAACAACAAAAAATTTAAAACATGGGATTAGGAAACAACAGCTCGTCCAAGACTTATTTAGGAATTAAAGAGGGTAAGATTGCCCACCGCAGGGGTGACAATACTACGGATTATTACGATCATATTACCGGCTATCTGACAGATGCTTACATAAAAGAGGACGGCAAATTCGGGCGGGAGCTTCATTTGACTATCCGCGACGGTCAGGATTTATATGTGTTACAAATGAGGCTGGAAAGCGGATATGCCCGCGCCTTTATGCGCGTGGTGAAAAACGCTGCGCTTGCCGAACTTATAACCATTGTTCCGATGTACAAGGTAACGGAGGAAAGCCAGCAGGCAGGTATGATCGTCATGCAAAACGGTACAGCCCTTAAATGGTTCTATACCCGTAATAATCCTAACGGTCTGCCGGAACTGGAGCCCTGCAAAATGAAAGACCCCAAGACCGGGAAACTGGTGGACGGTTGGGACAATACCAAGCAAATGGAGTTCCTCGTAAACATGCTCAATACCGAAATACGCCCGGTTCTTACACCGGCGAAGGTGGGCATTGTCAGGGAGAACGTAGCGGCGGTGCAATCCGCAGGGAATAGCGGCAACGAGGTACAGGCAACTAATGAAATGTATGCGGCTTGGCATCATGACCAGCAACGCCGCCAGTTTGCGGAAAGCCACAACCCGGACGACTTGCCCTTTTAATGTATTACATAGTGCTGGAGGACATACTATCCGTTTACAAGAAAAAGAATAAGCCAATAGTATATGCGGTGAAAGGGGAAATGGTCGGGCTTATTTCAAGGAGTGATAATGTGGTGATAGCGGAGAGAAAAAACGGTGACCGTTTCCCTGCCCTTGTGGCAAAGCTGCAAGAGAAAACAGAATGAATTTTAAAACAAAAAATAATAGGAGTAGTGTTTACAGATGTAAGTAATAGCATTCCGGTGCTGCTTTATGATTGTAGCCTTCCACTGGAGAAGCGAAGGGAAAACAAAAAGGAATTTCCAAGTATCAGAAAGGCACAGGACTTTTTGGGGATTAGCAGGAAACAGGCAATAAGTGCCGCGCACAAACAAAAGCGCGTATTCAGTCCAAAGTTTGAGAGGGAGTTTGCAGTGAGGATTAAGTCAGGAGGATAGATGAACAATGAAGTGCAGGATGGCGTAAGAGCGAGCCAGAATGAAAAGGTGAAGCAGCATTTAGTGAGTGGTAAAACGATTACGCCGTTGGAGGCACTTAGCCTGTACGGATGCCTGCGCCTCGGCGCACGTATCTGGGATTTAAGACGTAAACATGGCTTGCCCGTAGTGACGGAAATTGTGAAGGGAGAGCAGGGCAAGCATTACGCTAAGTATTCCATACCCCAGGAGAAACCCACAGGGATTGTGAAAGGATGAGAAGGGAATGCGGGTAATTATTCCGCCGCGCCGGTAGTGAGCCGGTATATACAGCAGATGAGCGATAGATAAGAAGATGAGTAGAGCGTGTATATACCCTCACCCGTGCCGCGCGGGATAAATCAAATTCACAACCATTACAGGCTAAGTGTAACCACTATATGCGGTTACATTTTGTCGTGCGTATAAGTGAGGAGTATAACATAAAAGGAAACTAAAGACGATGGCAAATAAATTACCGTACATACCGATTTATATCGGCGACATTTTAAAGGATTGGGGGCATTTGCCGCTCGACCTTTTTGGTGCTGCCCATAAGTTGCTGTACCGTATGTGGGATAGTAAGCAGAAGGGAAAAATTTGCTACGATTTTGCTTCATACGGAACCATGCTCGGCGTACCTGAAGCGGAAGCAAAAAGAATAGTTGAAAAACTAACCTCCGGCGACGAGCCGGTTTTCAATAAAGAAGTAGAAGGGGAATATACAAGGCTGATTAACCGGCGTATGGTTCGGGAAGCCGCGTTGAGCGCAACCCGCAGCGATTCCGGCAGCAAAGGCGGAACCAAACGTCAGGCAAAAGCCAAGCAAAAAAACGCGGCGCAGGAAGATTTTGCTAATGATTTGCTTGAAAATAAATCAAGCAAACCGCAAGCAAAAGTCAAGCAAATCCCTGAATATGATATTGAAAATGAAAATGACTTTGAAAGTGAAAATGAAAATCATTTTGAAAAGTCTGAAAAACTTTCTGCGGGAAAATCAAAAAGCGAACCTCCCGGAATAGCCCTGCCCTTCGACAGCGAGGCGTTTGTGCGGCATTGGGAATGGTGGCGGCAGTACAAGCGGGAGCAGTTCAGCTTCAGGTACAAGTCCGTCGTAACCGAACAGGCGGCGTTGAATGACCTCACCAAAATCGCTAACGGTGATGAAGTAACTGCAATCGGGATTATTCAGCAATCCATTGCCAACGGCTGGAAGGGCTTTTTCGCCATCAAGGCGGACGCAAACGCGCCGCCGGGAAAAGAAAAGAAGGGCGTGTTCCAGGCAAATCTGGAAGCTAATATCGAAACCAAAAAAATGTTGAGGAAGATGTATGAAAACGGCGCATTTGATCACTACGAACAACAACGGGCAGAGCTTCTCCGTCGCGGTACGCGAGCAGGAAACGGCGTTGAAGCAACTGCTACCTGAGGAAAGAAAAATTATTGAGGCGGGATTAAAACCTACGCTGGCAAAGTCATACGCAATGGACGTTTTAGAGCAGTTGACCGATACGGTGAACATGGCGTTCAGCCTGAGCGGGCAAAAGCCGGATAACGGGAATGAACTAATTATCGTCAATGAATTGTACGCGAAACTGATGGAAACCTACCCGCATTGCACAATGGATGAAGTACGGACGGCAATCCGCAACGGCGTGTTTGATGAGTACGGGGAATACTACGGGCTGAATGTAAAAACGTTTGTGATGTTCATACGCTCTTACCTGTTCTCCGAGCAACGCAAAGCGGCAAAGGCGGCGTTTGATGCAGCACGTAGGAAAGAGGATAAACCGAAAGCACCCGCACCGCCCTATTGGGAGGATAGTTACTGGACGGAGGAACGCATCGCCCAATGGAGGGATATAACGGAAAGCTGTTATCGCTGGTATTGCGAGAACTCCTTACTAAGCGGCTTTATACAGGAAGGCTGTTACTGGCTGCTGAAAAGAAGCGGTGCAATAGATATGCCGGACGGTTACAGGACGGAGCTTATCCTACGCGCTAAACAGGCAATAAGGGCTGAACTGGTCAGGAATGATGAAAAAAAGCACATGAGCGAAATCAAAGAAACGCTGGAGCAATTACAGGATGTGGATAGTTACCCGGACTTAAAACGGCAGGTACATTACCGCGCCAAAAGACTGGCGGTGCTGGACTATTTCGCTACGCTGCAAAAGAAAGAACGGACAATGGTATTTACAGAAAATGAAACTAACGGGTAATGCGCGTCAACGTTGATAAGACCATACAGGATTTACAAAAGGAATTTGCTCACCTGAGTAAAGAACAAATGAACAAAGCCGCCGCAAGAGCCATTAACCGCACGTTGCTGAAAGGACGAACGGAAGCGCGTAAGGCGGTAAAGGTGGAGTATAATATCCCGCAGAAAAACCTGAACGGTATTAAAAACAAAAATGCCTTTCCCTCTTTTCTGGAAGGATATATCACGGCAAGCGCAAAGCCTATACCAATGGACGCTTTCTCGCCCAGGTTTGAAACCAGTACCGGCAGTATCAGTATTTCCCGTAAGGGCGTACAGAAAACAAAGGACTACAAACGGGCAAAGAAAAATCCGGGCAAAGGTGTAAGCGTTGAGGTAAAGAAAGGACAACGGGAGGTAGTACCCTATGCGTTTATGATTAAAGGCGCAAAGCCGCGTGTTTTTGCGCGTGGTAAGTATAAGATGGGCGGAGGTAGCTTCGGCTTCATACAGCGCAACAAAAGGGAGAACAAGAGCGGTAATGATACACCTATCAAGCCGCTTATATCCGTAACCGTTCACGGTGCTGTTATCAACGACAATGTACGGCAGCGTATCAGGAACATAATAGATGAAAACTTTGAAAAGGACATGCGACATGAAATCAGATACCTCATTAGCAAAATGCACGGCGGTGCGTAGGGCGCGGAGGGCAGGCAGGGCTGCAGGCAGAGCCGGGGGCGGTCTGGTTCCCCCTCACCTGCTTGTCTTGCGGCTACCCTGAGCCCCAAGAAAAAGTTAGCGATAGAGATTTCACAGGTTCGCGAACCACAGCAGAAAAACGCGAACGCTTTTATGACAAAATGGCAAAAAACGAAAACACAGTATCCATAAGAGAATACGCCCGCAGCAAAGGCGTAAGCGATACTACCGTGCGCAAAGCCATCAAGTCGCGTAAAATCAATGCCGGGTATGATGCAGCAACAAAAAAGATCATACCGGAAATAGCCGACAGGGAATGGGGCGACACCATTGTTCAGGTAACACCCGAAAGCGTACCGGCGGACAAACCGGTTGCGAACACTGCGAACACGGAGCCAGGTGCGCAGGAAATTACCGGCGACAGCATTTTTCTCGACAAGGACGAGACTTATGCCGAAGCATTAAGAAAAGACCTCATTATAAAAGCCAACCTGAATGCGCTGAAGCTGCGCATGAAAGAAGGCGAGGTCGTAGAAAAAAGTAAAGTGTACAAAGAACTGTTTGCCCTCGGTAAACAAATCAGGCTGCGCTTCCAGTCCATACCCGACCGGGTCATTGACGACGTACTGGCGGCAACCGGAAGGAATGAGGCGCACCTGATATTATTTAACGCAATTACCGACGTACTGGAGGAACTGACAGGCATCGGGGAAAATGATTTGAAAATTTAGACTATGGAACATATACAGAAACGAGCAGGTTTAGGACACCTTATGGTGGACATTGAAACAATGGGCGAAGGCTCTAACGCGGTTATCTGCTCCATTGGAGCGGTGGAGTTTGAAATCAATACAGGGGAAACGCGCTCCGTATTTTACCGCAAGGTGGATTTACAGTCCTGCCTCGACGCGGGATTGACCGTTGACGGCTCGACCATAAAATGGTGGCTGCAACAAAACGCGGAAGCGCAAAAGGAAATTACCGGCGGCGGTGCGGTATCTATTCAACAGGCGTTAAAAGACTTCAGCGAATTTATCTCCTGCGGCGTGGATACCTTAAAGCTATGGAGCAACGGAAAACATTTTGATATGTCCCGTTTGGCGGATGCTTACAAAGTATGCCGTATGGAGATACCGTGGAAGTTTTACAACGTGCGGGATTGCAGGACGCTGGTGGAGGTGATGCCGGAAATAAAGCGTGGCATACAAAGAGCGGGTGTTGCGCATCATGCGCTGGACGATTGTTTGCACCAGATAAAATATTGCTCGGCTATATGGCAGTACATGAATAAAAACCTTGTACGCGCCTAAGCCGGTGGATAGTAGTTTGTAATAGTAGCTTGTTGTTGTGAAGGCTTGCCTTAGCCGTAGAAATTAGTTAGGCGGTATTACCGCTTGTGAAGATTGGAATAGTGAATGTGGGAAATAATTAAGGGCTTTATAGACGGGCTAAGACCGGAGCCGAGGTTAAGCGTGTCACAATGGGCGGATAAGTGCCGGGTATTATCAACAATCAGTACTGCGGAACCGGGTGTATGGCGTACCAGCCGTACACCCTACCTGCGGGAGATTATGGATAAGCTCAGCGTAAGCGACGCGGTGCAGGAGGTCATCGTGATGAAGGGGGCGCAGGTAGGTCTTACTGAGGCGGGGAACAACTGGATAGGTTATACCATAGAGGTATCACCCTGTCCGTTTCTGGCGGTGCAGCCGACAAAGGACATGGCAGAGCGGAACTCGAAAATCCGTATCCAGCCCATGATCGAGGCGGCTCCAACGTTGGCGGCGAAAATCAAACCGGCGCGTTCAAGAGATAGCGGTAACACCATCCTTAAAAAAGAATTTCCGGGCGGCATACTGGTCATGACCGGGGCAAATTCAGCGTCCGGTTTACGCTCCATGCCAGCGCGTAACGTCTTTTTAGATGAGGTGGACGCTTACCCGTTGGATTTGGATGGTGAAGGTAGCCCGATAGATTTGGCAAAGGCGCGTACCCGCACCTTTCCGAAGAAGAAGATATTCATTATCTCCACGCCGACCATTGAAGGACAGAGCATCATCGAGGCGCAGTTCTTGGAAACCGACCAGCGTTACTATTTCGTGCCTTGCCCTCATTGCGGTGGTATGCAGGTATTACGCTTCGGGCAGTTGCGGTACAAGCCGGGCAAATATGATAACGTTACTTATGAATGCGAGCATTGCGCGGAGCAGATACATGAGCGGATTAAAACAAAAATGCTTGCTGCCGGTCAGTGGATAGCCACCGCGCCGGAAAAAGCGAACTACTACAAAGTAGGTTATCATATCAGCTCTATGTACTCGCCTTACGGCTGGTATAGTTGGGCGAACGCTGCGGAGGATTACGAAAAGTGCAAAACGGATATACCCAAACTCAAAACGTTTGTGAATACCGTTTTAGGGGAAACGTGGAAAGAGGAAGGCGACGCGCCGGATTGGGAGCTGGTGTATAACAAGCGGGAAAGCTACGCTCAGAATACGTTAAGCAATGATGTTGCATTTCTTACCGCAGGCGTGGACATTCAGAAAGACCGCATAGAGCTGGAGATCGTCGGATGGGGAAAGGGTAAGCAGTCCTGGTCTGTTGATTACCGTGTATTGTTAGGCAATACAAGCGGAGAGAATGCCCCGGTATGGCAGCAGCTTGCGGAGGTATTGAATGAAACATGGGAGCGGGAGGACGGCGCGTTATTGGGCATCCGTATTATGGCTGTGGATAGTGGTTATAATACCAGTGAAGTGTACGCCTTTTGCCGCAAGTATGACCCTTCGCGTGTAGTGCCAACGAAAGGACAGGAGGCGCAGAGCATCATGGTATCAACGCCCCGCGCGGTGGATATATCAAGGAAGGGCAAGGCTATAAACGGTATCAAGGTGCGGCACGTAGGTATATCCATTATCAAAAGCGAATTGTACGGCTGGTTACGCCTGCAATGCCACGAGGACGGCACTTATCCAAATGGCTATTGCCATTTCCCGCAGTATGACGCGCATTACTTTAAAGGATTGACCGCCGAAAAACTGGAACTGAAAAAAGTACGCGGCTTTGATAAGTATATGTGGGTAAAGAAGTATGAGCGTAACGAGCCGTTAGACTGCCGCGTGTATGCCCGCGCTGCAGCCAACATGATGGGCCTGGATAATTGGAATGAACAACAGTGGAAAAAATTTTTATTGAGTGTACAAAACTTTTCAAAGAAAAAAACTACAATAGTTGACCCTGAAATAAACCCTGTCACAAAGAAGAAGAAAAGGAGTTCGTTTTGGGATTAGTGAATAGATAGAAGAACAAAGGAGGAAGCCACATGGAGACAACAATTACAGTAGAAAAACCAAAACCATTACAGGAGTTAATTATAGACGCGACCTGTCTATACTATGGATTGACACGCCAGCAACTATTCAGCAAATGCAGGCAGCAGACATTGGTAGATAAACGCCATATCTGTTTTTACATCATCAAGCAGGAAACGAATTTGAGCGATTACCTGTTGGCGCAAAGTTTACAATACAGCCGCTCGTCCATACAAAACGCCATAGAAAAAGTAGAGGGAGAAAAAAGTGTGTACCGGCAGGTTGCCACGGAGATAAAAGACATATTAGGTATTGTGGACAAACTGCTAATGAAACAAAGTGAATGGGCTTTACAAGAGAGCAGCTTGGCATCTTAGAAGCGGCAATAGCGCAGGGCGCGTTAGACGTTAATTACGGGGATAAGCGGGTAACGTATCGTAGCTTAAATGAAATGATGCGTATCCGCGACCTGATGAAGAAAGAGTTAGGATTGTCCGGCAGTAGCGGTACGGGCAATAGTAACCGGAGATTTGCTACGCATAGCAAAGGATTGAAGTAGATAGTTTTTGAGGGAAAAGATAGGGTTTATAGGAATAGTGAATGAATTGGCTGGATAAGGCGGTAGCATGGATTAACCCGGAGGCGGGTAAGAAAAGAGTACAAAGCAGGCTCGCACTGCAAATGATAGACAAGTCGCTGCGTAAATATGAAGCGGCTGCGTCCGGCAGGCGCACGGAGGGTTGGGTAACAACCGGAGCCTCTACGAACCAGGACATCATTAACGCGCTCCCCAAACTGAGGGAACGCGCCCGCGAGCTGACCAAAAATAACCCCTATGGCAAGAACGGTATCCGCCGTATTGCCAATAACGTAGTAGGAACCGGCATCATGCCCACGCCAGTGGGTTTATCCGCTCAGGACGCTGAAAAAATAAAGCAGGCATGGAAGCTATGGGGCGAAAAGACCGCCTGCGATTTTGATGAACGGTATAATTTCTACGGCTTACAGAAACTCATCATGCGCACCGTTGCCAAGTGCGGCGAGTGCATCATACGGCGGGTGCGTACCAAGTACGAGAAAGGCAAAATCCCCTTAGAGCTTCAGGTACTGGAACCTGATTTTATAGATAGCAAGAAAAACGAAACCAGCCTGAAAAACGGCGGGTATATCGTTAGCGGTGTAGAATATGACCGCAGGGGCAAACGTGTTGCGTACTGGCTATACCGCAGGCATCCGAAAGAATTTTTTGCAGACCTTATCAGCGACCGCATAGAGGTGAAGGACATCATTCATGTATATGAAGTAGAAGACCCCGGACAGGTGCGCGGCATTCCTTTCGCTACGCCCTCTATGTTGCGAATGCACGACTTTGACGATTACGAGGACGCACAGTTGATGCGGCAAAAAATAGCGGCTTGTTTTTCCGTTTTCATTACCGAGAATGATAACCTTAACCCAATACCCGAAGGCGGCGAATATGAGCCTTTAGAGCGCGTGGAACCGGGTATTATTGAGCATTTGCCGCCCGGTAAGACCGTGAGCTTTGCAGCACCGCCCCCGGCGGAGGGTTACGACACTTACTCGCGGCAGGTATTGCAGGGCATAGCCGCTGGTATGGGCGTAAGCTATGAAGCCCTAACGGGAGATCTCTCTAACGTGAATTTTAGTAGCGGGCGTATGGGCTGGATAGAGTTTCAGCGCAACATTGACGACTGGCAATGGATGATGCTGATACCTACGTTCTGCGATAAGGCGTGGGAGTGGTTTGTAGAGGCGGCGGTACTGGCCGGGTATGCCAAGACCGGCGTATTGATTGAGGTAAGCTGGACTGCCCCGCGCCGTGAAATGATAGACCCGTCCAAAGAGGTAAAGGCATTATCTGAATTAGTGCGTAACGGTTTTAGTAGCTGGCATGATGCAGTAAAGTCTTTGGGTGATAATCCGGACGATGTAATGGGACAACTTATTAAAGATGCTGCGGCTTTTGATAAAGCAGGACTGAAGCCGGTATGCGATGCGAGGTTTGATACAAACCGTGTTAACGAAAATCCCAAGGAAAAAGAGGAAGACTCAAGGAAGTAAACTGTGGGAGCAGGACGAGATTAAAGCAAAACGCTTCGAGAATTTTTACACCATAAAATAGCAATTTAAAATCAGTGCTACAAAGTCAAATCGAATTAGCCAATTCAAACACAATATGTTTGATTAGCAGTAATTAATTTTTAGATTTACCTAAAAGACTAACTATTATTCCTATTTTCGTGTACATGAAAAAGATATATCTCACAGTAACTATTATTGTTTCAGGCTTTATATTCTTAATCTCGTGTGAAAAGCTGGAGCCTAAAGCACCGTTTGATGACGAGATATTAGACGGGCCTATAGAAGGGTTATCAACGGAACAAAATCAAATGTTTCTAAGAGGCGATGTCGCTTTTAATGATGATATATTCACAAAAGAAAAGGGATTAGGGCCGCTATTTGTTTCAACATCATGCGGCAGTTGCCATGCAGGTGATGGGAAAGGACATCCATTTACAACACTTACGCGCTTTGGACAAACTGATGAGAATGGGAACACATTTTTGCATTTGGGCGCACCGCAATTACAAAATAGGGCGATAAGTGGCTTTGAACCTGAACAGATACCAGCAGATGCTACTTTTTCAAAATTCACACCACCTGCGAATACAGGCTTAGGCTTTATAGATGCTGTTTCGGATGCAGATATTATGGCAATGGCTGATCCTAATGATGCTAATGGAGATGGCATTAGTGGTGTACCGAACTGGATAGCTTTAAAAGGATTTATTACCCCACGTAACAGTAGTATAACCAATAATGGAAAGCATATTGGAAGATTTGGCAAGAAAGCCGGAGCTTATGACTTATTGCAACAAACGGCTGCCGCTTACAATCAGGATATGGGTATTACTTCCACTTTTGAACCTTATGATACCCATAGCGGACAGGAAATAGACCCAGAGGTTTCTAATCAAACTGTGCATGATGTTGTATTCTATCTACGCACACTAAAAGCACCTGTACAAAGAAACCTTAATGATGGCGATGTGATGAGAGGAAAGGAACTGTTCATACAGTCCAGTTGTGGTAAATGCCATACGCCTGAATTGAAAACCGGAACATCGCCTATTACTGCACTTTCCAACAAAACCTTCTTTCCATATACTGATATGCTCATGCACGATATGGGCAAAGGGCTGGATGATGGGTACACTGAAGGAACTGCAAAAACTTATGAATGGCGCACACCCGCTTTATGGGGCTTAGGACTATCAAAAAATTCCCAGGGAGGAGGCTATTTCCTGTTGCATGATGGAAGGGCGAGAAGCATAGAAGAAGCTATTTTATTACATAGTGGTGAAGCACAAAATAGTCGTGAAAGGTATAACGCACTTTCTCAACAGGACAAACAAAAATTAATCAAATTCTTAGAGAGCCTTTAACAGCCATGAACAGGAGAAAATTTATTAAGACTGGTTGCATTGCTTGCACCAGTATTGGCTTTCTAAGCACAATGATACAAAGCTGTACTACTGTAAAATACAGCACTGGTACATTGAATGATAACGGCATATTAATAGATGTAAAAGATTATGAAACGAAACATGGAGTTCGCAACTACGTGATTGTGCGACATGATGATTTGCAGTTCCCCATTTGTGTTTACAAAATTGATGAGCATAAATACTCTGCTTTGCTTATGCGTTGCACCCATCAGGGGGCAGAATTGCAGGTAGCGGGCGACCAGCTTACATGCCCTGCTCATGGCAGCGAATTTGATAAATGGGGAAAGGTGACACAAAGCCCGGCGGCAGAAAACCTGCGCAGTTTTCCGGTATCAATCACTGGCGACAAACTTTTTATTGACCTGAGAAAACAAGTATAAATGCAAAAGATATTACTCATCTTACTTTACTTATTAATGGCAAAAACATCAATAGCCCAAATAGACAGTACGCTGTTTAGAAGAAAGCCACTGGATAGTACAGGAATGTCCTTAAATATGGATGCAGTATATAACCGTCCTTTTCTTTCAGTCGGAAAGCTCCCTGTAGCCTTAGGCGGCTATATAGAAGCCAATTACCAGCATCTTGGTACGGACGGCATAAGCGAAGGACATCAGTTTCAAATGCGCAGGTTTACTTTATTCGTTGCATCCGGTATATCCCGTAGGATAAAATTTTTATCAGAGATAGAATTTGAAGATGGGACAAAGGAAATAAATATAGAATTTGCGGCATTGGATATAGAGTTTCATCCCCTGTTCAATGTAAGAGGTGGCGTTATAATGAACCCAATCGGTGCATTTAATCAAAATCATGATGGTCCTAAATGGGAGTTTGTAGATCGCCCTGTATCAGCTACGCAAATGCTTCCTGCTACATGGAGTAATGTAGGTTTTGGGATTTACGGTAAGCAATTTCAAAAGGATTGGGTGCTTGCGTATGAAGCATATCTTACGAATGGCTTTAACGATAAGATTATTGATAACAGTGAAGGCAAAACTTTTTTACCAGCCGCTAAAGAAGACAGGGAGCGATTTGAAGAAAGTTTTAACGGTGTGCCATTAGTTACTGCGAAAGGCGCTATAAGGCACAAAAGAATTGCAGAATTGGGATTGTCTTATATGGGAGGCGTTTATAACAAATTTCAGGATGATGGTTTGGAATTGGATAAAAGAAGGAGGGTAGATGTAGTTGCTATTGATGTAAATTCTACATTACCTCGCCTGAGAACATTTATAAATGCTGAATGGGCGTGGGTATATGTAGATGTTCCCGCTACCTATACGCAGCAATATGCAAATAAGCAGCGAGGTGGCTTTGCTGATATAGTACAACCGTTATACACTGGAAATCTATTTGGGTTTAATAAGTCGGTAATCAATGCTGCCTTCCGTTTTGAATACGTTGATTATAATGTGGGCAGATTCAACGAGACAGGCGATAATATTTCAGACCATTATTATGCTATTGTGCCTGCTGTTAGCTGGCGACCTTCTCCACAAACGGTATTAAGGCTTAACTACAGGTATAGCTGGCGGTCAGACTTATTAGGCAATCCATTGAGTAAAACTGCCGGAATACAGGTAGGTTTTTCAAGTTATTTTTAAGTATAATGTATCATTTTATGATACGCCTAAGCAAATTTTATAAATAAAAGGACTATTTTTACTTTTAATGCGTTTAACGGCTTCCATATTAGCCATACTTATTTTGATCCTTAGCTGCCTACCTTGCGCAGACATGGATGCAATGCCTGTTGCACAGACAGAAACAAGTTCGTTCCCAACAAAGCCGATAAAAGAACATTCTGATGATCACAACGAAGTTGATCTTTGTTCTCCATTTTGTCACTGTGCCTGTTGCGCTGGATTTTCTATTATCTATCATCCGGCTTTAATACCTGAAAGAGTACACATTCAGGTATCGCAATCACATACTGATTTCTTGTCTTCGGAAATTATTGAAATTTCACTACCGATCTGGCAACCTCCACAGTTAGTATAAGTCTGAATTAGTTTTTTAAACAGTTTAGCCCTTATAGGGCTTAGTCTGCGTTTACATTCAACTTATACTAAAAACAATGTTAGATAAGATCATTTATTTTTCAATAAAAAATAAACTGGTTGTAGGCATTTTCACAATAATGCTTATTATCTGGGGTGTTTATTCACTTTCCCGCTTGCCAGTTGATGCTGTACCGGATATTACCAATAATCAGGTACAAATCATTACCAATGCGCCTACACTTGCCAGCCAGGAGGTTGAGCAGTTTGTAACCTACCCGATAGAGCAAAGTCTGGCAAACCTGCCGGACTTGACAGAAATACGCTCTATATCCCGCTTCGGACTATCTGTAGTAACGGTGGTTTTCCATGATGATGTTGACATCTACTTCGCAAGGCAGCTCATCACAGAAAAGCTAAAACAGGCAGAGGAGCAAATACCTGAAGGTATGGGAAGCCCTGAACTGGCTCCGGTAAGCACAGGATTAGGTGAGGTATATCAGTATATCATACACCCAAAGAAAGGTGCTGAACACAAATATTCTGCAATGGATTTGCGGACGATGCAGGATTGGATCGTTGCCCGACAGCTATATGGTACTCCCGGTATTGCAGAAGTAAATTCTTTCGGGGGGATGCTGAAACAATATGAAGTCGCCATAGACCCTAATCAGCTAAAGGCAATGAATATAACCATTGCTGATTTAATAGAAGCATTAGAGAATAATAATGCAAACACGGGAGGGGCATACATTGACAAGAAACCAAACGCATATTTCATAAGGGGTATCGGGCTTGTTTCTTCATTGGAAGACATCGGGAATATAGTCGTTAAATCTGTAAATGGAATACCTGTATTAGTTCGCCATGTAGCTACACCTCGTTTTGGAAGTGCAGTGCGGTATGGAGCTATGACCCGCAACGGGGAAAGTGAAGTAGTGGGAGGTATTGTAATGATGCTTAAAGGGTTTAATAGTTCGGATGTGGTAAGTAAGGTAAAGGAGAAAATGGCTACTATACAAAAGTCTCTGCCTGCGGATATTGTTGTAGAGCCATACATTGACCGGACAAGCCTTGTAAACCGAGCTATAAGTACCGTAAAGACAAACCTTATAGAAGGCGCACTGATAGTCATTTTTGTACTCGTTTTATTTCTGGGCAATCTCAGGGCAGGGCTGATAGTAGCTTCAGCTATTCCACTATCAATGCTTTTTGCTTTGGGTATGATGCACGTTTTTGGTGTAAGTGCAAACCTGATGTCATTAGGTGCAATAGATTTTGGGCTTATAGTGGATGGAGCTGTAATAATCGTTGAGGCTGTGATGCACCATTTAGGAATGAGGAAAATAGGTGGAAAGCTCACGCAGCCTGAAATGGATGAGGAAGTATATCAATCAGCATCAAAGATCAGGAGTAGTGCAGCCTTTGGTGAAATAATAATCCTGATTGTTTACATACCTATTCTCACATTGGTTGGAATAGAAGGTAAAATGTTTCGCCCGATGGCACAGACAGTAGGGTTTGCAATATTAGGAGCATTGATACTGTCACTTACTTATATCCCGATGATGTGTGCATTGGCTTTGAATAAAAACACGGGGCATAAGCGAAATTTTTCGGACAGGATGATGGATTTCTTTCATAGAAAATATGAGCCTATCCTTAAAGCAGCTATAAGATTAAAATATCTCATAGTGGGCATATCAGGCATTTTATTGCTGGTAACAATATTCATATTCACTCGCATGGGTGGCGAGTTTCTGCCACAGCTACAAGAGGGCGACTATGCTTTTCACTGCATATTGCCGCAGGGAGCATCACTATCACAAAGCATAGAAACTTCTATGCAGGCAGAGCGCATTATAAAATCCTTCCCTGAAGTAAAACAGGTAGTTGGTAAAACAGGTAGTGCAGAGATACCCACCGACCCGATGCCGCCGGAAGCAACCGACCTCATTATCGTTCTTAAAGATAAAAGTGAATGGACAACAACAGATGATTATCAGGAACTGTCTCAGATGATGATAGAAAAGCTGGAAGCCATACCGGGAGTTTTTTTTGAAGCCAACCAGCCCATACAAATGCGCTTCAATGAGCTAATGACAGGTGTTCGTCAGGATGTAGCTATCAAAGTATTCGGGGAAAATATAGAAACCCTTGCATCCATTGCAAATGAAGTGGGGAAAGTGGTGCAGTCAGTTGATGGAGCAACTGATCCGCAAATTGAACGCACAACGGGTTTGCCGCAAATCACCATTGATTATAACCGTACTCAAATGGCAGCGTATGGGCTGAATATAGCTGATGTAAACCGTATTGTAACCGCAGCTTTTGCAGGAACAAAGACGGGCGTTGTGTTTGAAAATGAAAGGAAGTATGATTTGGTTATACGGCTTGACAGTACACATCGCAGTTCTATTGAAGATGTAGCACATCTCTATGTGCCAATCGCTAATGGCAACCAAGTTCCACTTAGCCAGGTTGCTAAAGTATCTTTTAAGGAAGGTCCCGCACAGATAAGCAGGGAAGATGCCAAACGAAGGATAGTCATTGGTTTTAATGTAAAGGGTAGAGATGTACAAAGCGTGGTGAAGGACATACAGGCGAAGCTGGCAAATTTCCCATTGCCTACTGGCTATTACTTTACCTATGGCGGCACATTTGAGAATTTAGAACAGGCATCTAAGAGACTTCAAATTGCTGTACCTGTAGCCTTGTTCCTCATTTTTGTGCTGTTGTATTTCACCTTTCGTTCTGTCAAGCAAGCCGCACTTATTTTCACTGCAATCCCGATGGCGGCGATAGGTGGTGTATTTGCTTTACTACTACGAGGGATGCCATTTTCTATTTCCGCAGGAGTTGGCTTTATAGCATTATTTGGTGTGGCTGTGCTGAATGGAATTGTATTAATAGGAACATTCAATCAGTTAGCCAAAGACGGGATGGATAATGTGATAGATAGGGTGTTTGAAGGTACTAAAATAAGGCTGCGTCCTGTTTTGATGACAGCAACAGTAGCCTCATTAGGCTTTCTGCCTATGGCATTATCAGCAGGCGCTGGTGCGGAAGTGCAAAAGCCTTTGGCAACAGTTGTCATTGGCGGTTTGATCACAGCTACATTATTAACCCTTGTGGTATTACCATTACTTTATATCATCTTCACAAAGAACAACAGGATTAATAAAGCAGTAGCAACAACTACAATGGTATTGTTGTCCGGCTTATCTGCTGTTTCAGCCAATGCACAGTCGCCTACTAATGGTTTTAACGGAACAACACGTATTTCATTTGAAGATGCGTATAGTATTGCGCTTAGTAATAACCTGCAACTAAGAAGTAGTGATATTGCGCTCAGGCGTTCTCAATCTCTCACAGGAACATATTTTGACATTCCCAAAACAGGCATATTCGCAGAAAATGAAGACCAACGCCCATCAGATAATCAAGGCATACTGAAAATTGGTGTCTCTCAGGCTATCGAGTGGCCGGGTATATATTCTGCCCGTAGAAATATGCTTCGGCAACAGGTTCGTTCATTCACTTATACAAAGCAATTACGTGCCTTAGAAATAAAACGTAATCTTCAGGCTACATATTATGCGCTATGGTATCATCAAAGCCGACAGCAGTTATGGCAGCAGTTAGACAGCTTCTATAGCGAGTCCGCCGCTATAGCAAGGCTACGTGTTAAAGCAGGGGAAAGTGCAGGATTGGATAGTATCTCTGCAAGTGCTAAAAGCATGGAGGTTCGCCTGCAATTAAAAACGATTCAGAACGATTTACAAATACAACAAACTGCGCTGAAAGCACTATTAAATACAGATACAGTTTATCTGCCGGAAGATGCTATGCTTGGTAAAATTGAAACTGATTACTTACCTACTATAACAGAGCATCCTTCATTATTGGTACAGCAGCAAGCTATTAATGTGGCAAACGCCGATTTGAAAATAGCAAGATTGAGTGCAATGCCTGAGTTTTCAGGGCGTTTCTTTTCACAGCGTTTATACGGTTTGTCTGATCCCTATTCTGGTTTTTCTGTAACTATGGGAGTGCCAATTTTTGGTATCGGAAATTACAGAAATAAAATAAAAGCTGCAAAACTGGAACAGGATTATCAGCAGACATTGTACAATTATGAAAGCCAGATTTTAGGTGCGCAGTTACAGCAGGCATCCCAATCAATAGATAAAAGCAGGCAGATGCTTCAATATTATGAAAGTGTGGGCTTGTCGCAAGCTGATGCGATAATAAAAGCAGCTAATCTATCTTATAAAGGTGGTGAGATCAGTTTTGCAGAACTATCTCAATACCTTAATCAGGCAATGGATATTCGTAAGAACTATTTAGAAGCCCTGCATCAATATAACCAACAAGCAATACAGTTGAATTACTATTTAAACAAGTAATAATGAGAATATATAACACAATATGGTCTGTTACCTGCATAATTTTACTTGGAGCATGTGGCAATAAGACCGAAACAAAAACAGAACAGAAAGAAAAAGAAGAAACCCACGAGGAAAGCAATATCGTTGCCATTAATGATGAGCAGATGAAAACGGCTGGCATTGTTGTCGGCTCTGTAGAGATGAAAAATCTCACCTCATCTTTAAGCGTAAATGGCACGTTAGCAGTTCCCAACCAGAATAAAGCGCTTATAACTTCATTATCGGGGGGTATTGTTCGTAGTATCAATGTACAACCTGGCAGCTATGTTCGCAAAGGGCAAGTAATAGGCACAATCGCCAATACCGAGTTATCAGGTATTCAGCAGCAGCTTATCTCTATCAATGCTCAGATAAAATTTGCAGAACAGGAACAAAAAAGGCAAAAAGAGCTTGTGGCAGGTAATGCAGCTCCTTTGAAAAATCTTCAGAAAGTTGAAGCTGAATTGAATGGATTGAGAGCGCAACGAAATGCACTTCAGGGACAGTTGACAGCATTAGGAGTGTCAACGTCAGGCAGTATTTCTTCCACCTTAAATATAACCGCTCCAATCAGTGGGACTATTTCAGAAATTACTGCGCAGATAGGTTCTAATATAGATGCTAATTCTTCTATTGCCCAAATCATAAATAATTCTGAACTACATCTTGATTTATTCGTCTATGAAAAGGATTTGCCACAAGTAGCATCCGGTCAAACAATTCATTTCACCCTTACTAATAATCCCGGCAAGGAATATGATGCAACAATCTATTCAATCGGTACAGCTTTCGTAAACGAGACAAAAGCTGTCCCTGTACATGCTCACGTTATAAATGATAAGACAGGATTGATTGAAGGCATGAGCGTGACTGCCCGAATCAGTTTAGGTGAAAATGTATATCAGGCAGTACCTGATGAAGCAATCGTAAATAACGGAGGAAAGGACTACATTTTTATTCTAACGGATAAAAAAGCTGAAGCGCATACAGAAGAAGAGCAAGAAGGAAGTCATGCTGAAGAAGAAAAAGAGCATAAAGAATTACCGGAAACAAGTTTTGAGAGAATACAAATCATCCGAGGTGCTTCCGATGTAGGATATACTGAGATAAAACCTATTGTAAGTATTCCGCCCAATGCAAAAATTGTAGTTAAAGGGGCGTTTTTCCTGATGGCTAAAATGACCAATGCAGGGGAAGCGCACGAACATTAATTTTTCACTTTATCCAACTTAATGAGTGTTATAAAAGCAATAATAAGTATGAATACAGTACCAAAAATAAATGATGCTAACTTAGATGAGCATTTGAAAGAACAGACAGGATGGAAAGCACATTGGGATTTGCTTTTAGCTTTAGCCATATTAATAGTGCTTTTAGTTCTTGAATATGGTTTCCAAATCAAGCTGCCTAATATTCCACTGCTTATCATTAATCTCATTGCATATTTTCTTGCAGGAAGAAAAGTGTTAGAGCTTGCTTTCAGGAAATCAACAAGAGGTGATTTTTTTAACGAGTTTGTGCTGATGAGTGTTGCTACTATTGGAGCATTTGTCATCGGGGAATATGAAGAAGGTGTTGCTGTTATGGTTTTCTATCAAATTGGCGAGTGGTTTCAGGATGCAGCCGTAAACAGGGCAAAACGTAGTATCAAGGCATTACTTGACATTCGTCCTGATGCAGTGACTGTAATACGAAATGGCAGCAGCAATGTTGTAGATCCATCACAAGTTGAAATAGGTGAAACGATACACATAAAACCCGGAGAAAAGGTAGCATTAGACGGTGAGTTATTGTCTGATAGCGCATCATTTAATACTGCTGCGCTAACTGGAGAGAGCAAGCCGGACACTAAGTATAAAGGTGAGCAAGTCTATGCAGGAATGATAAATCTAACTACTGTTGCAGAATTAAAGATAGTTGCTTTATTCAAAGACAGTAAGTTAAGTCGTATTTTAGAAATGGTACAGGATGCGACTGCGAGAAAATCACAGACACAGTTATTCATTTCCAGATTTGCTAAGGTTTACACACCCATTGTATTTCTCCTTGCATTAGCACTTTGCATAGTGCCTTATTTCTTTCTTGCTGATTACAACTTTCAAACTTGGTTTTACAGGTCGTTAGTTTTCTTAGTAATTAGCTGCCCATGTGCGTTAGTTGTGTCTATACCATTAGGTTATTTCGGCGGTATCGGACTTGCATCTCGCAACGGCATTTTATTCAAAGGAGGCAATTACCTGGATGTGATGACCAAGATAAATTCAGTAATAATGGATAAAACCGGAACACTTACCAAAGGGGTGTTTAAGGTGCAGAAAATAGAACCAAATGATATAGACAAAGAGGAATTTATCAGGCTGACAGCAGCTTTAGAGAAAAACTCCACTCACCCCATTGCTAAAGCAATTACCGATTATGCAGGTAAAATCAATGCACAGGTAAATGACATTGAAGAAATTGCAGGTCACGGCTTAAAAGGTAACGTAGATGGCAAAGAAATGTTAGCAGGTAACTTGAAGCTATTAAGAAAGTTCAATATTCCCTATCCGCAGGAATTGGAAAAAATAGTTGATACGATAGTGATAACGGCTATCAACAATAAATATGCAGGGTATATTACTATTTCGGATGAAATAAAAGAGGATGCGTCACAGGCAATAAAAGACATGCACGCTCTAAACATTCAGACAGTAATGTTATCCGGTGATAAACAAGCTGTAGTTGATGATGTTGCAAAGAAGATCGGCATTGACAATGCCTATGGTGATTTGCTGCCCGAAGGTAAAGTAGAGAAGGTACAGGAAATAAAAAATCAGGGTAAACACATTGCTTTTGTAGGAGATGGCGTTAACGATGCGCCTGTGGTAGCATTAGCAGATGCGGGTATTGCAATGGGAGGATTGGGTAGCGATGCGACCATAGAGACGGCAGACATCGTGATTCAAAACGACCAGCCTTCAAAGATTGTTGCAGCTATCAGGATAGGCAAGATTACCAGAAATATAGTCTGGCAAAATATCATTCTTGCAATGGCAGTAAAAATCATTGTTCTTGCTTTAGGGGCGGGAGGTGTAGCTACTTTGTGGGAAGCAGTAATTGCTGATGTGGGTGTTGCACTATTGGCGATATTAAATGCGATAAGAATACAACGAATAAAAATTAATTAATAAATTATTACGAGACTAAGGCTGCTTTCACTTTCGTTTAGTTTTCTGTGACACTTCACCCATTACCTTTTCAGGAATACCATCATTTACGCGAATATCTCTTATCTCATGTTTATTGAGCCAGTTTTTAAAACCATCAATATCCTTTGGGCTAAATGCTATCATTTTTGTGCTTTTTAGCGAAATGATAAAAAAGTCAACACTGAAGATATAAGCCGATAGCTCGGAAGCGGCATAATCAAATTCGGGATAATGATTGTTTTCTGTGCTCATAGTAACGGTTTTAGTTTTTGGGAGGCACAGACCAAAAAAAGGACGTGAGTCTCCACTTACCGTCCTGAGGCACTGGTATGCCCGACTACGAATAAGCGAGCGCCCACGCCTTTTGGCGTGAGCGTTCTTACTTATGTCTCGTAGTCTTAAAATTACCAGTTTTCAGGACGAGACTTAAAGCAACAACGCTTCAAGAATTTTAACTGAGCAAATATAAATAATGTTTCCTTCAAAAGCCAGCCAATAAGCCTAAAACTCGGCTATTACTCCCTTCGCGCAGATGATACTTTAGTAACACCACAGGGAAATTGTGATGCCGGGAATAGTGAGAAGAAGATTAGAGGAGAACCATGTTAGGGCAATAGTTGACGTTGCCACCTTCAATGAAAAAGACCGCACGGTCGAGGTGGTATTTGCTACGGAAGCCGAGGTGGTTCGTTATGGATGGGACGGCAAATACATCGAGGTACTCGATTGCAACGAAACCTCTGTGCGCCTTGAGCGGCTCAATAGCGGCGCTCCGGTTCTGGACAACCACAGTGCGTATTCACTAAAAAATCAGATAGGTGTTGTTGTCAGGGCTTGGGTGTCCGCTAATGAGTGCCGGGCATTATTGCGCTTTTCAGACCGCGACGATATAGCGGGTATCATTTCAGACATTAAGAACGGCATTATCCGCAACGTATCCGTAGGATACCGCGTGTATATCTATGAGCAGGGCGAGCAGGCAAAAGACGAAGTGCCAACCTACCGCGCCCTCGATTGGGAGCCAATGGAAATATCAATGGTTCCTATCCCCGCCGATTATAACGCCGGTACGCGCAGCAACAGCCGGTTACACGAAGTACAAATTATTACCAAAGAAAGGACAAACAATAGAGCAATGGCAGAGGAGAATAAAGAAAGGGGCGCGGAACAGCAGCCGCCTGCTCCACCAGCAGCACCTGCTGCGCCGGTGGACACAGAGGCTGTGCGCAGTGAAGGCGCAAAGGCGGAACGCCAGCGTATCATGGATATACGCGGAGCAGTACGCGCGGCAAAACTGGACGACCAGTTCGCCGATGATCTGGTAGGTCGCGGCGTAGGCATTGAGGAAGCCCGCAGGCTGGTTATTGACAAACTCGCGGACACGCAGCCGCCTGTTGAAACACGCGGCACGCATACCTCCGGCGTAGGTATAAACGGCGAGGACGAAACGGTGAAAACCCGTAACGCAATGGAGGAAGCATTAGCGCACCGCGCAGACCCATCCAACTTTAAACTGGAAACCGATAAGGCGAAGGAATACCGGGGACATTCGCTTACGGACTTCTGCCGCAGCGTACTGGACGCGCAGGGCGTAAAAACTACCGGCATGACCAAAGACGAGCTGGCCAGCCGCGCCCTTGCGACATCGGATTTTCCTGCATTGATGGCAAACGTCGTGAACAAGTTTTTACGCCGCGCGCATAGCGCAGCACCGCAGACATGGAAACGGTTAGCCAATCAAATGAGTGCGAGTGATTTTAAACAAATCACCGGCGTACAGTTCGGCGGTTCCCTGAAACTGGAAAAAGTGAACGAACACGGCGAGTTCAAATACGGTAAACTTTCCGACAGCAAGGAAAACTTTAAGCTGGAGACTTACGGTAAAATCATCTCCATTACAAGGCAGGCAATCATTAACGATGACCTGAACGGCTTTACCCGTTTGAGCCAGTTGTTCGGCGCGGCAGCCGCCAATCTGGAAAGCGACATTATGTGGGGGCTTATCCTGAATAACCCGAAGATGGGTAACGGTAAAACGCTGTTCCATAACGACCACAAGAACCTGGCTGCAGCCGGTGGTGCAATCAGTGAAACGACATTGTCCGCAGCGCGTATTGCGATGATGCGCCAAAAAGGTTTGGAGGACGAGGCGTTAAACATTTTCGCCAAATACTTCATCGTACCGATAGAGTTGCTTACCGACGCGCAAAAAATCATGAGCGCCATTACCGCTAACAAGACCGGCGACGTGAACGTGTTTAACGGTGCGTATGAAATCATTACCGAGGCACGTATTACCGACCCTAAAGGCTGGTACTTAGCCGCCGACCCCGCGCAGGTGGACATGCTTTCTTATGCCTACCTGAATGGACAGGGGCTTTATACGGAAACCCGTAACGGTTGGGAAGTGGACGGCGTGGAAGTGAAGGCAAGGCTGGACTTCGGCGGTGTGTGTTGGGATCACAGGGGCTTTTACAAAAATCCGGGAGCATAACCGGATAGGTTTTACGGGATAGGTTTTACATACAGGAATTACAGGAGGATAGATAGATGAAAAATTTTATAGCGAAAGGAAAAGTAATAACGGTCATTGCCGCCGCCGCAATACTGGCGGGTGACTTGGTTAAGGTTGGCGGCGGCGGTATGGTAGGCGTTGCGGCAACTGGCGCGGGCGAAGGTGAGGAAACGGAAGTATCGCTTACCGGCGTGTTTGAAGTAGCCAAAGCGGAGGTAGCCATCAGCCAGGGCGATAAGCTCTATTACGTGGAGGCGGATAAGAAACTATCCAAAACGGCAAGCGGCAACACCTTTGCCGGTTATGCCTGCGCGGACGCAGCAGCCGGTGACGCAACAGTAAAACTGTTACTCGCCAATGGCATTTGATAATCTGTTCGACGGGCTGCAAGCGGCAACATTCGACACAGTGACGGCAATAATGGGATATACCGCCGTCTGGCAGCCCTCGGACGGTTCATCAATGCAAACGGCAAGGGTGCTGTTTAAAAACCCCACAGAGGGCGAAAAAATCGGCGACCAGGAGTATGACCCTTACCGATATACAATGGAATACAAAGAGGGCGTGTTCGGCGGCTTAAAGCCAAGTGTGGACGCTAACAACGTGGAGGAGATAACCATAGGCGCGGTAAGCTATTATGTGCGCAAGGTGGACGGAAAATTTGACGGTAAGACAATGATAGCGGCGTTGGAAGTGAAGGGATAGGATTTATAGCATGGATTACGGAACGCTGGAGATAGCCATAGCAGAGAGGCTGCAACAAAAATTACAAACACAGGGCTTTGATGCCATACCGTTACCGGAAACACAGGCGGAATATTCCAAGCCCTTCACCAACGGACGCGCTACCGTAGCGTTCACCACCGCGCGGCTGGACAAGCCGCAAAGCACGGACGAAGTATCGCAACATCTGGTCGTTACATTTTCCATTAGCCTGCAATCGCGTTTCCTGCGCGGTGAAAAAGGCATACACCAGTTATCACGATTAGTCAAGCAATACCTGCTTGGTTTTCGCCCGCAGGATTGCGGCAGGCTATACCACGTATCCCATGAATTTGTCCGCTACGAGGACGGCGTGTGGGAGCATGTAATGGACTTTGAAACAAAGACGCTTTGGGTACAGGAGATAGATAACGAGGACGAAGAAGAAATGCCGCTATTGAGGCAACTGGATTTTGAGGAGAAGGAATAAGGCAAAATGAAAAAGTACACATACACGGCAGTAGTACCCTGCCATTTTTCCATAGGAACAACGGATTACTCGCTGCATAACGGGGGGACATATACGCTCCCGGCGGGTAACGGCTTTGTTCAATCGCTGGTAGCGCAGGGGCTGCTTCAGGAAACAAAAACAACCAACAACAAAAAGACGGAGGGATAATGGCTGCAAATTTTTTGCATGGTGTAGAGACAATAGAGATAGAGAGCGGCAGCCGGACGATACAGGTAGTAAAATCTGCGGTTATTGGTTTGGTAGGCATAGCCCCGGTGGGTGAAGTAAATACGCCCATACTCGTGAACAGCGACAGGGACGCGGCGCAATTCGGGAGCAAGCTGCCCGGCTTCACCATACCGCAATCCTTAGACGCGATATTCAAGCAGGGCGCGGGTACAGTGGTAGTGGTCAATATTTTTGACCCGGTACAGCATACCATGCAGGTAACGGACGAGGCGCAACTTGTTACCAACGGAAAAATAAAACTGAACGCTGCGCCCATAGGTAACGTAGCAATCGACGACAGCAACGGCGACCCCGTTACTTACATTGCCGGTACAGATTATACGCTGGACAATTACGGAAACTTTACCGTGTTATCTTCTACGATTGCGGAGGGCACAGCGTTAAAGTTCACCTATAAGAAACTGAACGCAGCCGCAATTACGGCGGCAAAGCTGATAGGAGAAATTGACTCCGTAACCGGCAACAGAACCGGCATGAAATGTTGGGACTTGTCGTATAACCTGTACGGGTTCAAGCCCAAAATACTGATAGCTCCCGGCTATTCCAGCATGAACGCCATAGCAACGGAATTAATCAGCATGGCAACCAAGCTAAGGGCTGTTTGCTACCTGGACGCGCCTTATGGCGTTACCGTTTCTCAGGCAATAAGCGGGCGCGGTGTAGCCGGTACGATCAACTTCAACACCAGCAGCAAACGTGCGGAGCTACTATACCCGCACCTGAAATGGTACGATACCGCAACGGACAGCAATATAGATTTTCCGTACAGCGCATTTAAGGCAGGCATACGCGCGGCTGTGGACAACAACGAGGGATTTTGGGTGTCCGATTCCAACCACGAAATTTTAGGCATTGTAGGCGCGGAGCGTAATATCTCCGCCGATATCAGCGACGCGCAATCCGACGCTAACCTGCTGAATGAAAAAGGTATCACGACCATTTTTAACAGCTTCGGTTCCGGCATCCGTACATGGGGCAACCGTAACGCCTCCTTTCCCGTAAGCACCGCGCCGGACAATTTCGTTTGCGTCCGCCGTACTGCGGATATACTACTGGAGAGCGTAGAGCAGGCGACACTGCAATTCATGGACAAGCCTATCAACAACGCTTTGATAGATGCCATTAAGGAAGGCGTCAACAGCTTTATCCGTACCCTGATAGGTCGCGGCGCGTTGATAGACGGCAAGTGTACGTTTGACCGCAGCAAGAACGGCAACGAGCAGATAGCGGCAGGACACCTTGTTTTTGACATCAGCTTCATTGCTCCGCCCGCCGGTGAGCGCATCACCTTCAACAGCTACATAGACATCAACTTACTTAAATCATTGAAATAATAATGGCTAAGAAAATATCCATTAACAGGCTGACCAATGCCAATATATACGCGGACGGCAATTCCTTTTTGGGACGCGCGGAGGAAATAGGATTGCCGCAGGTAAAATTCAAGAACGGGGAACACAAAGCCCTCGGTATGATTGGAGCAATGGAGTACTTCTCCGGTATTGATAAACTGGAAGGAAAAATCAAATGGAACAGCTATTACCCGGAAGTCCTGAAGAAGATGGCAAACCCGTTTGAGGCAATCAAACTACAGGTACGCGCTTCTTTGGAAACCTACGAAGGCGGCAGCCGCGTAGCGCAGGTTCCTGTGGTATGTTATATCACCGCGCAATCAAAAGATTTTCCGCTTGGCAACTTCAAGCAACACGATAATGTGGAAATGGAAAACAACTTCGGTGCTACCTATTGCAAGCTGGAAATAGACGGTGAGGAGATAGTAGAGATAGACATGGAAGCAAACATTTTTAAAGTCGGCGGCGAAGATCTGCTGGCGCAGTACCGGGCTAATCTCGGTATATAATTCAAACCAATTTTTAGAACGGATTTAGAGCAAAAGATTATGAGCAAGCAACAGGCAGAAGTTACATTGAGCGACGGACGTATCGCATTGATTAAGGCGGGTAAAGGCAGGGACGCAAAAGAAGCGTTGCGTATTTCAGGCGGCAGGGAGGACGAGTACATGAACGCCCTCATGAGCCGCACTGTATCCATAGACGGCAAGCCCGTTGTACCGGAGGAACTGGACGAGTTACCTATGAACGATTATATCAAGATACAAACCGAGTTCTCCGAAATAAATTTTTAGTAACCGCCGAGCAAATGGCTTTCGCAGCTCATTTCTTCGGCACGTCCCCTCTTGAATTAATGTCGTGGACAACGGCGGATATAAGCTATTGGTTCCACGAAGCCCACAAACTGCATACAAAACTGAACAAGCCCCCGGATGGCGGATAAGACCATAAAGATAGCGGTCGTACTGAGCGCCTATGATAAGATGACGGCGGGCATCAGCCAGGCTGTTAGCCGGTCTGTATCCAAGCTGAAAACCCTGAGCGAAAAAACAGAGGCGTTAAGTAAATCCGCCTTTGCTTTCGGTAAGGAAACCGGCGGGATAGGACTGGCTACGGCGGGGCTTCTTGCTGCTCCTTTAAAGGCGGCGGCGGATATGGAGAAATTGCAGGTCGCCTTAAAAACGGCGTTGGGCGGGAACATAAAGGAAACGGAAAAATCCTTTAAGGTCATCAATGATTTTGCGGCGCGTACCCCTTACGGTCTGGAGGAAGTGATGGGCGGGTTTATCAAGCTGAAGAACATGGGGCTTGACCCGTCTAACAAATCCCTGCAATCATACGGTAATACCGCCTCTGCAATGGGTAAGAGCCTTAATGACATGATCGAGGCAGTAACCGACGCAACCACCGGGGAATTTGAACGCTTAAAGGAGTTCGGTATCAAAGCCAGTTCCACGAAGGATAAAGTTACCTTCCTGTTTCGCGGTGTAAAGACGACCATTGCAAAGGACGCTGCCAGCATTGAAAAGTATTTGCAGAAAATCGGCGACACCTATTTTGCCGGTGGTATTGAGGAACAAAGTAAAACCATGTATGGGCAGCTATCCACTTTGCAGGATAACTTTAAAATGGCTGCTGCTGCATTAGGGAAAACGCTTATCCCCTCCGTCAATGAATTGTTTAAGCGGGTAACACCGCTACTGGATAAGCTGCAAAGCTGGATAGAAAAGAACCCGGAACTCACAAAGAAAATCATGTTAGGCGTGGCGGCATTTGCCGCGCTGAATTTGGGCTTGTCCGGTTTGTCTTTCGCTTTTGGCGGTGTTATGAAATTAGTAAGTGTTGGCACAAAGGTATTCCAGGGACTTACCAGTGCGTTAGGCTTTGTCAGCAAGGCGGTATTATTCATCGGCAGGTTATTCCTTGCCAACCCTATGTTGCTGGCTATTGCAGCCATAGCAACGGCGGCGTTCCTGATTTACAAGTATTGGGATACTATAAAAGCATTTTTCACCCGCTTATGGGCGCAGGTAACAAGGGTATTCCGGCAGGCATGGGAGGGCATTAAAGGGCTGTTTTTCAACTATACCCCGGCGGGACTTATCATTCAGCACTGGAGTAAAATCACGGCTTGGTTCGGCGGCTTATGGGATAAGCTGAAGGCAATTTTCAAAACGGGATGGGATGCAATAAAGTACCTGTTCTTTAACTATACCCCACACGGGTTAGTCATAAAGCATTGGGACAAGATACGGGCATGGTTTACCGGATTATGGACAAAGGTAAAGGCAATATTCAGAGCCGGGTGGGACGGTATCAAATCCCTGTTCCTGAATTATACACCGCACGGTTTGGTCATAAAACATTGGGACAAGATAGTAGCTTGGTTTGCTAATTTATGGAGCTGGGTAAAGGCAATTTTCAACGGCTTTACGAGCTGGCTGTTTGGCTTGGGTACTACATTCTTAAATGCAGGTAAAAATATCGTGGATAGTATCTGGAAAGGTATTAAGAGCGTAGCGCACAAACCTATTGAAGCGATTAGGGGCATGGTTAGTAAAATACGGGATTACCTGCCCTTTTCACCGGCTAAGACCGGCGCGTTGAAGGATATTCACCGTATCCGTTTAGTAGAAACGATTGCGCAAAACATTAAAGCCAGCCCGTTGATAAATGCCATGAGCCGGGTAACGGCGCAGGTATTTCAATTTAAAGGGCAGCAGTTTTCACCTGCGCCCGTAATGGGTAACATGCAGCAGGGAAATGTTACCTTTCATTTTGCGCCGGTCATTCATCTAAGCGGAAGCGCAACGGCTAAGGATGCTAATATACTGACCTCCGAAATGAAGCGGCAGTTTGAAAGAATGATGAAGGATTACGAGGGAAGGACAAAGCGAGTGAGATTTTGAGTTACTACTGAAAAAGTTTGCATTAGCCTAAAACTTCTCCTAATATTTACTTCGTTAATCCTCCAACTTGCAAGCCATGTATTGCCAGTTGGGGGACATTGTTTTTGAGGGGCTGAAAGGATTTGAGGCATGGAGCGTGGACGGCAGCGAGGCATCCTATGGCGAACATGCGCTTATTGATGGGAAGCCGCGCTTGCAAAAAACCGGCGACACCTTACAGGAACTAACGCTTACCTTCCGCTTGCACGCCAAATTTTGCAACCCGGCGCAGGAACTTACCCAATTAGACAAGGCAAAAACGGATGGCGAGATACTCCCGCTCCTGATGGGCGACGGCACGTATGTTTCCGACTATGTAATAATTACCGCTCCCTATACCGTAGATCACGCCCTCGCCGACGGTACAATCGTGCAGGCTACCGTTACCCTTTCCCTTAAAGAATTTGTCCCGTACTCCAAAGAGGAACAGCAGCAACAGGCGGCGCGTAAAAACGCTTTTGCTACCGGCGATAAAAAGCCGGTCGTAAGCAGACCGCAGCAACCGCCAACGGATGCGGCAAAGGCAGCAAAGAACGTCACCGAAACCGCGCAGCAGGCAAACGAGATAGACGGGCTGGTGAGCGATTATGAAAACAACGTATCGAGCCAGGCTACCCTTGAGCAGAAAATTAAGAACGCCTGCGATAAAGGGAACAAAGCTATTAACGACCTGAACGACAAGCTAACGAACGCTCAGTCCTTACAAGGTATTTATACCGGCTTGCAAGGCTCCGCGCAAAATGTGTCCGGCAGGTTCAGTTCTATAAAGGCGTTGTTCCCTATCAATAACATACAGGACTTAAAGGACGCTAATACCTACCTGCAGGCAGCTATGCGCAGCATGTACGGCACGTCTATTCCCTTATTCAATAACGTGATAACCCGACGCGGATAATGGCAAATACACAATACACCGTACAGGACGGCGAGCGTTGGGACGCGGTTGCCTACAAGGCATACGGCAGGGCTGACCTTGCCCATATCATTATTGCCGCAAACCCCGGCGTTCCTGTTACCGCAAGGCTGGAAGGCGGGACGGTACTGGACATACCCATACTGGAGGAAACAGCAGTAAAGACGGAAGCGGAACTATTACCGCCGTGGAAAAGAGATGTATAGATGAGCGTTGCGCCCAAACCATATTTTAAAGTGCTGTATGACGGTAAGAACATTACCGCAGATATAAGCAAGCACCTGCTGTCGCTTTCCTATACCGATAAAACGGAGGGCGAAAGCGACGAGCTGGAAATCCAGTTAGAGGACGTGGACAGGCTGTGGCAAAATGAATGGTATCCGACGAAAGGCAGCGTTATCAAAGCGGAGATAGGCATGGCGGGCGGCGCGGTGCTGTCCTGCGGCTCGTTTATGATAGACGAGATAGAATTTTCCGCACCACCGGATATAGTATGTATCAAAGGGCTTGCCGCCGGTATTCATTCCGGCATACGCACCAAGAAAAGCTACGCGCACGAAAACAAAAGCCTGTCCGAAGTGATACGCACCGTAGCGGCAAACGCGGGCTTCCAGGTATCGGGCAAAATTGACAATATCCGTATCGGTCGGGTTATGCAGCACCGGGAAACCAGCCTTGCCTTTTTACGGCGTTTAAGCCTTGATTACGGCTATGTATTCAGCGTCCGGGATAAAACCCTTGTCTTTACCTCTATCTATGATTTAGAGGCGCGGGGTAAAGTCCTGACGCTGGACAGGACAGACCTGATCAGTTTTTCATTCCGGGATAAAACGGTGGATACTTACAAAGGCGCAAAATCCCGATACCACAATACGCAGAAAAATGAACTGGTCAGCCATAGCGAAGCGGACGACGGCGGGGAGCAACTGGAGATACGCAGCAAGGCGGAAAATAAACAGCAGGCGGAGGCAAAGGCAAAGGCTGCATTGCATCGGGCAAATACACACGAAAAAACAGGAACCATTGTAACGCCGGGTAATGTGCTGCTGGTAGCCGGGCAAAACATAGAGCTGACCGGGTTAGGCGTACTATCCGGCAAATACCATGTTACCGCTTCGCACCATACGCTCGATAAGGGTATGGCTTACGGTACAGAGGCGGAACTGAAACGTATCGGCACGGTTCCCGAAAGCAAACACAAAAGCAAAAAGAAATAGAGCGTGTTAAAATTTGGATTGATATGTGAAGTGGACGCGGCGAAGGGGCTGGCAAAGGTGCATTTTCAGGACGACGATGTACCGAGCGGCTGGCTGCCTATGAGCGTACAAAAATCTTTGAAGGATAAATACTCCTTTCCCTTTGACGTGAACGAGCATGTATGGTGCATCATGGACGAGCATTGCGAGTACGGTGTTATCGGCGGCGCGGTCTATGATGAGCAGGAGCAGCCAGCCGGTGCGGGAGAAGGTAAGCTCGTTATTCATTTTGCCGATAACTCGTCTATTGAGTATGACCGGAATACTAAAACTTTATCGCTCCTGATAAAAGGTGATATAAAAATTACCAGTGACGAAAAACTGAATGTGGAATGTAAAGAAGCAAATATTACCGTAACGCAAAAGGCAACGGTAAAAGCAAATGAAGTAAATGTGGAGGCGCAGGGCAACGCAACAGTAAAGGCGGCATCAGTAAAGATTGATGCGCCTAATGCACAGGCTACCGGCAACCTCGACGTAACGGGTAATATCACGGCGGCGGCTGTTACCGCTTCCGGTGATGTGAAAGCGGGGGCGATCAGTTTATTAACGCATAAACATACCGCACCGGGTGGCGTAACCACTCCGGCTATACCCTAATTGGCATCTAATGGCATCAGTGAAAGACATACAGGCGGCGGACTGGCAGTTATCCATTGAGGGAGTGGGTATCGTTGAGCAGGGACTCAATGACGTAAAGCAATGCGTCAACCTGATACTGCTTACCCGCAAGGGCAGCGATCCCCTGCGCCCGGAGTTTGGCTGTGATATGTACCTGTACATTGACCAGCCGGTACATATAGCCTCACCGAAAATGAAGAAGGCAATGCTCGAAGCCATACGCCAATGGGAACCGCGCATTGAAGTATTAGGGATAACACACGATCTGGAAATTGGCAAGTAATACGTTCATAAAGTTTACCATACGATACCGGCTTACGGGTGATGCGAAGGCCGAGAACCTCGAATTTGTTTTGAACAATCAGGCGGTAAGTACCGGCACGGCAACCGTGTTGATACTGGAGGCGTTATTGCCGCAGGATATAACAACCGCCACAAGGCTGTTTGTTTCTCTTATACTCGACGGCGCAGAAATGTTACCCGAAATACCCGCTACCGGCTTTGCAAACTATGACGAGTTGTATAGCTGGCTTCAGGCAAACTGGTATATATACGGCAAGTGGTTCATTACCGGCAACAAGTTAGTGCTGTACCTGAACGCGGGAATGGCTACGCAGGGAACGCTTGCCGTTACCACTACTTCAAAGTATGTATATACGGCGGCAATCCCTGAAAAACAGCAGGAAGCATATTACTATGTCAGCTTTATGAAAGACGGTATAGAGGTTTTGCCCGCATTTCCTGAAGACATGGCGGCTACGGTGGAGGACATACTCGTTTGGGCAAACCAGTACTGGCCAGAGTACGGCACATGGCAGGTAGAAAATAACCTGCTGGTACTTTCTACCGGAACGCCCGCAGCTACACAGTTATCCGTAACGGGAATATTACCCGGCGGTTTTGATTTTGGTTTTTCAAAAGGATTTGACACATAGGATTAGGAGATAGGTTTTAGCGGAGGAAGAGCAGAAGGGAATGGAATTGACGAAACCACAATTTATTGATATAGACGCGGCAGCTATTGTAAATGATATGATAGCCGATTATGAAACCGCTACAGGTAAAAAGCTGGCTCCCGCGCAGGCGGAGCGGTTGCTCATTAACGGCTTTGCATACCGGGAGTATTTACTACGCACGGCGATCAATGAAGCCGCCCTGCAAAACCTCGTAGCCTTTGCCCGTTTCCCTGCATTGGATTATCTCGGAGAGCTGGTCGGCGTTCGCCGCCTCCCGGCAAGTAAAGCGGGCTGCCTGATACGGTTTACACTGGTAGCGGGGCATGGCAGCTTGGTCATACCTTCCGGCATCCGGGTACAGAGCGTGGACGGGCAGGCAATATTCATTACAACCGAAACAAAGGCAGTCGCTGCCAGTGTTCTTACCGTTGATATAAAAGCGGAATGTACAGCCGAGGGAAATATCGGCAACAACTACGCGTCCGGCGACATAGCCCTGATACTTGACCCGCAACCGTACATTACTGCCGCCGCCAACCTGGACACCAGCGACGGCGGCGCGGACGAGGAAGGCGACGAGCAATTAAGGGAGCGTATCAAATTAGCCCCCGCCGGGTTCAGCAATGCGGGAAGCAAGGGCGCGTATAAATTCTTTGCAAAATCCGCGCATCCCTCCATTATAGACGTTGCCGTTACTTCACCTGTACCGGGGCAGGTAAATATCTATCCCTTAATGATGGACGGACAGCCGCCCGCTACTGAAATCATAGACGCGGTATTTGCCAAATGCAATGCCGACAAAGTGCGCCCCCTGACCGATACGGTGGTGGTACAAGCCCCGGTTATGATCAGTTACGCGCTGGAGGTAAACCTCACGCTTTTAACGGACGCTATGCCTACGCAGGTAGTGGGTGAAGTAACCAGAAATTTACAGGCGTATGTGGACGGGAGGAAAACACGCTTAGGGATTGACGTGGTAGGCGCACAGATCATCCGCCAGTCCAATGTAGAGAAAGTGTATAAAGCGGAGGTCGTAAGCCCCGTCGCAGATATTGTTGTGGGTGAGCATGAATACACAAATTGTACCGGCATTACCGTAAACGTAACAGGTTTTAACGATGAGTAATAAAGACGTAGTACTGGCTAACAGCATTGCAGGCGTTCCGCATTTTGCCGCTTTCGACCTGATGGCAAAGAACAGGATGGACGCGGTACAGTTGGACGCGCTGCTGGTGTACCTGATTGATACGGTATCGGAAGACGCGCTTTCTTTCCTTGCGGAGCAATTCGATGTATTAGGCTATAAAGGTATGCGCCTTGCTACAACCACCGCACAAAAGCGCGAGGTCATAAAAAGGGCTATTGAATTGCACCGTTTCAAAGGCACGGTGTGGGCGGTAAAGGAAGCATTGAAAACAATCGGCTATCCCGATGCGGTACTGACAGAACACGTACAAAACGGCGCGGGCGGTTGGGCTACCTTTAGGATTGAACTGGATGCGGGCAACAATCCTATATCTGCTACGGCAGTAGAAGAACTGGTGCGTATGATAGAGGAATATAAAAATGTCCGCAGCCATTTAACGGACGTTTCCTATAAAATCAGTTTTGACCCTGATAGTATCACCCTTGCCGATGAAAGCTATGAAAACCCCGGAGTGGATGACAGCGACGATATATATGTCGGCGGTGACTTTCGGTACAACGGCGCATATACTTACAAAGGGGACAGGAATTACAGCACGGACACGGATATTTTGACGGTAACAATTATATGATGCAAGACGGGATAGGAATAGAGGCAAAAGGATTTTTCAGGGTACAGATCATTGAAACCGCAACCGGGAACATACTGGAGGATTACGAGGACAATAATCTTGTGGTAACGCTTGGCAAAGCTAACACCGCTCAGTTACTGGCGGGCGCGGCAACCGGCAAGAAAATAAACAAGATAGCCGTAGGTATAGGAACAACGCCGCCGGACGTTGCGGACACGGCGCTCACCACGCCGTTCATCAAGAACATAGACGGCTATTCGTTTCCCAATACGAACGAGGTACTGTTTAGCTGGACGATAGAAACAACAGAGGCAAACGGTTTGAGCATTACGGAGTTTGGTTTGATGAATGATAGCGGCGTATTGTTTGCAAGAAAGATACGCTCCGCCATTATCAAATCTTCCTCTATCAAACTGGTGGGTACATGGAAAATCACAATCAATTAAGGAGGGCAGGAATAAGGAATGGCAAATCTTACAGAAACGGCAACATGGGAAGCAGGGATATACCAGTTAGAACAGACCGACCTCGTTATAGGCGGCGCGGGCGGTATTTCCAATACACAGGGGCAGCAGTTAGCTAACCGCACTACATGGTTAAAAGGACAGGTAGGCTTGGCTAACCGGCTTGCGGATACGGCATGGATTGACACGAATATTACACTTACGGCGAGCCATGCCGGTAATGCTATTGTCGCTAACGCGGACAACAAGACGCTGATCATAAAGCTGCCTTTAGGGAGTACCGTACCTAAAGGAACTATTATACCCATAACGGCAATCAATGTCAACAAATCGCAGGTAACGATTAAAACCAATTCCTACACGGTGGGTTTTCCTTTCGGTATTACCTATAATGATATTATACATTATGGTGGCACGGGCAGGACAACGATGTATCTCGGTCAGGGCGATAGTATCTGGCTGGTAAAAGGCGACCCACCGCCGCCGGTGGGTGGCGTTATTTCGCTGACCGGGAGCTACTGGTATGTGATAGAGGCAAAGGGAAATTTTGATGGTGTAGGCGAAGCCGTTTACTCGTACAAAATTCTGCCTAACATGGTTGAGGCAAACGGGCAAATTTTGAACCGCGCAGATTACCCCCGCTTATGGGAATTTGCCCAAAGCATACCCGGCGGTCTGCCGACGGACGCACAATGGCTGGCAGGTATAAGCGGGCAGTCTAATGCGTTCAGGGGGTGTTTCAGTCACGGCAATTTCAGCACTACATTCCGGGTTCCCGATTTACGCGCCATGTTTATCCGCGCCTTGGATAACGGCAGGGGCATAGACCTGGGCAGGGTATCCACCGTACCCGGCGGTTATGAAAAGGACGAAGTGATTGCGCACAACCACATCAACGGGCAATTTGACCGTTTGATGCGTTACGTTGCCGGACTTAACAGCACCAGTACAGGCGCAGACTATACGGCAGGTGAGCCGGACATTTATAACAGCGCGGTCATACAGCCTTACGGCGGGGCAGAAACGCGCCCGAAGAACGTGGGCTTGGTAGCACAAATAAAAGCATAGCGGATGAACCCGGTAAAGCAGACAATCAGAAATCTTATATCGCTAAACATACCTGACAATAATGTAAGGGCGGTTACGCCCGCTTTGCTTCGCGACGTGCTGGAACAGATGCTGGACTTTTCAGAGGAAACGGCGACCGGCAGCTTTCAGGATATTACTACAACGGAGGCTGTTGCAGAATGGGACGTGGAATTAGGAAGCAGGGCTTTTATGCTGTTGGGCAATGATGTAACCCTGTCCATTGAGAACGCGGTACAAGGCGGCTTGTACTGGATTGTTGCGCAGCAGGACAGCAACGGAGGTTATAACCTTACCTATCCTCCCGACAGCATTTATGAAGGAGGACAGGAGCCGCAAATCAACCAACAGCCGAGTGCGGTCAGTATCCTGAACGTATTTTTTAACGGTACGCACTATATATGGCTCAACAAAGGAAATGAAGCTGCCGCCACATTATGGCAGCAAATGGATTGGTAGTATTTACAAAAACAAAATAGAATAGATTATGGCAGGAAATGCACAGTTGAAAGTTTTTAAGGTGAACGCATTGCCCGGTACGCTGGTAGCCAATGCAATTTATTATGTACGCTCCGGCGGCATGTTCCGCACCGTTATTACGGGCAACGCGGGTGAAATAGTGCAGCAGGACTCCGTTACCGCAGCACAACTGGCGGGCAAGCAAAACGCCAGCGCGGAGCTGACGGCTATTGCCGGTATTTCGGCGGCGAACGATGATATTATCCAGCGTAAGGCAGGGGCTTGGGTTAACAGGACACCGGCGCAAGTCAAGGCGGATTTAGCCCTTGCAAAAGGCGACGTAGGATTAGGTAATGTAGACAACACTTCCGACGTAAACAAGCCCGTATCTACGGCAACGCAAACAGCGATCAATAGTACCAACTCCACGCTGTCCGCGCATACGGGCAATACGAATAACCCGCACAATACGACGTTGGAAAAAGCCCGCGCCGCAGGCAATACCCTGTCCGGTGCTATCAATATGGGAGGCAACCGCATACAGAACCTGCCCGACGCTGCTGCGGCTAATGAGCCGTTAACAAAGGGGCAGTTTGATGCGCTGAATACCACGGCGGGACGGCAGCGTGGCGAACTAAACTGTTCCACTAACCCTAACTATCCCGCCGCAAAAGCGGGCGACCGTTGGGAAGTGATTGCCGCAGGTAAGATCGGTGGCGCAGCCGGTATTGACGTGGATGTCTACGACGAGATTGTTTGTAAAGCAGACAGTCCAGGGGGAGCGCAGGCAGCCGCAGGTAACAGTTTTTATGTGGTGCAAGGTAACTTGATGCGCGCTACCGAAACGGTAACGGGGTACTCACGTATCGCGACCACCGAAGAATCCAACGAGGGCAGCGACAACACTACGATTATGACGCCGCTCAAGGTAAGGCAGCGAATTGATGCTGTCGCCGTTAAAACTACGGGAGCGCAGACTATTGACGGCGTCAAGCGTTTTAATATTTCCCCTGTAATACCCGACGCTGTGAACAATAATGAGGCGGCTTCAAGAGGACAGGTGGCTGCCATGATCGGTGGTTCCGGCGCACATACGCACGGCAATATAAACACGCTGAACAGTATCAGTTCTGTAGAAGGCGGCGAAGATACCCTTGCCTTTGGCGGATCGCCGGTGATGCGTTGGGAAATTGTAGAATGGTAGTAAATAGAAATCAAGATGGCAGGACAGGAAAAGTGGCTGAGATTATTTAAGGTGACGGAAGACCCGGAGTTTGACCCGGAAAGGATAGAGCCTGACTCAATTTATTTTATTAAGCCGGAGGGCGGGCAGGAATTTGATGTAAAAGTATCCGATGCTAACGGAGAGTTGGTGTACCGTTTAAAGTGTTGTCATGACGGTGGTGGCACACCCGGAGAGCCTACCGGAAGACCCTATAAAACATATACGGTACGCCTGCGGCAACACGCTGGAGAGCCGCCAATAATCGTAGATGAATTTGAGAATGAATTAGGCATCTCTATATCTTTTGAATACCAGTTTTACGGCACATATATAGGACATATTCAGGGAAACATCCCCGGAAGGGCGGTAATATTCTGCAATGGCTACAGCACCAATGGTACGCCGCTTGCAACTTCGGCTACAATGGCAGACCCGCAAACGGTTATACTTTACTGCGCGGAGGACGATAATGATGTGGTTATAGAAATAAGGCAGTATGAATAGTACAAAACATGGACTATTGCCTGCTGCGCGAAATGACCACCTTTGACGTATAATGATGATCGCCCGTAAGCGGTACATATCGGGAAGTGAAAGAGAAACAGTGAAGTAAGTAATTAGGGAGGCGGCAATAGAAAAAGAGAAAATGAACAGGTGATAGCGGGAGCCGCCTCTCTTATTCCCGGTACAGGTGCAGATTGATTAGTGATGATAGCAGACAAGATTTTAACCCACACCAGCCCGGTGCTTTTAATGGTGAGCGGCTTCGGTGCTTTTTTCCAAAAATATATTTTCAACGATACCGAGTATCTCGCGTGGCTGCTTATTGCGGTCATGCTTGACCTGATTACCGGCATTACCAAAGCGTGGGTACAGGGCGGTCACAAAAACATTACCAGCCGGGGGCTGCGTATGACCGTTATCAAGTTTATCCAGTACGGGGCATTTCTCATTATTACGCACGTACTCGTTCATTTTACCGTGAACGGGGAAAGTATCTCGCCGGTGTCTTTTATTGACAGGTGGGCGTACTCGCTGCTGATACTGATAGAGGCTAAAAGCGTGTATGAAAATATTGTCGCCATTAACCCAAAGCTGGATTTTATCAAACCGCTCATAGAGAAAATTACGGAGGCAATAAAGGGAGGAAAAACTGATGAGGAATAGTATGCTTTGCCTGTGCGCCCTTTTGGTGCTTTCAGGCTGTTACACACAAAGAAAAGCGGAACGGCAGGTCATAAAGGCGCAGGCACGTTACCCGCAAATTGTAGCAAAGAACTGTGGTAACTGGTATCCGCCAAAGGAAACGACCATTACCCAAACGGAGTATAAGCAGGGCGCAACCGTTTACCGTACCGATACCGTTACCATAGACTGCGACAGCGTGGTGAAAAACGGAAAGGGCAATAACGTTGTTTCCGTACCCTGCCCGCCGCAAACGGAGCGCGTGGATACCTTCTATACCTCCAGCGTAACAACGGTTGAAAATACCGCCCGTATAAGTGCATTACAGCAATCCTATGATAAAGAGCATGACCGTGCAGAGCGGTTGCTTTGGGAGCGCAATTTGTGGCGGATTGCCGCTTTGATAAGTATCGCCGTTATAGCGGTGTATGTGGTAGTAAAGTTTGTTTTTTAGACAGGTGATATATGGAGAATGAAAAGGAGAAGAAAGAAAAACCCAAAGGGTTTAGTTACAAAGAGCAACACGCGGTTATTGTCAGGGTAGCAACGGAGCAGGAGCAGCAACAGGTATTTGAGAAGTTGAAGGAATTAGGTTTTACGGATTTAAAGGTGGTATCGGTATGAGGATAGAAGTACATCACAGTTGCGAAAATTACAAATCGTTCAGGGCGGAAAAAGTAAAGTCCCTGTTCAACCCGGAAAGCGGGCATACATGGAGCCACATTGCCGACCTGCCTGTTGAGGGCAATGACTGGCAGATAGGCTTGATCGTTGGCGCGTCCGGTAGTGGTAAATCCAGTTTAGGCAAACAGGTATGGGGAGTTGACCGCGTATATGACCTGTATAGCGGTTGGGACAATGATAAGCCCATTGTGGACTGCATTGCGCCGGAAGGAGATTTTAAAACAGTTACCGGGGCGTTAGCTTCCGTAGGCTTGGGCGACGTTCCGGCATGGTTAAGACCGTTTAAGGTATTGTCCAACGGGGAGCAGTTCCGCGCGGGGCTGGCAAGACTTACAGTGGAAGCCCCGGACAAAGTGGTCGTGGATGAGTTTACCTCCGTTATTGACCGGCAGATTGCGCAGGTAGGCGCGGCGGCATTTGCAAAAGCGTGGCGCAGGAACACGGGCAAGCAAATTATTCTGTTATCCTGCCACTATGATATTATCGAATGGCTGCAGCCGGATTGGGTATATGACACCCGAACGGCGGACGTAAAAAAAAACTCCAGTCAAGGCATCCTATTTCCCTCGACGTATGGAAGGTCAACAGCAGTTACTGGAAGTTTTTTAAAGCGCATTACTATTTAGACCTGCCGTTCCCGCCCTGCGCCGAATACTTTGTCGCAACGGTCAACGGGGAACTGGTAGCGCATCTGGCGGTTACGCCTTTCTTTACGGCTAAGGCATACCGCGCAACACGGTTAGTCGTAATGCCGGAGTGGCAGGGAACGGGCGTAGGTACGCAGTTCTTAAAATTCGTTTGCCAGTATCATCTCGAAGGCAACGGCAGGAAGGGTAATAAATACCCTGTATTCTTTCATACTTCCCACCCGCAGTTATGTGCCTATTTACGCAAGGCTAAAGGCTGGATACAGACCGGGGCAATGCTGTACGGCGCAAATAAAAAGCGCAGCATGGAAAGTATCAGGCGCACACACAAATCAAAAAATTTCAAAAATTCATCGGCAGGCTACGGCGGGCATTTCCGCGCGGTACAGGCGTTCAAATATATCGGGGAGGGTTTATAGACGAGTGAATAGACGATTGAAGGTTTTTATATCAGGACAAAAGAAATTCGGGGAGGAAGTATTACGCCTGTGCCTGCAAAAAGGCTGCGAGGTAAAAGGCGTATGCTGCCCGTTGGAGGATAAGTACATAGCGGCGTTAGCCCGGCTCTATGATATACCCATTATCCCGGCGGGTACATTGAGCGCGGACACCATGATCGCGGGCGTGGACTTGGGCATTACCGCGCACTCCTTTGATTACATAGGCAAGCGGACGCGCTATATACCGCACTTAGGCTGGATAGGTTATCACCCGTCTTTATTGCCGCGCCACCGGGGACGCTCCGCCATTGAATGGGCTATCCGTATGAATGACCCAGTTACGGGCGGTACGGTATTCTGGCTGAACGCGGGAATTGACCGAGGCGACATTGCGTACCAGGACTGGTGCTTTATTGACCCCGCGTTGCATATCAAAGAGCCTAAGAAAGCAGCCGCAGAGCTTTGGCGGGAAACGCTGCTGCCTATGGGTGTAAAGCTAATGGGCAAGGCTATAAGCGACATATCCACCGGGGTAATTATCAAGATACCGCAGGATAACAGGTTCTCAACCTTTGAGCCAAGCACTGATGTTAAAGACGTGTTCAAGCCCGACCTGCTCATGTTACCCGCAACATCCTCCGCAGGGTAATACAAACAATTTTTTCAAATCAAATCAATACAATGAAGCCGAGTGAATTTGTGAAGGCATACCTACCGTATGCAAAGGAGACAGAACGTAAAACAGGGATTAGTGCCAAAGCTATTTTAGCGCAGGCGGCATTAGAAAGCGGATGGGGCAAGGCGGCTCCGGGCAATATGTTCTTTGGCGTGAAAGATACCGACGGTATCAACGGCAACGAGCAGTTGCTCACGACAACGGAATATAGCCGCAGGCAGGATTTAAAGTTCCCGGTCATTATTTCGGTAACGCCGGTCATCCGTAACGGGCAGAAATGGTTTAAGTACGTGGTTAAAGATTATTTCCGTAAGTACCATACACCGGAGGAATGCTTTACCGACCACGCGAATTTCTTTTTTAAGAACAAGCGGTACAGCCAGGCTCTTGCCGTAAAACATGACCCGTACAAATTTGCGGAGGCAATAGCCGCAGCCGGTTACGCCACCGATCCCAATTACGCAAAGACGCTGAAACAGATAGTCAGCATGATAGAAAAAGCCGGTCAATAGTACCGGCTTTTTTATTGCGCTTATGGACAGAACACGTATAAAACACGTAAGCTCCAAACGGTAGATTAGTTGTACCCGCAATAAAGGGTTTGTGAAATGGATTTTGAGAAGAACGGAACAAAGGAAACGGGAAAAATGACACCGGATGACGTATTGAAAATTTACAAAAAACATGGCAGGGAAATATCCCCGAAACAGGCGGCTCTTATCTTGGAATTTGCCCACCGATTAGCTACCATTGCTGTAGCGCAGTGCCTTAGAAACGAGGCTGGCAGCGAGTTTCAAGAAATTTCTAAAAATTAAAGTGTATTTATGAAAACAGCGTATCTATATGTCCGCGTAAGTACGGACGAACAAACCAAAGGATACTCCCCGCAAAATCAGGAGGAGTTGTTAGTGAAATATTGTACCCTGAACGGTATAAAAGTATTGCGCGTTATACGTGAGGATTTTTCGGCAAAGACATTTAACCGTCCTGAATGGAAAAAACTGCTTGCCGAATTAAAAAAGAACAGGGGCAAGGCAGACTTTGTTTTGTTTACCCGTTGGGACAGGTTTAGCCGGAATGCGGGGGATGCTTACCAAATGATAAACATACTGCGCAAGTATGGTGTGGAACCGCAAGCCGTTGAGCAACCGCTTGATTTATCGATACCTGAAAACAAAATGATGCTTGCCTTTTACCTTGCCGCTCCTGAAGTAGAAAATGACCGCAGGGCGTTAAACACTTTTCACGGTATGCGCAGGGCAAGAAAAGAAGGCCGGTACATGGGCGTTGCGCCTGTAGGGTATGTAAACAAGATTACGGAAAACGGTACTAAGTACATTGCGCCGGAAGAGCCGGAGGCAAGTATTATGCGTTGGGCATTTACGGAAATAGCCGCAGGAAAATTCAATACCCAACAGATTTTTAAGGTGGCGCAGGAAAAAGGAATAAGATGCGCAAGAAGTAATTTCTTTGTGGCATTGCGTAACCCTGTGTATTGCGGTAAGATTATCATACCCAAATACAAGGACGAGGAGGCAACATTCGTGGACGGCAGGCACGAGCCTTTAATTTCGGAAGCGTTGTTCTATCAGGTGCAGGAAGTACTGGAAGGACGTACCCGCCATTTCCGCCCCAAAATCGTAACGGGTGAAACCTTACCATTACGCGGCTTTCTCATTTGCCCTTTATGCGGCAAAATTTTGACCGGCAGCGTATCAAAAGGGCGGAGCCAGTACTACTCTTACTACCACTGTTTTGAGGGCTGTTCTTCTCGTTACAGGGCGGAATTTGTCAATGGGATATTTGTTGATGAACTGAGAAAGTTTATCCCAACACCGGAGGCAATAGGCGTTATCAGTAAAGTCGTATCTGAAGCGTTTAAGGACAAAACAAAGGCGTTGCAGGACGATAAAAGGCAGGTACTGCAACAACTCACCGAGCAGCAAAACCGGCTGACAAAGGCAAGGGAGTTACTATTGTCGGGGGATATTGACCCGGCAGATTATAAGACCATGAAAACCGAGTATGAAAAGAAGATAGCAATGCTGGAGGCTAAACTAAGCCAATTCACAAGTAACAATGATAGCATTGATAAGCTACTATACACCGCAATAGATAACCTTTCCAAGCTGGACGTTCTTTATGAAAATGGCGGGATAGCGGAGAAACGCGACATTATCGGTTCGATGTATCCCGAAAAAATGACTTTTGACGGAATTGCGCTTCGAACCGCTCGCGTAAACGAAGCTGCTCTTTATATGTTTAACATTATCAACGAATTAGAGGGAAAGAAAAACGGGACAAGTCGTAATAAAAACAACTTGTCCCGTTTGGTGCCCAGGAATGGATTCGAACCATCACACCCTTGCAGGCGCTGCGACCTGAACACAGTGCGTCTACCAATTTCGCCACCTGGGCAGGTGAAACATTCGGCCTTTCGGCGTCCCGTTTTGGTGTTTCAGGGCTGCAAATATAAGACTCCTTTTCAAATCTGCAAAAGGAAATCGTATTTATTATACTGTCATAAGGCTGCACCCTCTCAGTGCCGCATGGTCCATGCGCCCCAGCACCTCAAATGTTCCATTCGACGAGAGCCGCCCAATATCTTCCGTCGCTATAAAGCAACACGAGTGTATATTGGCCAGGTCTATCACATTCAGGCAGCCCACGCCGTGTGCGCTCACTTCCAGCGGGTCGTTTATGTCGCGTACCAGCACCTTCATTGAGGCTGCCGGGGTAAAGACGCCATTCCGAGGGGCGTATGCCTGCGAGAGCAACTCCGTCATACCATATTCAGAGTGTACCTCTTTTAGTCCCCATTGCTGTTGCAGGTATTGGTGTACCTGCTCGCGCGTCCATTCTTCCCGGCGCCCTTTCATGCCGCCGGTTTCCATCACCACGGTGTGTTTCAGTGCCATTGGGTACCGCTCTGCAAAGTCCAGCAGCGCGAAGGTCACGCCCAGCAGCAGTGTTTTTTGCCCGGTTGCTTCGCAGCGTTCCAGCACCTCTTTCAGGCGCTCCCATTCGTCCAGGTAGAAGCCGCAGTCCGGGTGGCCGCTGTGTTCCATCAGTGTGCGCGCCATTTGCACCAGCGATGCGTTGCTGCGTTCCAGGTAAGAAGGGAGTAGCGCCAGCAGCACATACTCCTGCGGCGCGCCGTACACTGCCCGGAAGCCCTCCAGCAGCGAGCGTTCATACACCGCGCTATCGGCTACATAGTGCCGGGAGGGTATTTCACCGGTGGTGCCGCTGCTTTCAAATATATAGGCGGGTTCCGGAACGGCACCGGTTACCACCCGGTGGGTTTTAAAGAAACTAATGGGCAGGTAGGGTATTTGCTCCAGGTGGGTTACCCGTGTGGCATCTACCTGCAGTGCGTCGGCAAAGGCGCGGTAGAGGGCATTATGCTCGTGTTGAAAGGCAAAGGCGGCCAGGGCAATATCGTTGAAGTTTTCAGCGTTAACGCTAGGAGGCCATTCGCTGTTTTTTAACTCGATATTGTAGCTCACTTTCTGTAACTTTGATAATATGAAAAATTTCCCTGTCCTGTTCTTCCTTGCGCTGGCTGTGTTCCTATCCGGCTGTTCCGGAAAGGGTAAAGGCTCAAAGGCCCCTCAGCTCGATTTGCTGGAAGTATTCCCCGATTCTCTTCGCGCCGGTAATCCTTACGATACCGTCTACATACACTTTTACATGCTGGATGAGGATGGCGATATCGGTTGGGACCAGGACCAGGACCAAAATTATGACATCTACATTAAAGACTCCCGCATAGATACTTTCGCAGGCTACTTTTTTCCGCTAATAGACAAAGAGATCAAAGACCTGAAGAAGGGACTGGAAGGGGAAGGTTACTTTTTCCTTCGTGGCGATTTTATGACGCTCCGGGACGATTCTATTCACCAGGCCACGGGCGATACCACGCAGCTACAGATGTATATCCAGGACCGGAAAGGCAATAAAAGCAATACCGTAGATATAGGTACCATTTATATCCGCCCGCTGTAGCTACTTTTTGTCGTCACTGGTACCGGTGGTTTTTTCTACCACTTCCCTTATTATATCATCCAGCCCGGTGGTGGCATATTCAATGCCTTCCAGTATTTTCTGGTTTTCGGGGTCGGCCGGGTTTTCGTAGTTGAACAGCCGCACCAGCCCCATAATAGTGGCTACCGGCCCCCGCACTTTGTGCGATTGCAGCCAGGCTATGTCGGTCAGTTTTTTGTTCTGTTCTTCTATGCGCAGTATGCGTTTTTTCTCTTCCGTTATATCCCGGAAGTACACTGCCAGTCCATTTTCCCTCGGGTAGGCGTTCACCGAGAGCCATATTTTTAAAGGTGGAAAGTACTCTTCAAACCGTACGGTGTGGTTCTCCTTCACCGCCCGGTACAGTTCCTGATATACTTGCATCTCTTCCACTCCCGGCACCGTTTCCCATATGTTACGGCCTATCAGCACCTGTCCGTTCAGGCGCAGTATCCGCTCAAATTCTTTGTTCACATACGTGAACTCCCAATTCTTGTTGATGGCGAAAAAGCCATCGGTAATGCTTTCCAGTATGGTTTCCATTTCCCGGGAGCTTTCCCTCAGCTTTTCTTCTATGTCGCGCAGGCGGGTAATGTCTATGGTAATACCATTCACTATTCCGCGGCTGTCTTCGTTCTCCTTCTTTAGTACCGCCTGGGTCACTATGTGTTTCAGCTTGCCGTCCTTGTCGTATACGCGGTGCTCCACATGTAGTTTGCCGGTTTGGGCGAGTCCCAGGTAGGCCTGCTCCACTATATCAATATCTTCCGGGTGCACCAGGCTGGCCAGTATGCCGCTGTTCTCTTTCAGTTCTTCGGGGCTGTACCCATACACGGCCGCGCAGGCGTTATTGATGTAGAGTATGCGGGAGTCGTCGGCGTTGCACGACCATATTACCTCGCTCACCGAGGTCAGTATGTCGTCAAACTGCCGGTTCTGCTGCCGGATGATTTCGTGCAGCTCCGCATTTTGTTTTTCCACTACATACCGGTTATTGATGTCAAGGGCCATCATCAGCCCGGCCGTTCCGGTTTCGTAGAGAATGGTATGGGTGTACACCTGCACGTAGAAGGCTTCGCCGTCTTTTTTTACATGCCGGCGTTTGCTGCTGTTGTAGAAGCTGTTCAGCAGGGGGATTTTTACTACTTCGGCATCTATGGGTTTATCGCCCGCCACCCGCAGGTCTTGCACGCCCATCTCCAGGAACTCTTCCTCGCTGTAGCCATAGTGGTATATCGCCGCGGCGTTCACCATCAGTATTTTTCCGGTGCCCGAGTGGTATATCCACATGGGTATCGGGCTTTCTTCAAAGAGTTGGTAATTGTTCTGGGTCGTGATGGTTACATGTTCTATACGCGGAACTATGGGGTGTAGGGCGGGGGCTTCCGTTGCTGCGGCCTGGGGCTTGGCTGCCGGCACCACCGGGCCAGAGTGTTGAGGCAGTGCTTCTATTGCTTCATTAATGGTCTGAAGGCCGGTAGCCTGTTTCCGTACGCGCGCCATAGTGATGGAATGCGCCAGGGTATCTTCGGTAAATTGTCCTTTTACCAGGCAGTCTTGCGCGCCTTCTTTCATTAGTTCGGCGGCTTCTTCCGAATCGCTCATTTCGCAAAGCACTACTACAGGTATTCCGGGAAATGCCGCCGCCACTTGTTGCAGGCTGTTTTTAGGGTCAGCGCCCAGCAGTGAGAAGTTCAACAGCAATATCCTGTTATCGCCCTCGGGTACCGAAAGCAGGTTGTTCAGCGTGCTAAACTTATATATATCGTCACCGTGGTACGTCAGCGCTCTTAGTTGCTGGTACAGCAGTCCGAAGTCATTTATATTATCTTCAAGGATAAGTATCCTTTGCTCGTTTCTGTCCATGAGTTTAGCAATCTCTCACCCTCCGCTAAATATGGCCGTAATAATGTAAAAATAGCAATATGGGGGCGATAAAATTACACCTTATTACCCATTAACAAACGGATAGCATTTTTCTCCCTATCACCCGTTACCAATAAAAGAATGCGCCCCTGAAAGGAGCGCATTCTTTTATTGGTAACGGGTACTAAGCCGGTTAATTCACTTTCATGCGGAAGGATCCTTCTGTTACCTGGTATGTGTCGGTGTTGCTGTTCTCATCATATACCTGCACTGCAAACGTGCCTTCTATATAGCCGTTGCTGTAGGAGGATACAGTTAAAGTCTGTCCATGCACCACTACAAAGCTCAGGCGTTGTTTGGCACCGTCCACCTGCCGTTCCAGCGCTCCATCCAGGTACAGGTCGTCACCGCCTTCATAAGTGCCTGCTCCTTTTGCCTGGAAGCCAAACAGGGTAACAGACATATTGCTCAGCAGTTTAGCCCCACCGGTCACAGTTATCTCGTCCGCGCTTGTTTCAAATACAGTTTGTACGCTATTATTGAACATGCAGGCTATATTGGTCGTGTGTCCCGGCGCATAGTAAGCCGTGTAGGTAGTGCCATCTATCTTACAGGTAATATATTGGTCGTAGCTTTTGGGGTCTGCAGGCGCGTTGTTGGTTGGGTCATTCGGCGTTGTTTTATCTTTTTTACACGATTGCATGGTGCAGTAGGCAGCCAGCAGCAGGCAGATTGTTACGATTCTTTTCATGAGAGTTGAATTTGTTTTGATGAAATTTATTGGTAGAGTGTAAAGGTGCCCGAGCAGGTAGCGGCTCCCTGCAACTCGTCGGGGTTGTATACATCACTGCCGTCCATAGGTACGTTATTGAAGGTGCA
>JAEUVZ010000019.1 GCA_016786665.1 Flavipsychrobacter sp.
CCGCCCAGTTTTTTAACAGCTGAACTCCATGTTCCGTACCTACCGATTCCGGGTGAAACTGGATACCGGTACAGGGATAACTGGCATGATGAAAGCTCATGAGCGCATCATCGTCCTGGGCATGTGAGGAAGCCACCAGGCCGGTAGAGCCCATATTTTCCAATACAAGAGAGTGATAACGCATAGCCGGGAACACCTGCGGAATCTGGCGGAACAGATTGCTGCCATCGTGCCGCACCTGGCTTATTTTTCCGTGCATGGGGTAGGCGGCGTGTACCAGCTCTGCGCCGAAGTGCATGCCTATCGCCTGGTGGCCCAGACATATACCCAGTATGGGTATCTTGTCGTAAAAGTGGGCGATGGCCTCCATGCAGATGCCGGCCTGGAGAGGGGTCTCCGGCCCCGGGGAGAGTATTAGCCGCGATGGGCGGAGCGCTGCCAGTTGCTGCACGCTTAGTGCATCATTCTTATACACGGTGCATTCGTGCCCCGTTTGCAGCAGGTAGTGGTGCAGTATATAGGTGAAGGAGTCGTAATTATCAATGAGTACCCACATGTTCGGTCGCTGTTTGGTTAATACCATCAAAGAACTGTTGCAGGTCGCCGAAGATATCTTTAGCAAAGGGCAGTATCGCACCCACATGTGCGAATACCCACGGGGCGATGGGGGCGAAGAAAGAGTAGGTATAGGAGGCGGCTATTGTTTTTGGGCTAATGAGCGACATTTGGGAGCTTATCCAGAGCAGCGAGCTCCAGATAACCGCGGTAATACCCGCGTACAGCAGCCCACCGGTTATTTTGTTCGCAAAGCCCAGCATCACCAGTTCCAGAGACGATTCTACGGCTTTCCCCAGTAGCCTTACGAGCAGCATCACCCCCGTAAAGAGTACCAGGTAGCTGAGGAGTGGCCCCCAGCCCGAGGTAACGATTCCTTCCCGGTGCAGCCAGGCGGCAAATACTTCCGATAGCTTCAGGGCGCAAACAGCGCCCAGTAGTATGGCCAATACGGAGAACGCGGCTACAATAAGTCCCTTCATGTAGCCGCGTATAAAAAATAGTATGAGTAGCGTAAGGCCTGCAATGTCTAGCCCCATATGCTTGTCTTAGGAGAGTAATGCTTTCACCTGCTCCGATATGGCCTTCCCGTCAGCCTTTCCCGCCAGTTGTTTCGATGCCACGCCCATCACCTTGCCCATATCGGCGGCGGAGGTAGCCCCCACCTGTGCGATGATGCCTTTCAGTTCGGCCTGCAGTTCCTCGGTAGTCATTTGCTTGGGTAGGAATCGCTCCAGTATGGCCAGTTCTTCGCGCTCCTTAGCCGCCAGGTCTTCCCGATTTTGCTGCACGAATATATCCAGGGAGTCACGGCGTTGCTTGGCCATTTTCTGAAGCATCTTCAGTTCCGTAGCTTCAGTTATTTCGCCGGTGGCCCCTTCCGATGTCTTTTCTATCAGTATGGCCGCCTTTATAGCGCGAAGGGTACGCAGTGCAGCTTCATCTTTAGCGCGCATCGCACTCTTCATTTCTTCCATTACTTTCTGTTCCAGTGACATATTGTGTACGTTTTTAATTGAATTTTTAGCATTGCTTAGGGCCTCATTCGCAGAGGTACATTCACTTTCGGTATTCCGGTCGCAATCGCCCGTTTCCATCTATGGAGTGGGCTGGGGTTATTACTTATTTTCTTCCTCGGCCTTCAGGGCGTCAGTCGCTTTTTTCAGGAAGCTTTTGGCAAACTCTTTCAGTTCGTTGGCCAGTTCTGCATTGCGGGTGGCCCGCACATAGGTGTCGGCCATGCCAAACAGTGTCTGGTAGTAAAAGTCGTTCATCTCGTCTACCATCATCTTCCGGGTCCAGAGGTCTATCCGCAGTGCCGATTTTTCTTCTCCGTCCCAAAGTCCCAGCAGGAACGCTTTAGCTTTTTGTTTGCCGTCTACACCGCCGTCGGGAGCATTCCATTCTATGGTTTCCGGCATTTTTTCTTCGTCCAGTTCTACATGGATATTGATGGTCGATTTCATAATTAGTCAAAAGTAAAAATCAAAAGTATGTATTTAATCTTTGGGTGCCCATTTGTTCAGCTGTTTTACCGCAGCCGCCATGTCTTTGGGTAGTGGCGCTTCTACGTTTATATCCGTGCCGTCCGCTTTCTTAAATGCCAGTTTCCAGGCATGCAGCGCCAGGCGGCTGATGAGCGGGCGTTCTTCTTCGTCGTGGCCGGAAAGTTTGAATTTCTTTTTTATCCCCGAAAGCAGGAAGGGTTTACCATCGCCATACAGGTCATCACAAACAATACTGTTGCCTACCGACTGTATGTGGACGCGCACCTGGTGGGTACGCCCGGTATGTATGCGGAATTGTACCAGCGAGTACAGCGGCCATTGCTCCACTACCTGGTAGTCGGTTATAGAGGGCTTGCCTTTCTTGGCCGTGGTCATTTTGCCTTTTATAGCGGGGTGTTCCACTATAGCTTTTTCTATGCGACCCTCCGTAGGGATAACGCGCCCGTTTACCAGGCCCAGGTAGAATTTGTTTACGTACCGCTCCTGGAAAATCCGGGACATGTATTTGTGCGCCTCCTCGTTTTTAGTAAAGCATACCAGCCCGCTGGTATAGCGGTCTATGCGGTGTACTACCCATATGTGCTGCCCCAGTTCCGATTCCAGTATCCGGTTCAGCGAGGGTATCTCCGAGTTAAACCGGTCGGGTATTACCAGCACGCCCGGTGGTTTGTTTACTATCAGCAGGTCGTCGTCTTCGTATATCCGTTCTATATTCATTTATTGTTCTTTGCTGTATTGCTTCAGGCATTGCTCTTCCATGCGGCGCATTTCTTCCCGGTCTGTTTTTGTCTTGTCTTTAAAGCCGCAAAGATGCAGCGCTCCGTGAAAGATGACCCGGTGTAGTTCGTTGTCTCGCTCTGTCTGGAACTTTGCTGCATTATCCAGTATGCGGTCGGTGCTGATGTAAATTTCCCCTACCAGTTCCGTATCCGATTCACTCAGGTCAAAGGTTATGATGTCAGTATAGGTATCGTGGTTCAGAAACTGCCTGTTGATTTCCAGCAATGCCTCATCACTGCAAAAGATGTAGGTCAGTGTGGTTTTTTTCACACCTTTACGATGGCGGCTCACCAGTCCGTCCAGGAAAGCCGAGAGCTTTCGCTTGTTTTTCAGGCCGGAGCGCACATCTTGGTCGTAAAAGCGGGAAGGCATGTATGGTAAAAATTTCGGCGAAGTTCGGTTATTTTTTAGGTAAGGGGTAATTCTTCCCGTAATTTTGTGACAATGAGTGCATTAGAGAACGAAGTAATACGCCTTTCCAAACTTCCTGCCGGGCAGAAGGCAATTATCCGTTCGCACGAGGAGAGCGGGTTCCAGCTTACATTAATGGAAATGGGCTGTGTGCCCGGTGAGCCTGTATGGGTACAGATGATAGCTCCCCTTGGCGACCCCATTGCCATACAGATAGCCGGCTACAACCTCAGTATCCGCAAGAAGGACGCCGATAATATATTAGTATCGATTATGTCTTAGCCGGGCGTCTCTATTTCCGAACGCGCCATTTATCTTTGCCTTATGCACATTGGTTTATACTTCGGCAGTTTTAATCCCATACATACCGGCCACCTGATTGTCGCCAACCACATAGTAGAGCATACTGATATTGACAAGGTGTGGTTTGTGGTTTCGCCACACAATCCCCTGAAAGACGCCCACTCTCTGCTGAACGAGTACGACCGCCTGCACCTGGTGAACCTGGCGATTGACAACAATCCCAAGTTCAGGGCCAGCAATGTGGAATTTCATCTACCCAAGCCTTCCTACACTATAGACACGCTTACCTATCTCTCCGAAAAATTTCCCCTGGAGCAGTTTTCAATCATCATGGGTTCCGACAGTTTTCAGAACATTCACCGGTGGAAGAATTTTGAGCAGTTGGTGAGCCGCTATTCATTTGTGATTTACAACCGCCCGGGCTTTGAGATTACCGAGCGCCACCAGGCCAGTATTACCCAACTGAGCGCCCCTCTCCTCGATATTTCAGCTACATACATCCGCCGGCAGGTGAAGGAGAAAAAATCCCTCCGCTACCTGGTCCCCGATGCGGTGAAGGAGTATATAGACAGCAACAACTACTATAAGTAGGGAAGTATGTTAAGATATGACTAATATCAGTCCCGCTCCGTGCCTAGCTCATCAGTAGTGGCATGATATTTATTAGCTTTGTAGTGTAATCATCATTTAAGCACATTCTTAAATTCACTATTATGGCAAAGACCGGAAGAACCGTTGCAACATTATTGATTGGCGCCGCTATAGGCGCTGCCGTAGGCTACATCCTGGCTACTGACAAAGACCAGCGCCGCGAAACAGCTGAAAAGATCAAAGACCGCTTCAACAACCTGAAGGGTAAATTCCAAAAGCAGGCACAGGATCTGGAAGAAGAAATCTACAATGCTTAATCTGCCCGCATGAGTTTGATTAGCAAGTGGAAAGAAAAACTGGCCCAGGGTATCGGGGAGAAGTTGGATACGATAAAGCTCGACTTTATAGATAAGACCTCCGGAATCCTGGGCTATGTTCTTTACAGCCTGGTGGCATTGTTCATCGCTTTGTCGGTATTTCTGTTCTCCGGGTTAGGGCTGAGCGAAGTGTTTGCCGATGTGTTCCGCTCACGCGCAGGGGGATATTTTGCTACTGCGGGGGTGTTCGCCATCATTATCGCTTGCCTGTTTATTTTCCGGCAGAAGATAGTAGATGCTTTCGCGGGAATTTTCATCCGCATTCTCACACAGCAGGACGATGAGAACAAAGATGCTCCTCAACCATAATAGATACCGGCCATGGAATTATATCGCAAACAACTGAATAGTGTAGCGGAGCTGAGGCGGGAAAAGAAGCGCCTGAAGGTAGACCGCAAAATAGCTGCCGAAAATGCGGAGGCGGTTGAGCAAGCCCGGGAAGAGGGCGACCCCCTGGCTTCAATATTGGGTGTTGCCGGCGATTTGTTCGCCTCCAAAGGAGTAGGTAGTGCGCTCATTAGCCTGGCGATGCCGGTATTCCGCACCGCCCTGCGCAAAACCGAAGGCGGATTGCTCAAGAAAGCAGCCAAAGAAGTTTTGGGTGGCTATGTTAAGTGGAAGGCCATCGACTTTGGCGTAACGCTTGCCATGCGTTTTATCCGCAGGCAAAAGTATAAGGCAGAACGCGAGGCCAGCAGCTAAGCTTCGTGCAGGGCCACAATGGGTACGTGGCTCATTCGTACCATCGCCTTTACATGGCTTTTATGAAATAATCCTTCAAAGAAGGAATGCTTGTGTGGTATTACCACCAGCCAGTCCATTTGGTTCTGCTCTACAAAGGCGTTGATGGCTTCATCGGTATTGCTGCTGTCCACAAAATGATATTGCGGGTGTGCGGGAGCCAGGTAATTGCGAAGCTCCTCTGTCTCCAGTGGTGTGTCTGGCGTTACTCCCTGGTCATTGTGATCTATGTTCAGTACATGCAGTTCCGCACCCGTATTGTTAACCAGTTCCAGCAGGTGCTGCGTAGGCAGGTGCCCGGTTACATGCTTGTAATCGCAGGCGAAGCAGATTTTTTTCACTTCAGTATAGCTGCACCCTGCAGGGATGGTAATTACAGGATGGTCCAGGTTTTTCAGCGCGCTCAGGGCAGTGCTGCCCAGCCATAGCGAAGCCTCCTCTCCCGTACCGCTGTTGCCCAGCACTATCAGCCACGGGGCTCCTTCTTCTTCTATATATTCTTTCAGGCAATCTACTATATCACCATACATTATTTTGCCCACCATGTTTACTTCGGGGAATGCCCGTTTCAATTCGTTGAGCTCTTTTTTCATGCGGTCTTCGGCTATGTCGCGGCTCTCATCTATCGGCATCACTGGCATGGGCGTTTCGCTGAAGGCGATAGGAATAATGAACGAGTGTACTACCACGAGCGAGGCGTTGTGTTGCTTGGCCAGTTGGCAGGCATAGCGAACGGCGTTTTCTCCTATGGAAGAAAAATCGGTGGCGGCGATAATTGTGGACATAGCAGTTAATTTTCAGGTAAAAAGTACCATGAAAAAACTGAACAAAAAAGTTTTAGTGCGTACTACGAACTTTTTTTCCCGATTATCGAATGGAATGCTTTCACGAACACCTGCCCGAAGGTGGTGAGGATAATTTTAATATCAAGGGAAATACTCCTGTTTTTCAGGTAATATACATCCCACTGCACGCGTTTGCGTAGCTCCCGCTCTACATTAATTTCCCCTATGTAGCCCTTTATCTGTGCCATTCCCGTCATACCCGGCTGCGATTCGTGGCGCAGGTTGTAGTAAGGAATGCTCTGGGCGTAGTACCGCGTGTGGTACAGCATATGCGGCCGCGGGCCTACAATGCTCATATCGCCCAACAGTACATTAAAGAACTGTGCTGTTTCATCCAGGTGCGTTGCCCGCAGAAAGCGGCCAACCCGGGTAATACGTTTGTCTTTATAGGTAGCCTGCTTGGTATCTGCTTCGTCGTTCACGTACATAGTGCGGAATTTGAAGCAATCAAATTCCACCCCCTTCAGGCCGGTACGCTTCTGGCGGAAAAATACCGGGCCTTTTGAGCTCAGCTTTATTAATAGGGCTACTATAGGAAACAGCCACGACATTACCAGGAATATAAAGGTGGCGGAGGCAACAATATCTATGGCCCGCTTAACAGTATGATAATACGGGGCGGGCTGATAAACCATATATCTTTGGTTCATCTCCCGAAACATCTCTCTTATTTCGGCAATATCAGACTGAGGCGCATCAGGGCTTATGGGTTTAATTTTGCGCTCTACAGGAATGTTAATGTAAACTGGTTGTTCCATTTAAAAAATCACATAGCAGGTGGAATTGCTATATGAGTGGTGGATTTGTCTGCAAAGTTCTATAATAAATCTCAAATCTTACTCCTATTTTCTAAACATTAATTAATCTTTGGCTTTTTAAACCGATAAAATAGTTTAATATTTAATCGGTTTAATGTCTAGGCATTAATCATGTTTATAGTGCAGGAATACACATAAATAGCAAAAACTAAGCCAAATTGAGGGAAATGAAATAGAATTTCTCCGGGTTAATAGATAGTTTTGCTCGCTATCACGGTACCCATGAGCAACAGGCCGCTTAAAAGTTTCTTTTCATCCGGATTTCAGGCTATTTCGGTGCAAATATTCGGCGGCGCTTTTTTCTATATACTGTCGGTTACCCTCTCCAAACACGATTTCGGAATTCTCAACTGGTCTACGGCTATTTCCTTGTTCATTACCACTATACTAGGCTTTGGGATGGACCAGGTAGTGGTGCGGCGCATGGCCCTTAGCAAGAGTTCCGACTGGGCGGCCGCGGCTTTTTTCCTGCACAGCCTGGTGGGGGTTGTGGTTTCCTTCGGGATGATGATGGCCATATTGGCCCTTTATGGCAGCGAGCGCCGGACGCTCGTGATGCTGCCGTCTATTTTTATCGTGCAGAGCCTGGTGTTTGTGGCTATGCCCTTTCGCCAGTTCCTGAATGCCAAAGAGCGTTTCGCACCCTACGGCATCATCAGCCTGGTGAGTAACGTGCTTAAAATTGTATTTATCCTCTACCTGGCTCCGCAGTATAAGGTAACGCTGAATGCGGTCATATGGTTATTAACCGCCACCGGCGCCGCGGAACTGCTGTTCCTGCTCGTGTATGTAAAAGCGAAATTCAAGCTTAGTTTCTCCTTTAAGTTCACTGCGTATAAAAAGCTGGTGCGGGAGTCGTCGGCCCAATACCTTTCGGTATTGTTCGATAGCAGCCTTTCCCGCATGGACTGGATACTGCTGGGACTTATCAGCGCGCAGATGGCGCTGGCCGATTACAGTTTTGCTTTCCGCGCTTACGAAATGATGAAGCTGCCCATAGTAGTGATTGGCGCGGTTATATTACCTCGCTTCGCGCGCATGTTTGCCTCCGGTGTTAATGTCACTTACGATAAGCGCCACGAGATACGCCAGTTCCTGAAGATGGAAATAGTGCTGGCGGGTTTTATTATCCTGGTGGCCAATATACTTTGGACGCCGGTAGTAGACGCCTTCTCCAGCGGAAAGTATGGCACCTCCAACTGGAGGGTTTTTATGATTCTGTCACTTTGCCTGCCGCTCCACTTTCTCATCAATCTTTTCTGGACGCTTATTTTCTCCGCTAAAAAGTACCGCTACATTACCATAGCCACTATAGCCACCGCCGTGCTCAATATTGCGTTCAACCTGGTATTTATTCCGTTGTTGGGCGCGGAGGGCGCGGCTATCGCTTTTGCGCTGGCTACGCTGGTACAGTTGCTGATTTATGCGTACCTCACCCGCAGAAAGGTAATGAGTTGCGATTTGAACCCGCTGCTGGTCACGGTTAGTATACTCGTTGCGGCCTTTGCGGCAGCTTACTTCGCTACAGGTAATGTCTACCTGCGGCTGGTGATCGCCCTGGGGATATATCTCCCGCTGGTGTTTGCCACAAAGCAGATGGGGCGCGAACAGATTAGTATTCTAAAATCGTATCTGCGCCGATGAATATACTCTTCCTTTGCGATGAATATCCCCCGGGCCGGCATGGCGGTATAGGCACGGCCGTGCAGATGCAGGCGCGCGAAATGGTCCGGAAGGGGCACAAGGTGATAGTGGCTGGTTTCTACGACTGGGGCTACGGCGGCGCTGATAAGGAGGAAGATAACGGGGTGCTGGTGTATCGCTTCCGGCGCGGACTCGACAGCAGCTGGTTTCATAAGAAGGATGCCAAACGCGTACGGGCAACATACCGCTTGCTGAAAATGACAGGGCTCTTTCAGAGAGACATTGAGCGCAGCCTCTTGAAGTACCGCGATTTCCTGGAGGGTCTCATAGAGCAGTACCAGGTTGACCTTATAGAGAAGCCTGATTTCAACGAGTATATGCAGTATTGCACCCGGGTAACACACTTTCCCGCGCTGAGCAGGCTCACCGTGGTAAAACTCCACGGTACTATTAGTTATATGCTGAAAGAGAGAGGGATTGAGCCGCCGGGCTTACTCCTGCAAATGGAGCGGGAGGTATTGCACACAGCCGACCTGGTGACGAGCGTAAGTGAATATACGGCACGAAAGACGGCCGGCTATTTCGGGTACACCCGCGCCATTCCGGTAGTGTACAACGGCATAGAAACTGTACGCAAAACAAGCTACCCTAAAGTGGCCGGGCAGGTAGTGTTCACCGGCTCGCTGGTAGAAAAGAAGGGCATCTTTCAATTAATGAAAGCCTGGAACATAGTGGCGGAAAAAGAGCCGGGCGCCCGTCTGCTGGTACTGGGCAAAGGCCATGTGGAAAAGGTGGAGGTACTCCTTTCTGCCGCGGCAAGGGCGGCTGTTGAGTTCAAAGGGCATGTCTCCAGGCAGCAGCTGATGCAAGACCTGGCGGGTTCGCAGGTAGCGGTTTTCCCCTCCTATGCCGAGACCTTCGGCATGGCGGCGGCAGAGGCAATGGCTGCCGGAACGGCTACTATATTCAGCACGCGCACATCAGGGCCCGAGGTCATCAGGGATGAGATAGATGGGCTGTTGGCAGACCCCGATGATGTGGAAAGCATCGCCGGCAAGATACTCCGTATCCTGCGCGATGAGGAGCTGCGCACCCGGTTAGAGCTTTCGGGCAGGCAAAGGGTGGAAGAGCAGTTTGAAATTGGCAAAGTGGCCGAACGGAATAGCGAGATATACCAGCGGTTGCTAGGCACGCGCTGAGCCGGCAAGCTGTTCTTTATTGGTATAGTAACACAACAGCAATACCTGGGAAAAGAAGGAATAGTAAACGATACCCGCCTGTGTCTGTAATGCGGATTCCTGGAGCATAAACACAAGATAAGTAACGAGGAATACCAGGAAGGCGGCGCCATGCCTGGTTCGGCGTACCAGCCGGAAAGGCAGCAGGGTCATCAGGCAAAAGACCAGCAGGCCGGGAATGCCAATGGTGAGTAGCGTTTGCAGATAGGTATTGTGCAGGTTGAAGTGGGAGAGGTCTGGCTGCTTGAATAGCGAACCTGTTTGCGCATTGTAGGCTTCTATGCGTTCTTTTTGCAGGGCTACTACATCGCCATTGCCGCATCCGGTTAGCCACAGGTTATGGGCATGCATATTTTCCCAGGCCATCTTCCAGAGGAATACCCGGAGCGAAAAATTATTGAACACCAGTTCCTGGCCGTTGGTAGGTGCGGTGCCTTTTACAAAAGAGTTGTTCACGAGGATCTCTTTGTAACGGTTTTTGATAGGGTTCTCCGTAGCTAGCAGGGTAGCGATACCCGCCAGTGCTATAGCGCCCGTCCATAGCAGGTGCCGTACCCGTATGTTGCCCGCGGAAAACTGCCGGTAGCAATACAGCGGCAGCACAAACACAACGAGTAGCACCAGTAGCGATTTGGAGGATAACAATACAAAAAAGATGGTTGTTACCAGTAGGGTAGCCATACGCCACGTTTTCCCGGCAAGGAACGTGCGCTCAAAGCGGAACAGCAGCAGCAGGCCTATGGCAAAAATCCCATAGGAAGCATAATAAACCGCATTAGCGTTCAGCCCGCTTACCAGCCCGTGGTAGAAGAGCTTTTCGGTGCTTCCGTTGGCCAGGAAGCTACCGGTACCCCTGCCCATGCAAAACAGACCCACCAGGCCAAGCCCCGAGATGAATGAGGCAAACAGGTACTCCAGGTTTTTAGAAGACAGGGCTGGACCTAGCCCGATAGCTAACGGGAGAACAATAAGGCTGAGTTTCTTTTGCAGGTCATTGGCGGATAGCGTTTTGTCGTCGCTGTAAAAGTAGCTGATGGCCAGCAGCAGGTAGAACAGCATGGATAGCCAGGTCAGTTTACGGCTGAGCAAGCGCGAAACAAAGTCACGGCTCCTGAACTGGAGCAGCCAGCAAAGCGCTATCAGCACCACCGATACCGATGAAAAAATGAAGGGTAGAGATATAGAGAACGCAAGCACGCATAATAGAATGAAATAAATGTGGTTCAGGCGTTCTTGAAACTGCATGCCCAAAATTAGTTGATAAAAGCTAATTAATAGTGGCCCCCGGAATAGTAAGACTAATTTGCTGAACTAAGTTACCTTTGCGTTATTTTTTGCAAACAATCCTCCAAATGCTTCATTGGCTTAGGAATTTCGCAAAGCAGGTAGACATGCTTCTGTTGCTGTTCCTGGTGTTCTTCACCATGGATATGGTGATAGTGAAGCCGGTAGTAATGGCGGCTGCGCTGCTTTGGATGAGGAAAGAGCTGGGCGCTGGTGATTTTAAGAATACGCCTCTTTTCTACCTGGCCATGCCGGTGCTGGCCCTTGTGCAGTTCTTGTTGTTCAATCGCGATCCTTCATTGGCGCACCTGGTGTCGTTTACGGTGGGTGTCTGCTACTGGTTAATGGCATTTTTCGCGTTCATCATTATTCGTTCCAGGGTGAACGTTTCCGGTGTGGAAAAGGTGTCACGAACGGCGGAAGTTTTTTTCTGGCTTAATTGCGTGGTATCGCTCTCCCAGTTGGCCCTGGTAATGGCGCAGTCCGGCACGCTCAATCCCTATGCGTCGGCAGACCTCCGTTACGGTAATTCCACTGGTGACTATATTAAGGGCGTTTTTCGGGCCCCCTGTTACATCAATACTTTTGTGAGCAGTGTGTTCGCCTTCTACTTTTTGGGAAAGAAGAAGTACAATGCAGCGCTGATTGCCGTGGTGATAGCTTGCCTCACCACCAGCAATTTTGCTACGCTGGCGTTGGTGGGCCTGCTGGTGGTGTCACTTTTCCTGTTCCCCGGGCGCCGGGCTCGATGGGCTATTATAGGACAGCTCGTTTTTGTAGGCGCTTTTTACCTCATGGTTTCCTTCGATAATTTCAGCTACCTGCTTAGCTCTATAAAGAAGCAGAATGCCCGGGAGTTAGTGCTGCCGGAGCTGGGGAAAATAGATTGGGAGTCATCATTGCCCGGCCTGAAATTGAAAAGCAACAAAGGGAAATTTATGGCCTTTGAGCTGACATTCCACAATATGTCCAGGAGTACCGACCGCCTGCTGTTAGGCTCCGGTATGGGAAACTTCTCTTCGCAGTTGGCGCTGAATACTTCCGACTTGCAGCAAGGCAGCCGTTCCCGCCTTTTTGCACGGCTGCCCACATATGTCGCCGCCGATTTTCGGGCCAACAATTACCAGGTGTATAAAGCGGTATATGCATTGCCGCCGGAGTACCATTCTGTTCGCCACCTGCCGCGGTCGTTCTATGGGCAGTTGCTGGGTGAGTACGGATGGCTGGGAGTAGCCACATTCAGCCTGCTCTATTGCGGTTACTTTCTGAAGCGGGTTAAGATGCTCCGGGTTTCGTTGCTTACCGGGCTTCTGTTGGGCTATTTTCTTTTTTTTGATTACCTCTTTGAATATCTTTCTGTCGTCTTGTTCTTTGAGCTGTTCTTCCTGCTGGAGGTAAAGCAAAAAACGCAGGCCACAACTATACATACACATGCAGCCTAAAGTATCGGTGATAGTGCCTTGTTACAATTACGCAAAGTTCCTGCCTTTTGCGCTCGATAGCCTGTTGGCGCAGAGCCTGCAGGAGTGGGAGTGTGTAATAGTAGACGATGGTTCCAGCGACGATACCGGGCATGTAGCCCGCGCTTATGTGAACCGGGATGGCCGTTTCCGCTACATATACCAGCAGAATAAAGGCCTTTCGGCTGCTCGCAATACCGGCCTGGTAGCAACCGGCGCGCCTTATATCCAGCTGCTGGATGCCGATGATTTACTGGATGAACGGAAGCTGCAATTGCAGGCGGCTTACCTGGATGAGCATACTCAGGTAGCCGTGCTGTACGGCGATGAAGCTTTCTTTCACACCAATACCCCCGAACAGCGCCATAAGGGGCGCGATAAGTCGTACAACCGCGATGGATACCTCAAGCGTTCCGGTTCCGGGCAGGAGATGGTAGCTGCTTTTGCGGTAAATAATTTTATATCAGTATCCAGCCCGCTCATACGCAGGAGCCTGGTGAACGATATTGGTAATTTCGATACAGCTTACCGCTCTTACGAGGATTGGCATTTCTGGTTCAGGGCGGCGGCGGCCGGTGCGGCTTTCGCTTACGAGCCTATTCCCGGTACGGAGACTTATATCCGTTACGGCCATACCAGTATGCTCACCAACCAGGCAAAGCTTACGGAAGCCGGTATCCGAATTCGTAAGTTCATGATGCCGTATCTTCCGGTCCGGTTGAAACTGTACAATACATACCGCCTCTCAAAATTGTTCACACGCAGCCTGTTACAGGGGAAGAAATAGACATGCAGCGCACGCTTATAGCCATACTGAACTGGAATAATGCCCCCGATACCATCGCCTGCATCGGCAGTGTGATGGAGTTGCCCGGCGTACACATAGCTGTCATGGACAACAATTCGGACGATGGCTCCTATCAGCAAATCCGTGCTTTTCTTCAGTCGCTGGGCGCCTTCTGCGAGCGCGATGCGGCCAATCTTCAGCAATACGATACCGCGCACCGCTTTACGTTGATACGCTCATCGGTCAATTCCGGTTTCGCCGGCGGCAACAATGCTATGCTGCGGGCTGCCATGCACACAGCAGGGATGGAGTACGCATGGTTGTTAAACAACGATGCGGTAGCTGCTTCCGGGGCGTTGCAGGCATTGATACAAACTATGGAGCGCGAACCTGCCGCTGCCTTCGCCGGTTCGGTAGTGCTCGATGGTACCCGGAAGGAATTGGTGCAGTGTTGCGGGGTCAGGTATTATAAATGGTTCGGCGTATCGAAGCTGGTAATGAAAGACACAATCTGGAATGAACAAGCGGAAGCGGCGATACCACATGGGCGGATTGATTTTCAGAATGGTGCCAGCGTTATGGTTCGGTTAGGGGCGCTGAAAGTTATAGGGTTGATGGATGAACGGTTCTTCCTGTATTCCGAGGAGCACGACTGGCAGGAGACGGCTAAGGAAAAGGGATACGTCAATGTTCTGTCTACTGGCAGTGTGGTTTGGCACAAGGGCAGCGTGAGCACCAGCAACCGCAAGCATTTATTTTTCTATTATTACAATAAGTCGGGGGTAATATTCGCCCGCAAGCACGATACGTGGATAGTGCGCATCGTATCAACGGTATTGCGTACCGGCGTACTGTTGGTGCGTTCCCGCTTATATCCCAGGAGTATATATTGGGGGCTAAAAGGTATTTTTGAAGGTTGGCTGAAGCCGCTGCGATGAGTTTAGAAAGGAAAAAAGTATTCGGATTTGATTTCATCTCCGCCCGGCGGGTGGAGGACATAGCCGCTACCATAGTAGGGGAGTCGATGCGTTCGCAAACGCCGGAAGTGCTCATTACACCCAATGCTCACCAGACCGGGGTGCTGCTTAGTAAAGAGTATCCGCGCTTCCGGCCATTTTTTTCACGTTCCAGGTATGTGCTTCCCGATGGCATGCCACTGGTATGGCTCAGCAAGCTGAAGGGGCAGGCATTGCAAAGCCGGCTTACCGGCAGCGACTTGTTCCCGGTATTCTGGGCGGAAGTAAAGCAACAGCAGGCGCCGGTAACAATGATACTTCCCTCGGAGGAGATCGCCGCCAGGTTCCGGGCAGAGTATCCCTTGTGTTCATGTATCGTTCCCAGGTTTTTTTCCGCTGACGACGAGGTATATATACGCCAGTTGGCGGACTTGGTGGCCGACAGTATATCTGCCCATGCTTCGCGGTTTGTTTTTATTGGTTTGGGCATACCCAAGCAGGAGTTACTCACGGTCGCGGTGCACGATGAAATGGAACGCAGGAGCATGCGGGTAGGGGTATTGTTCCTGTTGCTGGGGGCTTCTTTCGAGTTCTACTTTGGTACTAAGAAGCGCGCTCCCGGCATTTACCAGCGCACCGGGCTGGAGTGGCTCTACCGCTTTGCCCAGGAGCCCCGCAGGCTCTGGAAGCGCTATACGGTAGATAACTTCCGGTTTGTTATGCTGGCGCTGAAGGAATGGATAAAACCTGCAAAATAAGACCCCGCTTGCAGCGGGGTCGTTTCTCTTTACTGGTTGGCGGCTTTCGCTTTAAACTTCGCAATCGCTTCCCGGGTAAAGTCGCTCAGTACCAGCTTTCCGCTGATGCCGGCTCTTTCCGATAACAGTTTATCCCAGTTTTCCGTTCCCTGCCAGAATATCTTTTTAAGCTGCCCCATCGCTTCAGGACTGCTGTGTGCCAGCCGGTGCGCTAGGTCTTCTATCGCCTGGTCCATCTCTTCTTCGGTTTTGTGTACTTCGGCGTATAGGCCATGTTTTTTCGCCCATTCAGCGGAGCGCCATCCGGTGGCATCTATCGCCAGCTGAGAGAACGCAGAGGTGCCTATTTTACGCTCCACTGCGGGCCCTACCACAAAGGGGCCGATGCCTACCGCCAGCTCGCTCAGTTTTACAGAGGCGTCTTCGGTAGCAATGGCATAGTCCACTGCTGAGGCAAGGCCTACACCTCCTCCTACTGCTTTGCCCTGCACACGGCCTATGATAAGTTTATGACACTTGCGCATCGCGTTAATGACGTTGGCAAAGCCGCTGAAAAATTTCTGTCCTTCTTCTTCGTTGCTGATGGCCACCAGCTCGTCGAAGGAGGCGCCGGCGCAAAAGGCTTTGGAGCCATGGCTTTTCAGTATTATCACTTTCACCCGCTCTTCTATGCCTATGTCATTTATTGTTTTGGCCAGGTCGCCCAGTATGTGTCCGGGAAGAGAGTTGCTCGCCGGGTGGTAAAACTCAATCGTGGCAATGCCGTGGTCTATCTCGCTACGAACGTAGCCGTCAGGATGTTGCATATCTTGTGTGTATTGAAGTACAAATATCTGATTTAATATGAAAAGGCGGAAACAAAAATCCCGCCATTCAGCGGGATTTCTTACAATCTTCTTATCACCAGCACCAGTACCAGCACTACTACAAAAATGAATATATAGTAGCGAACCCGGGCCTGGCGCTCATTTTTCAGTTGTTCCGATTTGCGTAATACCACGTATGGTATGAACAACAGGATAATGATGGCCAGTAATATGCGCCACATGCTAGTCCTGGTTGCGCTTTTTTACCATCGTTAGTATCGTGGCTATCGCTACGGTTTCGCCTGTTTCGTCATATACGTCTACCAGCCATTTCACTATGCCTTTGGCTATGTCGTCCTCCGTGCGTTTCTCCTGGTCCATTTTTTCCTTTACGGTAAGTTTTACCCCAATGGTCATGCCGGGGTACACCGGTTTGGTAAAGCGCGCTTCGTCTATACCGTAGTTAAGCAACACAGGTCCCTTTTTCGCATCTACAAACAGCCCTGCAGCCTTTGAGAGTACAAAGTACCCATGCGCCACTCTCCGCTCAAAGATGGTGCCTTCCAGAGAGGTAGCGTCCATATGGGCGTAGAAGTTATCGCCGCTCACGTTGGCAAAGTTGGTAATGTCTGTTTCCGTTACGGTATGTTTAGCCGTGGTAACGGTATCGCCCACTTTCAGGTCTTCAAAATGCTTGCGGAACGGATGTATGTCTGTTTCGTACTGCTTCGCCCCTTGTTGGTACACATTGGTTATACGGGTAATGGTGGTTGGCGAGCCTTGTATGGCAGTGCGTTGCAGGTAGTGCAGCACACCGCGCTTGCCGCCCATTTCCTCGCCGCCTCCGGCCCGTCCGGGGCCTCCGTGTACCAGCAGTGGCATGGGCGAGCCGTGCCCGGTACTTTCTTTCGCGCAGTCGCTGTTCAGCACCAGTATACGGCCGTGCATGCTGGCCGCTCCCAGCACAAAGTCGCGCGCTATATCATCATCTTGCGTTATCAGCGAGCATACCAGCGAGCCTTTCCCCATCTTAGCCAGGTCTATGGCCTCGTCCAGTCCGTTGTAAGGTATAATGGTAGACACAGGCCCGAAGGCTTCTATGTTATGGCAGTCGGTATTGGTGAACGGGTCCGTATTCAGGAAGATAATAGGCGCTACGAAGGCACCCTTGTTCTTGTCGGCACCCACTACATCAAAGTTGTCCAGGTCGCCTATTACTATCTGTTGGGTTTTGGCCAGTTGTTGTACTTTTTCCCGCACCTCTTCGCGCTGGGAGATACCGGCCAGTGGCCCCATCCGTACTCCTTCTACCGAGGGGTCGCCAACAGTGGTTCCTTTCAGTCGTTTGCCCAGTGCTATCTGTACATCTTCCACTTTGTCTGCCGGAACTATGATGCGACGGATGGCGGTACATTTCTGTCCGGCTTTTGTGGTCACTTCCCTAACTACTTCTTTAATAAAGAGGTCAAACTCCGGCATGTCGGTGGCCACGTCCGGCCCCAGCACGCAGCAGTTCAGCGAGTCGGCCTCCAGGTTAAAGGGAACTGCTTCCGATACTATACGTGGATGCGACTTTAGCTGTTGTCCGGTAGACGCAGACCCGGTGAAGGTGACCACGTCTCCGTTTTCAATGTGGTCCAGTATGCCCCGGGCAGAGCCGCATATCAGTTGCAGTGAGCCTTCGGGAAGGATGTTCGATTTAATGATCTCTTCAAATACCGCTTCCGTAAGGTAAGAAGTAAGTGTTGCGGGTTTTACTATAGCCGGAACGCCTGCCAGCAGGTTCACCGCTATTTTTTCCAGCATGCCCCACACGGGGAAGTTGAACGCGTTGATGTGTATCGCTACGCCTTCGCGCGGAACCATGATGTGGTGCCCTATAAAGGTGCCGTTCTTAGAAAGTTTCGCAGCGTCGCCATCTACATAGTAGCGCTCATCCGGAAATTGCTTGCGCAGGCTCGCATTGGCAAACAGGTTGCCGATACCACCCTCAATGTCTATCCACGAGTCGGCTTTGGTAGCGCCGGTGTAGGCGCTGATTTGGTAGAAGTATTCTTTCCGCTCCAGCAGGTAGAACGCCAGCGCTTTTAGCATGCGTCCCCGCTCATGAAAGGTAAGCTTCCGCAGTGCCGGGCCACCTGTTTTCCGGGCGTAGTGCATCATGGCGCCGAAATTCAAACCATCGCTGCTGGCAGTATAGATAGCATCGCCAGTTATGGCATTATATAACGCATCTCCTCCTTTCGCAGGCACCCACTGTCCTTCCGCGTAGTTCTTAAGCTGTTTTACCGACATATTATCTTATTTATTCCTCGTTTTTTGCTTTTACCAATGGACGCAATTTATGATATTTACAAGGAATAAGGATAGATAATGCCATCTATGTTTCTTAACCAATCCCTAAGATTGTCAACTCGAGGTAAGAAAGTTTGCTATGTACTGGCCGGACTTATAATCGCAGCGGGAATAGGCCTTCGGCTCATGATATATTTCAAGAATAATTGTTTATTCATGGACGAGGTGAATTTAGTGATGAATATATACGACCACCCATTCCAGGATCTTTTCGGAACGTTAGATAACCATCAGTATCCGCCTCCCGGCTTCCTTATTATAATAAAAGTATTCTCCGCCTTGTTTGGTTTCAGTGAGTATGCCTTGCGGCTTTATCCATTTTTGTGTGGTATAGTGGCTTTATGGCTGTTTTATAAGGTGCTGAAAGAGTACGTTAGCTTGCCTGTATTACTCTATCCCCTTTCTATTTTGGCCTTGGGCTTCATCTATATCCGGTACAGTGCCGTCGTTAAGCAGTACTCAATGGATATGGTGGTGGTGCAGTCGCTCATACTACTGGCTATTAAATGGGATGTCGCTGACTTGTCTCAGCGCAGATTTTCCGCGTGGTGGATAGTAGTGGGGATGCTGGCCATATGGTCCTCCATGCCATCAGTATTTGTATTAGCTGCAATATGGACTTACTATTTTTTGACAATTTATAAAAGCAGAGAATACAAAAAAATATTTTACCTGGCGCTTATTGGAGCCGCTTGGCTTTTGAATTTCTGGGTTTATTACGAAACAATGCTCCTGCAACAGATAGAGTCCGGTTATCTGCAGTTTACCACGAGACGCTTTCGCCTGAATGTAACAACGTTAAACCCGGAACATTGGAAGCATAACTGGTTGCTGATAAAAGATCTGTTGGTGGAGCTAGGTGGAGACAAAACGTTATCTATTATTTTTCATATAGCTATGGCTTTCCTGGGGGGAATATATTTGTTCCGCAACAGTGCTCGTAAGGCAATCTTGCTTGCAATGCCGGTAGCCTTATGTTTCCTCGCCGTCTGCCTGGGTAAGTACACCATGATGGTACGTGTATGGTTATTCACATTCCCTTTGATGCTTGCATTGATTGGCGTAGGGATACAGGTATTGGCCCAACAGCGAGGCAGATTGGTCAAAATAGTTGCGTTCACATGCTGCCTTATCTGTACGGTAAATGTTACGGATTTTAAAACACTGGCCGTAAGAACAGAATCGGAAGAAATTACCCGCAACATGGACTATGCCCTCAAGTGGAACATCACTTCTGAAAATCTCTATGTGCAATGGTCTGCTCGTTATGCATTCCGGTATTACACTACCGCACATCCTCGCAGGGATCAATGGAACGCGATTAAAGATGCTACCGTATTTACAGGATTCGTTAATTTCGATTCATTATCCGCAACTTTCAAAGGGCGTACAGCTGTTTTGTTTGGTGGTGAAGAGTGGGACTTATTTGTCTCACAGTTGGATGAAATAAACAAGAATGCCAAAGAGCTTGCCCGGAACAATGTACCCGTAGGCTGGATATTTATTTATGATAAAAAGTAGCGTGTTTATGCGTACGATGACAGACTACTATAAGGGACTGGACAGGAAGGAACGATTGTGGTATGGCCTGGCGCTGCTCATAGTTCTGGCAGGCGCGGCATTGCGGATTATTGTATGGGTTCAAAGCCGGGATTTTATCATAGATGAGTCGAATATCGCACGAAACCTGTACGAGAAGGATTTCAGTCAGCTGGCGGGCAGGCTGAGCTACGAGCAGTATGCTCCGGTTCTTTTTATGTGGATAGAAAAGTGTTTCGCGCTGCTTTGGGGTTTTAGCGAGTCCGCGCTTACAGCCTATCCTTTAGTAACAGGTATCGCTGCGCTAGGGGTCTTCTTCCTGGTGCTGAAGGAGTTTGTTTCGGTGAAAGCGGCCTGGTACCCATTGGCTTTTTTTGCGTTTGCTCACTTTTTCGTCCGGTATAGTACCGAGTTGAAGCAATACATGCCCGATGCGTTGATTACACTTTCGCTGATACTACTGGCGCTGCGTACGGATATCCTGGGGAAGAATCGTTCCAGGTTTATCCTCATCTGGCTGGTAGCAGGTTCATTAGCGGTATGGAGTTCCATGCCCTCTGTGTTTATACTTACAGGCGTAGGCGCATATTATCTTTGGGTGTGTGTACAAAGCGGGAAATGGCAGCGCATTCTTCTTTTTGTATTGCCGGCATCGGTGGCCCTCGCTCAGTTCCTGGGCTACTACATGGCCGTACTACGCAGTGATGCTCATTCAGACTATCTGCAGAACTTTCATGCCGACTATTTCCTGGTGGCTACACCCGGCAACTTTAAAGAGTGGAAGCACAACTGGTACCTCTGTAGCGAGTTGGTGAAGCTATCGGTAGGATATACACTGCGTTCCCTGGTCTTCAATTTTCCCTTGCTGGCATGGGGTGCACTACATCTGCTCCGGAAGATGACCGCCAAAGGGATGCTGGTGCTGGTCCCGCTGTTCCTTACTATGTTCGCGGCAGCTATCAACGAATTTTCGTTAATACCACGGGTGGCGTTGTTTACCATGCCGTTGTTCCTGGTGCTCATTGGTGTGGGCCTGGAGCGATTATTATCTGTCAATAAATGGGTAAGTGCAGCCGGTCTGTTAGTTGGGGGCGTTTGTGTAGCTACATTCACGGGCTTCAGCATGCTATGGAAGCCATTTGTGAACGAACAGATTACCTGGGCGTTGCAACTCATGAAGGATAATAACGTACCCAAAGAGCAGTTGCATCTCTCCAATGGCTCTTACCCAGCATACTATTACTATACCATTATTCATCCGGACAATCAGCGGTGGGAAAGCCTTAAAGGAGCGGTGAAAGAGCCATGGGACGCTGATTGGCGGGCCATCTCTGTTGCCGCACAAGGCAAGTTCGGAGTTGTCTTAACTACCATTCCCGAAACGGAAGGGAGCAAGATACGCGGGGAGTTAAAGGAGGCTGCCCGTGAAGTAGCAGCCATTCACAATCCGGAAGCGAAGTGTTATGCTTACGTAATGGAGAAATAAAATCGTTTACATTAGTTTCCCAACACGGTGATAAACATACTGTCTGCATGCAGGCCTATGCCATTGATGAGCTCCTGTTGCTGTATTTTCAGTCCGGTTTCTGAGAGTATGCCCGCTACCACTTCTTCATTTTCAGCGGCCAATACCGAACAGGTGATGTAGAATAGCCGGCCACCGGGGTTAAGATAAGCCGATGCGTTTACCGCAATTTGCTTTTGCAGGGCGGGCAGTGTTGCCAGCAGCGATTGGTCAAAATAATACAGTTGCTCCGGGGTACGGGCCCAAGTACCGGACCCGGTACATGGCACATCGCAGATAATGCGGTCGTAGCGCTGTCGGCCCAGGTGATTGGCTAGTTGTTTCTTATCCGATACATCTACTACGTGCGATGCCGGCGGATTATGTTTATACAGCTTAAAACGTTTGTGAAGGTTGTGTAGAATGGTGTCCCGCTTGTCCGATACGGTGAGTTTTATGTCCGGTTGCAGGTCTTTCAACAGGAGCGATTTCCCGCCTGCACCCGAGCAACTGTCGTACCAGTGCTCCCCCTTAGAGGGCTTAAAGAAGGTGCCGGTGTATTGAGACGAAGCATCTTGCACCACGTAGCTATCCTCGGGAAGGAGTTTGTCTATAGCCGCACCATTGGGCAACGACAGGCATGTCTCATTCACAAAATCGTGCGTTATCTCATGCCGGTTCAGTATTTCAACTATTTTTTGCAGGTCTTTCTGTACCCGGATAAAAAGCCGGGGCTGCGTCAGCATGCTGTCCAGCCATTCTTCTCTCCCTATGCCATCGGAAAACGAGTAGGTGTTATCAAACAGCTGGTCTATCCGGAATACAGGCGCTTCGTCCTGCTCCAACGGCAAAAAAGTCTCTATGTGCTTGGAGGAGGCACGGCACAACTTCAGGCACTGTCTCATTTTCTCCTCAAAATCCAGCGATGCGCTCAGTCCTTTCGATGCCCGGTACCAACTATACGCCATTTCGCTTAGTATTCTCCGGTCGCGGCTACCTAGCTTAGGGTGCTGCTTCAGATACCCCTTCAGGTAGTGGGCCAGCGGGACACTACCGTTGTAGTTGTCGGTAATGGTTTGTATATGTTGCCAGATGTAGCGCATGTGCTTATTGGATAAGTTGCCGCCCAATCCCGTTACGAGGGAACTCAATAGGTAGCAAAGTTATTAAAATAGAGAAGGTTGATAAGTGTAACCTATCAACCTTCCAATTATGTTATCCCGGGCTTCCCTTTTGGGGGTGGGCCTTGGGAGCTTACACTTCCAGCAATGTCTTTACCGGATCCTGCCCGAAAAGTAGCAACTCGGGATTTTCCAGCAGTTCCTTCACCCGCACCAGGAAGCTAACCGACTCACGGCCGTCAATAATGCGGTGGTCGTAGCTCAGCGCTACATACATCATCGGGCGAACTTTAATTTCACCGTTTATCACCATCGGGCGTTCTTGTATCTTGTGCATACCCAGTATAGCCGACTGCGGGATATTAATGATGGGTGTAGACATAAGCGAGCCGAACACACCACCATTGGTGATGGTAAAGGTACCGCCCGTCATTTCTTCCATGCTCAGTTTATTATCGCGTGCCTTGGTAGCCAGTTCCACTACTTTAGCTTCTATTTCGCTCATGCTCATGCTCTCGGCATTGCGTATCACCGGCACTACCAGCCCCTTGGGAGCCGATACGGCTATAGAGATATCGCAGTAGTCGTGGTATACCAGTTCTTCGCCATCTATATATGCGTTCACTGCTCTCCATTCGCCCAGGGCTATGCAGCAGGCTTTGGTGAAGAACGACATAAAGCCCAGGTTCACACCATGCGCTTCTTTAAACTTGTCCTTATACTGCTTGCGTATATCCATAATACGGGTCATGTCTACTTCGTTAAAAGTGGTGAGCATGGCCGTTGTATTCTTGGCTTCTACCAGTCTGCGGCTTACGGTCTTGCGCAGGTTGGTCATTTTTTCACGCTTATCGTTGCGGCTGAAGGCATCAGCACCCGCTTTGCGGCCGGGATTAGCCAGTGCTTCCAGTACATCATTTTTCAGTATGCGTCCTTGCGGGCCGCTACCTTTTACGGCATCCGGCTTCACCTGCTTATCGCCCATTATGGCTTTGGCTACGGGTGTAGCTTTTACGTCGGTGGCGGGGGCGGCTTTGGGCTGCTCTGCTTTAGCCGGTGCAGGCTCAGCTTTCTTTTCCTCCTTCTTTGGTGCTTCGGCTGCCCCGGCAGGGCGCTCGGCCTTGTCGTCTATCTTGCACGCCAGGTCGCCTATGTTCAGCGTAGCGCCTTCCTCAGCTACGGGGTGTAGTATGCCCGCCTGCTCAGCGTTCAGCTCAAAGGTGGCCTTTTCACTTTCCAGTTCGCACAATATCTCGTCTCGTTCTACCCATTCTCCGTCTTTTTTCAGCCATTTTACCAGGGTAACCTCGCTAATGGACTCACCAACGGTGGGAACTTTAATTTCTATCATCGAATACCGTATTACGGGTGGCTAAATTAACAAAATGTGGTGGGTTAAGCAAAAATGTCATTTGCGGGCAGATAATACCGCTATTTGCTACCGGTTCATTCTATTTATTTGGTATGTGTTGCATATATGGCGAAACTATTTTTATCTTAACATTTGCTAACCATTACCCAACTACTATGCCCAGCCCAAACCTCAAGGCTTGCCTTTGTTTTATTATCTTTTTATGCAGTGCATCCCCCGCGCCCGCCCAAAAACTGGAGGGCACCCTCCTGGTAGACTCCTTAATAAAGGCACTGCCGGCAAATAAATCAACCAGGCGAGTAGACATTTTGAATACCCTGGTGCCGGAGCAGCGGAGAACTTCGCCCGATTCTGCGCTGAGGTTTGCAAGAGAGGCTCTGGCGATAGCCAGGGAATTAAGATACTCCGTAGGGATAGGCGATTCCTATTTAAGTATCGCAAATGCCCAGGAAAGTCTCAGCGATTATGCAGCTGCAATAGAGAATTGCCGAACGGCGATAGAAACATATAGGAAGTTGGATACCATTTCTATTGCCGGCAATAGTAAGAAAGAAACGAAAATCGCCCGTGTAAATAATACTATCGGTGTCATATATGGTGGGCTCGGTAAAATTGATTCTGCTTTTCACTATTTCAGAACCGCCGTCGAAACGGCAAGGTCAGGACGGGATACCGCCGTAATGGCAATCGGTTATAATAATTTAGGTGCGGGCTATTTTATGATAGGAGAGGTGGATACTGCAATGAGGTATTATCAATTGTCGCTGGTGCTCAGAAAGGCTATCAGAAATCAGCAAGGAATTTCAGAATCGTATCAGAATATCAGCAGACTTTTATCCAACCAGGGTAAGCAGGACGAAGCGCTGAACTACCTGGTACAGGCCATGGCGATAAAGGAGCAACTGGGGGATAAGAAAGGGCTGGCTGACTTGAATGCCAATCGCGGGAAAATATACATAGATAAGGGAGACTTTACGAAAGGGTTGGAGAGTCACGAAAGGGCCCTCGCGCTTCGTAAAGAGATGAATGACAGAAGAGGGATTGCTGCGTCTCTTGCGGATATTGGCAGTATACATCGTAGCCTGGGGGGATACACGAGAGCCTTGACCTATTTCCTGGAAGCAAAAAAGATAAACGAGGAGATTGGTAACCAAATAGGCCTGATGAATTCGTTTACCAGCATAGGAAGTGTGTTTCTCTCTTTGCACGAGTTAGATAATGCAATATCCAATTACCAGGCAGCTAGAGAAATAGCGCTCAGGAATAAAGATCAGAAAATACTGGCGAACATACATATCAACCTCGGTATCGTAAAGTCTGAATTGGGTATGGCTGACTCAGCGTTGGCTGAATTTCAAATGGCTATTGAACTGTCGGAGAGGAAAGGTTATCCCGGCCTTCAAGCGACTGCTGAAGCAAATATAGGACAGTTGTATACCGTGACTGGGAAGTACGACCTGGCACTGGAGCATTTCAACAAAGGTTTGATTATTTCCGAGCAAATTGAAAGTCCCGTTCGCCTGGCTGAAGGATATATGGCTATAGCTGATGTCTACAGGCGGATGAAGCGTCTGCCCTCCGCCAGGCAGTATATCAGGCGAGCCGAAGAGTACGCGAAAGATATTCCAAGCCTGGAACTGCATAAAAGCCTGTATTGGAGTATGTCGCTGATAGATAGCGCCTCTGGCGACTACCAGAGCGCATTGACGCATTATATGACGCACATTGAGTTCAGGGATAGCATCTTCAACCGGGATAATAACAGGAATATAATACAGCTTCAGGTGCAGTATGAGGCAGATAGAAAGCAGGACTCGCTCAAGCAGGTACATAATGCCGCAATCGCTACACAAAAACAGAAGGCCGCCGCGTCGCTACGTTTTTGGTTAACTATTGCGGCGGCAACATTAGTTCTGTCTTTGGTAGTTTTCTACTTCTACCGTCGCAGGGAGCAGGATAAGCTCAAAGCACAGGTGACGCAGGCTCGTCGGGAGGCGCTTAAAGCGCAACTCGATTCACATTTTATTAGCGACACGCTTACGGCTATTAATGAGTTTGTGGAGAACAATGAGTATCGTTCAGCCAGCAGCTATCTGTTAAAGTTCAGCCGGCTGGTGAATAGCGTGCTCAAAAGCTCATTCCAGGCTTCGGTTACACTCGAGGAAGAACTTGATTTTGTAGATACCTATTTTAACCTTGCCAGCCTCCGGTACCGCCCCGGTCATATACGTTATAAGGCTACCGTCCTTCCGGGCCTGGACCCTGCAGAAGCGGTAGTGCCATCCATGGTATTACAGGTTCTGGTAGAAAATGCCATAAAGCACGCATTTACACCCAAGCAGGGAGGCGATATTTTGGTACAGATAGAGCGGGTGGGCGATACGGTACGCTGTACCGTGGAAGACAATGGTAGGGGACGGCATGATGCCCGGCTACAACCCGAGCGCAATCGCCCCTCTATGGGTACTTCACTTTCAGAAAGATTGGTGGATACTTGGAACAAGGGCAAAGGTGCCGGTACGTTTCAGACCATTGATCTAAAAGATTCGGACGGCCTGCCAGGCGGCACAAAAGTTGTATTCTCTTTTCCATTCATTACCTATTAAATTCAACGAACAATGATTAAAGCCATTATTGTAGAAGACGAACACCGCCACAGCAACCGGCTCCGGAAGTTGATCGCGCAAACCGATAACGATATTAAAGTGCTGGCTGTTTGCACTGAAGTGGAAGAGGCGGTCTCCGTTATCAGGGAGCAAAAGCCCGAATTGCTCTTCCTCGATATCTGTATCAACGGGGAACTGAAGGCGGGTTTCCGATTACTAAAATTACTTGCTGATGATTCGGCGATGTTTGATGTTATTTTTACAACAGCTCACATAGACAGTAACATCATTGAGATTCGCAGGTGTGGGCTCGACTACATAGCGAAGCCCTACGTGGAGGAGGAGTTGTCCGATGCGCTTGGCAAATTTTGGGAGAAGAAGGAAGGCCATATTGGTATTCGGCAGGTTAAGACGTTGCTCAATAACCTGGTGACAGAAGACCTGGAAGACCAGATGGTATGGCTGTCCGATAAAGTGCAGGACTTCCCGGTAAGGGTCAGGGATGTCATCTACTGCGAGTCTGCCACCCAGCCAAAGGAGCATACGAAAGTACACTATTTGCAAAATGATAAACTCACACACGTAGTGTCATCGCTCAATATTGGGCGCTGGGAGGAAATGCTCGCTAAATATAGGTTTTGCAGAATACACCGGCAGCACCTGGTAAACTTCCGGCACATTTCCAGCTTCAACCGTTCGGAGAATATGGCAACACTTGGCAAGGTCAATCTTCATTTCCCTGTCTCCCGCACAGGAAAAGAAAAACTAGGCATTTTAATGAATAAATAGATTTTCATTCCCGGCCTGTAAATGTCGTTCCCGGCTTCCAAATGCTATAACCCGAAACGCATTTCAGCTTCTTTAATTGTAATTATACTTTGCGTTCCTGTTCATACATAAACAACAGGAACTATGCACAAGCAAAGAAAATTTATAATAGCAGCAGCGGCTATCGGGTTAGTCGCTACCTTTCTTCCGTGGATTACAGCAACTGCAGGTGGCTTCGGCTATAGTATATCGCGCAGCCGAAACGGCTTTCATGGAGCGGGCATTTTTTATTTTATGCTCCTCCTGGCCGCAGCCGTTATCTGCTTCACCGGTGATAAGATGGATACTCTTGCCAAGAATATGAGGCTCGCAGTTATTAGCTGTGGTGCGGTTGGCCTGATATGTATACTGCTGGTGTTCGGAAACGCCAACTCAGAAATAGGTTCTTACGGAGTGGATGTAGGGCCATCTATTGGAGCTTTCCTGGCATTCCTGTCCGCCGCTGGGCTTGTTGCTATTCCGTTAATTATAAAAAAGGCTGGGGAGAGTCTCGGTGCCGACCTGGCCAACCTAAAGGGCGGCGTCCAGGCATTGCAGCAGGATATGGCGACTAAAAATACGTCGCGGTCGCAATTAAAACTCGATGAGATGGAGAAGCTCATAAACTGGAGAAACGAAGGGAAGATCTCGCAACAGGAGTTTGAAGAATTGAAGTCAAAAATCATGTAATCCAAACCGTTTTATAACAATCAATCTAAAAATCAACAATTATGAAAAAGATGATCATGTCCGCAATGTTTGCTTTTATCGCTATAGCCAGCTTCGACAGCTGCAAGAGCTGTAAGAAATGTCACGGTGAAATAATGGGAGTAAAAAGCCCGGCGCAAGAGTATTGCGGCGACGACCTGAAGCGCATACAGGAGCAGCCCGGCATTGTTTGCGAATAGTATTCCATCACTAATCAAACTCATTTCTTATGAATCATCAACCGTTGTTGCGGCTATTTACAGCCGCTACGATACTTTTTTGCACTACCTCGGCAGTAGCCCAGGAGTGCAGGTATGTAAAGACCGTTACCGACCCGTTTACTAAGGTGGTGTCCCGGGGTGCTAAGATGGCGATTGGTGATCCCTTCGCCATGCGCGAGGTCCTTTTTGAAGAATCGGAAGGTAAGCTGTATTTCGGTTTAAGGATAGTTTTCAGCGATATGGAGGATATACCTTTTCTTAAAGGGGATAAGGTATCAATGATGCTCGCCAGCGATGAACTTATCGAAATATCGCCGGCAAAAGACGTTCCGTCGCAGGTGTTTAAAATAGACAATTTAAGTCTGCGCCAGTGGATCGTCATGCAGGAAGTGCCCGTTGGGTTGTACGAGAAAATTTCAGCATCACCCATTACTGCCATAAAGTTTCACTTGAAGAACGACTATATGGTAAAGGGGATAAAGGAAAGGCAGGTACAGAAAATAATGGAGAATGCAGCTTGTATGCTGAAGACCAGGTAATCAATTTGTAAACATTTAGCAGTAAAAATCAGAATTATGAAAAGAGTCATTACACTAATCGCCTTTTTAACGATGTCCGTTCCGGCTGTGGTTAAAGCCACTATATGGCGTGTGAACAATACAACTGGGATTAATGCAAATTTCACCTCGTTGCAAACTGCAAATGATGACGGCAATGTTGTAAATGGAGATACATTGCATTTAGAGGGTTCCAGTATAGAGTACTCAACATGTACTTTTAATAAGAGGCTGGTAGTTATTGGGCCCGGGTATTTTCTAAGCGAAAATCCTAAAACATCCGTGAATGCGCTACATGCGCTAGTTGACGCAATATTTCTTAGTTCAGGAGCAAGTGGGTCCACTTTTATCGGGTTGACTGCTAGAAGATTTGAGGTGTCTGCGAATGACGTCACGATACAGAGATGCAGAATACTTCAGTATGTGTACCCTGATCTGAACTATTCAAACATGTCCATTGTTCAGAATTTTTTTGATAATACGACCACTTTAAGCACCGGTATATCTACATTTTGGGCTTTACCCACCGGTGTAGTTGTAAACAATAATATATTTAAGAAGATTTTGTACATGCCCGGGAACTCAAGCTATACTTTTCAGGAATGTAAGAACAACGTTTTTGATGTTCCTGTTGTATGGCAAAATGATCCATCTCTGAGATTTTTTGCAGCGTCGTTTGAAAACAATATTATCACTAATTCATCTGCCGTTGTAGACATTAACGGCATCAGCGACTTTGTTGCAACGCCGTTGAGTTCCGTGAACCATAACGTCAGTATTACTACCAATACACAGTTTGGCACAGCAAACGATAATATTGTGGTCAGCAATATGACGGCTAACTTGTTCGTTCCCGCCAACATAAGCAATAGTACCGATGGTAAGTACCAGTTGAAAGCAAACTCTCCTGGTAGCGGCAATGGTTCGGATGGTACGGATAGGGGAGCTTTTGGCACTTCTTCGGCCTTCACCCAGTACACTTTGTCTGGCTTAGCTCCTATACCGGTCGTGTACGAGATCAATACTACGGGAATTGCCAATACAGTGAGCGGCCTGCCAGTTACTATAAAGGCCCGCACCAACAATGGGGGTGTCTCCAATATTGTTTCCGCAGAGTATTTTTTTGATACTGACCCCGGTTTCGGAAATGGCAACCAGGTCACATTTACCAACCCGTCACCGGATGGCACTTTTTCGTTCGATATACCTGCTAATCAGTTGCTTTCCGGAAACCATAAGCTGTTCATCAGGGTAAGAGACAACATCGGGGCCGACGTGTCGCTCACCGCTTGGAAAAATGTAAATGTCATAATTGTTCCGGTGTCAGTAGAAAAGCTGGATCGTCCCAACTACCGCGTTTATCCTGTGCCGGCACAGAAGTTCCTGAACGTTGAGCTGTCACGCACAACGCAGGAAGAAGCTCAGTTGTCACTAACGGACATCAGCGGCCGGGTATTACAGCAAGTGGTCACGCACGGACGTACAGCTACACTTATGTTAGACTACCCATCGGGTGTTTATTTCCTTTCTGTTACAGGTAATGGTAGCACCAGTACAGAGCAAATAATTATTAACAATTAACATTAACTAGCTTATGAACAGGTTGAATTTTGTTTTAGGTTTTCTGCTGTTGTTGGCAATGGCTGGTTGTTCCGGCGGCGGTAAGTTTGAAGGTAAATGGAAAGAGTTGCAAAAGGGGCAGATATTGGTTATCCAAAAGAAAGGGGAATCGTATGACGTATTCCCTGCCGAGAAGCCGACTGAGTTCATGTCCTTTAAATATGATAAAGATCACGACCTCCTGAGCCTGGAACGAGAGGGAACCATGGTAGATATCAGCTATGTAAAAGAGAATGGCCACATCATTGTAAAGCCACGCGAAAAGCAATATGGGCTCCCTCCCATGGAATTCGAAAAAGTTAAATAGCCGGGATCTCCCGGAGTAATTGTAGTCTGTAGGCTATCCAGGTAGTGGATAGCCTACAGACTATTTACTCGGCTTTGTCGTTTCTTACCCCTGGGGTTTATACCCGGGAAGGTCTTTGTTGCCGAAGGAGAAGGGTAGCAGAAATTCGGAGTCTTCTACCATGGTTACTTCGTTGCCGGGGCCGCACATATATAGGGTAATGGGGGTGCCCTGGCGGTGCTGCATTTCCAGTATGCTTTGCCGGCACATGCCGCAGGGGGCTATGGGTGCCAGTTGGGTTGTGTCTTCGGCGGTATAGGTTACCGCTATGGCTTTTATCTTCCGGTCGTCGCTGGGGTTGATGGTGGAAAGCACTGCCCGTTCGGCGCAGATACCTACCGGGTAGGAGGCGTTCTCCTGGTTGGCTCCCGTAATCGTTTGTCCGTCTGTCATCAGTACGGCCGCGCCCACCTTCAGTTGCGAGTAGGGAGCATAAGCCTGCGCGCAGGCCGCCTCGGCCATAGCGACAAGCTGCTTTATTTCTTCAGGAAGTTCATCCTTCAGGTATTGCTGGTACGGAAAACTGAATACGTCCATGGTTGTTTTTTTTAGTAGTGGGTATGCTTGTAAAACTATTGAATAAACATCGTTCCATGAAGGTGTTGGAGATGTTAATAATTATTTATTGTACATTTGTGTCAAGGTGATGGTGTTCCACCTATTTAACCGCCCTTTCCGGGCTGATGGCGCCTACAATAGTTGTGTAACACAAGTTGTAGGCGTATGCATCGTATTTTCAATTTCCTCGGGAAACTTTCCTTTCCCGGCTACCTGTTAAAGTGGCTGCTGATCACGGCTCCCGTTTCGGTAGCGGTTGGGTCGCTTGTGGCGCTGTTCCTCTGGTTGCTCGATTGGGCAACGGTAACGCGCTGGGGCCATGAGTGGCTGCTGTATGCATTGCCAATGGCAGGATTAGCTATTCATTTTCTCTACAAGGTATATGGCAAAAGCTCCGAAAAGGGCAACAACCTGATAATAGATGAAATACACAGGCCGGGTGGTGGCGTGCCGCTCGCGATGGCTCCCCTGGTATTGGTGACCACGGTAGTTACACACCTTTTTGGAGGCTCTGCAGGCCGCGAAGGTACTGCGGTGCAAATAGGAGGAAGTATCGCCCACCTTTTTGGCCGTCGTTTCGGTTTGTCGCCGGTGGAGGTAAAGACCCTGCTGATGGCTGGTATTGCTGCCGGTTTCGGTGCGGTGTTCGGTACTCCTTTTGCGGGAATGATGTTTGCCATGGAGGTGTTGGTGGTGGGACGGGTGCATTTCCGGGCGGCGATACCTTGTCTTATGGCTGCCTTTATCGGCGATTGGGCCACTTCCGCATGGGGCATTCATCATACGCACTACTCTATTGCTCCTCTACCAGGAGGCTACAGGTTTTATGGCGTTCACATAGAGGGCTTTTTGCTGCTGAAATCGGCCCTGGCTGGTATTGCCTTCGGCGCGGCTGCCTATATTTTTGCCGCATTCACACATACTGTAGGTGCGGCGGCTAAGAAGTTTTTTCGCCGGCAATGGCTGGTGCCACTTGCCGGGGGACTCCTGGTTATCGCACTCGTTTATGTATCCGGTACTACCGACTACCTGGGGCTAGGTGTTACCGGGAAGAGTGCCGGGAGTGTCAGTATTGTTTCGGCATTCAGCGGGCGCGGCGTTACTGAATGGAGCTGGTTATGGAAGATCGTCTTTACGGGCGTTACACTGGGTATGGGCTTTAAAGGGGGGGAAGTGACTCCCCTGTTCTTCATTGGGGCCACCCTTGGTAGTGCGTTGGCTGTGGTAGCCAGTGTGCCAGTGGATGTATTTGCTGGTATCGGTTTCATCGCCGTTTTTGCCGCGGCTACTAATACACCACTTGCCTGCGGCGTTATGGGTATCGAACTCTTTGGGCACCAGTACGCCATTTACTTTTTTGCTGCCTGCTTTGTGGCATATCTATTCCATCGCGAAACAGGCATCTACTCCTCTCAGCGAATCAGAGCAATAAACGAAAAGTCGGGTGAGCCATTTACCCTGGCAGACATAAAAAAGAGGCGTACGCGCATCAATCGCATACGCCTCTACAAAGGCAGGCGTTTTTTTAAATAGCCCCAATGATATGTTTTGCCGGTAAGGCCACTAGTCTACCCAGTCGCAAACAAAAATGTTGGTATCGTGTGTGCCACCATTGTTGCGGTTGGAGCTGAAAATGAACTTTTTGCCATCGGGCGAGAACATCGGGAAAGCATCAAATCCGCCATCGTGCGATATCTTTTCCAGTCCGCTACCGTCCATATTCACCAGGTATATGTTGAAGGGGAACCCTTTCGCGTATTCGTGGTTGGAAGCAAAAATAATACGTTTGCCATCCGGCGTAAAGTTAGGCGCCCAGTTGGCTTTGCCTAGTTTGGTCACCTGCTTTATATCGCTTCCGTCGGCGTTGGCTACAAATACTTCCATATTGGTGGGCATCACCAGCCCTTGCGATAGCAGGTCTTTATACTCCTTTACGTCTTCCGGTGTCATGGGCCGGGAGGCGCGCCATACTATCTTCTTGTCGTCAGGAGAGAACCAGGCGCCGCCGTCGTAACCCAGGTCTTTGGTTATTTGCTTTACGTTCTTGCCGTTAATATCCATTACATACAGGTCCAGGTCTCCGTTGCGCATAGAGGTGAACAGTATCTTTTTGCCGTCGTGCGAGATTACCGCTTCCCCATCGTAGCCCGGGGTTTTAGTGAGCTGCCGGGTGATTTTGCCGTTCAGGTCGGCCACAAATATGTCGTAGCTGTCGTAGATGGGCCAAACGTACTTCTTCACTACCTTCCTGTCGGGCACCGGGGGGCAGGTATCGGCGCCCAGGTGGGTAGAGGCATACAGAACGTGTTTTTTGTCCGGCATTATGTACGCGCAGGTAGTGCGGCCTTTGCCCGTGCTCACCATCTGGTAGTTAAATTTCTCTTCCCCGTTCGCGGGTATCTTACCGAAAAAAATCTGGTCGCACTTTATGCCGTCAGCCGGGGCTGTACGCTGGAAAGAGATATGTTCGTTATCAAAACCGAAGTAGGCTTCCGCATTATCGCCACCGAAAGTCAGTTGGCGGATGTTCTTGAAGTGTTTTTCATCCGGGTAGCTCAGCGAGGCGCCATCCTGTGCAGCGGTCTTCATGCTGAGCAATGAAAGCGCCGATATCGTCAGTAAGTTTTTCATTTGCTGCAAAGCTACAATCGCGGAAAAGCAATCAGAAGCCTGATTGTCAGGCTTCTGTCATTTGCAGCGCTGATGTTCGTCAGTCAGCAGCCCAGGTGCTCAGGTCGAAGGTTTCTTTGATTCGGATACCCCTGTCGGTTTCCGTCAGCGAAGCGCATTCCACTTTAGGGTCGTGCTCAAAGTAGAGCACCCAATCGTTGGCGGCGGCCTCGCGGAGGAGTTTGGCTTTTTCGTTCAGGGTATCCAGCGGGCGCATATCGTAGGCCATTACCCAGGGCATGGATATATGTGCCGCGCTCGGCACCAGGTCGGCGCAGAACAGGAGCGTCTTGTCATTATACTTCACCTGGGGCAGCATCATAAAGTCGGTGTGCCCGTTGCAGTAGCGGATGCGGATGTCTTCTATCCATTCTTCGCCGTCGGCTACTTCTACAAAACGCAGTTGCCCGCTTTCCTGTATGGGGAGTATGTTCTCTTTCAGGAACGAGGCTTTTTCGCGGTCGTTGGGGTTTAGTGCGCTCTGCCAGTGCTTCTCGTTGCTCCAGTACTGGGCTTTCTTAAAGGCAGGCACCAGCCGGTCGCCTTCCCGCACTATGGAGCCGCCACAGTGGTCGAAGTGGAGGTGGGTGAGGAACACATCGGTAATATCATCCATGCTGAAGCCGTGGGCCGCCAGCGATTTTTCCAGCGTATCATCGCCATGGGGGTGGTAGTAGCTAAAGAATTTTTCGTCCTGCTTGCTGCCCATGCCGTTATCTATCAGTATGCGGTAGTTGCCGTGCTCTATCAGCAGGCAGCGCATGGCCCAGCTACACATATTGTTGTCGTCGGCGGGGTTTATTTTGTTCCACATGCTCTTGGGCACTACGCCATGCATAGCGCCACCATCCAGCTTAAAGTATCCCGCATTTACTGTAAATAATCTCATGACCGTAATCCTTTTGTTTATGATATGCTTGTTACTTGTTCCTTTTTCGCTTTTGCTATGGCAAGATACAAAACGATAGCCCCCAGGGCAAAAAAGCCAATAAGCGCCACAATAGAATTGCGCATGCTGCCGGTAACCTGCTCTATAAAGCCGAACGAGAACATGCCCAATACAATGGCCAGCTTTTCCGTAACATCGTAGAAACTAAAAAATGATGCCGTGTCCTGGGTGGGGGGCATCAGTTTGGCATAAGTAGAGCGGCTGAGCGACTGTATGCCGCCCATTACCAGGCCCACTACCGCCGCCACTATGTAGAACTCGCCAGGGGCTTGTATATAATATGCGGCCACACATACGCCTATCCAGATAAACAGCACGAAGAGCAGCACCTGCAAATTGCCAAACCGCCCCGACAGGCGCGACATTATCAGCGCGCCCGCTATGGCCACCACCTGTATGATGAGTATGGTGGCTATCAGCTCTTCATCCTTCATGCCTATCTCTTTGCTGGCGAATATAGTGGCCGCCAGCATCACGGTCTGCACGCCCATGCTGTAGAGGAAAAACGCGCCCAGGTAGGTTTTCAGTACGGCCAGTTGCTTTATCTGTGCCCAAACCTTCTTTAGCTCGTGGAAGCCATTGGCAAATATGTTATGCTCCGGGTGCTGAGCCTGGGGCGTACCCCGGGGCAGGCGGCGCAGGGGTATGTGGGCAAAGGCAAACCACCACACCCCCACCAGCACAAAAGAAATGCGGCTACCCATGCCGGCGGTAATGCCAAACCACTCTTTTTTCAGTACAAAAACGAAGCAGACCAATTGCAGCAGCACGCTGCCTATGTAGCCATACGCAAAGCCCTGCGCGCTCACCCGGTCGCGGTCGGCAGGGGCGGCTATTTCCGGCAGGTAGGCGTTGTAGAACACCAGGCTGCCGCAGTAGCCCACGGCGGCAATGGCGAAAAAGATAATGCCGGTCTCTACCGTATTCAAGCCGTCGAAAAAGAACAGCCCGGCGCAGGCCAGCGCACCGAGGTAGCAGAAAAACCGCATAAAGGCTTTCTTGTTTCCTTTATAGTCGGCTATGGAGGATAGGATGGGGGAGATAAGCGCTATAATAAGGTAGGCGGCAGCGGCAGCATAGTCGAACAGCACACTATTGGTCACCTCCAGGCCAAAGAAAGATACTTTGTCGCTGATTACCGTATCGCCCTCCTTCACCGTTGTGACGGCGGTATAGTAGGCGGGGAAGATGGTAGAGGTGATAACGAGGTTGTAGGCTGAGTTGGCCCAGTCGTACATCGCCCATGCCCGGTGTGTTTTTCGTTGCTGCTTGTCCACAGTTGCTGCCATACATCTAAAGTAGAAAAATAGCCGCACCCGTACTATTAATATTCAGTAAATCGCCTCCACTTATATATAGAATTTGTATTTTGGGCAAACACCTATGTCACAACCGAGTTTTATACGCCAAAGCCTGAACCGCATCTACCGGCATTTTGATGCCGTACCAGCTGCCGTACACCTGGATAACTACCGGTTCTACATGGTGCTGAACCTGGCGCAAACCATGGCGTGGATTACCCACGCCTTGTGGATGCTGGTGTTCTTTTCGCTGGGCATATACCTGATAGCTTACATCCAGTTGGTGAGCGTGGCCATTTATATCCTGTCCATTGCGCTTAACCGGCGGGCCCGGCATATGCTCAGTATGACGCTCTCCCTGGCGGAACTGGTGTTTCACCAGGTGCTGGTATCGCGGCTTATTGGCTGGGATGCCGGCTTTCAGTACTTTATACCGGTTGCCGCCATTTTTCCGTTCCTGATACCGAGGGCCAACCTGGTATGGAAATGGGCGCTGGTACTATTTGCCGTACTGGGTTACCTGTATATAGAGCTGTTCATCCGGAAATCGACCCCGGTGTTTGCACTGGACAGCGGCGGCTTGTTCGTCTTCAACGTGCTGAACATTACCCTCGCTTTTGGCTTTTTCACCACGTGGGCTTACTACTTCACTGTATCGGAGGCCCGGTCGCAAACCATTATCCGCCAGCAGGCCCGTGACCTGGCCGATGCCGAACATGCCATAGAGCAGGCCAAAATTGAAGAACGGCTGAAAATGCAGGAGCACGAGAATATGCTCATAACCCGTGAAAAGGAACGCTACCAGGAACTGCTGCTGAATATATTGCCCTACGAGGTGGCGCGGGAACTGAAAGATACCGGCAAGAGCGAGGCCCGTATGTATCATAACGTTACGGTAATGTTTACCGACTTTAAAGACTTTACCCGCATATCGGAGCGGCTTACCGCCGAAGAGGTGGTACACGAAATAGACATCTGCTTCCGCGCCTTTGACGATATAGCCGGCAAATACGCCATTGAAAAGATAAAGACCATTGGCGACAGCTATATGGCGGTGTGCGGGCTACCAGTGCCTAACGACCGCCACGCCGACATAATGGTGGCCGCCGCCCTGGAGATAAGGGCCTTTATGCAACAGCACAATGAACGCCAGCGCGCCCAGGGGAAAATTGTCTTTGAAACGCGCATCGGTATTCATTCGGGGCCGGTGGTGGCGGGCATTATAGGCGTTAAGAAGTTTGCCTATGATATATGGGGCGATACCGTAAACATAGCTTCGCGCATGGAAAGCAGTTGCAAGGAGGGAGAAGTGAACATCAGCGGTTCTACCTACGAACTGGTAAAAGATAGCTACCCGTGCAGCTACCGCGGTAAAGTAATGGCCAAGAATAAAGGAGCGATAGACATGTACTTTGTGAATGGCCCGGGGCCAGCGGCGGCTACTGAGCGCCAGGGGTAGCCCCGTGGTAGGTGTACTTCGTCTCTATTTCGCGGATGGGTACCGGCTTCCCTTCCTGTAGCTCGTAGTCCACCTGGCGGGTAACGTTGCCGGCGGCGTCGTACTCGTAGGTGCTGGTGCTGCGTGTTGTTTTACCATCATACTCATCTACTACTTCTATCTCGTTGCCCATCTTGTCGTACTTAAAGGAGGTTTTGCCTATTATTTTCCCCTCTTTGTTATACATGATCATTTCCGTTGCCTGTCCGTTGTCGTTATTCTTCCGTTCCCAGCGGGTATCCAGGGAATCGCCGCGGTAGTCTGCGCCCGATGTTTTGTAACCCCTTGCATCGTAGGTGGCCGTCATCCGGTAGCTGGTAGTGCCGTCTCCGTTCTTATATATAGCCGCTACCTGGTTGCCCTGCTTGTCGTACTCAGAGGTTTCTATGCGTTCCAGCTTACCCTTTCCGTCGTAGAGGCGGGTTTCGGCCAGGTTGCCTTGCTCGTCGTACGCGTATTCCTTCCTGCTTACCTGCTGTTCCTTCCCGTTGATCTCCGTTTCGGAGACCAGGTTGCCCGTGGGGCCATACTCAAAGCGGTAGTGGCTTTCCTCGTTTCGGTCGAAGAACTGGAAGTGCCACGCTTCCCGCTTATTGTCGGTGGTGTAGGCGTATACACATTTCAGGCGGGGTACCTGCCCGCTTTCCAGTACGCTCTGGTCTACCAGGCGGCCCTGCTCATCGTATATATTATGGCCGCTTTCCATTACGCGTTTTATCTGCTCGCCCCCCTGCATCATTGGCAGGTACTCGGTGTACTCCACATCCTTTACCTTCCCTTTAAGGCCCAGTTCTGCGGCGGTGAGCGGTATCTGCACTATGTTTACCCTGTCGGCTATCCTGCCTTTGCGGGCGGTGCCGGTGGTAGCCTCCTTGTTTTCGCCTTTGCCGGTATCTTCTTTACAAGACGCGATAAGGGCCAGTGCCGCTATAAACAATATGCGGGTGCCGCGGGAGAACATATGAGCCATACCTGGGGATTTTATTGCTGAACGTAAAAATAGAAAGATTATTACATGCCTGTATGCCTCCTTGCCAGCGGAGACCCCCCAGCCAGGTGATGCTACCAGCGCCCGCTAACAGGGGGAAAACAGGGCGTAAAATGAGCCGAAAAGCGTTTTTTGGGGATATGTGAAGATGCAGGTATCGAAACAGCTCCCTGTTTTGAGCTGGTTATCAGTGTTTTATTATTGTGTTTTTAAATTCTATGATGCCCTCCGTCGTTTGACGGTTTCTTTTTATGTGCAGATACCATAGGTTTGTAGAGCAACCACACACTATTTTATTTTTCTGAAAACCACACACACTACTACCAACCATGTTATCACTGTTTTTAGCTCCGAGAGCGGAAAAGACGACGAGCTACATTAAAGAAGTAAATACCCGGCCCAACCGGCCCATCATTTTTTACCTCGCCCCCGCCCGCAGGGTCCCAGAACCGGAAGTCAGCTGCCTGATGACGGCCAGGGACATAGGAACGATAGGCGATATGGAGGACGACCTGCTGGAAGACTGGCTCTTCTGACACACATAAAGAGTTTTCGCGGGAACGCGACACCTGTGAGTATGAAAACTGCGAAGGCCGGCTGAAAAGCCGGTTCTTCTTTTATATACCATGGCCGTGGCCTCCCGGCGGGTGGGTGGTACAGTTTTGTATGGTACCTGGCTGTATACTATGAAAAAGGTAAAGCTATTTTCGGAAGAGACGGTAGAGCAACTGCAACGTTCTGTTAACGACTGGCTGCTGGCCAACAAGGCTATAGGCATCATACGCACGGACATGCAGTGCAGCAGCGCCGGCGGAGCGGCCACCCACCAGTTCTACATACTGTATGAGGTGCTGGAGGCGGCGGCAGAAATAGCCGTGGCCAACCAGGCGGCGGAGGCCATAGCCGGGCAGGCAGTGGTACCCGACAGCGGCGAAATACAGCTGCAATAATCAATTACCGCCCAGCCATCGGCCCCGGGGCTTGACGTTTTGGGTTTGCCGCTGTACTTTAGGGGTGGCACTAAAACACGCCGCTTATGAAAGGGTTAGTTGTTCTCCGCTCTATGGGCATCGTACGTTTATTTATTCTACTGTTCCTGAGCCTGGCCGGAGTGAGCGCCCAGGGGCAGACCCAGGTGTACTGCGACATAATAGTTGCCAGGGAATTTCATAACCAAAGCGGAGGCGCCTTCCTGGTGCCGGAAAAATTTTATAAGCGGCAGAACCCGGGCGACTGCCCGAACTACCTGGGCCGCTCGTGCGGGCAATTCGTGGTTCCGTATAACAAAATGAAGGAGGCGATAGGCAACCGCGTGGAAGTGCCGGCCAGCGAGGTGAACACCCTGCTGGGCACCAACATGAAGCCCGGCACTTACCTGCTGATATGGGTAGATACTGACCGTAAAGAACTGCACCTGCGCTGCCCCCGGTACGCCGACCTGCACCGGGCGGCACAAACGGGCGCGTGCCCTACCAATGACGCCTGCGGCTGCAACCCGCTCTTTAAAGACGGGCAGGCCCAAACCTCCGGCGGTGTAACCGAGGGTTTTGTTTCCGGCGTGCGCCGTGACCAGAACTACTGGCAGGAAAAAGGCATAGTGGTGCTGAAGTAAAAACGCCCGCTGCGGAAAGCGGTGTTTGGTGTAAATTGCCGCTCTAAAACTTATAGGCCCTATGCGGTTTCTCGTATTTCTTTTCGTGTTTTGCGTTACTCATACGCACGCCCGGCAAGCTCCCGACTCCAGTAAAAGTGAACATAAAGTATTGGCCAACGACTCTACCATGGCGGTGGGCGTTTCCCGCGGCTGTTTTGGTACCAAAGATGTTACCTACTGCTCCCTGCGTTCGGACAAATACATACCTTCCGGCAAAGCGGTGGTGATACGCGGCATGAAGCATTGCAAAAGCGGGTATACGGTAGAGCACCTCTTTGAAGTAATCTACAACAACAAAATCTACTTTGTGCCTTCGCTGGATATAGCTACGGATGAAACCTACTACGATCAACTGGAACGGATGCCGGCGGACGCGTTGGCGCGGTTCCGGGCGTATGCCGACCATATAGGGCAGATAGTGTACGAATCGGATGTATTGAAAGTGTTGACCTTCCTGGAGTCGTGCAAGCCTAAAGGGCTCTCCGTAGTCAAGTGGTCGTTTCATGACGAAAGTGAGTACACCTCCGGCAAGGGGGTGGAGGTAAGTGTGTACAACCCCACCGGCAAGACGATAAAGTACCTGTGGTTTACGCTGGTGGGGTATAACCCCGTAGGAGATAAGGTGGTGGACCCGAAAAGAAAGACGGCGAATATTACCCTGAAGGGCGTGGGCCCCATAGCCCCGGATGAAACCAGTAGCTATACATTCAGCTATGCCTGGTTTACCGACCTGGTATCTACCGCTAAAATGCTATCGATAAAAGTGCAGTATATGGACGGAACCTTTAAGACCATTTCCGCGCCGGGCAGCATTACCCTGAGCGAAGACCTCTACCGGATAATAGAAGACTAGCCTTACTTACGCCTCCTGGGGAACCAGACGCGCTCGTTGGGCACCAGGCAGAAGTCGAGCTCCTTTACCTGGGCCCTGCAATTCTTTTTAATGTCCTCGTCTATTTTCTGTATTCCCCTGGAATCAAAAGGGTGGAGAAGCAGTGAGCTCAGCAATCGTATCTCGAACGAAGCGGATGTGAGCCAGTCCACTTCCTGCTTGTAGCCCAGCAGCGCTACGGTTTCGGTGCGCTGCATGAAGGCCTGCAGCTTGCGTCGGTCGAGCTTCATGGTAGCGCAGCTGCCGAAGTAAATGACCACGCCGCTGCACTTATTGCCCAGCAGGTCGGCCAGCTGATCGAGCGAGAAGGATTCTTTGCCGATGAGTATCTTGCCCGGTTCGCCATGAAAGGCGAGGTACAGGAGGGGGTAACGCCGGTGGAACGCTTTGGTTTTCCAACGCTCCAGGGAAAAAACAAATTCCTCTACCGTCGCGCACCGATGATGCACGAAGGGGAGGTCCTGGTAGCGCCGCACGAGATCGAGCACGGGATAAACAGAAGTGGTGTCGCGGTGGTCGCCATACCAGAAGCCTTCCAGGCAAAATACTCCTTTCATAGGGCAGTGTTGATTTTTCCTGTTAACAGTGGTGCATCTGCACGAGGTGAAAATAAGTAAATGTTACGGTATGTAGCAGGTGCAATGTGGCCGGAAAATCCCGATATTTGAAGCCGGTTTTCACATAAAGTATGGACAAACATTCCGGCACTTTCGCGTTCGGCGAGGGAAAGATAAGCGGTTACACTTCTATATTCCTGGCGATACTATCGGTATTGGGGGTATTGTGCTTCCAGTACCCTGAATGGCTCACCACCCCTGAATTCCGGGAGGTGTACACCGGGGCATCGATGAAGGCGCTGCTGACAGGGTGCATCATCGCCTCCTTCTTTTTCGCGGTGCTGAGCTTTATGCTGAGCCGGAAGAAGAAGTGGGCGACCATAGCCATTGTAATTGCCACGCTGGCGATAGTGCTGGGCGGCTTTACGGTGCAGGGGCGCTCGGTGCATAAAACCAACTGGCACCTGGGGCTGGACTGGCTGCTGCTGGACCTGCTGCTGATGGCGGTGATATTTGTGCCCATAGAGTGGGCGTTCCCCAAGCGTACCGACCAAACCAAGTTTCACGCGGAGTGGCGTACCGACCTGGTGTATTTCGTGGTGAGCCACCTGTTCATCCAGTTCTTTGGGGTGATAACGCAAAAGCCGGCTACTCTTTTCTTTGGCGGTATGGGCCTGTCGGGCCTGCATAGCCGGGTGCAGGGCTTGCCCTTTGCGCTGGAGCTGCTGACGGCCTTTGTAGTAACCGACCTGTTCCAGTACTGGGCGCACCGTATATTTCACAGCCAGACCTACCTGTGGCGTTTTCACTCGGTGCATCACTCCACGAAGCATATGGACTGGCTGGCCGGCTCGCGCACGCATTTTATTGACATCTTCGTGACCCGCTCGTTTACGTTCATACCGCTGTACGTGCTGGGCTTCTCAGAAATAGTGGTGAATGTGTACATCGTCTTTATGGCGATACACGCGGTGCTGATACATGCCAATACCCGCATCAACTTTGGCTTTGTGAAGTATATTATCGCAACACCGCCATTGGCACCACTGCGAAGACCCGCGCTACTATGGTAAGAACTTCGCGACCATCTTTCCCTTTATTGATAAGATATTCGGCACCTACTACCTTCCCGGAAAGGTGTGGCCGGAGGGCACCGGGCTGCACGAGGCGCACTATCCCAAGGGTTATATAAAACAAGCCATCTATCCCTTTACCAAGAGCCCCTTTGATAATGACCTGAAGATGGAAGACCGTGCGGAGCGGTAAACATTTTGCGCGCCCTTGCCAGGCCGAAAAGTAAAGATTATACCGTCTTTTTTTGTGAAACCCGCTATGGTAGCGGGTTTTGTTTTTTCAAAAGTAAATTCAGCTACGTGAAAAGTAAATTTTACTACCATCAAAAGTGAATTTTACTACGTGAAAAGTAAATCTAACTACGTGAAAAGTAAATTTCTGAGTGGTAAATGGAGTTTTCAGGAGTTTTGGTTTTGTGGCGTGGGTGGTAGTGCGCCGGGTTCTCTGATGGCATTGCTGTTACAAAATTACGGATATGGGTGGAGTTGGGGCAAATAACATATCCACAAGGGCGGTGCCCTTATCGCCTGATAGGGGGGGACGCATAAGGCGTGGGCGAGGGGGCGTCATTGATAGCGGTAATTTTGTGCGGGAGTATGGGATGCCGTGCCGAGCATCGCTAACGGCCGGTGACGTATGATTAGTGAATTATTGTTGTATTTTTATTTAATATAACAGATAACTATGAAAACACTCCTCACTTTTCTATCGGTTCTTTCCTCTGTAGTTGCTTTGGGAAGCCAGAACTCATTACTCTTTATAGAAAACATTGGCCAGGTAACCGACCAGTATTATCAACACCGTCCTGATATTGATTTTATGATACGAGGAGGCGGAATTAATGTGTTTGTCGGCGATGGGCAAATCCACTACCAGTTCATGAGTTTCGAAAGGGAAACAAACGTGGACAGGCATGAACTAAAAAAAACGCCGGTAAAGACACACCGCATAGACGTGGAACTATTGGGTGCTAATAGAAATAGCCCCATGATCCGTGAGCAAAAAAATCAATACTACGAACAGTATTACACCCCGCAGTTTGGCAATGAGGGCGGCCTTGCTCAGAGCTATGAGCAAATCACCTACACCAACATTTATCCCAATATAGATTGGGTGTTGTATATAAAAGACGGGAAGCTGGAGTATGAATTTGTGGTGAAGGAAGGCGGTAATGTAAAAGACATAAAGTTGAAATATGCCGGTGCCACACACCTGGAAATTGCCGGTGATGGCAGCCTGTTGGTAACCAGTTCACTGGGGGCTATTACCGAGCAGGAGCCCTATTCTTATACTGCCCATGGACCCATCGCTTCCGCCTACCAATTGACGGATGATATCCTCACCTTTAATGTGGGGGCTTATGTAGGCAGGCTAGTAATAGACCCCACAGTTGAATGGACTTATGGGTGTTGTGGAAATGGGTATGATGCTACAGGCGGGGTAACAGTTGACCAGCAAGGGAACGTTTATATTACTGGTGGTACCGAGGGAGGAAATGTGGCTACAACAGGGGCTTTTCAGAGTACGGTTGCTGGAATGGAAGACGGATATGTAATAAAATTAAACAGTTCCGGCGCTAAACAATGGGGGACATATTTCGGCGGCACTGAACCTGATCACCCGTTGGCAATCAAGTATGATAATATAGGCGCTGTTTACATTTATGGAACTACGATAAGCCCAAGTGGGCTAGCCTCCTCTGGTGCACACCAAACAACGTATTCAGGCCCTGGCTTAAATGACAAAGGTATTTTTCTTGCAAAATTTAACTTAGCCGGTTCTCGCCAATGGAGTACCTACTATGGTAATGGCTATATGGACTGGGGCACTATTGCTTGTGACTTATCGGGGAACGTATATGTTTGTGGTGCCACAAGCGACCAGGCAAATATTGCTACAGTAGGTACGCACCAACCAATAATGTCAGGAGCATCTGATGGCTTTTTTGTTATGTTCAACGGCAATGGTGTTAGACAATGGGGAACATATTACGGAGGAAGCGAGGCTGAAGCAGTTAGAGGGATAACTGTTGATAACAATGGCGATATTTATATTTCTGGATTTACCCTTAGTCATGACAACATTGCTACCTCTGGAATGTTCCAAACCAGCTTCTCAACCCCAGATGCGGGCATGCTGGCTAAGTTCAACAGTAACGGAATTAGGCAGTGGGGGACTTACTATTGTAGGAGTAGTATAAATAGTATTGCTTGTGATAATTTAGGAACTATTTACATTGCAGGAACTACCGCCGATATTAATAATATAGCCACAAATGGAGCTTACCAGGCAACGTATGCCGGGGGATTGTATTATGGGGATGTTTTCATAGCACAGTTTGATGGAAATGGTAACCGTAATTGGGGTACTTATCTGGGCGGAAATGATGATGAATACCTGGAAAATATTGTTGCCTCACCTGATGGCTCGGTGTATATAATGGGGTATTCAAAAAGCACCTCCGGGGTAGCTACTTCCAATGCGTATAAGTCCACCTACCAGGGTGGCACACATGATGGGTTGTTTGCCAAGTTTACGGCCAACGGCACATGCCTGTGGAGCAGTTACTATGGCACGAATAATACAGATGCCTGTTATGATATTGCCCCGGACGGCTCCAATACCTTTTATATGTGTGGGATGGACCCCGTGTTACCCTATAGTGACGGGTTCCTGGTAAAATTTAGCGATAATAGTACCGGTATTGCTCCTGTTCCCAGTAATATGAATACCATGACACTCTACCCTAACCCGGGCAACGGCAAATTTTCACTAAGTTCTGCTAAGTGGACAGGAAATGACAAGCTGCGGCTGGCTGTCACCGATATGCTAGGCCATGTGATATACGAAACTGATTATGCGCAGCAGCAGAAAATAGAAGTGGATATTTCCTCCTCGTTAGCACCAGGCTTTTACACAGCGCAGGTAGCGGTATCCGGCACGATATACATAGCTTCGTTTGTGGTTAGGTGACAGTGGTTGGTTACAAACGAGGACGAGTTTGGCATAGGCTGGTGCCCTTATCGCCTGATAGGGGGGGACGCATGAGATGAGGCGAGGGGAGGCGGCTGGCGTTTTACACGGTGCTATTTTGTTGGCTTTAGCTTTAGCGTGGCGCGTACCGCTTTCTTGTTCACCAGTTTCAGGTACAGGAAGCCGATTAGTCCCGATAGCAGCGACGCGGCGATGATGGCTACTTTGGCAATCGTCTGCGCCCCGGCATCGGTGAGGGCCAGCGTGGCCATAAAGATGGATATGGTAAAACCAATGCCTGCTATCATGCCCATGCCCAGTATGTGCCGCCACACGAGTCCCTGCGGCAGCGAGCCGATACGCAGCTTCACCGCCAGGAAGGTAAGCAGGAAGATACCCAGCGGCTTGCCCACCACGAGCCCCATAAAGATACCGTGGTGCAGGTCGGTAGTGAACACCGCGGCGATATCGGCGGGCAAGGGTATGGCGGTATTGGCCAGCGCGAAAATGGGCAGGATGATGAAATTGACGGGGTCGTGCAGGTTATGAATGAGCTGATTGATCTTGCGCAATGGTATGGTGAACGCCAGCAGCACACCGGCTATGGTGGCATGCACCCCGGAATTGAATATGAAATACCACATGAGCAGGCCCAGCAACCAGAATACCACATAGTAGCGCACCTTCAGCAGGTTGAGCGTAACCAGCACCCCGAACATAAGCAAGCCCAGCCCCAGGTATAACCAATTCAGCTCGCCGGCGTAGAAGATAGCAATGGCGAGTATACCGCCGAGGTCGTCGATAATGGCCAGCGCGGTAAGAAATATGCGCAGCGACAGGGGGGCTTTCTTGCCCAGGAGCGATAATATACCCAGCGAGAAGGCGATGTCAGTGGCCATGGGTATCCCCCAGCCATTGCTGTAAGGCGTGCCCCCGCACCATATGGCATACATCAGTGCCGGCACCACCATGCCGCCTATGGCCGCCACTACCGGCAGCATGGCCTTTCGCAGCGTGTTGAGCTCGCCGGTCATCAGCTCCCGCTTTATCTCCATACCCACCATCAGGAAGAAGACCGCCATCAGTCCATCGTTCACCAGGTGCAGTACGGTATGCGGCAGGTGGAGTCCGCCCCCGCTCAAGGGCAGCTCCAGGTTCCAGAAAGCGAGATAACCCTCCGCGGCGCCGGAATTGCTGATGATCAGCGAAAGTATAGTGCAACATATAAGCACAATACCCACCGCCCGGCTATCGCGGATGAACTCCAGAACCGGGGATATGAGGTACCTGCTTACAATCGAACTCTTTGCCATAAGCTGCAAAAATAACAACCTTCGGGTTAACGGGGGAGAAATAACACTGCGGTTATATATGGCCGTGTTGTTTCTGCGTACCTTTGCCGCAGCTATGATGTTTGCCCGCCGTTTTCGTTTGCTCGCTTTCGTGCCACTGCTGCTTGCGGCAGCCTGCGGCACCTCTTACCAGGTAGCTCAGCACTCGTCAGTTATATATAATGTAAAAGACACTTCGCCCGACAGCAGCCTGTACCGGCTGGTGCAGCCCTACAAAGAAGAGCTGGACAAAAAGATGTCGGAAGTAATAGGCCGGGCAGACACCACCCTTACCAAGAAGCAGCCGGAATGCACCCTGGGCAACTTTATGGCCGATGCCCAACTGGCCGCCGCCAGGGAATTGTACCCTGATGTAACCGTGTCGGTCTCCAACTATGGCGGCATCCGCGTCTCTTACCTGCAGGAAGGCCCTGTAATGCTCCGCCATATGTATGAGCTTATGCCTTTTGACAATACCCTGGTGATACTGGAGCTACCCGGCACCGTGCTGGTTGAGTTCTGCCAGCATATGGCCTCGCTGAAAGGGTGGCCGGTAAGCGGGCTCAGCTATACCATAAAAGATAAAAAAGCCGTTAATATAAAAGTGAATGGCCAGGCGGTAAAAGAAGACGCCCTCTATAAGGTAGCCACCAGTGACTATGTAGCCAATGGTGGCGACAATTGCCATTTTTTAAAAGCCTATAAACCGGTGCTGACCAACATATTTGTGCGGGATGTGCTGATAGCCTATGTGCGTAACCGTACTGCATCGGGCCAGGCGCTTTCCGCTACACTCGAAAACCGCGTAACCAATGAATAGAAGAGCTTTCCTTAAAAAAGCCGGTACCGGCGCGGCGCTGGCCATGGCCGGAGGGTTCCCGCTGGAAGCGCTGGCCGCCCCGTCCGTGCAACGGCTCACCATACTGCACACCAACGATGTACACAGCCGCCTGGAACCCTTCCCCATGGATGGAGGCAAGTACGAAGGCCAAGGGGGAGTGGCCGCCCGCGCCGCACTGATAAAGCAGATAAGGGCGGAACAGGAGCATGTGCTTTTGTTTGATGCAGGTGACATCTTCCAGGGTACGCCCTACTTTAACCTCTACAAGGGTGAGCCCGAAATAAAAGCACTGAGCCTGATGGGCTACGACGCGGTAACTATGGGCAACCACGATTTTGATGCCGGGGTGGAAGGTTTTGCGAAGCAACTACCACACGCGAACTTCCCGGTGCTGACGGCCAACTATGATTTTAATCATACCGCGCTGGAAGGTAAAACACTACCTTACACCACGATAAAAAAAGGCGGATTGAAAATAGGTGTTTTCGGGCTGGGGGTGGAGCTTCGCGGATTGGTTTCGGATAACTGCTTTGGCAACACGAAATACAACGACCCGCTGCCGGTAGCGAAACAAATTTCGGAGCGATTGAAAAAGGATGAAAAATGCGATATGGTCATCTGCCTGTCGCACCTGGGTTACGAGTATGAAAACAATAAAGTAAGCGACAAAATAATCGCCGCCGAAACCGAATACATTGACCTGGTAATAGGCGGTCATACGCATACGTTCCTGGATGCGCCGACAGTTGTGAAGAACAAGCGTGGCACGGATGTTTTAGTAAACCAGGTGGGCTGGGCGGGGCTTCGCTTAGGCAGGATAGACTACGAATTCGGGAGCACAAAAACAACTAAAAAACCGAAATCCCAATCTGTAATAGTAGGTAAACAAACAAGGGGTGGGTAATTTTTTTTTTCAACAAAATGTTGGCAATTTCGTTCTCCCGCTGAAGGAAAGCGTTTAGCGGAATACCAATAGTGCTGTTGACTGGTTTTTAGGGTTTCACGATAGTAAAAAAGAACAACTTTGCAAAGGAATTTTTTCCGGATTTGAGAAAAACAACTCTTCCGAAAAAAAATTGTCGGCGGAATTATTGGAAAACTAAAAATGGTATTAACTTGAAGAATTGAGTACGGCCAAAACATGAACCAAAACATAAACGATACAACCAACAATATAACAACTGACACCGAAGCCGTTTGGAACAAGTGCCTGGGAATTATAAAGGATAATGTGAACTGGAGAACATTCCAGACATGGTTCGAACCAATAACGGCGGTTGCACTCACGGGAAACATACTTACATTACAAGTGCCCAGCCAGTTCTTTTACGAGTGGCTTGAAGAACACTATGTAGAATTACTGGGCAAAACAATAAAGCGCGTTCTTGGAAAGGAAGGACGCCTGGAGTACCGCATACTTATGGAGAGCAGCACCGCGCAGCGGAACCCCGCCTCCATTAATATGCCCGGAAGCACGCAGCCAAAGGCATCGAAAGACAACAACTATGTAGACATGCCACTGAAGTGGGATGATCCGCACAATATTAAAACTCCCTACGCCATACCGGGACTGAAGCGCCTGCAGATAGACCCGCAGCTAAATGCCAACTACACCTTTGACAACTATGTGGAAGGAGATTGTAACCGTGTAGCCCGTTCTGCGGGATTGCACGTGGCACAGAAGCCGGGCACTACCTCGTTCAATCCGCTGGTAATATTTGGCGGTGTGGGCTGGGGTAAAACCCACCTGGTGCAGGCAATAGGCAACGAAGTGCGCCGCCAGCACCCCAACAAATCGGTACTGTATGTAAGCGCGGAGAAATTTATTAACCAGTTTATTGACCACTCCCGCAACAACGAGATAAACGATTTCATCCACTTCTACCAACTGATAGACGTGCTGATACTGGATGACATACATTTATTCGTTTCGGCGGTGAAGACGCAGGATGTATTCTTTGCCATCTTCAACCACCTGCACCAGAGCGGCAAGCAGATAATACTTACCAGCGATACCCCACCTAAAGATATGGAAGGCATGCAGGAGCGCCTGCTGAGCCGTTTCCGCTGGGGGCTGAATGCTGATATACAGGCGCCCGACTTTGAAACCCGCCAGCAGATACTGCAGGTGAAAATGCGCCAGGAAGGCCTGGAGATACCCGAAGAGGTGGTGAAGTATGTGGCCTACAACGTGCAGAGCAATGTGCGCGAACTGGAAGGCGCACTGATAGCCCTGTTTGCCCAGGCTACGCTGAACAAGAAGGAAATAGATATAGACCTGGCTAAGCGGGTGATGAAAAACTTCGTGAAGACCGCAGCGCGCGAGCTTACGATAGAGAACATCCAGAAAATGGTATGCGAGTACTTCCATATAGGCTATGATAAGCTGCTGGCAAAGACCCGCAAGCGCGAAATAGTGCAGGCGCGCCAGATAACCATGTACCTGGCCAAGAAGTTCACCAAAAGCTCGCTGAAGAACATAGGCGAACACTTTGGGGGCTTTGACCACACTACCGTAATACATAGCTGCCAAACCGTAGAAAACCTGATGGATACCGACGGAGACTACAAAGAGCACCTGCTGGAGCTACAGCAGAAAGTGCAGCTGGCCAGCATCTAAACACTTATATTATTAATAAGCCCCCGGTAAAGCCGGGGGCTTTGTTTTACCACGCGGCACGTATAGTATGAGTCGCGAAGCAGGCTCCCGGAAACAGCTACGCCCCGTCACATAAATATTAAAAACATGCTGCCGAATGCAAAAAATCTTTTTGTTTTTTCGCCATTAAAACTATCTTTGCAGTCCCTCGGAAAAAGGGAAACAGTTCTTAAACACCTTGTAAGCAACGGCTTACATCGTATTATAGGTGAGGTGGGAGAGTGGCCGAATCCAATAGTTTGCTAAACTGTCGTACGCTTAACCGTGTACCGCGGGTTCGAATCCCGCCCTCACCGCAGGCCACAAAAAGAAATTGATTCTCATTTTTTGGGAGTCAATAGCGAAAGACCGAAAGGTCTTGCAATGTTCGGGGAGTAGCGCAGGCCGGTAGCGCATCTGGTTTGGGACCAGGGGGTCGCAGGTTCGAATCCTGTCTCCCCGACGAACACAAAAGCTCAGCATATGCTGGGCTTTTTTTGTTTTTGGTGGCGGGTGCTTTGTAATGGGTCAAAAGCGAATGCTCTGACCAGTGAAGGTGACTATACCGTTTACTTCAATGATACGTTGCTGCATGTAGAATGACCGTGGTGGAGCCACAAAAAAAGATTCCGCAGGTATTGCTGCGGAATCTTTTTATTTAAAACGTTATTATTAGCTATACCGGCCTGTTGGGGTCGAATGCTTCCAGTTCGTTGGCTACGGCGGTCAGGAAACTGGCGCCGAGGGAACCGTCTACTATACGGTGGTCGTAGCTGAGTGACAGATACATCATGTGGCGGATGGCTATTACATCACCATCGGGTGTTTCTATTACCATCGGGCGCTTTTTAATAGCGCCTACCGCCAGGATGGCCACCTGCGGCTGATTGATAATAGGCGTGCCCATAAGGCTGCCAAAAGTACCCACGTTGGTTACCGTAAAGGTGCCCCCCTGCGTGTCGTCCGCTTTCAGTTTGTTGCTGCGGGCGGCGTTGGCCAGGCCGTTCACATCTTTGGTCAGCCCCAGCAGGTTTTTGGTATCGGCATTTTTTATTACGGGAACTATCAGGTTGCCGCTGGGCAGCGCGGCTGCCATACCAATATTTATATCCTTCTTAATGATGATGTTGTTGCCGTCTATACTGCTGTTGATCATCGGGTACTTACGGATACAGTTTACGATGGCTTCAAAGAAGATAGGCGTAAAGGTGATTTTTTCGCCGTAGGTATTTTCGAAAGCCTTCTTGTTCTTTTCTCTCCAGCGCACGATGTTGGTGACATCGGCTTCTGTGAAAGAGGTAACGTGGGGCGATGTAGCCTTGGAGCGTACCATATGGTCTGCAATGAGCTTGCGCATGCGGTCCATTTCCACAATCTCTACATTTCCGCTCACGGCTGCCGGTGTGCTTTGCGCGGCGGCAGGCTGCTGTGCCGGCTGTGTGGCTGCGGGAGCCTGGGCCTGGGCCTGTGCCTGCGGCGCTGCCGGGGCAACAGGTGCCGCTGCCGGTGCGCCGGTGCCGCGGTCGGCTATGTATTGCAGTATGTCCTTCTTTGTTACGCGGCCTTCGTTTCCGGTACCGGGAATGGTTTCCAGTTCGGCCATGCCAATGCCTTCCTTGCCGGCGATGTTCAACACCAGTGGCGAGTAAAAGCGATTGCCCCCTGCTGCTGGTGCCACCGGTTGCTGCTGTGGCTGCGGAGGCGCTACGGGTGCTGGCTGCGGGGCCGGTGCGGGAGCCGCCTGTACCGGAGCTGAAGCAGGAGTAGCGGTAGCCGTACCGGTGCCTGCACCGGCGCTGTCTATGCGGGCTATCACCGTGCCAACGGGAACCACATCGTTTTCCTGAAACAGTATTTCGGTAATAGTGCCGGCGGCCGTGGAAGGAACCTCACTATCCACTTTGTCGGTGGCTATTTCCAGCACCGTTTCATCCATCTTCACACTATCGCCCGGTTTTTTGTGCCACTTCAGTACGGTGGCCTCCATAATGCTCTCTCCCATTTTGGGCATTACCAGATCAACTATTGCCATAAATAGCGGTTTGTTATAATTTCAAATTGGTTGCTGCAAAAGTAATCAAATGAACGCCAAAAGTAAATTTTGGTTTTCAACACCAAATTAATGTATAGTGCGCTGTTATATTTCATATTTACCCGTTATTCCGCAATATTTGTAGCATAATTATCGCTTTCACCGGCCCATGCTATTCAATTCGCTCCAGTTCCTGGTGTTTTTTATGGTGGTCACGTTGTGGTTCTTCCGCTTACGGACCCAGCGGGGGCGGGTATGGCTGCTGCTGCTGGCCAGTTGTTATTTTTACCTGTCGTTCGTTCCTATATATATAGCGATACTGGGCGTTACGATAGTGGTGGATTATTTCGCGGGTTGGCAGATAGAAAAAAGCCAGGGCCGCGCCCGCAAAGCCTGGCTGGTGATGAGCCTGGTGTTCAACATCGGTTTTCTTGCCTTTTTCAAGTATTTCAATTTTTTTACTGATAATATTAATTTGTTGCTGGCGGCTACGGGCAGTGAGTCGCAATTGGCGTTTCTTAAGATTGCGTTGCCCATAGGCCTATCTTTTCACACCTTCCAGGCGATGAGCTACACTATTGAGGTGTACCGGGGCCGCCATCCCGCGGAACGCAGCTTCCCGGTGTATGCGCTGTACGTGATGTTTTACCCGCAATTGGTAGCGGGGCCGATAGAGCGGCCGCAAAACGTGCTCCCTCAACTGAAAGAATACAGGGAGTATGACTATAGTAATGTGCGGGAGGGGATAGCCCGTATGCTGTGGGGCTTCTTCAAAAAGGTGGTTATCGCCGATCGGCTGGCTATAGGTGTCGACTATGCCTTCGGGCATAGTAGCGAGCTGTCGTCGGCTGCCTTGTTTACCGGTGCGGTGCTGTATTCTTTCCAGATATATTGTGATTTTTCCGGTTATTCCGACATTGGTATTGGCGCCGCCCGGGTGATGAACATAAAGCTGATGGAAAACTTCAACCAGCCTTATATCTCCAAAAGCATCACCGAGTTCTGGAGCCGCTGGCATATATCACTGTCTACCTGGTTTCGGGATTATGTATATATACCCCTGGGCGGTAACCAGGTAGGGGAGGTGAAACGAAAGCGCAATGTGTTCGTTGTTTTTTTACTGAGCGGACTATGGCATGGCGCTAACTGGACATTTGTAATATGGGGAGGGTTGCACGGCCTGCTCACCACTATTTTGCCGGGAAGCAAATCGCCCATCAAGAGCAGGATAAAATCGTGGTGCAGTGGCATCGCCCTGTTTGTAGTAGTTACGTTCTTCTGGATTTTCTTCCGTGCGGAAAATGTTGGCCACGCAGTGGCATATATAGCCGGAATATTCCGCTTCGGAAGCGGCGGGGAGCACATAGGGCTGAATAACCTGGAATTAGGATTTTCGCTGCTGCTGATAGCGGCACTGATGCTCCGGGAGTATTTCTATCCCTCTCATGTTATCCGCCGGGGACGGTTTGGCTGGTACGTGGCGCTGATGGTAGCGCTGTGTTACTGGTTTGGCGTGTTTAACGAAAACCAGTTCATTTATTTTCAATTTTAGGCAAAAGTGAAAAAGCTGCTTCGGGACATATTGATACTGGCGGGCCTGCTGCTGATGGGCATTTCCACCGTGCGGCCGGTAATGGGCTGGATATCGGAACGGCGGGTGGAAAATGATGCGTGGTGGGGCGTTCATAAAGCGGTGAACGGAGACCTGGTAGGGATGGCTTACCTGGATAAGGTGCCGCAATTCCACTCAGCGCGCGACTATGTATTTACCCGGCACCCCGTGGAGACCGGCAGAAACGACCTGTATGTATGGGGCGACAGCTATATATGGAAAGTGCCTGACAGCGCCTATGCGGCCGTCCGGTATTTTCGCTTTGGCTGGCGATACCGGGAGGATATCGCTTACCGGCTGAATGATACCCAAAACAATATCCTGTTGATTGAAGTATCTGAGCGCTATGTACGGCAATACCTTGCCGGTACCGATATGTTTCGGCATGTGTACGGGGCGGGCGGCGATAAGCATCCCGTTTCGCGCGACTATACCGAGGAGCGGGAAGGAATAAATACTCCCGGATTCCTTAACAAGCATATCAATCAGAACCTGGAATTCAACCTGTTTAATTACAACTTCATTAATCCCATACGACATTGGAAGGCTGCCATGAATTACCATATGTTCCGGCGCGCTTCCGGGGATGTGGTGCTGTCGGGAGACGGGCGGCAATTGTACCTGAGAGAGACGGTAGCCGGAACGAATAACGCGAACTCCTACTATCCACTGGAAGATGGGGAGCTGGAGCAAATTATCCATACCCTTAATGCGCTCCAGGCTCATTATGTAGCGGAGGGCTTTGATGAGGTTTACCTCTCGATATTGCCGAACCCCGCAACCATTATGGAACCCGAGGGGTATAACCAGCTCATACCCCTTGTAGAGCGACACCCGGGATTGCGGATGAAAGTGATATCGGTGTATGATGAGTACCACCGGCAGACCAGGCGTATATACCGCCCGGGAGATACGCACTGGAATAATGAAGGATTGCAGATATGGTTGCGGAAAGTGAACGAGGTGCTGCTGGAGCGCCAGGCTACTGCACCGAATCGCGGAAGTCGCGGCGGCGCATGAGCTTCAGGTCTTGCAGCACGGATGCTTTTACGTTGATGGTAAAATTATAGTTCTTCTGAGGCCCGAAGGGTACGGTTTCCAGGCGCATGGCCCAGCAGTGCAGGTCTCGAAAAATCTGTATGCGGGTAGCCTGTAGCTTCTTGTCTATAAAACTGTAGCCACTCTGGAACGATACCTTCCAGCGGGAGGTGACGTTGAAATCGCCCCCAAAGGTGAGGTTGTGCGCCGTGATGGAAAGGGTGTCTTTCTTGGTAGCGGCCACATAATTATTGGTAATGTTGAGCGCATAGCTGAGGTTGATACTCCAGGGAATATCAAAATCCACATAGTTGTAGTAATCAGGATTGAAGACGATACCGTCGTTGGTGCCGGGTACTACCTTTTGCCCGTTTTGCTGTTTGGGCTTGGAAGAGAGCGAGGTACTGGCGCTGATAGCCGCATCGCGAAAGCGGGCGAAACCTTCGCCGCGCTGCCACATGGTAGACTGTGTGTAGGGGCGGTCGGTAGCGGGGTTGTAGCCATACTGGTCCAGGTTCATGATAGCGCTCAGCGATATAAGGTTGAGGATATTGTTCCGGGCGCGTATGCTGATCATCGACCAGTTGTTGGAGTCGGCGGCGAAGTTGTAACCGGTAGAGAGGCGAAGCTCGTCTATGAGCGTGATGTTTTTAAAGCCGGAGACGGTGTCTTTGCTGCTGCGCACTTTTATCTGCAGGTTGTTGTTGATGCCGAAGTTGATATTGCGCTGCTCTCCCGGCCCCACCGTTCCTACGAACGAGGATGTTTCGTATCGGTAGAGCATTTGCAGGGCGCTGCCGGTATCGAGCCGTGTCTGGTAGTAATAAGAAGACCTGGAGAAGTCGGGCCGGTAGGCCAGTTCCACGCCCGGTTCCAGGGTGTGGCGTATTCCGCGCAGCTTACCCTTCTTAAAGAGCTTCATGCCGTATATACGGGTAGTAAGGGGCAGCGAGAAGGAGTACTCACGGGCGGTGAAGAACCCGCGCTGTACGCTGGTGTCTATTTTGCCGGTCACGTCGTTGTACCGCTTGTCGATGCGCTCCGTGTACCAGTACTCGTTGTAGGGTATGTTGATGGGGACATTCAGGTAGCGGAAAAGGGTATAGTTGGCCGACAGGGGTATAGAGTGGCTCAGGCCATTCTGGAACTTCAGCGAACTGACATTGAAGAGGCTATCGTAGAAGCTGGTCCTGTTCTGGGCATTCAGGGTGTAGGTAAAGGTGATCTTGTCGTACCACTTTGGGGCGCCCACGGCTTTTTTGCTTTGGAACGGCGCTATGCTGGCCACGTTGAAAGCTATCTGCGGCAGGGTAACATCTACCAGCTTGGTTTGGGTGTTCTGGTTGTGACGGCCGCTGACGGTCAGGTTGAACGGCCTGTTCTGCCACGATTTATTGTAGCTAAGGTTCGACTGGAACTGGTTGTTGGTAGCCTGCAGGGGATCGTAACTGGTGGTGCTGTAGAAGGTGGAGGAGCCCACATTAACAGACGCGGTAAATGCTTGCCCCGGTCGTGCTTTGGGGTCGGTCTGGTGGTCCCAGTTCAGCATGTACACCCGGCCCACCTGCGCGTTGGGTTCGTATGATTCTCCGGTTTTATTGTAGGCGTACTGAAACTGCAGGTTCCCGTTATAATGGTAAATGTTCTTGTAGCGGGCGGTTCCCCCCGCCTGCCAGCTACCTTTAGAGAAGATATTGAGCTGGGTGAGCAGGTCGGTCTGGTCGCTGATGTGAAAATAATAACCACCATTGAGCAGCCCGAGGCCGCGATTTTGTTCCACCGTATAGGTAGGGAGTATGAACCCCGATTTTTGCTTTTGCGATATAGGGAAAAGCCCGAACGGCAAAAACAGCGGTGTAGGCACTCCCTCTATGGCTATATTGGCCGGGCCTGATGCGGCAATGCGGTTGGGTATCACCTTTATCTTTTTGGCTACTATGCCAAAGTGGGGCGTATCGAGTGCGCAGGTGGTGTACACATTGTGCAGGCCATAAATAGATTGGTCGGGGTTTCGTTTTATCTGCTGGCTGTGCAGGTAGCCCTCTCCGTATTGCGTGTTAGCGTTCCTTACAATCGCCCTTTTGCTTTTAAAGTTGTATTGCAGCGAGTCGTACATTACCTTTTCGCTGCCCTGTGTAAACACCGGCTTTTCCATGGCCTTTCCCGAGGAGTCGAACTGCGGGCCGGCCAGTACATTATTATTATTCTGGTTATAAAGTACTTCGCCTGCCTCCAGCACCAGGTCGTCGTAGGTTACTTTAGCCTTCCCGTACAGGTAGAACATATTGCTGTCCAGGTTCATAACGGCGGAGTCCCGCGCGGTGGCTACTACTACTTCGGTGAGGGCGTCTTTGGATATTTTCAGGCCCATGCGCTCCAGTTGGCTTTTTTGAGGGCGGGTGGAGTCGGCGGGGAGCGCTGTGGAGTCGGCCAGGGTGGTGTCGGCGGTGTTGATAATTCGCTTGGTGGTATCTTGCTGGGCGAAGCTAAGATTGCTAAAAAAAACAAAAATGACCACCCAAAAGCAATAAAGGCGGCTGCCAGATGTTTTTTTTAAGATAATTTTACCGCGCTGGCTCATTGACGGGCACAAAAATAGTTATTTAGACCGCAGCTTTATTTATTTTGTACTTTTAAACGGCTTTTTTCATTTTGATCAACAATATGCGTACCAGCCTTATAGCACTCTTCCTGTTCCTGGCATTTTCTCCCCAGTTGCTTTTTGCAAACGGCAAAAAGGTGAAAAAAATTGTTTTGGACGCCGGCCATGGTGGCAAAGACGGTGGAGCCAGGGGTAAAATATCCTCTGAAAAGGACCTGACACTTGATGTGTCTTTGCTGGTGGGCAAGATGATAAAAGAATACATGCCGGATGTAGAGGTAATCTATACCCGCACCACCGACGTGTACCCTTCCCTGGTGCAGCGCCATGAAATAGCCAACCAGAATGGCGGCGACCTGTTCATTTCCATACACGTAAACTCCACCGCCGGGCGCACCCAGCGCATACAGACCGGTACCAAACTGGTAAAAAAAGGCAAGAAGAAGGTGCGGGTACCCGTTTACAAGACCATTCACCACCGGGAAACCAGTACTTCCGGCACGGAAACCTATGTGCTGGGGCTGCACCGCAACTCGCAAAAGGAAGGCGCCATAGGTGAGTACAGCGAGGAGATAACCGATGAAACCGGTATGCTGAACACCAACGACCCGCAGACGGCCATCATTATAGCCCAATACACGCAAGCCTATCTCAGCCGCAGCATTACGCTGGGCAATAAGATACAGCAGCAGTTTTACAGCCAGGGGCGCAACGACCTGGGCGTGAAGCAGAAAGGGCTGGAAGTACTGGCGGGCAGCGCTATGCCCGGAGTGCTGATAGAAATAGGCTTTATCAACAACCCGGAGGAAGAGGAATACCTGAACTCCGCCGCCGGGCAGAAGGAAGTAGCGACCGCCATAGTAAAGGGCATAATGGCCTACAAGGCCGAGGCGGAGAAATAACCGCTGATTAAAGAACCGGGCTACAGACCACACCCGCAGGCTGAAAATGGAACGATAATTGAGGATTTTCTCCTGAAAGTCTTGCACTTAAAATTGTTTTATTTATCTTCAAGCCTGATTTAAATACTGATTTGCCGATGAAGACCTGTTTGAAGACTATTGTTCTCACGTGTATGAGTACTTTAGTTGTATTTGCAGGATTAACCATATCCTCTTGCGGAAATGACCCTTGCAAAGCCATAGTGTGCGCTTACGGCGGTGTGTGTGCAGACGGGGAATGTACCTGTGCTACCGGATATGAAGGAACCCAGTGTGAGAAGGTGAGCCGTGAAAAATTCATGGGCACCTGGGGTGTTACCGAGAAAGGCACGCTGACGAATCCGGCTATTTACAATGTATCGATAGAGCCCGCAGAGGCCATACAGGATGTAACCATCGCTAACTTCTACAATCTTTTCCCGGGCGAAGTGCGCGTGAAAGCCCGCGTGAGCAATGATACGCTCTATATAGACCGCCAGGAAGCCTTCAACAGGGTAGTGGAAGGCGTAGGCTACATAGACCAGCCGGCTACTAAGGAAGAGAATGCTCACATGATAATGCGTTATTATGTGGCTGACCCCTCTACCGGAAAGATCAACGATTTCGGCTGGGATGCCGGCCAGCCCTCAGAGTGGGAACTGCAAGACCAGTAACGCCCCCGCTACCTTTTAATGTACCCATACCCATTACAAAAAATGGAATGATAATTGCTGCAAATAGCTTGTAAGAGGCTTTGCTTTTTACATTCGTTTCGCATATCTTTAAGCTTTGGTAAAATGTACATTCTCTGATGAACAACCGTTTGAAAACAATACTTCTTACTGTATCGGGCGCTGTAATGCTGTTCGGCGCTGTGACATATACTTCCTGCAAGCGGGATAAGTGCAAGGAGATAACCTGCGCGTTTGGCGCCGCCTGCGTGGAAGGTACCTGCTACTGCGCTACCGGCTATGAAGGAACCCAGTGTGAAAAATTGATCCGCGCTAAGTTTACCGGTACCTGGAGCGCTACCGAAGCCGGCACCCAGACACTGACCGAGGAATATCCCCTGGATGTGGAAGAAGGTACCGAAATAAACAAAGTAAAAATCCGCAACTTCAACAACCGCTTTGGCCCCGGAATGGAAATAAATGCTATTGTCTCCGGCGACACCATGTACATTCCCCGCCAGTCGCTGGATGCGAAAGTGGTAGAAGGCCGCGGATACCTGGTGCCGAGCAAATACTACCAGGAGCACTCAGAGATGGTAGTACACTACTACGTGTATGACAGCGCTACCGGTAAGACCAACGATTTTGGCTGGGACTTCGGGAAGCCTGCAGAGTGGCTGAAATAAGATTGAACTCACTTTTTTTGAGATAAACAGAGCGCCCCTGGCCATATGCCAGGGGCGCTTCTATATAAGGTACCGGCCAACGGGCCGTTGCGATAACTTACCTGCTTTTTTCTTTTTCTATCCAGCCGGCTTTCACAAACGATTGATAGCCTTTTTTCGTCAGGGCCTTCAGCTCGCGAAACAAGGCGGGTTCTGCCTTTTTAAAGTTGAAGCAGCTCTTGCCCTGCATGCGCTTTTTAAGCTCCGGGCTGATGTTCTGCAGCAGCGATGGATCTGCGTATACCGGCATCAGGTGGTAGCTCACGTAGTTCTTCATAATAGTAACCGAGCCGAAGAACATAGGCATGCCTTTCTTCACTTCCTTCTTGCAGTTGAGGGAATAATGTGTTTCCGCTTCAATAACGTTCAGGTGTGTGCAGTAGGGTACGAGCAAGCCACGCAGTTCTTCAAAGAGTTCCAGGTATGTCTCGTCGGTTTCGGTGAGCGCTTGCTTTTTCATATACCCCTATTATTCAGCGGAAGGAATATCCTGTTTTATTTCTTTTTGTGAAAAGCGGTGCGCCAGGCTCATCAGGAAGCCCAGGACCATTACTATCACGCCCGCCCACAGTACGTTGATGTACGGGAACACGATGGCTTTCAGCACTATGTAGTCGTTTTCGGGGCTTATTTGTTTTACTTCCAGTTCGGCAGCGCCTTTGTCCGGCACTATCTGCGTAAAGCGTACAAAAAGGTTCATCTGGCTGAGGGTGTCTTCCGTGCCGCCCTGTATGTTGTTGTTAATAGAGTATAAAGGTTCCAGCCGGGCTACTTCTCCTTTCAGGTCGTAAACGGTAAGGTCGGCGGCTACATCCAGTTTCCCGCCCTCTCCGGAGAAGTTCTCATTGTTTACTACGCGTATCCCTTTCAGTACCATATAGCCCCCGGTGAGGAAAATGCTATCGCCCGTCTTGATGGTGTGCTTAATGTATTTGTCCTGTCCCTTCTTATTGCTCACGCCATTTACGTAAGTAAATATATCGCGGGTAAGGTAGTGTTTGGAGTCGGGGTTGGCGGTGAAGTTATCGGAGTGCTTTGGCTTCACCAGTTCGGGGTACAGCGTGAATTTCTCGCTGGCCGTCTTAGCTCCGGGTTCGCGGCGCTGGTAGTCTACCCGGTAGTATTGGTGGGTTTCGTTGATGGCGGAGTCTCCCATGTAGGTAGCAAAGTACTCGCCCATGGCTACGGGTATACCAATAGGCAGAATGATATTCTCGCGGTTCTCTTTCCTGTTGGCCTGGGCGCTGCCCTTGTCGAAGCCAATTTCCACGCCGGTAGTATTAAGCGATATAACCTCTTTGTTGTAAGAAGAAAGCAATATGCCGAGCAGCGACATGCCAAAGCCGAGGTGCGCTACCGGTGCGCCGATGGCTTTCAGCTTCGCCTTCTGTATGGCGGCGGCGTACCAGATATTGGCCACTATGGCGAAGCAGCAGGAGAACAGGAATAATAAATAAGGTATATTCTCCAGTATGCGGCTGCTGTCGGTGCCAATCTTTTGTGTCAGGCTGACCAGTATGGTAAATGCCAGGCCGATAGCGGCTGTAAGCCCCAGGCGGCGGAGTACGGTTTTGCCGTCGGTCTGTTTAAACTTCAGGTAGAGTATAGCCGCGGAAAGCAACGCTACCACTACCGCCACCCAAAGCTGGATGCTGTTGTAGTGCTGCACGGGGTCTACCGGCGGGGCGATGTCTTTGCCGGTAATCCACTTGGCCAGCGGCGACCATACCGGGATAGAGGTGCTGATGGATATCTGTATAGCGGAGAGCAGGAGCACAAATGAACCGATGAACATCCAGAACTCGCGCGAGCTGACAGCCTCTTCCGTTTTTACCCGCGGCATGGCCTTCCAGCGCTTTATTATCAGCCATTTGCTGATGAGCAGCAGTACGCCTATGATGGTAAGCAGGTGATAGGTGAGCGAAGACCCCTCGCCGGTAAAGGCGTGTACCGAAGTATCGCCCAGTATGCCGGTGCGGGTAAGGAACGTGGAGTACCAGATGAGCAGGTGCGTGAGCAGCAGCAGTACAAAAGTGATGATGATAGAGCGCTTTGTAGCCTTGTAAATAAGCAGGGTGTGCAGGCCGGCTATGAGTGTGAGCCAGGGCACCAGTGAAGCGTTTTCTACGGGGTCCCAGGCCCAGTAGCCGCCAAAATTCAGCGACTCGTATGCCCACGCGCCACCCATCATAATGCCGGTGCCCAGCGCCGCACCCGAGAACAGCGACCAGGTAAGGGTGGGGCGCACGAAGCTTTGGTAGTCGCCCTTCCACAAGGCTGCGATGCAGTAAGCAAAAGGTATGAGGGTAGAGGCGAAGCCGAGGAACAATACCGGCGGGTGGATGGTCATCCAGTAGTTTTGCAGGGTTTCATTCAGCCCGTCTCCGTCCTTAATAAAATCGAGGTAGTTGGCCTGTGCAAAAATGGGGGCTCCCTGCATCTTCTCGCGCAGCAGGATGAACGGCGAGCTGCCAATAGCGATGCTATCGCCTATGTAGAAGCCCAGCACGGTGCTGCCGATGGCCACCTGCACCAGCGCTACTATCGCCATGGTGCGCGACTCCAGCGTTTTGCCCCGTGCCATCACTACCAGGCCCAGCACGGCATTCCAGAAGGCCCAGAGCAGGAAGCTGCCTTCCGAGCCCTCCCAGAAGCAGGAGAGCAGGTACTTCATGGGCAGCGATTTGTCGGAGTGGTCGTAGGCGTAATAATACTCGAAGAGGTGGTTGGAAATAATGTAATAGAGGCAGATGAACACCGCAATGATGGATACGGAGTGTATGATAAAACTATTCCGGCCCATAAGCAGCCAGCCGCGGCTGGCCTTCAGGTCTTTCTGCTCTGTTCCGGCTGCCCGGAAATAGCTGAATGCACTGAAAATGGCCCCGATAAAGGACAGTAGTATAAAAAAATGGCCCAGCTTCCCGGGCGCAAGATTTTCTCCGATGAATTGTGTGTCCAATGTTCTCCTGTATTGATTGGTTGATGCGGATGCCCCGGGCGTTACCAACCGCCAAGCAGCGGAATAACGTAAAAGGGCGCACAGAAACTAGCTCATATCGCCTATGGTCTGATCGCGGTCTTTGTACTTAGACGGGCACTTCATTTGTATGCCTGTGCAGTGGAAATTACCGTTATCTATATAGCCTTTCATCACTATCTGTTCCGATTTTTCAATATCCTGTGGTTTGCCCTTGTCGAATATCACCTTGGTGACAGCGCCGGCCTTGTCTTTTGCGTAGAACACAAAGCGGTTGGGGTCAACGCCCGGGTCGTATTCCATAGGCTTATCGGTCTGGAGGTAGCCGATAACGTGAAAACTCTTTCCCGGCGAGGCGGAAGCGGAGGCAAATGTTTCGTAGGTGCTGAAATCCGCGAACTTCATTACGATGACAGCTATGGCAATGGCAATAAGCCCCAGCAGTACAATTTGCGTCTTTTTCATAAGCCACAAAGTTACAGCGAATTGCCTTTCAAAACTCAACAACAGATAGCTGATAATAGTCATGCAGGCATTGAATGAAACAATATGCCATACATGAGCTGTTATATGGCAATATGGTGTAAATTCGCGCCTCAAAATCATGTTGCCCCATGGCTGATCTTTCCAATTTCGATCCCAATTCGGTAGGCTTGAAGACCAATAACATCTTCGGGTTGCCTTTTAAAGAGGATGATGCTGAAGTGGTATTGCTTCCCGTACCCTGGGAGGTGACCGTATCTTACCGGCAGGGTACGGCCCGCGGACCGGAGAACATCTTTGACGCATCGATGCAGATAGACCTATACGACCCGGATGTAACCGACGGCTGGAAGAAAGGCTTCTACATGATGCCGGTGGATAAGAACATCCGGAAGAAGAGTGATTTTCTCCGCCAGTGTGCCGAGCTCATTATCTCCCACCTGACGGAAGGCGGCAGCGTGGAACAGAATGAGCAGCTGGCCGAAAAGCTGAAGAACATCAACAACGGCGGAGAGATGCTGTGCAACTGGGTGAAAGAAATGACCGCGCGCCTGTTGAAAGACGGAAAGAAAGTAGGGCTCATTGGAGGCGACCACAGTACTCCCCTGGGCTTCATTATGGCGCTGGCCGATATACACCCGGAGTTCGGGGTGCTGCAGATAGACGCCCATGCCGACCTGCGCAACGCCTTTGAAGGATTCACCTACTCCCACGCCTCTATAATGTACAACGTGCTGCATATGGTGCCGCAGGTGAGCAAACTGGTGCAGGTGGGTATCCGCGATTATTGCGATGAAGAGCTGGATGTGATACAGGGCAGCAACGGCCGGGTAAACACATTTTTTGATAAAAACATAAAGGAACGCCAGTATGAAGGCGATACCTGGAAGCAGATATGCCAGGATATAATAGCCCAACTGCCGCAAAAGGTGTACATCAGTTTTGACATAGACGGGCTGGACCCTAAGCTATGCCCGAACACGGGTACGCCGGTGCCGGGTGGTTTTGAAATGGAGCAGGTGTTTTACTTGTTTAAACAATTGCACCTTTCCGGGAAAGAAATAATAGGATTCGACCTGAACGAAGTGTCTACGGGCATACAGGCTGCCGATAATATTGATGCTATCGTGGGCGCCCGGGTGCTGTACAAGCTATGTAACTATATGGTGGGGCGCTAGTGTGCTGCCGCAACGTATGTATACGAACAGGGGCTGTCTCTAAAGTGAGACAGCCCCTGTTCCTTTTGGCTGCGGAAGCGCCTGGAGGCGGTAAGCCTTAGTTCAGGCTTTTCTTCAGTTCTTCTATTTTCAGCTTTTCGGTATTTATCTGCGCCTGCTTTTGAGAGATGGCGCTGTTCATATCTACCAGCTTCTTTTCAAATTCTTCTTTGCTCTTTACCAGCTTGGCGTTCTCGTCCTCCATTTTCTTTACCATGGATTCCTGGGTAGCGATGCTTTTACGGGTATTTACGTAGGTACTGAAAGAGTTCAGGAACTCCTGTATTTTGCCGGTAGCGGAGGCGTCTTTAGCGCTGGAGATGAAGTTATCGTACCCTTTAGCGGCCAGTATGGTTACCGTGCTTTTACCTTTCTTTCCGTCTACCTTTATATATACATCCAGTTTTTCAGAAGAGACACGGCCCCACTGCACCGCTTTATAACTCTGGAAGCCACTTTCGGAGCTTTTTTTGCCAAAACCTTCGGTGGCCAGTTTTTCCTTCAGGGCATCTTCTACAAAGTCATCATCTGCCATAAAGTCGGCTATAACGGCAGGCTGTTGTGCATTTTTGAACTTCACATTTATCTCGCGGGCGTTCTGGGCCATAGCGGTCATCGCTGTCATTACACCAAAGCTCAAAAGGGCTATGCATTTCTTTATCATATGTCAATCATTTGGTTACCCCGCAAAGGTATCAAATTGTGTACCAAACCCGGCAGTTACCCTTTAATCGGTATAGGGGTTAACCCTGCTGCGGGCAAAAAATATTTTTACGGACTGTATATGATTGCCGGGGTAGCTTAACCCGGGTGAAGATACCCTTACAGTTCTGCGAGGGCCTTTACCTGGCGCATTTCTTCCAGCATGCGTTTTTCCCAGTTTGAGTCCTCATAGTAAATTCGGCCTACTACCGAACGGCCCTGGGTACTGAGTGCTTTTTGCTGGTTGGCGTTGTATTTTTTGCTGTATTGAACACCGGGGCAGGTGCTTTTAGTGAGCAAATAGGGCTCCTGGTTGGAGAGGTAGGTGTACTGTCCTTTGTTGTAGTCGGTTGTTGCGGGTGTCCCGTCTTCGTTGTAGTTCAATGGCACTATGTACACTTTCTCCATCTGGCAAAGCATGCCTGAGTCAGTTACCTGGTAACGGCCTATTATCCACAGGGCGTCCTGCTCGTTGAGGCAGGAATTGCGCTGTATCACATTTCCTTTTTTGGTGAAGTAGTAGTCCTCTATCCCGCAGTCACTTTGCAGGCAGGAGTCTTTACTGCACAGGGTAGCCTCCCCGGTCTCGCAGGAGGTGACATACAGCTCTACAGTGGCGGCAGGAGCTTGTTGCTTTTCTTCTTTTTTCTCAGGTGCCTTTTCCGCTTCGCAGGCGCACAGCCAAAGGGCTCCTGCCAGTATTAAGGGTAAAAACTTTTTCATCGTGCTGCTGTTATACATTGTAAAGGTACAAAACCAGTGCGGGCTATCGCTGCTGTGAAATGGCCGCTTCCATTTCAGCGGCTTTTTCTTTGTTGCCATTCAGCTCATATATCTGCCCCAGCATCTGTAGCAGGTTCAGGCGGGTTTCTTTTTCCTGTTCGTTGAGCGTACCTGTTTTCGCTTGCAGTAGGGCGTAGCTTCGCTCAAAATAGCCCAGCGCCCGGCTGAATTCCTGCATCCTCCTGTTGTCAAGTTCCCGGAATTGAAGCGAGTCGTTCTTTACAGGGTACAGCTTGTTGGTCAGCAGCCTGCCGAGGTTGTAGTAGAGGAGTCCTGCATTGTACTGGTAGCTGGCGTTGCCGGGTTCCAGGCTTGTGGCCTTGCTGTAAGCGTTTTCCGCTTTTGTGAATAGCTCGGCCAGGTTGAGTGGTTGCACTACAAAAGGCCGGCCGCGCTGGTCTTTGGGGAAGGCGAGGCGCAGGTAAGCGGTTCCGAGGCTGTTTTGCAGCGCGGCGTTGCCCGGTTCGTTGCGCACGGCCTCTTCCAGTCGGGGAAGTAACTGCTGCTGCCGGGTGTGGAGCTTTTGCTCCGCTTCGGCAAATAAAGGATTGTCGGGGAACTGCCGGCGCGCGGACTTTATCATCGCCTGCCATTTCTGCTCGTTTTGGGTGGCCTGGTAAATCTCTATCAGCGACAGGTAGATGTTGGGGTCATCGGCGGCTTCTTTTTCCACCATGTGTTCCATCAGGGGCAGAGCGTCGTTGTCGTGCCCGGCGTTGATGGCCGAGTAGGCGGCGTTCTTCCTTGCTTCCACATCCAGTGCCGCAAACTCTTTATTGGCCAGGCTGTGCGTTCCTCCTGCCGTGTACATATCGTGTACGCTCATGAATTCTTTATATGCCTGTGCGTAAAACGAGGAAGCGTACAGCGATACGGCCGTGTTGAACTTTAATATGGCGGTAGCGTAGAGCGGCTGGTCTATTTCGGTGTTGTAGTCGGGTTTCAGTTCCAGTGTCCTTTTAAACGACAGGTAGGCTTCCTCCGCGGCGGGTGCTGCCGCGGAAGGCTCGCTGGTGGCCTGCATGAGGTACCCGAGTCCGCGGAGAAACCAGGCTTCTGCATTGTTCCGATAGGCCTCCTGGGTAATAGCCCTGTTGATGGCGGGCAATGCCTTTGCGTAGTTGTTCTTTTTGAGCAGTGCGCGTGTTTCGGCCACAGGGGCTTTTTGTGCGGGGCACCGGAGCGCCATCGCCATGCATACCAGTAGGAACAAAAGCCGGATGTTCATAATTAAGGAATAAATATAATGATTAAACGATTGGCTGGTAGATGAATGAGCGGTTAAATTTTTGCAGGGGTGCAATTGGGCTTTCTTTTTTTAACATTTAAAATGTTGCTTGCAGTTTCCTGGTTATTATCTTTCGGGTATAAATAGAGGAACATGAAATATTTTACGCTCGTTTTTGTGCTGGTAGCACTGGCATCCTGCGATAACCGGAGAATGTACCGTTGCGATTGCTCCAGCGTGCGCGGACATAGCCTGGGCTCGTACGAAAAGAAATATACCAAAGCTGCGGATGGCGTACCGGAGTGCGAGGCCGCCGAGGTGGCACTGGCCGCCGACAGCTCAGAAAAGGGCGTGCAGTGTTTCTTTTACCGGATAGACTAGTGTAAGCTGTTTTCCCTGCGGGGAGTAGCTTGTGCCGGTACTACTTATCGTTACCCATTTACCACTTCCGGTATGAATAGTGTCATTGGCTTTTTTGTCTGCGCCGCAGTCATTTTCTTTTGCGGTAAGAAATTATCTCACTACGGCGATATCATCGCTGAGCTTACCGGCATGGGTAAGGCCTGGCTGGGCCTTATAGTGCTGGCAGGGGTTACCTCGTTGCCAGAGCTGGTGGTAGGCTACAGTTCGGCAGCCATAGTAGGCTCCGCCGACCTGGCGGTAGGCGATATACTTGGCAGTTGTGCGTTCAACCTGGGGCTGCTTGCGCTGCTGGATGCGTTTGTGCCACAATCTAAGCCCATCCTGGGGCAGGCATCGCTGAGCCACATACTGGCGGCGGCGCTGGGTATCATCTTGCTGGCGCTTGTAGGCGCGGGTATGTGTCTTGACCGCGACATTATTCTTATACCCGGTATTGGCATCACCAGCGTTGGCTTCATGGCCATTTACTTTATAGCCGCCCGGATCATCTATAAATACAACCTGAAGACACCTCACCTTACTGTAACGGAAAGCCTGGAAGAGAAACACTCCATATCGCTGAAAAAGGCGGTAACGCTATTCGCGCTCTATGCGGTATTTACCGTGGCTGTAGCTCTTTTTCTGCCACACTTTGCTGAGGAGATCGCTCTGCTTACCGGGATAGGGCACTCCTTTGCGGGTACTTGTTTCCTGGCCGTCTCCACGTCGCTGCCGGAAATTGCCGTGTCAATAGCGGCCATCCGCAGAAACAGTATCGACCTCTCGGTAGGTAACCTGCTGGGTAGTAATATGTTCAACATCTTTATCCTGGCCCTTGATGACATTTTCTATACCAAGGGGCCCCTGCTAAAGGATGCCGCCGATGCCAACCTGATATCGGTATTTGCAGTAATCATCATGTCGGCGATTGCGATAACCGGGCTGATATATAAATCGGAGCACAAGCGATTCCGCATGGCGTGGGACGCAATGGTCATTTTCCTGATATACATTGTTAGCCTTGTATTGCTTTTTTACCATACCGCTGGCAGTTAAAGCATATCCACATTTTTTTTCCGCTCTGCATTTCTTGTTATTTTTATAGCATGAAGCATATATCTATCATCGTTCCGCGAGGCGCCATACTGGGCAGCCTGGAGGGTTCTCGCCAGGTATTTTCGCAGGTGAACCAGTTTTGCGCGGCCCAGGGTATGCCCCCGGCCTTCCACGTGCAGCTGGTGGGTATAGATATGGAGACACCGGTGAGTGGTGGCCGCTTCACGGTGCATGCCGACGTGCTGTTTAACCACGTTACCAACACCGACCTCATCATTATACCCGCTATTGATGGCGACCTTAAAGAGGGCATAGCGAACAACCGTAAATTCATACCCTGGATAAAGGGCATGTACGCAGGCGGGGCCGAGGTGGCCAGCCTTTGCCTGGGGGCGTTCCTGCTGGCGGCTACGGGTTTGCTCAACGGGCGTAAAGCCGCTACTCACTGGGTGGCCGCCAATGAATTCCGTATCATGTTCCCCGAGGTGAACCTGGTAGATAATAAGATAGTGACCGAAGAGAATGGTATATACTGCAGCGGCGGAGCGTTCTCGTATCTTAACCTGCTGCTGCACCTGGTAGAAAAGCTGGCCGGCCGCGATATGGCGATACTCTGCGCCAAGGTGTTTGCTATAGAGATAGACAGGAAAGGGCAATCGCCGTTTATGATATTTCATGGCCAGAAGGGGCACGAGGATACGGAGGTACGCAAGGCACAGGACTTTATAGAGCAACACTACACCGAAAAGATAACCGTGGACCAACTGGCCGATAAATTTGCCGTAGGGCGGCGGAGCTTTGAGCGGCGGTTCAAGAAAGCTACGGGCAACACCGTAGCCGAATATATAAACCGGGTGAAAATAGAGGCGGCGAAAAAGGAACTGGAAGCCGGACGCAAGAACGTGAACGAAGTGATGTATGACATGGGCTATACCGACAATAAGAACTTCCGCACGCTGTTTAAGAAACTGACCGGTCTTTCTCCCATGGCCTACCGGGCACGCTACACACGCTCAGCGCTTTCCGCATAGCTGATACAGCTATATGGTGCCGGTTGATGCCACTACTGTGCTAAAAAAGGTTAAAAGCGGCGGTAACTGCAACAAATTACTTTTTTGGTACGTTGTATATGCACTAATTTGCATCATCAATTCAATCATTGGAACCGATCATCCAGGCACGGAACCTTACCAAGACATTCAAGGGCTTTAAGGCGGTAGACGAGCTGTCCTTTTCCATAACCCCCGGAGATATATACGGCTTCCTGGGGCAGAACGGCGCGGGCAAGAGCACTACTATGCGTATGCTGCTGGGGCTTATCTTCCCCGACAGTGGCGAAATACTCATTAATGGCAGCCGGCTCAGCAATAGTTCGCGGCATTTGCTATCGGGTATAGGCGCTAGTATAGAGCGTCCCGATATGTATGGATACTTATCGGGCTGGGATAACCTGCGCATTTTCGCCGCACTCAGCGGTAAGCCGATACCCTCCTCCCGCCTGTATGAGGTGCTGGAAATAGTAGGCCTCAGGGGGCGGGAGAAAGACAAGGTAAAAGCCTACTCCCAGGGTATGAAGCAGCGCCTGGGTATAGCCATAGCACTGGTACACAGCCCGCAGCTGCTGATACTGGATGAGCCCACCAACGGGCTGGACCCGCAGGGCATAGCTGAAATGCGGGCGCTGGTATTATCGCTCAGCCGCGACCATAATAAGACCATACTTATTTCCTCGCACTTACTGTATGAAATAGAGCAGGTGGCCACCCGTATGCTGGTGATACACCGGGGGCGCAAAGTGGTGGAAGGGCTGGTGCGCGAACTGCTGAACCCTGACGAAACGCTGGTAGACATACAAGTGGCCCAGGGCGAACAACTCAAAGACAAGCTGGCGGCATCGCAGTGGCAAACACACGTAACGGCTATTACCCACAATACGCTCACCCTGAAGATGAATACCGCCCAGGTGCCGGAGCTTAACCGGTGGCTGGTGCAGCAGGGCGCGCTGGTAAGCGCCATCAATTCCAAACACTCATTAGAAGCCTACTTCTTATCCCTGACCAATGATAAAGCTGCTCCGGATAGAAATATATAAGATATTCCGCAGGCCGCGGACCTATATCAGTTTCGGTATCGTGCTGGCGATAGCCTTTATTATACAGCTGGCGATGTACTCTGGTGGCAAAGACTTTATGTCGTTCGGCATGCAGGGAGTTACGGAGCAGTTTGACGTGCAGGGCAACATCATTAACGGTTACCTGGTCACTTATATTATTCTCCAGTCGCTGCTCATTCATATCCCCTTGCTGGTGGCGCTGGTGGCGGGCGATATGCTGGCCGGTGAGGCCAACCTGGGCACCCTGCGTTTGCTGCTTACCAAGCCCGTGAGCCGGGCGCGGCTGGTGCTGGTGAAGTTTGTAGCCAGTGTAGTGTACACCTTGCTGCTTATCACCTGGCTGGCGGTGACAGCGCTGCTGATATCGCTGCTGATATTTGGCGAGGGCGATATGGTCAACCTGAAGAGCGACGCCTTTATAGTGCTGCTGAAAGATGACATTATGTGGCGCTACATGGCGGCCTTCGTTTTCGCCGCGCTGGCAATGACAACGATTGCAGCGCTGGCGGCCATGCTTTCGGCTTTCGCTGATAACTCCATAGGGCCCATTATGACTACCATGGGTATAGTGGTGGTCCTCACCATACTTACCAACCTGGAGCTGCCGATGTTCAACGTTATAAAACCCTACCTGTTCACTACCCATATGATAGGATGGAAGGGCTTTTTTGACGACCCGGTGCCGCTTAAGGCCATTGCCAATTCCGCGGTGGTGCTGGCGTTATATACGGTGGGATTCCTGGGTGTTACTATTGCCTACTTTAATAAGAAAGATATAACCTCATGACGAAGAAATGGATATGGATGCTGTGCCTGCTGCTGGTACACCATGCGGCGAGCGCGGCCGATGCCTCGCAGGTGTTCTACGCGCTGCGGGATAAGATGCTGAAGATAAAGGACTATACCGCCGATGTGAAAGTGAAAATAGATGTGGCCCACATACGCATACCCGAGGTAAAAGGTAAGCTCTATTTTAAATCGCCCGATAAAATGCGGCTGGAGCGGAACGGTGGCATCTCTGTATTGCCTAAGAAGAATATCAACATGTCGGTGCGCAATATGATGCCCGCCGGCAACGTGACCGCCCTGGATGCGGGATACGAAACCATTGATGGTAAAAAGGCGCGCATCATAAAAGTGATACCGGAAGACGAGGGTAATATCGTGCTCTCGAAGCTGTGGATAGACGAGGTGCTGATGGTGGTGCTGAAAACGGAAACCACTACCCGCGATGAAGGCATGGTGGTGATGAAGCTGAAGTATGGCGCCTATACCGTGCAGGGGCTGCCCGACCAGCTGACCGTGCTGATGGATGTAAAGGATTACAAACTACCCGCAGGCGTAACCATGGACTACAACGACCCTACGGAGATAAAAAAGCCGAAAGACGGAAAACCAAAGAAGGGCTCCATACAGCTCACCTACCTGAAATATACCATAAACACCGGCTTGACCGATGAGGTATTTAACAAAAAGAAATGACCGCCAACCCGAATAAGAGCTGGTTGTCCGCGCTTTTTTTCGGCAACTACTTCTATGGCTTCTGCGCCATGGGCCTGTCGGCGGAGGCCAGCCTGCAGCAGGGGTACCACCTGCCGGGTTCGCTCTACTACCTGCTGTTGTTTGCCTCGGTAGTGTTTTATTACACCCTGGCCTATATGGGCGAGCCCCGGCCAGCACAGGCGAACGCCCGCTCGGTATGGTATGCCCGGCACCGGCAATCCATACGCCTGCGCCAGTGGGTGCTGGCGGTGGTTATTGTGGTAGCGGGCGCTTTCTACGTTTACCCGTTGATGGGCCACGTGCGTGCTGTTACACCGCTTATGTGGTTGTTGCTTTCCGTGTTCCCCATAGTGGCGGTGTTGTACTATGGCATTAATATTCGATGGTTTGGCGGCGTAAGCCTGCGGAGCATTGGCTGGCTGAAACCATTTGTTATCGGCTTTACCTGGGCCGGCTTTGTAACGGTGTACCCGGTGGTACTGGCGTGCATAGAAGACGGGCGTGCATTTGAGCCGGTTTTCCGTAACCTGGTGCTCTTTGTTAAGAACTTTATGTTCGTTAGCGTGCTGTGTATCCTTTTTGATATTAAGGACTATGCTACCGACGCTAACCAGCAACTCCAGACTTTTGTGGTGAACAATGGCTTGCGGCGTACTATCTTTTATATCATCATCCCGCTCTCGGCTACGGGGCTGGGTGTGTTCCTGGCTTATGCCTTTTCGCAGCACTTTTCAGCGGTGAAGATACTGCTGAACTTCCTTCCCTTCGCCGCGCTTATAGGTGTGGCGTGGTCGCTCCAGCGCCGCCGGCCGATACTTTATTACCTGGCTATTATAGACGGGCTAATGCTGCTGAAGGCTGTGTGCGGCATAACGGCTATGACTTGGTTTTAGTACATTTCCTGCTTACTTTTAAAGAAGAGCTATTTATTTATGTATATAAAAAGGCACCTCAGCCCAGCCATTATTTATTTCTACACCTGGCGCATTACCCTGGTTTCGCTGGTAACGGGTTTCTTTGCGCTGTATGTTTATGGGTACCTCGGCTGGGACTGGGTGGCGATACCCTGGCTGCCGATATCGCTGATAGGCCTCGCTACGGCGTTCTTCGTGGGTTTTAAGAACAACCAGGCGTATGGACGCAGCTGGGAGGCGCGAATAGTGTGGGGTGGCATTACCAACACCAGCAGGGCCTTTGCCGCAACACTCCGCGGCTTTGCCGGTAACGACCTGAACGAGCATCCCGTTCCGCAGCAGCAGGTAGATGCGGAAGTGCGCACTATACTGTACCGGCACATAGGGTGGTTGTATACGGTAAAGCATGCGATGCGCCAGCGTACCACGTGGGAACATTCCAGCAGGGCGGCAAAGAACCAGCGCAAGGCCCTGAATACCCACATAGAGAACTATGAAGAAGAAATAAAGGAGTTCCTGTCGCCCGAAGAAATTGCATGGATGCACGCGAAGAAAAACCCTTCTACCCAATTGCTGGATAAGCAAACCCAGGAGCTGGCGCGCCTGCGGAAAGAGGGGCTCCTTAATGATTTCCGCCACCTGGAACTGCAGCGCCTTATCAACGACCTGTATGCCGAACAGGGACGCAGCGAGCGTATAAAAAACACGCCCTTCCCGCGGCAATATGCTACGGTGAGCACTATTTTCATCGCCATATTTGTTATCCTGCTACCGTTTGGTATGATAGGTGAGTTTAAGAAACTGGATGAGGGCCTGCTCTGGCTGGTCATACCGTTCAACCTCATCGTGTCGTGGGTCTTTATCCTGATGGAGTACACCGGCGATGTGAGCGAAAATCCTTTTGAAGGGCTGCTTAATGACGTGCCCCTGCGTAGTATTGTCCGCAATATTGAAATTGATATTAAGGACATGCTGGCCGATGATGTTATCCCCGAAAAAATTCAGCCTAAGTACGGCGCGCTTTTCTAGAGTGTAGCGACGAATATTTTGCTCCCGCCCCGGTAGTGGTTTACAATATTTTGAACACCTGCTCGTTATTAGCTAGAATGCTTAAGGTGTTTATATATTGGCTTTAGTTCAAAACTGGCATAGTCTTATGCCGGTACATTTAATGTGTCGTTCGCATCAAACAATTAAATAGCTTTGACAACGCATTTTTTGAACGCGCGAAGAACTGGGCCGGGAGTATTACATAGCGAATGAATGGTATAGCCGCAACGGCTGGCAGCCGCACGACTTTCAGAAGCAGTCGTGGGATGCGCTGGTGAATGGCTATTCAGGATTGCTCAATGCCCCCACGGGTTTCGGTAAGACCTACGCTTTGTGGTTTGGCATCCTTGAAAGTTATTTCGCCGCCAGGAAACGGCCGGCGGGATTGCACGCCCTATGGATAACACCGCTGCGCGCGCTCTCAAAAGAAATATACGCTGCTACCACCCGCGTAAGCGATGAGCTGGGACTCGACTATTCCATTGCCCTGCGCACAGGGGATACCCCTGTTAAAGAGCGCCAGCAGCAAAAACGAAAAAGCCCTAACGCGCTCATCACTACGCCGGAAAGCGTGCACATGCTGCTTGCCGGCAAGGGCTATGCCGACTACTTTAAGAACCTGGAGTTTATAGTAGTGGACGAGTGGCATGAGCTGATAGGCACCAAGCGTGCGGTGCTGGTAGAGCTCGCTATCTCCCGCCTGCGGAAGCTGAACCCCAGGTTGCGGGTGTGGGGTATCTCTGCCACCATCGGGAACCTGGAAGAAGCGAAAGAAGTGCTGCTGGGGGTGGAGCCGGTAAAAAGTAAACTGGTAAAGGCCAGGCTCAATAAGCAGATAGAAGTGCACACCATCCTGCCCGATACCATAGAGAAATATCCGTGGGCGGGGCACCTGGGCATCAAGTTGCTGGATGAAGTGCTCCCTATTATCCATCGGGCTAATTCAACCATCATATTCACGAATACGCGCTCGCAGTGCGAAATATGGTACCAGCGCCTGCTGGAACGGGAACCCGGGCTTGCCGGTGTAATGGCCCTGCACCACGGGTCGCTGTCGGAAGAGCTTCGTTTGTGGGTAGAGGACGCGCTGCACGAGGGCAAGCTGAAAGTTGTGGTGAGTACCAGCAGCCTGGACCTGGGCGTGGATTTCCGCCCCGTGGACACGGTAGTGCAGATAGGCTCCCCCAAGGGCGTGGCACGCTTCATGCAGCGTGCGGGCCGCAGTGGCCACCAGCCGGGTGCGGTGAGCAAGATACACTTTCTGCCTACGCACTCGCTGGAGATAATAGAGGGCAGCGCGCTCCGCTATGCCATTGCCCACCACGAGATGGAACAACGGCTTCCTTACATCCGCTCGTTCGACGTACTGGTGCAGTACCTGGTGACCCTGGCGGTGTCTGATGGCTTCCGCCCCGATGAAGTGTATGAAGAGCTAAAAAGTACTTATTCATTTTCCTCCGTTACCAGGGAAGAATTTGACTGGTGCCTGTCGTTCATAACCGTAGGGGGAGGCATGCTGGATGCCTACGACGAGTACCATAAGGTAGTAGTGGAAGACGGGCTGTACAAGGTTACCAGCAGGGCCATCGCCATGCGGCACCGGCTGAGTATAGGCGCTATTGTAAGTGAGGCGATGATAACCGTGAAGTACATGGGCGGCGCCCGGATTGGCATGGTGGAAGAATGGTTTATCTCCCGCCTGCGGCCCGGCGATGTGTTTTGGTTCACGGGGCGTAACCTGGAACTGGTGCGGGTAGACGGCATGGTGGCGAAGGTGAAGAACGGGAGCAAGGAGAAAGCCATATTCCCCTCCTGGCAGGGAGGCAAAATGCCCCTGTCGTCGCAACTCTCTAAAACAATACGGCTGAAGCTGGACGATTATTACCTGAAGAAACCACCGGATGCCGAGCTGGCCAAACTGATGCCCTTGCTGGAAGAGCAGCAGGCACGATCGGTAGTGCCCCATAGTACGGAGTTGCTGATAGAGAAGATACAAATGAAGGAAGGCTACTACGTGTATCTCTACCCATTTGAGGGGCGAAACGTACACGAAGGGCTGGGAGCGCTTTTCGCTTACCGTATCGCCCAGTTGTTGCCCATGAGCTTTTCCATAGCCTTCAACGATTATGGTATAGAGCTGCTGAGCGACCAGGAAATACCAATAGAGAAGGCCCTGGAGAACGGCTTGCTCAGTACCGACGATCTTTCCGAACATATATATGCCAGCGCCAACATTACCGAGATGGCCCGGCGGAAGTTCCGCGACATAGCTTCCATAGCGGGGCTCATCTTTAATGGCTTCCCCAATAAGCAACTGAAAACCCGGCATGTGCAGGCTTCGTCGCAATTGTTCTTTTCCGTGTTTACCGACTATGACCCTGATAACCTGCTGCTGCGACAGGCCTTTGACGAGGTGATGATTTTCCAGATGGAGCAGGTACGCATGACCGAGGCCCTGCAACGCATGCAGGGGCAGAAGATCATTGTGAAAGACCTCCAGCGCTTAACTCCGTTTTCTTTCCCGATATTTGCCGAACGCCTGGGCCGCGACAAGCTCAGCAATGAGAAGTTTGAAGACAAGGTTAAAAAAGTGATCAGGGGATTAACGAAGTAATGCAACTCACGCTAAAAGAATCCGTATTTACATTATTGCCGGAGAAGGCGCTGTACAAGGAAGATGAACAGTTGCTGATAATAGCGGACGTACACCTGGGGAAAGCTACGCATTTCCGCAACGAGGGTATCTATATGCCAGCCATGGCCCACCGGGAAGACTACGAAGCGCTGCGCCGTGTCTTCCTGAAGTTCAGCCCGCGCAAGGTTTACTTCCTGGGCGATCTTTTTCACAGCAAGCTGAACGGGGAGTGGAGATTGTTTGCGGCGCTGATAAAAGAGTTTCCGCACATCGCTTTTACGCTGGTAAAGGGGAACCATGATATCATAGACGCCACACTGTTTACGGAACTGAACATAGTGATAGTAGAGGAGGTGCTGGAGGAAGGCGCGTTCGTTTATTCGCACATGCCTGTGGATACCCCCGCTGATGCGATAAACATTGTAGGCCACATACACCCCGGCGTAGTGCTGAACGGAAAGGCCCGGCAACGGATAAAGCTGCCCTGCTTTCACCTGTGCGGTAATACCTTGCTGTTGCCTGCTTTCGGTAAGCTGACCGGGCTGTATATAATAGATTGCGGCAAAGACGACCGCGTCTTCGCCGTGCTGCCATCGGAGGTGCTGGAACTGGCATAGAATAAGGAAGCCCCTCCGCGTGTTAGCGAAGGGGCTCTGTATGTATCTATTGCGTGGTTACTTGATAAGCGATATATCCCCTTTCTTAAACACCCGTTCGCCGTTGGGGCAGGAGGTTTCCAGGAAATACACGTACACGTCGGGAGACAGCGGGTTGCCGCGTAGCGTTCCATCCCATCCGTACTTAGGGTCGTTGGAAAGGAAGTTGTTGGCTTCGTGCAGCAGCTCTCCCCACCGGTTGTACACTTTAAAGACCTTTATCTTATCCATACCCGGAGTTTGCGGATAGAAGATGTCGTTGTTGCCATCATTGTTCGGGGTAAAGGTGTTGGCCATAAAGATGTTATTGCCATCGCACGACACGGTGAATGTTATATCATCTACCGCGCGGCAAACATTGTTGTACACCGTAGCCACATAGGTAATAGTGTTGTCTATGGTGGCTGTGGGGTCTATGCAGTCTTCGCAGCTCAGGCTGGATGCCGGTTCCCAGGTTATCCGCTCTGCATGTGTCGTGTCTGCCAGTATCTGCACCAGTGTTCCGGGTAATACTTTTTTATCGGGCCCCAGCTCTATGGTAGGGCGCTCGTGTACTACCACGGTTTGGGTCAGCGTATCGGAGAAGCAGATGTTTTGTGTAATGATCACCGAATAGGTAGTGGTGGCGTCCGGGCTTGCGGTGGGGTTTGACGGCGCCTCGGTATTTACATTCGGGAGCGGATACCAGTAGTAGTCCGTACCGCCTGAAGCGGAGAGTTGGGCCGTGTCGCCTTTGCAAAGTTGGATGCTGTCGCCAATGGAGGTGCCTTCGTCGGTGTACACGGTAATGGTTACCCGGTCGGAGTCACGACAGCCATTTGTATCAATGCCTATTACTTCAAAGGTAGTGGTGGCATTGGGGTTGGCGCCGGTGGTGGCGCAGCCCGCACAGGCAACCCATTGCGCCGGCGACCACTGGTAATGGGCGGCGCCGGAAGCGCTTAGTATAATGCTGTCAGCACCATAGCAATGTATGCGGTCGGGTCCCGCTTCTACATTAGGTAGCGGGAAGCCATTTATCGTAATGCTCGCGGTTTTAACGCAGCCATTGTCATCCGTTACGGTTACCGTATAGGTACCCGGGGATAGCTGCTGTACATTGGTTCCGTACTGCGCAGGTGTAGTGCTCCACGCAAAAGTGTAGGGTGTAGTGCCGCCAGACGCCACTGCTTCAGCGCTTCCGGTCGCTTCGTTCATACAGCTATTCCCCAGTGTGCTGGCAGCCAGTTGTAGGTCCGCGGGTTCGTTTACCTGTACTGTTTCCGTATCGGAGCAGCCGTTGGCATCGGTTATGGTTACCGTGTAAGTGCCCGGGTTCATGTTGCCCGCTGTAGCGCCGGTGCTGCCGTTGCTCCAGAGATAGGAGTAAGGCGCAGTACCTCCGTTAGCGGTTACGCTGGCTGTTCCGTCCTGGCCGCCATAACACTTTATGTGTTCCAGGTTGGTGACAGCGGCGGTAAGCGGGGCGGGTTCCGTTATGGATGCGCTGGCCGAGTCCATACAGCCCAGGCTGTCGGTCACTACTATGCTGTACAGCCCCGGTGCCAGCCCCGATATAGTGAGGCCCGGCTGGGCTACATTCCATGCGTAGCTCACCGGTTGCGTACCTCCGCTGATGGTAGCGGTAATGCCGCCATTTGCGGCGCCGCTGCACGATACATTGACCGGCGTAGCGGATACCTGTACTGCGGGCGATTGCCCGAGTGTTACCTGTGCGCTGTCGGTACAGCCATTGTTGTCGGTCACAACCACGGTATAGGTGCCGCCGTTCAGGTTGCCGGCGGTAGCCGTTGTCTGCACGGGTTGCGAGTTCCAGAGATAAGTATATGGGGTAACGCCGCCGGTAGCTACTGCCGTAGCGGAGCCATTGGGCAGGCCGCAGGTAGCGTTCACGGGATTGGTGATGGCTACATCAAGCGGGTCGGGTTCGGATATGGTAATTTGTATGCTGTCGGTACATCCGTGCGCATCGGTTATCAGCGCACTATAGCTGCCCGGTGCCAGGTTGGTGGCTTGCGGAGTGGTTTGCACCGGCAAGGTGTTCCACAGGAAGGTATAGCCGGGTGTGCCGCCTATTACCGCTATGTTGGCCGAGCCGTTGCCCGCACCGTGGCACAATACATTGGAAGCCCCCGAAACAATAGCATTGAGCACGCCGGGCTGGGTAATGTTTACCGTGGCGTTCCCGGTACAGCCGTTGCTGTCGGTTACGGTTACCGTGTAGCTGCCCGCACCCAGGTTGGTAATTGTGGTGGTGGTTTGGGCATTGCTCCACATATAGGTATAGGGTGCCGTACCGCTATTGACGGTGATGCCGGCGCTGCCATCGGCCAGGCCGTTGCAGCTTACGTTTTGCTGGGTGGTGGCTACCAGTACCGCCGGTGTCTGGTATATTACTACGGTAGCCGTATCGGTGCATCCGTTGGCATCTGTTACGGTAGCCTTGTAGGTGCCATTGGGCATATTGGTAGCCGTAGCGGTGGTCTGTACCGGTGTGGTATTCCAGTGATACGTGTAGGGGGCGGTGCCACCCGTTACGCCCACGGTGGCGATGCCCGTAGTGTTGGTACACATGGGGCTGTTGGTGTAGCTGATGTATGCATTCAGCAGGGCGGGTTCAGCAATGCTGGTGGTGGCGCTGGTGATGCATCCCTGCGCATCGGTTACGGTTACCGATACGTTGCCGCCGCCCAGGTTCACCGCCGTTTGCGTGGTTTGTACCGGCAGGGTGCTCCAGCTATAAGTATAGGGCTGTGTACCCCCGGTTACGGTTACGGTAGCCGTTCCGTTTCCTGCGCCGTTGCAGGTCACGGGTGTATTACTGATGGTTGCCGCATACAGCGGTGGCTGGGTGATGGTTACGGTGGCTGTTTGTACGCAGCCTATGGTGTTGGTAACGGTAACGGTGTACGTACCCGCGGCCAGGTTGGTGGCCGTTGCGGTCGTTTGCACGGGCTGCGTGCTCCAGCTATAGGTATAGCCGCCCCCGCCGGATACGTTAGCGGTGGCCGTTCCGTTGGTGCCGTTGTAGCACGTTACATTTTGCTGGCTGGTACTGAGGGTAAAGGCCGGGGCTACGTTTACCTGTATTGTATCCGTCCTGGAGCAGTTGTTGGTGTCGGTAACGGTTACGTAATAGGTAGTGTTGCTGGTGACCGTAGCCACGGGGTTAGCGCAGGAAGTGCAGCTCAGGCCCGTTGAGGGTGTCCAGTTGTACGTAAAGGGCCCCATGTTACCGGTGGCGCCGGAGGTAAGGGTAATATTGCTGCCGTAGCAGATAGTGGTGTCGGGTGTGCCGTTGAGTTGTATGTTGGAAATATTCAGAACGGTGCTCAGGGTGTCCGGGCAGCCAAAGCCACTGTAGGGTGTAAGAATAACATGGTAAGTGGAGGTTTGCGGTGGCGTAGGTATAGTGACTACCTGGCCGGACGCGACCACGGTGCTGTATGTGGAGTCCATCCAGGTGTAGTATTCAAATCCCGGGGGAGCGGTGAGCGTGGTAGTGGTAGAGCCGCATACGCTGCCCGCTACCTGGAACAGGCCACAGCTCATGTCTACATATCCATAGCCAAAGTGTGCGCCGAGGTCGCAATCACCGGTGGAGAAGTTTACTGCGATGGTATGCCCCGCCCAGCCGGAAAGGTCCAGGGTAGCGGTTGTCCAGTTCTTGTATTTTACAATGGTATCTACTGTTGAGTTTTGAAAGCCCGGCAGGGTAGAGGACGAGACGTAGATGAATTGCGCGCAGGGAAGGACCACGTTGGTGGCCGAATCGAATGCGACCACCTCGAAGCGGGGCTGCTCAAAAGTCTGGTGCCCCGGGTCTTCAAACACCACGGCGTAGCGATAGATGAGGCTGTAATTGTTCACACCGGCGGGCACGTGCACGTAGAAGCGTGCTTTTTCCGCCTGAGAGTTCACATTGTCGTTACCCAACTTCATGGAGTAGTTACCTCCGCCCGGCGATACTACCGGGAAGCCTCCATATGGATCGGTTCCGTTGCCACTGGTTATCACGTGCCGGTTGGGCTGTGCGCCTGTCAGGTTGTTGGCTACTATCGGGCAGCAGCTCCCGGTGTACAATAGCCAGTGCGTAAAATTTCCGTACTCGAATCCGGAGTTCTCCGGGCAGAATAATACCTGCGCTCTTGCGGCTGATGATGTGAATAAAACCGCAAAAAATAATAATGTAGCTTTCAAAACATGCATAAGTCCTCCTCCTCTATATGTTTAGCATGTGTAATAAAGCATAATATTACTTCCGCTTCGGGAGCAGTCTCAATCGCTTAACCAAATGTTTTGTTAGCGTTAACCAAATCTTTTGTTAACCATTGTTAACGGGCACAATAAAAGCCCGCCTGCTGATGCAGGCGGGCTGGTAAGTATTGTTAACCGCGCTATTTGTTAATAGAAGCGCTACCGCTTACCCGCAATGGGCGCGTAGGAGGCCGGCAGCGGGTAGCCCAGGCGTTCCATAATATGCTCCAGCATCGGCTCCGACTGGGGGGTGTATTTCCTGTTCAGGTTGATGCCGTTCATCCTGGCCCATCCCTGCCATTTCAGCGCGGTCATGGGGTTTTTGAATTCGTCCAGTATCTGGTATATGTTGGCGCCTGTCTGCCGGGCTATGAGTTTCATCAGCAGGGCGCCTTGTGTTTTATTAAGCTGTTTTACTTTTTTCTCAAACTGGTTCCGGAGCTCTTCCTCGCGGCTGTGAATATAACGCCGCTTTTCGGCGCGGCTTACACCGGGTTCATTCATCTTTGCGTTTATCTCGCCAAACATCTTAGAGGCGGCGTTTACATACGGCAGCACCGACTTCACATACAGCATTGTCTGGTTGTAACGGTAGCGGGCGGTATCGTTACCCCAGTGCTCGGTTATCAGCACCTCCGGTATGTTGGCGATGTATATCGTATCTACCTCCTGCGCGCGGGTACCGGTAGCGGTACACAGCGCCAGTAGAATGCCTGCAATGGCTGCTATTGGTTTCATGTCCACCAGCATATTGCAATATCTGTACCAAATGTATCTTCTGCCGCCATTTCGCTATTTTTACGGTATATGAAGGTACTGGCCTGGGTAATGGGGTTCCTGCTTTATGGGGTGTGTGCGTCTGCGCAGATATACGATATGGAAAAAGGAAAGGCTGCGTTTCACTCCGAAGCGCCGCAGGAGCTCATCAGTGCCGAGTCGGTGGAGTTGAAGGGTATTGTAGATGCCGGCAAGAAATCCTTTGCCTTCCGGGTCAATATCTCCAGTTTCATGGGTTTCAACAGCCCGTTGCAGCGCGAGCATTTTAATGAGAACTATATGGAGAGCAACATCTTCCCCGATGCGTCTTTTGCCGGGAAGATCATTGAAGATATAGACTTCAGCAAAGAAGGTAGCTACACCGTGCGGGCCAAGGGGAAGCTCACCATACACGGGGTGCCCGTAGAGCGCATAGTGCGCGCCGATGTGCTGGTAAAGGGTGGCCGCCTGATACTGTCTTCCCGTTTCATTGTCTCGCTTGCCGACCACAACATAAAAATCCCCCGGGTGGTCAGCGAAAAGCTGTCGCCTGATATAGAAGTAACGGTAAATGCTACCCTAAAGCAGCGCCCATGAGGTACTTGTGGCTGTGCATATTAGTAGCTGTTTCCGTTGCCGCGCAGGCGCAGCGCCCGTTTAGCCGCGATTTCCGGATGGGCGAGTCGCAATCGCCCGTAAATGTGAATGCCATCGCTGAGTCGCCTTCCGGCTATATATGGGTGGGTACCGACGAAGGGCTCTTCCGTTTCAATGGCCGTGACTTTGTAAAAATAACAGACAGCGCCAACAAGGGCGTAACCGCATTGGCGGCCCTGGGAAGCGAAGTGTACGCAGGCTACGCCGATGGTACGCTCGCCTGCCTTGCCGACGGCGTATTGCGGCCTGTGGGCAAGGCTGCTGCGGGTCCCCGCTCGCGGGTACAAAGCATTACCGCCGCCGGGGCCGGGCTCCTTTGGCTATGTACCGAAGAGGGGGTGTACCTCTATGCTTACGGACGCTATTTTCGTATCAGCGGCGCGCAGGGGCTGGCCGATAACTTCACTTACCAACTGGTGGCGAAAGGGGCGTCGTGCGTAGTGGGTACCGATAATGGGGTCAGTTACCTGCGTTTCGTGAACGATACCATTACCGCCCGGCGTTACGGAATACAGGATGGGTTGCCTGATAATATTATCAGCGCCATTAAGGCGGTGCCGGGCACTTCGGCGTACTGGGCCGGTACGCACGAAGGGGGCGCTTTTACATTCCGGCTGGACACTAACGGCATGCATGGCGTGGTAGCCGGATATGCCTCCAGGGGCTGGGGGCAGGTAAACGACATCTTCGCGGTGTCGGCGACAGAGGCCTGGGCTGTTACGGAGGCCGGCTACTTGCTGCACCTGCGCGCCGGCGATTCGTTGAGCGTAGTCCCCCTGCATTTTGCGGGAAAGAAGATTCGCCGCTTGCTGTATGTCCGTTCGGGCAACCTGTGGCTGGCCACCAACGAAGGGCTCACGGTGGTCACTATCAGCCATGCGTCATACCATATAGCCGGGGCTCCGTATTTTTTCAGTACGCTGACGGCACTCACCGGCGGGGACGGCCGGATGTGGCTGGCGCAGGGTAGGGAACTACTATCGCTCCACCTGTCCGCTGATACCGTGGTGCCCGCCCGGGAGGCGATGCTGCCGGCGGCCATAACCTGCATGTACCTGCACGGCGGACAGGGCATATGGTTAGGGACTTTTGGCCGTGGGCTCTGGCACTACATAGATGGCCGCCTGCGCCAGGTAAAAGGCCCGGCGGGAATGGATAACGCCAATATCCTCAGCATAGCCGCCTACAACAGCAGGCTCTGGGTGGCCAGCCTCAACGGGGTGGACGAGCTGGACGTTTCCGGCGACAAGATGGTGCCGGTAGCTCATTACAACAAGGCCGGCGGCATAGGCAGCGATTATGTGTATCAACTGTACAACGATGGCCGCGGACGGCTGTGGCTGGCTACCGATGGCGGCGGTGTGGCGATGTATGACGGGCGCAGGTTTCACCGTTGGGATAGTACATCGGGGTTAACGGCCCGCGTGGTGTACAGCATTGCTGTCGATTCCTTTGGCCATGCGTGGGCGGGCACGCCCGATAAAGGTGTTTTCCGGTATGACGGGCGGCGCTGGCAGCAATTTACCCTGCAGAATGGATTGCAGGATATGAATGTGTCTTCTGTAATGGCCAATAACTCCGGCCAGGTGATCGTTGTAACGCAGAAGGGTGTTGATGAATGGTTTCCTGGAAGCGGATTGTTCCGGCGGTTCAACAAGAAAACCAACCTGGATATAGAGCATACATCGGCCGTGCTGAACTGCATGGCGCGTGATGCCGCCGGTAATGTTTATGTTCCGTTCGATAAGGGCTTTATCTCGTTCACGAATGTTTCGCGCCCGCTGGACATACGTCCGGGTATTTCAGTAAATGAAGTGCGCCTGTTCTTTAAGCCCGTAAGCTACCGGAGCACGTTCGGCCACGATGAGAACCAGTTGTCGTTCCAGTATGAGGGAATTAATTATTCCAATATAGAACGCCTCCATTACCGCTACCGGCTGGAGGGCTACCAGAACGAGTGGATTTATACCGACGATGAAACGGTGACGTTCTCCCGGCTGCCTGCCGGTACGTTTCACTTCCGCATTCAAGCCTCCCTGGATATGGACTTTGAAGAGGCGAACGAAGCGGTCTATACATTCCGAATCCGCGCCCCGTTCTGGAAGGCCCCGTGGTTCCTGGTGTTGTCGGTGGGGATTGTTTTTGGATTGCTGTACGCCTACATAAAAGCCCGCGAGCGCAGCCTCCGGAAGGTGAACGAACTGCAGGAAGAGCGCCTGAAGTTTGAGTACGAACTGCTCCGCAGCCAGGTAAACCCGCATTTCCTGTTCAACAGCCTGAACACGCTCAGCGCATTGATAGAGGAGGATAAAGACAAAGCGGTGCAATACACCTCCCAGCTATCAGACCTGTACCGCTCGGTACTGGCGCACAAGGATATGGACCTGATAACCCTGGGGGAGGAACTGCGCATCATAGAGCGGTACATGTTCGTGCAGCAGAGCCGGTTCGGCGATGCGCTTCGGTTGTCGGTTTCCGTACCGGAAGCGGTAATGAAGAGCGGGAAAGTAGTGCCGCTGGCATTGCAGATACTGGTAGAGAATGCCATAAAACACAATACTGTTTCGCGCTCCGCCCCGCTGGTGATTTATATAGAAGCCGACGAGTTGCAGGTAACAGTGCGCAATGAGCTGAAGCCCAAAATAACCAAAGAGAAAGGAGAAGGCCTGGGCCTGCACAATATCCGGAAGCGATATTCGTTGCTCACCAAAAGGCCGCTGGTCAATACCATTGCCGATAATCAATATGTTGTATCATTGCCATTGTTATGAGGATACTGATAGTAGAAGACGAATTGCCGGCGTTCAATAAGCTGAGCAAACTGGTACTGGAAAGCATTCCCGGCGCGCAGATAGCCGGCCATATAGACAGCATAGCAGCCGCCCGTGAGTGGTTTGCCGGCAACGCTATGCCGGATGTGGTGCTGATGGACATTCACCTGGCCGATGGTTCGGCTTTCGACTTGGTGAAGCTGGTGAAGATAGAGTGCCCCGTAATATACACTACCGCTTACGACGAGTATGCGATGGAGGCGTTCAAGACATCCGGTATCGACTACCTGCTGAAGCCGGTGAAGCAGGAGGAACTGGCGCGGGCCTTTCAAAAGCTCTCGCAGTTCCGGAATTTCTTTTCCGGCCCGGCCGAGGTTCCGCAGGCGGGCGGCCCGGCGGAATATAAAAAGCGTTTCGTGATACGCTTTGGCGAACATATAAAGACCGTAGGCGCTGAAGAGATAGCTTATTGCTTTAGCGAGAACAAGGCGACCTACGCCCGCACGCACGAGGGACGAACCTATCCCATGGACCACAACCTGGACGCACTGGAGAGCATGCTGGACCCTGAAGTGTTTTTCCGGGTCAACCGCCAGTATCTTATTTGCCTGAAGGCCATAGACGAAATGAAAACCTATAGCAAAGCCCGGGTGATCGTAAGCCTGAAGCCCCCGGTGAAGGAGGCTCCCGTGGTAAGTTCAGAGCGGGCGGCGCAGTTTAAGCTGTGGCTGGCCGGTGAACTATAAGACATTTTCCATCTTGCAAAATTCCCGTTTCGTCATTTTATACCGGCCGATATCCTTTACTGGCATGTATTTTTGACGCAAAGTGCTATATTAACACAATGAGCAGAAAAGCTAAGTATATATTCCTCCTGGTACTTTTATTCGTGTCGGCCGCCGGTATCATCGGTTACCGCATATGGAACCGGCCCCCCGATACGGTAGATAGCCAGGAAGGCGTGCCCGTAACAGCGGTGGCGCTGGTGAAAGAATTTGCGGCTGACGAAGCCAAGGCCAATACCCGGTATGCGGGCAAGGCCCTGTCGGTATCGGGCATGGTAAGTGGCACGGAGCGAGACCAGGATGGCGGTACTATGCTGCTGTTGCAGAGCGAGGACCCCACCATGACCGTGCAGTGCGCCATGCAGCCCGGCAGCCCCGCCGTGGAGAACGGCAGGCAGGTAACGGTAAAAGGTTTCTATTCCGCCAGCAGCATGTTTGGCGTATCGCTTACCGGTTGTATTGTACAATAAACGAAGGCAATTAAATGAGTAAATGGATAAAGGCGCTTGCCGCCTGTTTCGTGGTGATGCTGGCCGTACTGCCCGCATGCCAGCACAAGAGTAACTTACCGGTGCCGGGTAGCAACGATACCACCGGCGGGGGCAGCCCCGATACCGGTATCTGTTTTGAGCGGGATATACTTCCTATATTTCGCTCTAACTGCGCCAAGAGCGGCTGCCACGATGCGGCATCGCACCAGGAAGGGTATATACTGGATAATTACAACAACATAATGAATACAGGTGACCACGATGGTATTATCCCCGGCAATGCCCACGAGAGCGAAATTTATGAGTCGCTGGTAGAGGATGACCTGGATAAGCGCATGCCGCCACCCCCCAACCCGGCCCTGCCTGCTGCCCAGGTAGAGTTGATACGCCGGTGGATAAATGAAGGCGCACAAAACGGGACGGGCTGCGCGACGCTTTGCGATACCAATAGTTTCACCTTTAGCGGCGCGGTGCAACCTATATTGCAGCAAAGCTGCGTGGGCTGTCACAATGCATCGCTGGCCTCGGGTGGGGTGAACCTCAGTAATCATGCCGGTACTGCCGCGTCGGTAAGCAGTGGCAGGCTCCTGGGTGCTATCCGGCACCAGGGGGGCTTTGTCGCCATGCCGCAGGGCGCACCAAAGCTCTCTGACTGCCAAATCAGGCAGGTGGAAAAGTGGGTAGCGGCAGGCACCCTGAACAACTAGAAAACAATACATAAATTTTTGGCAATAAGTTTGCTTATATTCAATATATGAAAGTGAGTGCGAACATTACACGATGGTTGCTTCCCGCAGCCATTATCCTGGTAGCCGGCTGCTACAACGACAAGGCCGACCAACTATACCCCGAGCCCCCGGCGGGCGGCAACGCCTGCGATACGGCCGCCGTAAGCTATGCTACTGCCGTGAAGCCGGTCATTAAACAATACTGTACCGACCCCGGCTGCCACAGCGGCAGCGGCACCACCGGCAGCTACCTGCTGAACACTTACGAAGGGGTGAAGCTGAGTGCCGACAATAACCGTTTGCTGGGCGCCATAAGGCACGACAACGGTTTTGTAGCCATGCCGGCGGGAATGGCCAAACTGACTAGTTGCGACATTAATAAAATAACCGCCTGGGTGAACCAGGGAAAACAGAATAATTAATAAACACCTAAAAGCAAAAATGATGAAAAGAACATGGATGATAGCAGCGCTGGTATTAGCTACGGCAACATCGGGTATGGCGCAGAGGTATATGACGCGCACGGGTAAGGTATCGTTCTTTTCCGGTGCCAGGCTGGAGAACATAGAGGCGTTCAACAACGAAGCCGCGGCGGTACTGGACGCAAAAACCGGAGACATGGCTTTCCAGGTGCCTGTAAAGAGCTTCAAGTTTGAAAAGGCCCTGATGCAGGAGCACTTTAATGAGAACTATATGGAGAGCGATAAGTTCCCCAAAGCAGAGTTTAAAGGAAAGATAACGGACATCAGCAAGGTAGACTTCACTAAAGATGGAACCTACAATGTTTCTTCCGCCGGCAAGATGACCATTCATGGCGTTACTAAGGATGTGTCCGTTCCCGGAACAATAACCGTTAAGGGCAAGGAAGCGACCCTTAATTCAAAGTTCAGGATAAAGGCCGCCGAATATGGTATCAAAATTCCTGCTGCGGTGGTGGGCAAGGTGGCAGAAGTAATGGAAGTAACGGTAAACAGCAACCTGAAAGCACAGTAATAGCATCACCACACACAGACAACACTATATGAACATACGCCGCATAATACCCGCCGCCGCATTGCTGCTGAGCCTGTCGGCCCCGGTATGCGCACAAGACGATACATCGGGCAACGACCTGATGAAGATGCTGGAAGATGAGCCCGGGGCGGAAGCCACGAGGGAATACACTACCGCTACCTTTAAGGCTACCCGTATCATAAACGGGCACAGCATAGAGAACGTAGGGAAGGGCGTGCTCGATTTCCGAATACTGCACCGCTTCGGCGCCCTGAACCAAAGTTTCAGGAACTTCTTCGGACTCGATAATGCCAATACCAAGCTGGCGTTCGACTACGGCGTTACCGACTGGCTGATGGTAGGCCTGGCCCGTGGTACTTACGATAAGGAATTTGATGGCTTTGTAAAGGCCAAAATACTCCGGCAGCAGCAGGGTGGCGGCATGCCGTTCAGCATGAGCTACGTAGGCGCTATGTCGGTAAGGACCATCGATGTACCCGTTCCGGTGGGTACGGAGTATTATTTTACCAATCGCCTGGCATATGTCAACCAGTTGCTTATCGCCCGCAAGTTCAGCAACTGGTTGTCGCTCCAGCTGATGCCCACGCACGTACATTATAACCTGGTGCCTACCACCGCCGAGCCTAACGACTTGTTTGCGCTGGGTGTGGGCGGAAGGATAAAGCTGAATAACCGCCTGGCGCTTACCGGGGAATATTTCTACCGCTTTAACGAGCTGAATGGCTACCACAATTCTCTTTCCGTGGGGCTGGATATAGAAACGGGCGGGCACGTATTCCAGCTGATGTTCTCCAATGCCACCACGCTTACCGAGCGCGCATTCATTGGCCAGACCTCCGGACGTTGGGATAAAGGCGATATACACTTCGGGTTCAATATCTCCCGTGTCTTCACCATCGTGAAGCCTAAGGGTTTTGAAGGCTCCCGGAACAAGATATACTAAGCATTGTATCCATCCGCAAATGAAAGCGCCCGTCTCGTAGTGAGGCGGGCGCTTTACCGTGGTATTAAAGTGGTATGCTTGCTATTAGTTAGTCACCAGTGTGTCCAGCACCTGGTTCATACTGCGCACGGCATCAGCAGACTTGTTAAAGGCTTCCTGCTCTTCAGCATTCAGCTTGTAGTCTATGATTTTTTCCCAGCCATTACGGCCTACTACTACCGGTACGCCCAGGCATATGTCGTTCTGGCCATATTCGCCTTCCAGCGATACGCAGCAAGGGAATACTTTCTTCTCATCACGAATGATGCTTTCTACCAGTGCAGCTCCTGCCGCGCCCGGTGCATACCATGCGGAGGTGCCCAGCAGTTTGGTAAGGGTAGCGCCACCCACCATAGTATCAGCGGCTATTTGCTTCAGTTGCTCTTCGCTCAGTGTATTAGATACCGGGTTGCCGTTCAGCGAAGCCAGGCGTGTCAGCGGTATCATAGTAGTATCACCATGTCCGCCTATCACCGTTGCGTGCAGGTCGTTGGGAGAGCAGTTGAGGGCCTGCTGCAGGTAGCACTTAAAGCGTGCGCTGTCCAGTATGCCGCCCATGCCTATTACGCGATGCTTGTCCAGGCCTGTTGCTTTCAGCGTCAGGTAGGTCATCGTATCCATAGGGTTAGAGATAACAACTATTATCGCGTTCGGAGAATGCTGGAGCAGGTTTTTGCTCACTTCTTCCACTATGCGGGCGTTGGTGCCTATCAGTTCTTCGCGGGTCATACCGGGCTTACGGGGTATGCCTGAAGTAATAACTACCACGTCAGAGTTCGCGGTTTTGGAGTAATCGTTGGTAACGCCTATTACGCGCGTATCAAATCCCAGCAGCGATGCTGTTTGGGTAATATCCAGCGCTTTACCTTCTGCAAAACCTTCTTTAATGTCTACGAGCACCAGCTCTTCTACCAGTTCTTTGCGGGCAATGTTATCGGCGCAAGTAGCACCTACGGCGCCGGCACCCACTACAGTTACTTTCATTGTATACGTTACTTTTTGGGATGATGAATTTGAAATATGGCGCAAATATAGCCATCCCGCACATTGGCAACAAATCAATATGTATGATGGCGGTCATTTCAGCCTCCAGGCCTGTTTTTTAGCCTCCCGGTTGATGTTTGTGGCTACCCCGCTGTAAAAATAAACAGGGCTGGCCACGTTTGGTGGTCAGCCCTGCCAGTAATATCCCGGGGGATATTAGTGTTGTTTCCTCAGTTCTTTGTATTGGTATTCTATGTGCTTGCCCCTTACTTTAAAGTCTACCTCTACTATGGCGCCCCGGTGTGCGCCCGGGCTGAACACATAGGTCATGAAGGTACTCATTACGGGCCTTCCTTTCGGGGACGGCTGAGACGACATGGATTTCATAATTTGTTTGTTTTGTTGTTGTTAGCTTAAAGATGCGACAGGATAGATAGAAACAAAAGCCCTTCTGTACGTTTTAACAAATACTTGCTCTTTGCTTAACAAAGTTGTTAACGCTGCATTAGCCGTAAGGGTAGCCCTAGTCTATCACGCGTTTGTAAGTATAGCTGATGCGGCCATTCACTTTGGTGATTTCCACGTCTACCAGTTCGCCTTTCAGCGGGCTGTTCTTTTCTATCCAGGCGGCCAGTTGGTGCAGGAATTGACGGAAGTTGAAAGTGCTGATCCTCATATGTGTTGCTTTTGTTGATACAAATATGAGACGGCAATCGCCCGTATTAAAATTTTTCGACCTGGTTAACGGGCGGTTTACAACTGGTTAACATCCGCTTAACCAACGTTAGAGAAATGTTAAAGCCCCGCTATTGCGCTATGGCTATCAGCAGCTCGTTGGCTTTAAGAAGCAGCGGGAATACCCGGCCCATTGTCCGGCCCCAGGCCGCCCGGAAGCGTTTGTAATGTGGATGGCGCATGTTCTTTTATTAATCTTGATACGATTTCCCCTGTCAGGTCTGGAAAGTGTACGGCAATATGCTGCGGGTTGTTCAGCCACAGGCTGATATCATTATAGTGTTTTTTATGCAGTTGGTGAATGATGGGTACGCCCAAGCGCTTTAGTCCGGCTGCGTTGCAATGCTGTTCGTACTGGCCGTTCATGGGGATGCACAAGAGCTTCTTGCCCAGGTACAGTGCTTCCGCCGGCCCTTCAAATCCCGCACCGCAGAGCACGCCTTCGCTGGCGGCCATGCTTTTTATGAAGGTGTTGTTCTCTATGGGGGTTACCTGTATGTTCTGGAAGGAGTAAGCCTGCTGGCTGTGCTTGGTGAATACTTCCCACTTTACATCTTTAAACACCGACAGGTGCTTCACCAGTAGCTGGTCGTCGTAGGCGGGAAGGTACACGGTATAGTGTCCCTGGTTAGAGACGGCGGCTTCCCGTATCTCACGGCGGATAACCGGGGTGAATATATTTTCCGCAAAGGCCTCAAAGTGAAAACCGTAGGCGGCGGTTACCGGGGCGTAGCGCTGCAGCACCAGCTCGCCGACCAGGTCGCCTTTTTCCGGCTTCGGCGCAAGGCGGTGCAGCACCGCGCATTGGTGGCTGAGCGATATGCAAGGCACGCGTCTCAGGCGGCAAGCCCAGGCCGATACCGGCTCAAAGTCGTTGATGACCAGGTCGTATTGCTCAACCGGAAGGTGGCGCATATCGCGCAGAAAGCGAAACAATTTCAGCTTCTTCGCCGTACTGGCTATATCCACGCCACCCCGTTTCCCAAAGATGAAGCTAACGCCATATAGCTGGTACTTCACCGGGAAGGGCAGGGTTACATCGGCCTGTATGCCGCTTACCAGTACGTCTACCTCTCCATACTTACACAGCTCCGGGTATATATCCCTGGCCCTGCTCAGGTGGCCGTTTCCGGTACCTTGTATCGCCAATAGTATCTTCATCGTTTTTGTTTAGTACCGGTTACTACGCGCGCGCTCTTAAGCTCCACACTATTCACATTCCCCCTCTCCATTTATGGAGAAAACAGGTGTCTATCAGGCGCTCTTCTTAAGATTTCCACTATTCGCGTCTCCCTCTCCATTTATGGAGAGGGCCGGGGTGAGGTTCAGTTCTGCCATCAGGCTCAGCATCAGTTCTTTCGAGGATTCCTTTTTTTTGTTCTTCTTATCTATGTTTACGGCCTGTGCCACAGGGTCTTCAGCGTACTTATATATCTGCCAGGCCCCGTTGTCGTATTCCAGGGCTGTGAGGTTTTCTATCCAGTCGCCGGAATTCATGTATATAACTTCTCCCTTTTCGGTCACCACATTCTTTATTTCCGGGTGGTGAATGTGGCCGCAGATAACACGGTTATACGAGTTGTCTATCGCTATATCGCATACGGTTTCTTCAAAGTTGTTGATGAACTTCACCGCGCTCTTTACGCTATTCTTCACCTTTTTAGAGAGGGAGATTTTTCCGCGCCCCATCTTCAGCGAGAAGTAGTTGACCACCCGGTTGATAAGAATGAGGGTATCGTAGCCTATGGCGCCGAGACGCGCCAGCCATTTGCTGTGCTGCATCACTACGTCGAACACGTCTCCGTGAAATATCCATACCCGTTCACCATTTATCTTCAGCGATAGCTTGTTGCAGATTTTCAGGCTACCCAGGTGAAAGCCTTTGAATTTCCGGAGCATTTCGTCGTGGTTGCCCGGTATCAGGTACACCGGTACGCCCTTGGCGATAAGCCCGGTCAGGTGTTTTACCACCATCATATGCGTAGCGGGCCAGTAGCGCTTGCTGAACTGCCAGATGTCTATGATGTCGCCATTGAGGATGAGCGCTTTGGGCTTTACGCTTTTCAGGTATTGAAGGAGTTCCTTCGCGTGGCATCCGTACGTGCCTAAATGTATGTCCGACAGCACCACAATATCCACTTCGCGTTTTGCCATTTGATAAACCCCGTGCAGGGCATTTGGTTGTACAAATTGACAAAACGAGTGTGACGGCAACATTACCGACGCGTTATGTAAATATTATATAACAAAGCTATTTCGCGCCTACCTGTTTGGGTGACGGATATCACCTTGTGTGCGCGGTGGTTACTCGTTTTCGTATCTTTAACTGCATGAAGATATCCTTCCACGGCGCGGCGCGCACGGTTACCGGCTCTAAACATTTACTGCACCTGGCATCAGGCAAAAAACTGTTGCTCGATTGCGGCATGTTCCAGGGAATGGGCAAAGACACTACCAAACTCAACAGCGACTGGGGTTTTGAGCCCTCTGAGATTGACCATGTTATCATTTCGCATGCGCACATAGACCACGTAGGCCTGCTGCCCAAGCTGGTGAAGGACGGCTATGCCGGAAAGATTTATTGTACGCCCGCCACCGCCAGCCTGGCCAAGTTGCTCCTGCTCGACTCGGCCCATATACAGGAAGCCGACGTGCGCTATGTAAACAAACACCGCGCTAAGGAGAACCGCGAATTGGTAGCGCCGCTCTACACGGAAGAAGACGCCCTGGACGTATTCCCGCTGTTTGAGACGATTCCGTACAACGAACACTATCATATAGACAACGGTATAGAGCTGATGTACACCGACTGCGGGCACATACTGGGCAGCGCAGCGGTAAACCTGAAGATAATGGAGGACGGCAAACCCGTGCGGGTTACCTTCAGCGGCGATATAGGGCGGTACCGGGACATGCTCCTCCGCTCACCACAGGAGTTTCCGCAGGCCGACTACATCATTATGGAGTCTACCTATGGCAACTCCCTGCACGACCTGGTGGCTGCCGCCAACGACAAGCTGTTGCACCACATAGAGCAGACCTGTATAGAGAACAAAGGGAAGCTCATTATCCCGGCTTTCAGCCTGGGCCGCACGCAGGAGATACTCTATATGCTTAACCGGCTGGAGCTGGAGCGCAGGCTCCCTAAGCTCAATTACTATGTAGACAGCCCGCTTTCCATAAAAATTACCAATACGGTAAAGCGCTACCCCGACCACTTTAACGGCAATGTGCGCAACCTGCTGAAAATAGATGAAGACGTATTTAAGTTCAACGGCCTGCAGTATGTAGAGAGTGTGGAAGAGTCGATGGCGCTGAACGACACCAAAGACCCCTGTGTCATTATTTCCGCTTCCGGTATGGCCGAAGCCGGACGGGTGAAGCACCACATAGCGCACAACATAAGCGATGCCCGTAATACTATTATGTTTACCGGCTACTGCGAGCCCTATTCCCTGGGTGGCCGCTTGAAACGCCAGCCCGATATGGTAAAGATCTTCGGGCACGAGTATGTAGTAAAAGCCGCCATAGACGAGATAAGCAGCCTCAGCGCCCACGGCGACTACGAAGATATGAGCCAGTGGCTCGCCTGCCAGGATCCGCGCACGGTAAAGAAGTTGTTCCTGGTGCATGGCGAGTATGATGTGCAGGAAGCCTTCCGCCAGCGCCTTATCCGTAAGGGCTTCCTGGACGTGGAGATCCCGTCGCTGCACCAGGAGATAGGCTTGGGGAAGATGGAGTGATGAGTGGGTAAGGTGCCTCCTCTGCAGGCTATATCGTAATCCTGCTCACGCAGAGCAGGAAGGCAATTAATGTTTTCCGCATACAGGTATTATGCGTAGCTGAATAAGTACCTGGGTATGAACAGAAATTTGCAAAAAAGGGTTGGTTTCGGCCAGTTAAATTTGTTTTATATGTCGCCGCCTCCCCTTACCCATTTAACCAAATTTCATCCCAAAATCGCATAAACATATCCACATTTCCACACGCCATTCAGGGGCATATCCTACCTTTGAAAGTACCCCCTCCTCATCCGCTGAAATGCATTATTAACAGGGCTTTTGGGCTGCAAATGGAGTTTTCCACAGGCCGTGTATATTAATTCAGGCAGGGGCGGGTTGGGCTGACTAAATTTGTTTCATCATCAGTTTTTTAGTGGGCCTGGGTAGTTCCTGTCATTTTTTGTGAAAGGCGGGACTTAAAGGTAACGCTGGCTCTGCTGAAACAGCCGACAAAATCAACAAGTAGCCGTGATTATGGAAAATGAAGTTTTACTAAGGGAGAATAAGGACAGGTTCGTTATCCTGCCCATTAAGTATCCTGCTATCTGGGAAATGTACAAGAAGCACGAAGCCAGCTTCTGGACAGCGGAGGAAATTGACCTGGGTTCTGATATGAAGGACTGGGGAAGCCTGAACGATGGCGAGCGCCACTTCATTTCGCACATACTTGCTTTTTTCGCGGCCAGCGATGGTATCGTGAACGAGAACCTGGCGGTGAACTTTATGAGCGAAGTGCAGTTGCCGGAAGCCCGTTGCTTTTACGGCTTCCAGATAATGATGGAGAATATCCACTCTGAAACGTATGCGCTCCTTATAGACACTTACATAAAAGACGCTGTGGAAAAGGACAGGCTCTTCCACGCTATCGATACCGTACCGGCTGTAAAGAAAAAGGCCGAGTGGGCGCTGCGCTGGATAGAGAATGGCTCTTTTGCCGAAAGGCTGGTAGCGTTCGCCGCCGTGGAAGGCATCTTCTTCAGCGGTAGCTTCTGTTCCATCTTCTGGTTGAAGAAGCGGGGGCTCATGCCGGGGCTTACCTTCAGCAATGAGCTCATCAGCCGCGACGAAGGGATGCACTGCGAGTTTGCCTGCCTCCTGTACAGCATGTTGCAGAACAAGCTCAGCCAGCAGGAAGTGTACGCTATCATCGCCGATGCGGTGGCTATTGAAAAGGAATTCGTTACCGAAGCCCTTCCCGTAGACCTGATAGGCATGAACGCGAAACTCATGCAGCAATACATAGAGTTCGTGGCCGACAGGTGGCTGGTAGAATTAGGCTATCCCAAAATGTTTAATGCCACCAATCCATTCGACTTCATGGAGCTGATTTCCCTCCAGGGCAAAACCAACTTCTTTGAAAAACGCGTGGGCGACTACCAGAAGTCGGGTGTGCTGGGAAATAAAGAATCGCAGACGTTCTCGCTCGACGAGGACTTCTAACCCCCTCCGCTCCTTAAACGAGGAACCGGGAGAAAAGTTTAGTGAATAGCAAGTATCGAATAAAATAATTTACCCACTATATAAAGTACTAACCTATGTATGTAATAAAAAGAAACGGCAAGAAAGAGAGCGTAAAGTTCGACAAGATTACTGCGCGCATCGAGAAACTCTCTTACAGCCTCAGCCCGCTGGTGAACGTAATAGACGTGGCCAAGAAGGTGATTGAGGGTATATACGATGGCGTTACTACATCGGAGCTGGACAGCCTGGCCGCTGAAACCGCCGCCTCGCTTACTACCAAGCACCCCGACTATGCATTGCTGGCCAGCCGCATCGCCATCAGCAACCTGCACAAGAACACAGAGAAGTCCTTCTCTGATACCATGCGCCGCCTGCACCAGTATATAGACGAAGCGTCGGGCCGCCACATGCCCATGCTGGCCGATGATGTGATGGACATAATAGAAAAGAACGCCGAGCTGCTGGATAGCTCTATTATATACGACCGCGATTTTGGTTTTGACTACTTCGGCTTCAAGACGATTGAAAAATCGTACCTCCTCCGCATCAATGGTAAGATTGTGGAGCGCCCGCAGCATATGTACATGCGGGTAGCGGTAGGCATACACCGCGATGACATAGAGAGCGCCATCGCTACTTACAATATGATGAGTGAGCGCTGGTTTACCCACGCTACGCCTACCCTGTTCAATGCCGCTACGCCCAAGCCGCAGATGTCTTCCTGCTTCCTTCTTACCATGAAGGACGACAGCATAGAGGGCATCTACGATACCCTGAAGCAAACGGCCAAGATATCTCAGAGTGCCGGAGGTATAGGCCTTTCTATCCATAATGTGCGCGCTACCGGTAGCTACATTGGCGGCACCAATGGTACCTCCAATGGCCTGGTACCCATGCTCCGCGTGTTTAACGACACCGCCCGCTATGTAGACCAGGGCGGCGGCAAGCGCAAAGGTGCCTTCGCCATCTACCTGGAGCCCTGGCATGCCGACGTGTTCGAGTTTCTGGACCTCCGCAAGAACCACGGTAAAGAAGAGCACCGCGCACGCGACCTGTTCTACGCGCTCTGGATGCCCGACCTGTTCATGAAGCGGGTAGAAGAAGATGGCCAGTGGAGCCTGTTCTGCCCTAATGAAGCCCCCGGGCTCCACGAGGTGTATGGCGAAAAATTTGAAGCGCTATACGCGCAGTACGAGCGCGAAGGACGCGCCCGCCGCACCATAAAAGCCCAGGAGCTGTGGTTTGCCATACTGGATGCCCAGATAGAAACCGGTACACCGTACCTGCTGTATAAAGATGCCGCTAACCAGAAAAGCAACCAGCAAAACCTGGGTACCATCAAGAGTTCTAACCTCTGTACCGAAATAATAGAGTACACCAGCGCCGACGAGGTAGCCGTGTGCAACCTGGCTTCTATCGCACTGCCGCGCTTTGTGATAAATGGCAAGTTCGATTTTGATAAGCTGTATGAGGTAACATACCAGGCAACCAGGAACCTGAACAAAATAATTGACTACAACTATTACCCGGTTCCCGAAGCGTATAATTCCAATATGCGCCACCGCCCCATAGGGCTGGGCGTGCAGGGCCTGGCCGATGCGTTCATCCTGCTGCGACTGCCGTTTGAAAGCGATATGGCGAAGCTGCTGAATAAGAACATCTTTGAAACGATCTACTTTGCCGCCATGACGGCTTCTAAAGACCTGGCCAAAGTGGATGGTGCTTACGAAACCTTCCAGGGCTCGCCGCTCTCGCAGGGTAAGTTCCAGTTCGATATGTGGGGTGTTCAGCCTTCTGACCGCCACGACTGGGAAACGCTGCGCAGGGAAGTAATGGAGTTTGGTGCGCGCAACTCACTGCTGGTAGCGCCTATGCCTACCGCTTCTACCTCGCAGATACTGGGTAATAATGAGTGCTTTGAACCGTACACCTCCAATATCTATACGCGCCGCGTGCTGAGCGGAGAGTTTGTTATTGTAAACAAACACCTGCTGAAAGACCTCGTGAACCTCGGCCTGTGGAACAACGATATGAAGAACAAGATCATCGCGGCCAACGGCTCGGTGCAAAATATCCGCGAAATACCGCAAGACCTGAAGGAACTGTACAAAACCGTATGGGAGATAAAGCAGCGTAACCTGATAGATATGGCGGCCGACCGCGGCGCGTACATCTGCCAGTCGCAATCGCTCAACCTGTTCGTAGATAGTCCATCAGCCTCTAAGCTCACCTCTATGCACTTCTACGCCTGGAAGAAGGGCCTGAAGACCGGTATGTATTACCTGCGCACACAGGCTGCGGCACAGGCGGTGCAGTTTACGGTTGAAAAGCAGGGTAGTGAAGAGATGGCCCCGGTAATTCCGCAGAGCGAGGCGGGTAATGCGGCACCTGCGGCACCGGTAGCGCAAGAGTCACAGGCTCCGCAGTCGCCACAGGCTACATATGGTGCGGCAGCGCCGGCTGTGGCCGCGGGTAATGATTTGGACAGTATAGAAACCACATTTACAGGCGCTACCTGTACCATGGAAGAAGGTTGTATCACTTGTTCTTCATAGATAACGCTTACTAACTTCCCAATAAATAGAAAATGGCCTCGCTTCGTGCGGGGCTGTTTTTTTCTATACGGCGGCCTCTTCCTTCGGTATAAAAACAGTTTGTGTGGGGTAAGCAAATTCAATCCCCTCCCGCTCAAACGCTTCTGCAACATCCAGGTAGATATCCTGCTGCTTGTTCATAAACAGGGCGTAATCAGGGCTCAGCACATAATACACGAACTCAAAGTCCAGGCTGAAGTCTCCGAAGTTCGAAAAATGGCCACGGTCAAACCGCAATTCAGATTTACGATCTATGATCTCTTTCACTATGCCGGGTATGCGTCTCAGTTTCGCATGGGGTGTCTGGTAGGTGACGCCCAGTTTGAAGGCGATACGGCGCTCTTCCATGCGTTTAAAGTTATGGACGCGCGAATTGGTCAGGTAGGTATTGGAGCAGATGAGCTGCTCTCCGCCCAGCGTTTTCAGTCGTGTGGTCTTTATGCCAATGTACTCTACGGTGCCCGGTTTGTCTTCCACCACTATAAAGTCGCCTATCTTAAATGGCCTGTCGAAGAAGATGACGAAATAGCTGAATAAGTCGCCCAGTATGGTTTGTGCCGCCAATGCTATCGCGATACCACCAATCCCCAGCCCGGCTATAATAGTAGTTACATCATAACCCAGGTTGTCAATCAGGAACACGATGCCCAGCATCCATATCACTATGTTCACGATAATGAGCAACCCTTTCGCTTCCTTTTGCTTTTCCTGTTTTTCGGTTTTGCTTTTTATAAACGAGAAGATAGCTTCCCTTATTACCGCGGAAAGGATGCGCAGCACGAAGAACGTAAAGGCGAACAGGTACGCGATATGGACCACCTTGTCGGCGGTAGCTGATATGGTGAGTGTGCGGATGGAGAAATAGACGGCTGCCAGGTACATCAGCGGCACTACCGAGCGCTCGGTAACGCTTACGATAAAGTCATCAAGCCCTGTGCTGGTTCTTGCGCTCCATGCTTTCAGCCGCACTATCAATAGCCGTTTTATAAAGTAGATTGCTGTCATCGCTACCATTAAGGCGACTACTGCCGTCACCCAGCTCTGCACGCTATTGCCCAGGTACACCTGGTTCCATATATGGCTCATCTATGTCTTCTTTTTATGGTTCACTATCTGTATCCGCGGTTCAGCGCTCTGCTGAGCGCTGCCGGTTTCTGCATACGCCGGTTCAGTACCCGGTCGTCCTCTATACGCTTTTCTATATAGCGCGAGTTCATGAGGCGCAATGCTCCCATATAGTCTACGTCAAAGGCTATCTTGTCTCCCGCTTTGTAGTGGCCGGCATTAGCGCCCAGGTCCAGCACGGTCATGTCAGAGCTGGCGCCTGCTATGCGTATATCTTTGTCTACCGGCCACACATGCCGGGTATCTATGTCCAGCAGCCCTATGTCTATTATGGCCCGGTGTGTATTTTCTACCGGGCCTGAGCCGGCGAATGTTATCTTCTCTCCCGCCAGGTTATAACCCAGTTCTCCATCGGGCACGTTGGGCTTCTCATACAGCTCAATTATTTCGCCGTATAGCTTAAAGAGATTCTGGTGCATACCGGGCAGCACGGTGTTGTTATATACATCCGTACCAAAAAAGAGTGTCTCTCCCACGCGGAAGTGATTGATGCCAACCGGTAATTCATTTCGCTCTATCAGCGGTATGGTAACACTCGCCCCGCCGGTCAGGTAGGGTATTTTCCTGTTGAAGCGTTCTTCTATCAGTTGCCGGTAGCGCTCCAGTTGCCGGAGTTTTTCGTAGCTGGGCAACACGCCATACATGCAGGTGAGGTTAGTACCCAGGCCCACCACCTCTATGTTGGGTAGGTGGAACACTTTCTCGTAAAAGGGGAGGATGTTGTCTTCAATCACTCCCTCCCGGAGCTCGCCCAGCTCTATCATAATGACGATTTTGTGTGTTTTACCCAGTGCCCGTGCGGCCTCGGATAGGGCGTATATAGTGTGCAGGGAGGTGTTGAAGCTCACATCAGCGTAGGCTACTATTTTTCGTACGTTGCGCTCTGCCGGTGGCTTAATAAATACCGTTTCTATATGGGGGTAATTGGTCTTTATCGTCTTCAGGTTAGCGATGCGTGAGTCGCATGCCTGGGTTATTCCCAGGTCCATTACAGCACGCAGGTAGGCGTTGTTTCCGCACAGCAGTTTCGTTACTACCGACCATTCTATGTTTCTTTTCCCGAACAGGTTGTTGAGAAAATCGAAGTTCTCTTTTAGTTTCTTGGTGTTAAGCGTTATATGCGCCATGCTTTTCCTCCTTCTTTTGCGTCATTTTATTCTTGTCCAGTCTCATTTCCAGGTATTTGTTCGTGAAGCCACATTTTTCGTAGAGGGTTTTCGCTGGGTTGTCCGGTTCTACGTGCAGGGCCAGGTTGCCTTCGGTATGTTCTATTACGCTGTGCATCAGCCGCGAGCCAATACCCTTTCCCCGGTGCTGGTTGTGGGTGGCTATATATACCAGTATGTTCTCGGGTATATAGCCTTTCATGCCGGTTCGGTTTACTATAGAGGCGCCCACCAGTTCATTTTGTTCCAGCATGGCTACTATCATACCGCCGTTCTTACTGGTTATAGCATACAGCAGGCATTTTTCGATGTCTTCTTTCCGGTCGCCGTATTGTTCCAGGTGGGTAAACAGGAATTCGATAAGGTCTTTTCGTTGTAGATTATTGGGCTGGTTTTCTGGTGAATAGATGATGGTTTGCATCATAAAGAATAGTTTGTTCCCCTTGGGGAGGTTAAAAAAATAGTAAGGCCCTATCCGTGCGTCAGCACAAATAGCGGGATCGTAAATGCTTTAATAGCTAAAAGACAGCCTTGTATAAGCGCAAAGCGCTTTTTCGTCAAAGAAATAAGAAACAGGAATCTCTACTTGATATGAATCGGTGAAACACGGAAGAGATATATAGCCGTTTCTGAAACAGCTGCAAAGGTACGAAAAACCGTTCTTTCACCCAAACTGCCACCTGGAGCCCCCCAACTGCCACCCTGAGCGGTAGCCGAAGGGTTGCCGATGGATGGAACCATCAGCCGGGAAGCCCCCAAGTTGTCACCCTGAGCGGTAGCCGAAGGGTTGCCGATGCACGGAACCATCAGCCGGGAAGCCCCCAACTGTCACCCTGAGCGCTAGCCGAAGGGTTGCCGATGGATGGAACCATCAGCCGGGAAGCCCCCAAGTTGTCACCCTGAGCGGTAGCCGAAGGGTTGCCGATGGATGGAAGAAAAGCCAAATCGAGCCCCCGCTGTGCATATCTTTTCCTACATCCTATACCCGCAAATAGTATATTTGTATTGAAATTGTAAACAATTAAAAATCAACAAATTAAAATGAAAATGTCACTAAAATGATACTGTATGTAACTATCTGTAAGTGTGATGTAAACCACTGTCGCCAAGATGTGAATGTATGTCGCCAAGCTATCGGCAAAATGTAACTAAATGTAAGTAAAATGTAACTAAAAATTCCACAAAATATTGATAATCAATTATTTACGATTTCGTAAGGATTAACCTGAATAGCGCTTAGGTACATTAACCCTAACTACTGTATCTTTAGAAAAGATGTCGCCCCTGCTGAAACTGATACACACGCGCACGCCCAAGTTTTACTTCATGAACAAGGTGATGAAGAACAGGGATTTTACCCTGCTGGACCTGGGTGCGGGCAATGGGTCGCCCTCGCGCACCACCGCCCTCTTTCCTAAGTGTACCTATCATGGCCTGGACCTGGATTACAGTTATAATTACTCGCCCGGCGATATAGCGGCTATCGCTAAGTTCTACGAAGCTGACCTCTCTCAATCCCCGCTATCTGAAATACCGGATAATTCCTGCGACTACATCAATATGGCGCACATCATAGAGCATTTGCCCAATGGGGAGGAAGTGATAGCGCGTATTGCCCCCAAGCTGCGGGAGGGTGGTTTTATCTACATAGAGTATCCCGGGGCCCGGAGTACCCGGCTGCCCTCTATGCCCGGCAGCCTCAATTTCTACGACGACCCTACCCACGTAAGGGTATATAGTGTCGCGGTGCTGGCACAGGCATTAGAGCAGAGCGGGTTTGCAGTAATCGCTTCGGGCACGCGCCGGTCGTGGTTTCATATTCTCACCATGCCCGCCAGGGCCGTCCATTATCTGCTCCGCGACCGCAAGGTATATGGCAGTGTCTTTTGGGATATGCTTGGCTTTGCCGAGTATGTATTTGCCAGGAAGGTTAGCTAGCCCGCCATTCACAGGGCCGTACCCCGCTGCCCGCTCCATTTAATGGAAATTATTTCTATGCTGGATTGGAAAGTTTACGCCATAATTATTAAGTTTATAGAAATATTATTTTCCAGTTAAAATTTTTTTTCAAATGAAAACAGGTACGGTTAAGTTCTTTAATGTGACAAAAGGCTTTGGCTTTATTAAGGATGATGCGGATGGAACCGAGATTTTTCTGCATGTAACGGGCCTGGGAGGCCTGTCAGTAAAAGAAAACGATCGCGTCTCCTTCGATGTAGTTGACGGTAAGAAGGGAAAAAACGCGGTAAACGTAAAAAAGCTGGACAGCTAGATTTCCGCAGGATATATAGAAGGGTAGCCGTGCCTACGCATGGTACATATGTTAATGCGTAGGCCTGTTTTATGCACCACCACCCACCCGCACTTTTGTGCAGAATCATTCAGAAAATTACTTTTTACTTAGATGTGCTTATACTACCTTTGCGCAGCAAACGAGGCATTATAGAATAAAATAATGTAATGTGCGTTTCAGGGCTTTGTATATTTTACTAACTACTTTCTACTATATAGTATGTCAGGACAGCTTAAAGAGGTACGTAACCGGATAAAATCAGTAACGTCTACCCAGCAGATAACGAAGGCGATGAAGATGGTGAGTGCCGCTAAACTCCGCCGTGCTCAGGATGCCATTTTGCAAATGCGCCCCTATGCCGAAAAACTGCAGGAGATGCTCAGCAACATAGTGAGCAATGCGGGTGGCGATATGGCGCTGCCCCTGGCTGAAGAGCGCCCTGCCGAGCGGATACTGCTGATACCCGTTACCAGCGACCGCGGACTTTGCGGCGCCTATAATACCAACGTCATAAAAATGACTCGTGGCCTTATTAACGATAAGTACGCGGCGCAGCAAGCGAAGGGCAACGTAACCATACTGCCCCTGGGAAAGAAGGGATACGAGTACTTTCAGCGCTACGGCTTTAAGGTGGTAGATAGTTTCTGGACGGTCTTTTCCGACCTCAGCTTCGATAATGTTCGCGAGGCGGCGGTGTATGCCCAAAAGGCATTCCTGGATAAGGAGTACGACAGGGTAGAGATAGTGTATAGCCAGTTCCGCAACGCGGCTACGCAGGTGTTTGTGGCAGAGCCTTACCTGCCCATCCCCCGTACCGAGAACAAAGGCGAGAACAACACTACGTCCGATTTCATTTTTGAGCCTTCCAAGGAGATTCTCCTGCAGGAGCTCATGCCGAAGATATTGAATACGCAAGTTTTTAAAGCGGTGCTGGATGCCAATGCATCGGAGCACGGCGCCCGTATGACCGCTATGGACAAGGCGAGCGAGAACGCAAATGAATTGCTCCGTAACCTGAAGATAAGCTACAACCGTGCGCGCCAGGCGGCTATCACTACCGAGCTTACGGAAATAGTGAGCGGTGCGGCTGCCCTGCAGGGATAATGTGCGGAATAAATAATATTTTCTCAAAACCCTTCCGGCTAAACCGGGAGGGTTTTGTTATTTTTAGGGTATAAATACAGAAACGATGAGAACAGGCCTCCTGACCATACTATTGTTTGCCGCTATGCAGGTTTCCGCACAGCAGGCGCGCGTTACCCGGTACCAGGCTCCGCTCGCCGGCACCGCGGTGATGAGCGAGATAGACGATAAGTACGCCGCCACCGTGTTTAACCTGGAGGCGCCCAATGTGGACGGTAATGCCGACAAGGCGCGCCTCAGGGCCATTAAGCAGGAGATTGCCGCCCGGTATCCGCATAAGCGGCTCAGCAAAGGACTGGCCAAGTCTACCCAGGCGGCAATGCCGGTGGTGCTCAATAGTTTTGTGGCCGATAGCTTCCCCGGCATACCGCCCGATAATTATATGGCTATATCGCAGGGGTACAAAGCGGTATCGGTAATGAATACCTTCATAGCCGTACTGGACCCGGTCACCCAGCAGATGGTGCAGCGCAAGTCGCTCAGCGGGTTTACGCAGGCGGTAGGGCTCCCACAGAACATACAGAACCCCAACAACTATAAGTACGACCCCAAGATTATTTACGACCCGGAAGCTGATCGATATATTGCCGTAGTACTGAATGGCGTTAACCAGTTTAACTGGGTCATCTTCGGCTTCTCGCAAACCAACGACCCGGCGGCCGGCTGGAACTTCTACAAGCTTTACGGAGACTATGCTGCCGATACTACCTGGTTCGATTATCCTACCATCGCGCTCACGCACAATGAGTTTTTCCTCAGCGGCAACAAGATCACCTATAGCGGTAGCTGGCAGGCGGGCTTCCGCCAGTCGGTAATATACCAGGTGCGCAAAGAAGATGGCTATGCAGGTGCGCCCAACCTTACTTACCAGTTGTGGGACAGCATTGGCATTAACAACAACATGTTTATCCGCAACCTGTTCCCCGTTAAGGGCGGGGGCGTTATACATGGCCCGGAACAGTATTTTTTGTCCAACCGGAATTTCGATATCCAGAACGACACCATTTTGTTGCTCAAGATTCCGGATACCATTGGCAGCACCAACAATGCCATGAGCCTTACGGTGCTTCAGTCCAATCTTCCCTATGGCGTGCCTCCTGATGGCCGCCAGGACTCCAGTTACAATGTTAACCTGGGGAGGCTCACTACCAACGATGGCCGCATATTGGGCGCCTATATAGAGAACGACGAAATACAGTTCGTAAGTGCCTCGCTGAATACAGGCACAGGTTCCTCGGGTGTCTATCATGGGCGTATAGCCAATGTAAGTACCGCTCCCGCGGTTACAGCCAATATTTATGCTATCGATACCATCGATTTCGGCTACCCCAATATTTCTTTCGCGGGCAACCAGGGCGGAAACACTTCCATCATTTCGTTCGACTATACGGGCCCCAGGACCTTTGCTGGCCTGGGCGCTATCTATTTTGACGGCAGCCAATACTCAGACTTGCTGAAGGTAAAGCAGGGCGATAGTATTATAGAAGTAATGAGCGGCCTGCAGCGCTGGGGCGATTATACCGGTTCCCAGCCTTTCTGGAGCGCGATAGGGCGGGTTTGGATAGAAGGTATCTATGGCCGTAAAGACCGAAAGTACGGTAACTATATGGCCGAGATTGGCGTGCCCGCGCTGGCGGGAGTGGGCAGCACCAACCACCAGGCCAGCCAGGGAACATTGTACCCTAACCCGGCTTACGATTTTATAGAACTTGATTTTTCGGTAGCAGAGAACGGGCCGGTGAATTTTACCGTGTACGATATGAGTGGCCGCGTAGTAGACAAGGTGTTGCATACCGAATGCCGCAAGGGGAAGAACCGACTGCAGTTTAATACCGCTCCCTTTGCGCAGGGCAACTATATATTGAAAGGAATGAATGCCCGCGGAGAAACAATACTGGCCGAAAAATTTACCCGCCAGTAATCACTTACCATGACAGGGCTCTTTAATGCAACATTGGCCTTCAGGGCAATAAGGAACAACCGCCTGCGGTCGGCGCTCACTATTTCCATCATTGGGCTCGGTATCATGGCGCTGGTAGCTATACTTACCGCTATTGACATACTGAAGGATAATGTCTATTCCAACTTCAGCAGCCTGGGCGCCAACTCGTTCCAGATAACGGGAGATGTAATAAAGGTGAAGAAACGTACCCGGGGCGGTATGCGAATGAGCATGTCGCAGGAGCAGGATATAACCTACGAGCAGGCGCGCCTGTTCAGGCAACGCTACCACATCAATGCTATGGTGGGGCTATCTACCACGGGCACGGGAACCGCTACGGTACGGTTCCGCTCGGAGAAGAGCAACCCCAATGTGCGCGTGCTGGGTGTAGACGAAGCATACCTGCCTATCTCGGATACCAAACTGGAAGTGGGGCGCAACTTTACCGCCAACGAGCTGGAAACGGTTACCTATGCCTGCATTATGGGGAACGGCTTGGCCCGTAAACTGTTTAAGCGCAATATGGCCGACGCCGTAAACCAGGTGGTGACCGTAGGGGATAAGCGTTACCGGGTAATAGGTATTGCGGAGTCTAAAGGTGGCAGTATGCTGATGGATGCCGATAACTCTATATTGATTCCCTTGAGTACGGCGCGCTCGGTATTTGGGGGAGGGCAGGCATATGTGATAACCGTGATGGTAGGCGATATAAAACTAAAAGAAGTAGCCGCTGAGGAGGCCGAGGGCCTGATGCGCTCCATAAGGAAGCTGGCCATAGGCACCGAAAGTGATTTTACGGTAAACCAGAACGACAACATTGCCACCATGTTGCTCGATAACATAAAGTACATTACGCTGGCTGCGGTGGCCATAGGCATCATCACCCTGCTGGGGTCTGTTATCGGGCTGATGAATATCATGCTGGTTTCGGTAGCGGAGCGCACGCGCGAGATAGGTATCAGCAAGGCACTGGGTGCGCGGGCCTCCAGCATCAAGCGCCAGTTCCTTACGGAGTCGGTAATGATCAGCCTTTTGGGCGGGTTGCTGGGCGTGGTGCTGGGTATACTGGCCGGCAATACATTGGCGCTGGCGTTTAAGTCGGGCTTTGTTATACCCTGGCTTTGGGTGTCGCTGGGTTTTGGCTTATGCGCGGTGGTAGGCATCCTGTCGGGGGTGTACCCCGCTATTAAGGCCTCCAGGCTAGACCCTATCGTTGCTTTGCGATATGAATAGTGGATGCCGCCGGGAGTAGTAACAACTAATAAATAACATAAACACACGAAACACTAAGTGCAGGGAGTAGTATATAAGTCAACTGGAAGCTGGTATCATGTAAAGGAGCAGGATGGTACCAGCTGGCAGGCGCGCATAAAAGGCAAGCTGCGTATAGACGGGGAGATATCCTCTACTAATCCCATAGCGGTAGGCGATGTAATAGACTTTGAAGCGGATGACGAGCAGGTGAAGACGGGCATCATCAGCCAGGTGCGGCCCCGGGAGAACTACATTATCCGTGTGTCGCCGCACAACAGGAACCAGAAGCATATAATAGCATCCAACCTGGATAGGGCGCTGGTGGTGGCTACCATAGCATCGCCCCGCACCTCTATGGGTTTTATAGACCGCTTCCTGGTAACGGCGGAGGCGTATCACGTGCCGGCTACCATAGTGTTTAACAAAGTAGACGTGCTGAACGATAAGCACCGCGCCACACTGGAGGAATGGACAGGCATATACGCCCGGGCGGGTTATAAAGTACACCACATAGTAGCCCTGCAGCCCGAAACGGTAGCTCCACTGCTGGACGACCTGGCAGGTAAAACAACCCTGTTCAGTGGCCACTCAGGGGTAGGGAAGAGTACGCTGATCAACCAGCTGATACCCGACATAGGCCTGCGCACCCAGGAAGTTTCTGACTGGAGCGGGAAGGGGCAACATACTACCACGTTTGCCGAGATGTTCGATTTGCCCGATGGTGGCCGCATTATAGATACCCCGGGGGTAAAGGAATTTGGGCTGATAGACATGGAGAAAGAAGAGTTGGCTCATTACTTCCCGGAAATGCGCCGGGTAATGAACGACTGCCGTTTCAATAATTGCCTGCATATAAATGAACCCGGATGCGCCGTGAAAGACGCCCTGAACGAAGGGGTCATTTCCGTAGACCGGTATGCCAGCTATATGACCATTATGGATACGATAGAGAAGAAGTGGTAGCGTTCTTAAAAAAAATCAAGAGTCATGATAATATACAATGTAACCGTAAAGGTGGAAAACGCGACGGCGGAGGAGTGGGTGCAGTGGATGAAGCAGGAACATATACCGGAATTGATGAAAACTGGGCTTTTTGTAGACTATCGCCTGTGCCGCCTGCTGGAGCAGGACGAGGAGGAGAGCAAAACCTATGTGGCCCAGTATTACCTTGACAGCATGGAGCACTACCATACCTACATAGCCGAGCACGCCCCTCAAATGCGCGAAAAAGGGCTCAGCCGCTTCGGAAACAGGTTTATTGCTTTCCGGACGGTAATGCAGGTAGAATCGTGAAAAATATTGTCCACAGGGCATTTCAGCGTTTCCAGGGGGTAGCAAAATCCTTGCCATTTCGCTGAAATCCTTTACTGGTGCGGTTTTACGGTTTTTTTAAAAAGCAAATGACGGTGGTCAACTGTGAATAAGTTGTGGAAATCCGCTACTGGCAAGGGTTTGAGCAGATAAAAAAAATTAAGTGATATTTGGAAGTGTACCAAAGGGTGGTATATTTGCTTATCTTCTTAAAAAAAATTATTTCACAACAAAACACAAAAGAGGCTATGAACAAAGCTGAATTAATTGACAAAATTGCCAAAGACGCAGGCATCACTAAAGCACAGGCAAACGACGCTTTAGATTCATTCACTAACGGCGTAGTAGCTTCCCTGAAAAAAGGTGATCGCGTAACGCTGGTAGGATTTGGTACTTTCTCTGTTTCTGAGCGTTCTGCCCGTAACGGCCGCAACCCTCAAACAGGTGAAGTGATCAAGATCAAAGCGCGCAAAGTGCCTAAGTTCAAGGCAGGTAAAGAGTTTTCTACAAAGATCAGCGGTAAGAAATAATCGCTTTCTTTAATGAAGTTAAAAGCAAGAGGCATAAGTTTCTTGCTTTTTTTTATATTTGCACTCTAAAAATTTATATCATGGGAAGAGGTGACAAGCGTACCAAACGTGGTAAGATAACATTAGGCAGCTATGGTAAATCACGTCCTGCGCGCCCGGCTAAGAAAGCCGCTGATAAAACTGCAAAGAAAGCGTAATTGCTAAAGTTTTCGAGACCGTCATTAAAACGGTCTTTTTTTTGTCCTTCCCCTGTTATATTTGTTTCATCATTATTTACATTTTTTAGAGGGTGAGTATCGCTATGAGTATCTTTCATACCACAGACATCAGCAGTAAAAGCTTCCTGGTTACCGGCGGCGCGGGTTTTATCGGTTCGCATATTACCGAGTACCTGCTGCGCCACGGCGCGGGAAAGGTTACCGTGCTGGATAACCTTTCCACGGGATTTCAGAAGAATATAGACTTGTTTACCGGCTACAGCCAGTTCCGCTTTATAGAAGGGGATATCCGCGACTATGATACCTGCATGAAGGCCTGCGAAGGGATAGACCATGTAACGCACCAGGCGGCGCTGGGTTCCGTACCCCGCTCTGTGAAAGACCCGGTGACCAGCAACGCGGTAAACGTAGACGGCCAACTAAACATGCTGACCGCGGCGAAGGAGCAAGGGGTGAAGACCTTTGTCTACGCTTCTTCTTCATCGGTGTACGGCGATGAACCTAACCTGCCCAAACACGAAGAGCGTACCGGCAACCCGCTCTCGCCCTATGCGGTCACCAAGAAGACGAACGAACTGTATGCCGATGTATTTGGCAAGCTGTATGGTATGAAGATAGCCGGTCTGCGGTACTTTAACGTGTTCGGCCCCCGCCAGGACCCCGATGGCCCGTATGCAGCGGTAATACCGCTTTTCGTGAGCGGCATATTAAAGCAGACACCTGTGTACATAAACGGAGACGGCGAGCAGACCCGCGACTTTACCTTTGTTGATAACGCTGTGCAGGCCAATATAAGAGCCATGCTGGCGGAGAATGATTCGGCATTTGGCAAAGCGTACAATGTGGCGGTAGGAGAGAATTTCTCCGTCAACCTGCTGTACCGTTCTATACGCGAAATGCTGGGTAAGGAGAACGAGCACGAGGCTACCTACCGCGAAGAGCGCGAAGGCGATATCCGCAACTCGCTGGCAGATATTTCACGCGCCACGGAATTCCTGGGGTATCAGCCTACCAAACGTTTTATGGACGGCCTGGCGCAGACGGTGGACTTCTTTAAGGAATTGTACAGCTAAATTATTTGCCGGTATATAAGGAGTGGCGGGCACCGCTCCGGGACTTGCTTTCGTCCATCAGGCGATAGTAGTAGCCCGACATATCGGTGATGAGGCGCTGGTAAGAAAACTTCTGGTATACAAACTTCCGGCCTTCCGCGCCGAATTCCCTCCTCAGGTCTTCGCTCTCGGCAAGCATCAGTATCGCTTCCGCAAACTGGGCGGCATTATTCGGTTCGGTAATGAACCCGGAAACATTGTGGTGCACCACATCGGCTACTCCACCTACATCCGTTGATATTACGGGGCGCGATGCGGCCTGCGCTTCAATAAGCGATACCGGCGTACCCTCGTTGTGCGAGGTGAGCGTTACTACATCCAGCCCGGCCAGCACCATGTCCATCTCCGTTTGCCACGAGGTACAGATAGCGGTAGCTTCTCTCTGCTCCCGCGGAAAGTAAGCATAGTCTACACCGGCCTCCCGGAATTCGGCTTCCATTTGTTCCCGGCTCTCTCCATCACCTATCACTATGAACTTTATCTTTTTATCTAACCGTTGCAGCACCCGTGCCGCTGCGGCAACAAAGAGTGTATGGTTTTTGACAGGCACTATACGCCCTATAATGCCCACGGCCAGCTCATCATCTTTTATAAAGTACTTGCTGCGGAAGCGCGCCCGCTTATCGGCCAGGTTATCGGAGAATTTATCCAGGTCAAGACCCAGCGGAATGATGTTCACTTTTTCCTCGGGACATATGCGGTAGGTATGGCACAGCTCTTCCTTTTGCGAATTGCTGATGGCAATAATGCCGCTGGAGCGCTTGGCCAGGTAACGTTCTATATGGATAAAGGTATTGGTAGTCAGTTTGTTGAAGTAGCTGTGAAACACATGGCCGTGAAAGGTATGCACAATAACAGGAACCTTGCAGGCATCGGCCGCCATTCGCCCGATAACACCCGACTTGGCCGCATGGGTATGCACTATATCCGGCTTGAATTTCTGTATCAGTTCCTTTACCCTTCTGTATGCCTGGCCATCGCTGATGGGATGTATGGCGCGTTTCATTTCCGGTATTACTACCGGGTCTATGCCCAGGTTGTAAGTCAGGTGGTCGGCATCCTGCTCATGATCGTCCTTGCCACCTATCACTAGTGTGGTTTCAAACTCAGGAGCCATGTATTTGGTCAGGTAAGTTGCGTTCAGCGCCGGCCCTCCAATAATCAACCTGTTTAATATTCTCAGTACCCTCGGCATCTACGAATTATACGAGTTCAAAAGTAGAAAAGTTTTCTTCAATATGTACACCTGGCTTGTGTATCAGGGTGCATATTAGCACAGATATAATTATTTCTGCGTTATTGGCTCGTTATCAGGCAAAGTATTTCTTCCACCAATACTGGAAAACGATGAGCGCCCATATAGTGGCGTGCGTATCCTCCGGGTTATTGCTGAGCAACTTTTGTTTCAGTCCCTCTGTAGCGGTTACATTAAATATGCCTTGCTCTTCTACAAACTCTTTCTTTAAGAGGTCATTATCTATCAGTTCCCACAACTCGTTCTTAAACCAGTCGAGCAAGGGGATTTCAAAGCCATGCTTGGGCCGGTTGTATATTTCCGCGGGTAGCATCGGGCGGAACGCATCCTGCACTATTCTCTTCTTCAGTTTGCCGTCTATCTTATAAGCGGCAGGCAGCCCGAAAGCGAAGTCTACCACTTTATGGTCCAGGAAGGGGCTTCGTACTTCCAGGCTGTTGGCCATGCTCATCAGGTCTACTTTTACCAGCATGTCTCCCGCCAGCACCAGGTTCATATCGGTGAGCAGTATTTCGTTGAAGTCATCACTCTTTATATGCCGCAGGAAGTATTGTTTCTCCTGCTCCAGCATGGCCATATCAATTTCTTCGGCTATTCCTTTCCTGAATATGCGCGATGCCTCTTTCTCATTAATAAACGATGCCCAGCGCCAGTAGCGGTCTTTTACGGGCAGCTCGGCGCCTTCCGCAAAGCGGTGCAGCTGGCGGAACAGGTTGGTGAATTTGTTGTTGCGGCTGCGCGGAAGTGCGTTCCAGAGGGGCATGCCGGCTTTCACCATTTTATTAGCCATCGACTCCTGGCGTATCTTCCACTCCGCGGCGTGTTTGTTGTATCCGGCAAACACCTCGTCGCCACCGTCTCCGCTGAGGGCTACCGTTACGTGCCGGCGTGTATGCATGCTCAGTATGTACACTGGCAGTGCGGAGGAGTCGGCAAAGGGCTCGTCTATGTAGTCAAGCACCTGGTACAGGTGCTCCAGGAAGTCGTTGTTGGACAGGGAGAAGACGGTATGGTTGGTTTTGTACTTTTTGGCAACCAGCTGGGCATACTTGGTTTCGTCGAAGAACTTATTGTCTTTATAGCCTATGGAAAAGGTATTCAGTTGCGAGGTGTACCTGCTGGCCAGCGCTACGATTACTGATGAGTCAATACCGCCGCTGAGGAACGCCCCCAGCGGAACATCGGCTATCATACGTTCCTGCACGGAAGCGTCCATTTTGTCAATCAGCAGCTTCTTTGCCTCTTCGTACGTGTATTGGCTGTAGCGTTCCGGGTGTGTGGCGAGTGTGTAGAAGGGCGCATATTCTTCCAGCCCGTTGGGGGAGAATACCAGGTAGTGCGCCGGCTTCAGCTTAGCCACTCCCTTTAGTATGCTCTGTGGCTGAGGGATATAGTTCAGCTGAAAGTATTGATTAGCAACGGTGTAGTCAATCTCTTTGGGAATGCCGTACTCCAGTAGCGCTTTCATTTCAGAAGCGAAGGCCACAAAGCCGTTGCCCATATAATAGTTCAGCGGTTTTTTTCCGTAACGGTCGCGGGCGAGTATGAGTTTGCCGGTTTCCTTATCGTAGAAGGCAAAGGCGAAAAAGCCACTCAGCCATTCCAATGCGCCGGTGCCGTACTCGGCCAGCAGGTATAAAAGTACTTCCGTGTCGGAGGAGGTTTTGGGGCCACCTATTCGCCGCCAGGTATCGCCCAGGTATTGCTCGGATAGCTGCCGGTAATTGAATATTTCGCCATTGAAAACCAGCACATATCTTCCGGAGGCGTCGCTCATGGGTTGATTGGCTACCGATGATGTATCGATGATGGAAAGGCGGCGGTGCCCCAGCGCAATGTTAAAATCGTTGTAAATATTACCGCTATCCGGCCCCCTTAACGAGTGCTTAAGATTTGACTGTGATATTTTTGCTATGTTAGTGCTATGCTTTTCTTTATAAGCATAGTAACCTGTAATGCCACACATGCGCAGGAGAAATGGTTGTAAACGTAATGCTCAAAAAGAGAACCCAAAAGTAAATGGATTATTTTATAAATTTACTTGACTACCTGTTACTGCCATTCTATTTGCTGATAATTTATATTATCGCATTTATCTTCCGCGAACGGCGCTACCCGGTTGGTCATCCCTGGCGTAAGTATTTTATGCCCGGCCTCAGCCTTAAGATAGGTGGCGCTATCTTTATAGGGCTCATTTACCAGTATTATTATGGCGGGGGGGATACTTCCGAGTATTACCGGCACGCACAGATCGTGAACGACGCGTTCGATGAGTCGACCGGCAAATGGCTTTCCCTTGTTTTCCGGGTACCCAGCCCTTACGACTCAGAATATTACGAGTACACCCGGCAGATAATGGCCTGGTACGAGTCGCCGGCGGAGTACACCATCGTGGCCATCACAGCCTTTATCAACATCCTGACCTTCAATACCTACCTGCCAACGGCGGTGGTTTTCGGTGTTATTTCCTTTACGGGCATGTGGGCGCTGTTCCGCACCTTCGCTTTAAAGTACCCTGCCTACCTGAAGTTTGTAGCCATATGTACGTTGTACATACCCAGCACCATCATGTGGGGTTCCGGTATCTTTAAGGACACAATCTGTATGTTCGGGCTGGGCTGGATGACCTATGGCGCTTTCCGCCTGCTGATACACCGGGATTTTACCACGCAGAACATTGTACTCACTATCGTCAGCTTTTACCTGGTTGCGGTTATCAAGGTGTATATATTACTGGCGTTCATACCGGCGCTGGCCCTGTGGATATTGTTTACCTACTCGCACAATATCGCGAACAGCTCGGTGCGGCTGGCGGTGAAGACGTTCTTTATCATTTTTTCGGTGGGGGGCCTGGTGTACTTTTCCAGCGCGTTTTCCAAGAGCCTGGGGCGCTACTCGCTGCAAGAGGTGGCGCAGACATCTACTATAACCCGCGACTATATTAAGGGCGTATCGGGTGATGATGGCTCCGGTTATACGCTGGGCGATTTTGAACCCAGTATCGCCGGTATGCTGAAGAAGTTTCCGCTGGCGGTAAACGTAAGTTTGTTTCGTCCGTATATCTGGGAGACGCGTAAGCCCATACAGTTGCTGAATGCGGTAGAAGCGATGCTCTTTATGTGGGTAACTATAAAGGTGGTAGTGAGTGTAGGGCTGGGGCGTGTGTGGCGAACCATAAAGGCCGACCCAACGATACAGTTCTGTCTCATTTTTGCGATTGTGTTTGCCTTCGCGGTAGGGATATCTTCGTACAACTTTGGTGCCTTGTCGCGGTACCGGATACCTTGCTTGCCGTTCTATGGCCTGGCGCTGGTGCTTGTTTATTACAAGAACAAGCCCATCACCAGCAACATATTCTCTTTCCGCTCTTAGCGGAACAAACCGAGAAATCGTTCTTTCATTGATTGTGTGCTGTAGCCGGAAACCATCTTCTGACGTCCGGCGGCCCCCATCTTTTTGCGCACTTCGGTGTCTTTCATCAGTTGCAGCAGGTAGGTCTTCCATTCGGCGGGTGATGCCGCCAGGTACCCGTTTACGCCGGGTTCTATTATTTGCCGGTTCACTCCCACGGGTGATGCAACTGCGGGTATGCCCAGCGCCAGGTATTGAATGAGCTTAAAGCCACATTTTCCTTCGCTCCAGGCATCGGGCGTGAGGGGCATAATGCCAATATCGGTATGCAGCAGGTCCTCAATTTCGGTATCCTCCCGCCAGGGTATGTACATTAAGGCGGGTATATCGTAATCGGGTTTTTTGTCTGCTATTACCAGCAGGGTGAAGTTCATTTCTGAATGAAGTTCTTTCAATACCGGAACCAGCGCATCCAGGAAGGGAAGGGTAGAATGGCTGCCCGTCCAGCCTATAATGATGCTGTCCGTGCGGTGTTCTTTTATCTTGCTGTGTCCCTGCTCTACATCTACACAGGTAGGCAGCAGCGTAACGTTGTTGTTGTGCTTAGCGGCGAAGGCTGCCAGGTATTCGTTGCCTGCTGTTACGGTAGCCGACCAGCGACAGATGTGTTTCACTTTCCAGTTAGCCTTTAGCAGAGAGGCTATTTTGTTCTGGCTGCTGGTATTGGGAATCCAGATAGCATCGTCGAAATCATAAATGACCTTCTTGCGCCAGAGTCGGGCGATGATCCATTCAAATATGGGAGGCCCCAGCGGTGCCGCCTCTCTGTGGATGAATACATGCGAATACTTGCGTACATCCCAAAGTGCGTTTTTGATACGACGGAGGTATCCCTTGAGTATGCCGGCTATTTTTTTCCCGCTGTTGCCTTCTTTATAGAGAACATCCCAGGTGGGCGCATCCAGGAAGGGGCTTATGGTATAAGGGATGCCCGCCTCTGCCAGGTAGGGCTCAAACAGCTCTACGCGGAAGCGCTGTGATGGTGCACGGCGTTCCGGGTAAGGTACCAGGAAGAGTATGTTCGTTCTTTGAGGCATTAATTCAGTTCTGCTAATATTTTTTCAAATTCCACTACAAACTTTTCTGCGGGGAACTCCCGCATCACCCGTTGCCGGGCGGCGGTAGCGAACGACTTACGAAGCCCGGCATCGCCCGCCAGTTTCAAAATGGCTTCCGCCGCGGCCGGATAGTCGTGCAGCGGTACCAGGAAACCTGTTTCGCCATCAACAATTATTTCCTCCGGGCCGCCACACCTGGTAGCTATTAAAGCCGTGCCAAAGAAGGACGCTTCCAGGCACGTCATAGAAAAAGATTCCGATTCGGAAAAGTTGAGCACTATATCCGCATTTTTTACACCTTGTTCCACGCTGGGCGCGAAGGCGGTAAATGTTACTACCTGCTCCAGTCCCAGTTCTTTTACCCGGTTTTGCAATTGCTCTTTGTATTCCCGGTTCTTTTCCAGCCCCATGTCGCCACCTGAGAAGGTGAGGCGTATGGCGGGGTTGTTGCGGTAGGCTATCGCGAAAGCTTCCAGGCCGGCGTCCTGTCCTTTGCCCCGGATGTAGTTCCCCTGGAAGAGGATGTTTACCGTAGGGCCGGGTGTATACTCTTTAGGCGAAAGTTTCTCTTGCAGGTTTATAGGGTCGTAGATAAATGATGTGTTGGGGTGGGGCGGCAACTGGCTCATCGCCACTTTCGATACGGTAATGACTTTATCGGAGTACCGCTGCGCGTAGGTGGTCCATAATTTTCGAAGTGGTGCCGGCCTGGACATGGGCAGGAACCGGACGTACGTTATCAGTTTGCCCGTGTAGCCCATTCGTTTCAGCATCACGCCCAGCAGGTTGTAGAAGTCGTTCATCTGCACTACATCTATCTGTTCCTGCTGCACGATTTTTTTAAGCAAGCGAGCATTTTTGTAGAGGGCCGGGAGGTAGGTAACCATGCTGGTCAGCGATTTGCGTATCTCTACCATCGGCAGCATGTGTACCTTAAAGCCTTTCTGTTCCAGGTAGGGGCGAAGGTTGCTTTGCTGTGGAAGCACGAACGAAAACTCATGGTTTCCCGATAACAGTTCCGCCTCGGTAACCGCACAATTGAACGCGCCCGTAAAAGCAATGGAACTGTCTACTATTAAAATTTTCATGGTGTTTTGTTTTCCACCACCTCTACCCATTTTTTCAGCATTTCATCGCGGGTAAAGCGGTTGGTCAGTTTTTCGAAATCCTCTTTTGTGGGTTTAGGTGCCTGCAGCCAATATACAATTTCTTTCGCCCAGGTATCAAATCGTTTTTCGTCTATTTTATCAAGCATTGGTAACAAGGAACCTATGCTGGTACGGTGCGCGTCTTCTGTTTGGGTGGTGAGGCCATGTATGTTCAGTATTTCGCGCGGGCCGGTATAGCAGTCGGTACTAACTACGGGCAAATCGCAGATGAGCGCTTCCGCAAACACATTGGGGAATCCCTCCCAGGAGGAGGACAGCGCGAATAACCGGCTGTGGCGATAGTACTTAAAGGCATTGTGCTGGTAGCCCATAAAGTATACGTCGGCATCGGTATCCCGTGGCGATTCCGTCCAGTCACAAACTTTCAGTCCCAGTTCGCCTGCCAGGTTTTCCAGGTAGCTTTTCAGTTCTCCCTGCCCCAGTATCATCAGCCGTGCATTTATCGTTCCCTTCACACGGGCCAGTATGCGCAGCAGGCTATCCTGCGCTTTGGATACGTGCAGTCTGCCCGAGGTAACGATAACGGGCCGGGAGAATATTTTTTGCTCTTCTTCGGTAAGCGGCTCCCTGCTTTGTGCTACTATGCGGTCGTTCTCATAGAAGTTGTAGATAGTACGCAGCCGGTTTCGGTCGAGGTTGAAGTAGCGGTGCAGTTCGTCCGCAAGAGCGGAGGAAACGCAAACTATCTCATCCGCTTTCCGGTACAGGAACGGAATCAGGATTTTTTTTCTCACCTTTCCGGCCCACCCGGCAATTACTTTATCGTAGGCTTTAGAGCCACGGATGCTCAGTACTACTTTTTCTTTTCCCCGGCTGAGCACATTGGCGTAATCAGGGCCTTCAAGGAAGCTGATGGAGACATCTATGCGGCGTTCTTTCTTTAGTTCTTTCAGTTTCTTTATCCGGTATCGCCATGCGGATACTTTTGCCAGCCGCGAACTTTTTACGGGCGGGTCTATGAATAGGATGTCCTTACACGTTTCGTAGTAGCTGGTGCGGTCGGTACCGGAAATAATACAGAGGGTAACCCCGTAGCCCAGCTTTTCCAGGTACAGGCTCAACAACGAGAAGGAGCGCTGTGCGCCACCTCCCCCCAGTTCAGACCCTATGATCAGTACGTTTTTCATGTTAGAGTTTCGAGTGCCATTTATCCCACCACATCATAAAGCTGAGAATGCGCCACATTTTTTCGATGTTGTATTCTTTGCCGTGCTTTTTATTCCACTGGTACTTGCTGTACTCATTAAGTACTTCGGCGGAATGGAAAATGCCGGTTTTATCCAGCCTTGATTTATCAAAATAATGTGCGAATAATTCGTCCATATGCCGGGCGAACCATTTGAATATAGGTATAGAGAAGCCTTGTTTAGGGCGGTTGTAATATTCTTCGGGTATGTACTGGCCCAGCACCTGGCGGAGTATCCACTTGCTCTGGCCATCCCGGTATTTGTATTCAGCGGGCATTTGCAGCGCCAGTTCCACTATCCGGTGGTCCAGGAATGGCTCGCGGCCTTCAATACTGCTGTACATAGTTGCCCGGTCCATTTTTATGAGCAGGTCGTCGGGCAGATAGGTGGTCATGTCGTAGAACATCAATCCTTCCATATCTTCCGAGATAATCTCGCGGGTGTAGTTATCGGAGGGCCGCTGCTGTAGCATGCTATTCAGCTCCACCCCTGCCTGGTTGGCTATATGATTGTTGTAGAAGCTGCCCAGGTCGCGCGAGTCGAGTAGTTCCGACAGGGCCGCTATCTTGTGTTCGGCGTTTCCGCGGTAGATTGATTGAGCCACGCGGCTTTTATACAGTGCGCGTGTTGCCTTTGCAAAGGGCGCCCGCACTATGTGGGGAACCGTATTGGCTTTTTTGAACAGGCGTACCGTGTCGGGGTAGCGGCCATAACCGCAGAAGAGTTCGTCGCCTCCCTCGCCCGAAAGGACCACTTTGATGCCGGCCTTTGCCGCCAGGCGCGACACGATAGCGGTGGGTATACCGGAGGAATCGGCAAAGGGTTCGTCGTATATATCGTAGAAGTGGCCCAGCATGTCATTCGCATCGCCGGCATCCAGGGTGAATTCCGTGTGCCTGGTGCCGAGGTGCTCCGCTACCTTCCTGGCCATGTGGGCCTCGTTGTACCGGGCATCGTCAAAGCCGATGGTGAAGGTGTGTATGTTGCCGTGATGCTTTTGCAGGATGGCGGTAACCAGGGAACTGTCAATGCCCCCGCTCAGGAATACACCTACGGGCACATCGGCTACCATCCTCAGGCTGAAAGCGTCTTTCATCAGGTGGTGCAGCCGCTCTTCCCATTCCCGGGCGTTGCCTTCCGGTATAGAGCTGCGGAATGCATCCGCTGGTTTCCAGTAGGCACCGGTAGTGGCTTCGCCACCGCGGTAGCAGAGGTAGTGCCCGGGCTCCAGTTTCTTTACTGCTTTGAATATCGTTTTGTCGGCAGAGATGTAGCCCAGGCGGAAGTATTCGTACACACTGTCGGGGTCTGTCTCTTTATTGTCCAGCACCGGTATAATGGTGCGTAGTTCGCTGCCGAATGCCAGCCCGTTTTCCAGCGTGTAGTAGAGTGGCTTTACCCCCATCCGGTCGCGGCAAAGGTACATGCTCCGCTCCCTGGTATTGTACACCGCGAAGGCGAACATGCCGATGCATTTGTCCAGTGCTTTTAAGTTCCAGCAATGGAATGCTTTTATCAGTACTTCGGTATCGGAGTTGGTACTAAACGTGTAGCCTTTGTCGGTAAGTTGCCGGCGGATATCCTGGTAGTTGTAGATTTCTCCGTTATACACCAGCACCAGGTGCTCAAAATGGTAGGGCTGATTGGCGTGCTCCGACAGGTCGATAATAGATAGCCGGTGGTGGGAGAGAGTGAAGTGCTCATCCTGGTAGTAGGCATGTGCGTCGGGCCCGCGATGGCGTATGGATTCCGCCCCCTCCTTTACCGAGGTGGAATTATAGTTGGTAGTATAGCCGCTGAATCCACACATTATGCAATTAAAATACTACGTTAGTTTTCGAGTATAATATTTTTGTGCCTGGCGGAGTAAGACGCCCGGCGTTTCTTAAATAAGTAGGTGAGTACCGGTATGTTCTGGTAGATGGTCCAGGTAATGATTTTTTTACCGATCATCTCAAGGGCATTCCGGGTATAGTTTATTTCCGAGCCGTGCTGGTAATTTTCCGTTACCGGCATGGGATACAGGCAGTTGAGGGTTTCAATGAGGCCGTGCTGTTGGTACACCTCCCATTCATCGGCCCGGCAGTGTATCTGCGCCGCGTGGAAATCTACGATGGCTGCCGCAATACTGCGCGGTATAATGTAAGCGCCCGCCCGCGCCAGGTTATTGGCGGCTGAGGGCTGGCAGATGTAATACTTTTCACCTGCTCCCTGTATGTCTTTCAAGCCGAGGACTTTTTTAAGGTACACCTTCTCATCGCGCACGCCAAAGTAGGTGAGCAGTGTTATGGTATTCCTGTTCAGGAAGTGTTTCAGGGTTTCAAACATGGCGGGCATGTTCAGTTCCGTAATTAGTATGTCGTCTTCCAGTACCAGTGCGAATTCATGGTCGCTTTCCGCCAGCGCTTTATACGCTTTCAGGTGCGACAGCATACAGCCCAGTTCCGATTTGCTCAGTTCTATCTGCCGGCCCAGGGGCTGCTGCATAAAGCCGTCCGGCAAAGTATTGCCGTCAATCGCCCGGATGATTTCAAACGGAATACCCATCTGGCCGAGATGCTGCTCCATCGATTTTCTTCGCTGGACGCTGCGTTCCATGTTAATAACGTAAACTTTCATCTGAAATAAAATAGGTGTATTATTCTTTTATTAGCTCGCTGTAAGCGAAAGACGAACTGAGCTGGCCGTTTTGCAGCTCATATATGCGGTTGCAGTACTTCAGTGAAGTATAGCGGTGCGCAATTATTATGATCGTCAGGTCTTCGCTTCCCAGGCGTTGTATGGCATTCGTAATCTCTTCTTCAGTTTGTGCGTCCAGCGCGGATGTCGCTTCGTCGAATACCAGCACTTTTGCGCCTTTATACAAAGCGCGTGCTATCGCTATCCGTTGCTTCTGCCCGCCCGACAGATTGTTGCCTCCTTCGTTCAGCACGGTATAGATACCCTCGGGCAGTTCCTTCACCAGGCTTTCCAGGCTGGACATCCGCAGTGCGTACCACAGTTTATCAAGGTCTACAGAATCGGCGTTTTCGCCAATGGCTACATTTTGCAGCAGGGAGGTATTCATAATAAATACCTCCTGGCGCACGTAGCCCACTATCTTTCTCCATTCGGCGATGTTATTGCCGGTGAGCTCTTTGCCGTCTACATGTATGCTGCCGGAGGTGGGTTGCAAAAAGCCCAGTATGTTACTCACCAGTGTCGATTTTCCCGCCCCTGACTTTCCTATTATGCCTATTTTTTCTCCTTTCTCAATGCGCAGGCTGCAGTTTTCTATCACATTCCTGGTGTCCTGGCTGTAGCGGTACGATACGTTCCGGAAGGTGATGGCTTCCCGGAAGGGCATGGCGGGTATATCGCTGTCCGGCTCATACTCCATGTAAGCAAAGTCCGGGTCGTTCAGAATGAACTGGTTAGTATTTATGTTGTTGGCGGCTATTACGAAACGGTTGATAGAAGGGACGCTCCGGTACGCTACTATACCGAAAAGGCTGATGAGCGTTATTATCGCTTCGGTATTGCCTATAAAGTAAATGCCGTAGAGCATTATCAGCACTACGCAAAAGAATATCGCTACCTCTATAATACGGGTAGGTATAAACAGCATGAAATCCAGCTTCCCCTGGAAGATGCTGTACTTGCGGGCGGTGTCTTCAAAGTGGGCCTTAAAGTTCTGCTCCGTACCGGCTATTTTTATGTCGGTATATCCCAGTATCATTTCCTGCGCGCTTTCACGCAGTTTTATTTCGTTATTGCTCCGTTCCGTTCCTGCCTCTTTAATCATTTTCTTCACCCGCATGTAGAAGAAGCCCATGGCCGGTATTATTACACAAACCATTAGCAGGAACAGTTGCCAGTTGGCCCAGCAGAGGATGATAGCCGTGAGCCCGAAAACGATGGCCTCGTTAATAACTATGATAAGGGAAATGGCCGCGTAGCTGCATAGGTCTACCTGCATACTGGTCAGTTTTTGAATCCAGTGATTGGAAGAGTCTTTCTGCAACTCTGTGAGCGACCTGCGGTAGATATTGCGCAACACGTTCATAGAAGAGCTGACAAACAATCCTTCAACAAAGCGCACCTGCATTTTGTTGATGTACAGGCCAAAGAGGTTCTTGAGTATAATGAGCGCGGTAAATATACCCACGGAGAGCATCAGCAGGTGCTGCTTGTCGAGCCCCGCGAGGGCCGGTACCCGCGTGATGAAGGTATTATAAAAGGTATCGGAAAGCACCAGGCCTATGACCGGGATAACGGTGAACAATCCCAGCAGGTCGGTAATGGAACTGATAAAAGTAAAGAACACCAGTACCCGGAAGCGTTTCCGCTGCTTAGGTGTGAAAATTCTCTGAAGTTTACTTACGGCACTAAAAATGCTGCCCCCTCTGGCGTTCATTATCCCTTGTTCAGTTTAAGCTTTACAGCTATTGGTAAAAATAAAGCTTTGTTGTTATAAGTATGCCAATAGCTCCTGCAGAACAGGAGCTATTGGGCCTATTTTGTGAAAAACTTTGATACGGGGTTCTTTTTCTTCTTTTTCGGTTCTTCGCCTGTTGCGCCATATCCCTGGCCGTAGCTGTAACCATATCCATAGCCGGACCCATAACCATATCCGTACTTTTTCTTGAACTCCACGCCATTGAAGATAATGGCCGGGTTGTGCAGCTTCTTGTCTTTGTTCAGTACGTCGAACATACGGAGTTGGTCTTTCACGGTGTAGGCCTGGCGTACCACGAACATATTGATGGTAGCATATTGAGACAGTATCAGCGCATCAGACACGAGGCCGATAGGCGCGGTATCGATGATGATCACGTCAAACATTTCGTGCAGTTCGTCAATCAGTTCTTTGCAGGTAGGGAGTACCAGCAGTTCTCCGGGGTTGGGAGGTATGGGGCCGCAATTGGCGATATAAAGGTTCTCGTGTACGCCCGACGCTTTCAGTACCTGGCTCAGGTCGGATATGCCGGCCAGGTAGCCGCTGATACCGCCTTCGTTGCTCAGGCCCAGGTAAGAGCTGATGCGGGGCTTTCTCAGGTCAAACTCCATAATTACCACGCGCTTCTTAGCCAGCGTCATCGTGATGCCCAGGTTGATGGACACGAACGACTTACCTTCTCCGCTGGTGCTGGAGGTGATCACGAATACCTTCTTCTCACTGGAGGCCGACATGAATTCGAGGTTGGCTCGTATGAGGCGGAATTGTTCCGCTATACCAGTGCGCACGTGCGGGCCTACTACTATGGAATTTTCTTTTCCATTAGTATCCTCCGACAGGCTTACCGAACCAATGATAGGGATAGTAGTGAGCGACTCGATGTCATTCTCATTGATGACGCGGTTGTTCAGCAGTTCCTTTATCACCAGCACCAGGGTTGGTATCATCAGCCCCAGTACCATCATCGCCAGGTACACGTTCTTGTTTACCGGTGAGATAGGCGCAGGGCTGGAGAATGGCGCGATAACAACTTTAGATTTATTAGTTGCGGCATACATGGATATCTCGTTCTCTATTCCTTTCTGGTAGAGGTAGAGGTAGACATTTTGCGATACATCATAATTACGGCGTACATCTTTAATGGTACGGTCTATTTCGGGCACGGCCTTTATACGGCTGCTGCTCACGGCTACGTTGCGGTTAGCGCTCTGCAGGCTGATGTTCAGCGAGTTGTAGATGCGTTCGGTGGCATCCAGCAAGCGGCGGCGCATAGATGCCAGTTCGTTGGTCACCTGCTGTATAGAGGGGTGCGAAGGTCCGTAGTTAGCCAGCTGGTCATCCAGGCGTTGCACCGCGGCATTGTAGAGTGTTACCTGGTTCAGCAGTATGGGGTCGTCTACACCCAGCCCGGCAATTACCTGGTTCTTGTTAGAAGATAGTATCTGCTGCAGGTTGGCTATCGCTTGTTTTTGTGTGGTGAGCTGGTTGATGCGCTGCTCATTCATGGTTTTCTCCGTCAGGTAGCTGGCAGACTGCGCCTGCGGATCTACTACCTCGTTGTTTACCTTAATGTTCTCCACCATGGTATCCATCGTGCGGAGGTCTTGTATCATGCTACCCTTGCTGCGGTTGATGAACTCACGGGTGCGGGCCGCGCTGCGGGTAATGTTCTCCAGCTCTTTCTTCTGGTAGAAGTAGATGAGCGCATTCATAAAGTCAACCCCGCGCTGCGGTAGGTTGTCGTTAATGCTGAGGTCCAGCAGGCTGGTACGGCCATCGCCGGGGGTTACTTTCAGCGCCCGGAGTATATTCCGGTTTGTTTCCATCGGGTTTTCGATGCGTATTTTAAATTCGGTACCATTGCTAAAATAACCGGTGTCTACTTTAGGCCCTACGGTGTACACTATTTTTAACGTCCCGAATGGCAGGTCGGTATAGGTATCGGTGTTCACGCTTACTACCTGGTCGGCAAAACGCAACTCAAATACCCCGGGAGCTTTCTGGCGGGCTATCAGTTCCGTGGTAGGCTCCAGTTTGTAGCCGCCCTGGTTAAACACGATACGGAAAGGGCACTCCTCGTATATTTCGGTCTCTTTTACATTACCTATGGAGTGATAGCGTACGTTCAGGTTCAGCGAGTCGATAACCTGGTTAATTAAGTCCTGGCTCTTAAGAATGAACATCTCGTTGTAGATGTTTACGGAGGGACTGCTTTCCTTTCCGCTTTCCAGTTTGCTCAGCAGGTTTTTGGTGCTGTTTTCCTGGTTCTCGTCTATAAGAATGGAACTCTTGATAGCATATTGCTTGGTGGTGTAGCGAATGTAGAGGTAGCCCGCTGAAACAGTAAATGTTAAGGCGAGTACATACCAGTACCAGTTGCTGAGTATAGACCCGGCCAGCCGTTTAAAATCGAACGACGAATTAAACTGCTTCAGGATCTTTTCGGAAAATTGTTGGTTTGTGTTTTCCATGGTGTTTTTATTGGCTGAGAACTACGATACCATATACGGCCAGCAGGGTAGAAACCACTGATGAAACCACCGGCAGGTAAACCTGCGTAAACTCGCTGTTTTGCTGGCGGCGGATACGGGCAGGCTCTACATATACTATATCATTTTGCTTCAGGTAAAAATATGGGCTGTTAAATACATTGGTGCTGTTGAGGTCCAGGCGGGCGAACTCGCGAACGCCATCGGTTTCGCGTATCACCAGTATGTTGTCCTTGCGCCCGGTGATCATAATATCACCTGCCGCCGCCAGTGCTTCCACTACGCTCACCCGGTGGTTGGGCGCCGAAACGGTTCCCGGCCGGTTAACTTCTCCCAGCACCGTAACGCGGTAGTTGATAATACGTGCTTCCACTACCGGGTCTTTCAGGTAATCCTTCAGTTTGGACGCCAGCATTTCTTTCACCTGGCGGGTGGTTTTGCCGGCTACATATATTTTGCCCAGTACGGGAAAGTCTATATTGCCGTTGGCGTCTACCAGGTAGCCGTTGGTTTGCATGGCGCCTGCTCCGCCGGCGTTCGTTTCCGAAACGGTATAGCTGGTGCCGCCATCATTAAATATATTGATGGGGGTCTTTTCCGCCATGCTGCTGATGGTAGTAACGTGTATAGAGAGCACATCGTTGGGCTGCACTCCCAGCTCGCCGGGCTTGTCCATTTTCTGGGTATAGTTGGCGCTACTCACGGGGCTGTTCTCGGAGAAATAAACCGAGCTCTTCTGTGTGGCACAGGAAGAGGCGGCGAGTGTGCCCAGCAGCAGGATAAAACAGATATACTGACGCATAATAAACCTTGTTAAAGTGTCTAAGTTTGTTTGTTTAATATTCACTCAATCTGTCGAAGCTTTCTCAAGGCTTCTGTGGCTCTTTTTTTCTCTTCTTTACGGATATGAGTTCGCTCCCGTGAAAAGTGGTCACTTTTCTAAACCTGTTGGTTGCTGCCGGTCTCAGAGCCGTGGGCCGGTGGCAAAAACAGTACCAGGAAGAACAGGGAAACACTATGTGTATTTCGAAGGTCGAAGATAGGGTGAAAAACAAGGCTGGGGAACAGTTGCGTTGTTATTGGGGCGTTAATATCTAACGCTTAACAATAAGTAAAACGGTATATTCGGCGGTAAAAATGATAAATTGAAATCGCTGAAAGTCAAGCTGGTAGCGGCTTACGGAGCCAGGCGGAACTTTCTCCACCGGCCCTCTTCATACACGAAAAGGATGCGGTCGTGCATGCGGCTGCTCCTTCCCTGCCAGAACTCTATGCGGTGCGGAATGATGCGGTAACCACCCCAGTGTGGTGGCCGGGGAACCTGTGCGCCAAATTTATCGGTGTACATCTGGTAGTTTTCTTCCAGTACTTCGCGGGAAGAAATGATGCGGCTTTGGGGAGATGCCCAGGCGCCTATGCGGCTTCCCTCAGGCCGGGAGGAAAAGTATTGGTCGCTCTCGGTTGTTTCCACTTTTTCAGCAATACCCTCTATACGCACCTGACGTTCCAGCTCTCCCCAAAAGAAAACAGATGAAACAAAGGGATTGGCATCCAGGTTGTGGCCCTTGGCGCTTTGGTAGTTGGTATAGAATACAAACCCTTTATCGTCCAGGCCCTTCAATAATACTATGCGGGCGTGTGGTTTGTGCTCCGCATCAACGGTGGCCAGGGTCATGGCGTTTACTTCCAGTACCCGGGCTTTTTCAGCCTCGGAAAACCACCGGCCGAAAAAAACTAAAGGATCATCGCCCGCGGTAGCTTCGTCGAGCTCCGCCATGCGGTAATCCTTTCTAATATGCGCAATATTGGATCCTTGTGAGGACAATGCGGTTATTTTTTATCTTCAGAACCGAGGTACTTGAACATTACATAGATGAGCTCTATGGTAAGGAGCAGCCCGAAAGTCCAGGCAAGTACGGGTCCGATATGTTCATTTACTGTATCGTAAAAAGCGTTGAGCATTAATTGGTTCATTACCGTGCTAAATTTGTGGCTGCAAGATACAAAACAGAAGGATTAAATTCCAGTTTTCCGCCGATTTACCGTTTTTTGTGGCTAAATTTCGAAACGGTAATTATATTATAAAAGATGTTCCTCCGTCATTTGCCATTCCTGCGGGCAGTTACCTACTATGCCTTTACCGCCTTTGGCGGTCCGCAGGGCCATATGGGGATGATGATTAAGACGTTTGTAGAAAAGCGTCACGACGTAACGGAAGAAGAATTATTGGAATATAATGCCTTCTGCCAGATGATGCCTGGCCCGTCCTCTACCCAAACGGTAATGCTCATAGCCATGAAGCGGGGCGGAGTGCCCCTGGCTATTCTCTCGCTGTTGCTGTGGATAATGCCGGCGGTGCTCATTATGTCCGCCTTTTCTTTTCTTATCACTTATATAGATACCCGGAATATTCAGACTACGGTCTTTAAGTACATTCAGCCCATGTCGGTGGGGTTTGTGTGCTATGCCGCGGCGCGGATGATGAAGAACAGCATCAAGCACGTAGCTACCATAGGGATAATGACGGGTTGCCTGCTGGTGACCCTGGTGCTGCACCAGCCCTGGGTGTTTCCAGCGCTGCTGGTAGTGGCGGGCGTTATCAGCAACTTCAGCGATAAACGCATCCCCGACCCGCAGCACAAGCCCAAGAAAATCAATTGGATGAACCTGTGGCTCTTCGGGGCCCTCTTCCTGGTAGCTGGCGCGCTGAGCCTGCTGGCGCGTACCAACAACTGGCAGAACGCACCGCTCTTTAACCTGTTTGAGAATTTTTACCGTTTCGGCACTATCGTATTTGGCGGAGGCCAGGCACTGCAATACCTGATGCTGCTGCAGTTCGTAACCCGGCCCAGGGCGCTGGGCATGGAGCCGGTGGTCACCACTCCGGAGCTGCTAACGGGATTCGGGATAGTGCAGGCGGTTCCGGGGCCGGTGTTTTCGGTGTGTGCTTATGCCGGTGGGCTGGCCATGCACCATTTTGGCTATGGGGTAGGCGGACAGTTGTTTGGCAGTATACTGGCCACCATCGCCGTGTTCCTGCCCAGCACGTTGCTGTTGTTTTTCTTCTTTCCCATTTATCAGAAGCTGAAGCAGCACGTTATTATTTACCGGGCGCTGGAAGGCATCAACGCCGCTATAGTAGGTATCATGTGGGCATCGGGCATTATCCTGTTCCAGACTATGGATTTTGAGTGGACCAACCTGGTGGTGGTGGCCATAACCTTCGCCATCCTGAATTTTACCAAGATACCCGCCCCCTATGTGGTGATAGGCTGGCTGCTGCTGGGCTATACGCTGAATAAATAGGCGCCTTACTTTTCTTCTTTCAGCCGTTTGATGTCGGTTATCAGCCGCTTAACTTCTACCTGGTCCAGCCCGTCGTAGAATCCGCGGATGTTGTCTTCGCGGTCTACCAGTACAAAGTGATTATCGTGTATAAAGTCTTTGTCGATGCTTACACCGCTGGTATCGTCCTGGGCGCTGATGAGGTAATTGTAGCGCGCCATATTGTACAGTGCTTGTTTCTCGCCGGTCAGGAATATCCAGTGCTGCGGGTCGGCGTTGAACTTCTGGCTATAGGCCATCATAGCGCCAACGGTATCGTGCACGGGGTCTACCGTGTGTGAGAGGAACACCACCTCGTTGTCGTGACGGTACTGCTCATACACCGTTGCCAGGCTTTCGTTCATTTTGGGGCAGATGCCTTTACACGTAGTGAAGAAATACTCCACCACGCGAATCTTGCCCGCTACATCTTTATCGGTAATGGTCTTGCCTTCCTGGCTGATGAAGGAGAAGGGGCCTACTTTGCTGGTGCCTACTATCTTTAGCTTACCCTCGCCGGGGCTGTCCTTCTTGGTCTTCCAGTAATAGTACATAAAGCCCGCTGAGAGCAGGAAGAAAAATGACAGAAAGAATATCGTTTTTTTAGTGCTTGTATTCATACCTAAGTTCTTTTTCAGCGTTGCTCCAAAACGTTATGGAGTATTCGTTATTTATATACTTCACCGTTCCCCTTTGGGGGGCGTTGGGTGGTGGCTGCTACACCACCACGTTTATCATCTTGCCTTTTACGTAGATGAATTTCTTAGGCTCCTTACCTTCCAGCCACTTAATGATGGTGGGGTCGGCGAGCACTTCTTTTTCTATCAGTGACTGCTCGGCATCCAGGGCAAATTCCATTTCCACCCTCGGTTTGCCATTTACGGCTACGGGGTACTTCTTGGTATTTTCTGTTACGTATCGTTCTTCGTATGCAGGGAAGCTGGCGGTGATAACGCTGCCGCTGTTACCTAACTTATTCCAGAGTTCCTCCGCCATGTGTGGTGCGAACGGGCAGATAAGTATGGCCAGCTTTTCCAGCACCTCGCGCTTGTGGCAGTTCAGCGTAGAGAGTTCGTTCACGCATATCATGAACTGGCTCACGGCGGTATTGAATGAGAAGCGCTCTATGTCTTCGCCTGTTTTTTTGATGGTTTTGTGCAGCGCTTTCAGTTCGGCTTCGGTGGCGGGCTCCTCGGTTACTACCAGGCCTGTTTGCTCGTCGAAGTATAAGCGCCACATCTTCTTCAGGAAGCGGTGTACACCTTCAATGCCCTTGGTATCCCAGGGTTTGCTCACATCTATCGGCCCCAGGAACATCTCGTACATACGGAAGGTGTCTGCACCGTATTGCGCTACAATGTCATCCGGGTTAACGACATTGTACTTCGACTTCGACATTTTCTCTACTTCTGCTCCGCAGATGTATTTTATGTCTTGAATTCCTTCGGGAACAATTATTGCTTTCTTGTATTCTTCCCTCCAATTCCGAAATGCATCGATTTTCAAAACGACGCCCTCCACTAGGCTTACATCAACGTGCATCGGTACAAGTGCAAGTTCATATGAATCACCTTTATCAGGTGCAATAGCATAATGCGCTTCTATACTATGTTGGTTTACAAGTTCTAGCAATTCACTATCAGATAATCTCTTGTTTCTGTAGTTTTCATAAATAGTCCACGAGATGAATATAGGGAACTCAATAGGTTGCTTATTCTGATTTTTAGGCTTAATTACTAACCTATATACAAACCTCGAACTCCCCTGTATCATTCCCTGGTTCACCAGTTTTTTGAAAGGTTCATCAAAAGAAATGAAGCCCAGGTCGTACAATGCTTTCGTCCACATGCGGCTGTAGAGCAGGTGGCCTACTGCGTGCTCGGTGCCGCCTATGTACAGGTCCACCTCGCGCCAATAGCTGGTGGCTTCTTTACTTGCGAACTCACTATCATTATGCGGATCCATGTAGCGGAGAAAATACCAGCTACTGCCGGCATAGCCGGGCATGGTGTTGGTTTCCATCCGTCCCACGGATGTATTTACCCAATCATCTACATTGGCCAGCGGGCCTTGTCCTTCAGGACCGGGAGTGTATTTCTCTACCAGGGGTAGCTGTGCGTGTTTTTCTTTTTCCTTCGGGCTAAGGGTTACCTCGGGCTCATCCAGCGCATAGGGCACATCGTCTACATACACTATCGGGAACGGCTCTCCCCAGTAACGTTGGCGGCTGAAGCCCGCATCACGGAGGCGGTAATTCACTTTGCTCTTACCAGCGCCTGATGCTACGAGTGCGTCGATAGCTTTCAGTGTAGCTTCTTTTATTGACAGTCCGCTGAGGAAATCGCTCTCTTGTATTTTACCCTCTTTGCTGCTGTATGCTTCTTCTCCATTGTATAACTCACCGAATATATTAGTAATCGGAATGTTGAAGTGCTTGGCGAAAGCATGGTCACGGTCATCACCACTTGGCACGGCCATTATGGCACCGGTGCCATAGCCGGCCAGCACATATTCCGCAATCCATACCGGGATAGGTTTTTTATTGAGGGGGTGGATAGCATAGGCCCCGGTAAAGGCACCTGTTACCTGTTTCACCTCACTCATGCGTTCGCGCTCCGAACGGCTCTTTACATACTGCTGGTATTTCTCTACTTCCGCCTTTTGTTCGGCGGCTGTGATGTCCGCCACCCATTCATGCTCCGGTGCTACCACCAGGAAGTCAACACCGAAGATGGTATCAGGGCGTGTAGTGAAAACCGTAATTTCCTTTTCGGAGTCCTGCAAATGGAACGTAACCTCAGCGCCATTGCTTTTACCAATCCAGTTGCGCTGCATTTCCTTCATGGCATCGCTCCAGTCGAGCGTGTCCAGGCTGCTGATGAGCCTTTCCGCATATTCTGTAATGCGCAGGAACCATTGGCGCATCCTCTTTTTCTCCACCGGGTGCCCGCCGCGCTCAGAGACACCGTTCACTACTTCGTCATTGGCCAGCACGGTACCCAGTGCTTCGCACCACCACACTTCGGCATGGCTCAGGTAGGCGATGCGGTACTGCATCAGCACGTCGCGTTTTTCTTTTTCACTGTATGTCGCCCAGGTATCGGCATCAAACCGTAGCGCTTCATTTCCGGGGCAAGGGGTCTCTGCATTGCCTTCTTGTTCAAAGATGCTGATAAGCGTTGCTATAGGGCGGGCTTTGTTTTCCTGCCGGTCGTACCAGCTATGGAACAGTTGCAGGAATATCCACTGCGTCCATTTGTAGTATTTGGGGTCGCTGGTGCGCACCTCGCGGCTCCAGTCGTAGCAGAAACCGATATTATCCAATTGCTCGCGGTAGCGGGCGATATTTTTTTCCGTAGTTACTGCGGGGTGTTGCCCGGTTTCCAGTGCGTATTGTTCCGCCGGCAGGCCGAAGGCATCATAGCCCATAGGGTGGAGGACATTAAAGCCCTTCATGCGTTTGTAACGTGCATAGATATCGGAGGCGATGTAGCCCAGGGGGTGGCCTACGTGCAGTCCGGCGCCACTGGGATAAGGAAACATATCCAGTATGTAGAACTTAGGCTTAGAGGTATCGTTGCTCACCTTGTATATGTCGGTGTCTTTCCAGGCCTGTTTCCAGTTTTTCTCTATTTCGCGGAAGTTATACTCCATGTTGTAGTCGAAAGTCTTAAGCCGAAAGTCGTTAGCTCCCGGCGGTATGTGAAAATCGCTGCAAAAGTACGAAAGCGGGGGCAATGAAGCCTAATCAGGGCTGTCATTTCGCCCGCAGGGAGAAATCTCCCGGGTGGAAGCGGCGCAGTCGATATATGTCAATTTATTAATTCTTAGTGTTTCAGCTGTTACATTACGTCTATTGAGTAGAAACCGTCTAAAATAGACCTTATGAAAGTTACAAAGGGCTTTGAGCTGAAAATAGACAACCCTTGCGCCGAGAACTTCGACGCAATGCCCCGCACCAACTGCGGAATGTTCTGCGGCAAATGCCAAAGGGAGGTAGTTGACTTCACCAACCTGACAGATGTAGAACTTATAGATATTCTGAAAAGGAAGCCAGACACTTGTGGCCTGTATCGCGGAGACCAGCTAAATAAGTTCTATCAGTATGATGAGGTGAAACCAGAGCGCAGACCGGTGCGGTTTTGGATGGGTGTACTGACATTTATATCGCTTCTGGGTTTTAAGCAGGCAGATGCGCAGGTGAAAAGCAAGCCCGGCCAGCATCAGGAAGGTTCGAAGTCAAAAGCCATTCCGAATAATGCAAGAGTCTATTGCAAGGCGGTAGATGTGGATGGGCACCCTTTTAAACACTTAAAAATTACGGCAGGGAATGAAGTGGTGGAAACAGACGATCACGGCCTTTTTGATATTGCCAATCCGTTCTCCGATGATACCCGTATGGTTTCCCTGGTTTTTGAATTCAACAGTAATTATGAGTACCATCAACTGCATGCAGAAGCAGTAAAGGACGTTGCGGTGGAGTTTAAGTTGCAATGGACAGCACCTCTAATTGGCCAGAATGGTACTCTCGTATCAGCGAAAGACATACAGTTAATTGGCGGAACCAGGGATATCACCACGTTGGTTGCAACCGCTGGCAGTGGTGTTGTCCATTCGCAAAGAAATGACTTACGGTATGCGGGCGGCGTAAGGTCAGGGAATACTGTGACTTACCTTGATGGCATAATGATAAACGGAAAAATTCCAGATATAGAGGTGCCTCGGAAAAGGAATTTCTTCCAGCGTCTCTTCGGTAAAAAAGCAAAATAAAATTTACCTTCAAACCTGATTAATCCGGGTTGAAAATGATAAGTTACTGGGAGCAACAGAGTTTCATTCATTATGACCATATTATCATCGGCTCGGGCATCGTAGGCCTCAGTACCGCTATCGAGTTGAAGGAGCGGTTTCCTTCAGCCAGTGTATTGGTATTGGAAAGGGGCTTGTTGCCCACGGGTGCCAGCTCGCGCAATGCGGGTTTTGCCTGCATGGGCAGCGTAACGGAACTGCTGGACTATGGCCAGTCTATGAGCGAAGGTGAGATACTGGAGCTGTATAGCTGGCGTAAACGGGGCCTGGAAAAGCTTAGGAACAGGCTGGGAGACCAAGCGATGGGGTATGCTGCCAATGGCAGCTACGAGTTGCTGGGACGGGAGGAAGTGGAGGAGGGCGCGCTGGATAAGATTGAATACCTCAATAGCCTGCTGCAACCTATTACATCAAAGCCCGCATTCAGGTTAGCCAATGATAAGATTGAAGTCTTCGGTTTTTCAAAAGAGCATACCAGGGCGCTGGTAGAAAATACCTGCGAGGGAGAACTACACACCGGCAAAATGCTGCGGGCCCTGATGCAGGTAGCCATGCAGTTGGGAGTGGTGCTAAAGACAGGGGCGGAAGTTACCCGGTTTGAAGAAACGGAACGGTACGTATTGGTGGAAGTGAAGGACCACAGCCGCTGCGAGCCACTGGCGTTGCACGCAGGCGCGTTGAGCATTTGCACCAATGCCTTTACCCGGCAGCTATTACCCGGTGAGGATGTCGTTCCCGGACGGGGGCAAGTGCTGATAACGCAACCGATTGAAGGGCTGAGATTCAAAGGGGTGTACCACATGGATAAAGGATATTACTACTTCCGGGAAGTAGACGGACGTGTGCTGATAGGCGGTGGGCGGAACCTGGATTTTGAAGCAGAGGCCACTACGGAGTTCGCCCTTACGGAGCAGGTACAAGTAGCATTGGAGCGAAAACTACATGAGATAATATTGCCGGGCACTCCTTACCTGATAGAGCAGCGCTGGGCGGGCATTATGGCTTTTGGTACCTCCCGCAGCCCGATAGTAAAGCAGGTGTCCGACAGGGTGTTCGGTGCGTTCAGAATGAGCGGTATGGGCGTGGCGCTGGGTAGTGAAGTGGGGATGAAACTGGCGGATGTAATTTGTCTGGACCGGGATTAAGGGATTTAAGGATTGCCGCGAATGTTTAAAATATCAGGAATGGTAAGGTGTATTTCTCCGAGACGTATAAATTGAAACAGATGAATACAGAGTACAAACATGGGGCGCTTACTTCAGAGATTATTTCGTCAGCAATGGAAGTTCATCGTGCTTTAGGAAATGGTTTCCAGGAAGTCATTTACCAACGGGCACTCGCTGTGGAGTTCGAACGTAGAAGTATGTTATCTGCGAGGGAGATTGAGATGCCTGTTTATTATAAAGGAGTGGATATTGGCTCAAGAAGGGTAGATTTCCTCGTGGGTGGCGTAGTTTGTGTTGAGCTTAAGGCGATCATCAGCCTTGAAGATGTTCACCTTGCCCAAGCCTTGAACTATTTGTGAAGCATTTAATCTAGAGGTCGGCCTGCTGCTGAATTTTGGTTCGAAGAGTTTAGAGTTCAAACGGATACTGAATAAAAAGTATAATCCACTATTGACCAGGCCGGGTAATCCTTAAATCCATTAATCCCGGTTCAGACAAATTCCTGCAACACTTTTACCACCTCGCCTATCGGTAATCCCATCACGCTATAATAGTCTCCGTTAATTTTCTCAATACCTACCATGCCTATCCACTCCTGTATAGCGTAAGCGCCAGCTTTGTCAAACGGCTTGTAGTTGGCGACGTAGTATTTTATTTGTTCCGCCGTCAGTGGGCGGAAGTGTACTTCCGTAGTGGTAGAGAAGCTATGCTGTTTTGTTCCTTTCTGAATACATACACCTGTAACCACCCGGTGTACCCTCCCCGAGAGTTTCGACAGAATGTGCTCCGCATCTGTAGCGTCAGTAGGTTTTCCCAGTATTTCGCCGTCCAGCAGCACTATCGTATCAGCGGCCACTATCGTAGCATCAGGATAGTCGGCTTCTATAGCCGCCGCTTTCTTTTTAGCCAGGTATTCCGGTACCTGTTCGCCCGGCATGCCCGGTGGGTTGGTCTCGTCCACATCGGCTACAACAATAGTGAAGTCTATTTCTGCCGCTTCCATCAGTTGTTTCCGGCGCGGTGACTGCGAAGCGAGTATGATCCTATCCATTGGTCTGTAAGTAGTAAATAATTAATGAACCGATGCCAGTAAGCATGATGAGTTTTAGGTTCCGGCTGGCCCGGGCATAGTGCTCGGTAGTGGCTTTGTTGTTCACCGTCAGTATCCACCAGGCCAGTGGCGCTATCACCGCCACTATCATATAGAGTCCCAATGCCCACCATTCCTTGCTGCACAGTTTTACGGAGCCGATTATGAGGGGCGTAATAGCCAGTACCCCCAGTAGCTGCGAGAACCTTGCTGACTTTAGCAGCCCTATTTTAATAGGCATTGTTACACAGCCTTCCTCCGCGTCTCCTTTGTAGTCCTCCATATCTTTCACTATTTCCCGCATCCAGGTAAGCGTAAAGGCAAAGTAAGTATACACACCCAGTACCCATACCGGGTTCACTATCCATTCGGAGTGTATTTGCAGAAAATAGCTTTGGGTGAGGTAGGGATGAAGGGCCGGTTCGTACACCAGCAGCGACAGCACCGTGAGGGCCGTGAGTAGTGCCACTACTACATTTCCGGTAATAAACCGCCGCTTAAAGTGCGAGGAGTAAAACCAGAGCAATACGGTGCAGGCAAGCTGCAATAGCAACCATTCGTAATGTCCCGCGCGGCGGGCGATATATGCAGCCAGCAGCAGCCCCGCAATATTAAGGGCCGAGTGGGAAAGGATGGCGAACCGCCGGGGGATGCGCTTTTCCAGCACCATTTTCTCCGGCCGGTTAATGAGGTCTATTTTGATGTCGAAGTAATCGTTAATGATATACCCCGCTGCGGCTATCAGTACGGTTGAGAGCGAGAGAAAGAGAAAGTGGAGCGGACCTAGCAGTAAAGGAGTGCCGGTATATCGCTTTACCGGCAGCAGCACGCAGGCCCACACCAGTAGCTGGGTGAGGAAAACTATCAGTAGGTTTTTCCACCTTATTAGCTTCAGCCACGCCATAGTTCCGTTAGCAGTTTTCAGTTGCCGGTTATTTCACAATAGCCAGCTCCTTTTAGGCGGTTTGGGGGTTCCAATTTCCCGGGTCCAGCCGCCACTGGCCAAATGTTTCTTTTTGGTCTGCCGCCAGCAGGTTCTGTTCTTCTGCAACTTCCATCAGCGCCGTGTAGTTGCTGATGGTTTTCAGGGGCACTCCCGCTTTTTCAAACGCTTCATCAGCTACCGGGAAGCCGTACGTGAACAGGGCGCACATACCTATCACCTCCGCACCCGCTGCGCGGAGCACCTCTACGGTTTCCAGGCTGCTTTTGCCGGTAGATACAAGGTCTTCTATTACAACCACTTTCTGGCCTTTTTCCAGTACCCCTTCCACCTGGTTGCCCATGCCGTGTTCTTTCGGCTTGGAGCGCACATAGATGAAGGGTAGCTTCAGCAGGTCGGCGGCCATTACACCATGCGGAATGCCCGCCGTGGCTACGCCGGCTATCACTTCCGCATCGGGGAAGTGCTCCAGCACCATATTGGCCAGCTCACTTTTTACGAAATCGCGCACATGCGGGTACGACAACGTCTTGCGGTTGTCGCAATAAACCGGGGAACGCCATCCGGAGGCCCAGGTATACGGGTTTTGCAGGTTGACTTGCAAAGCCTTAATTTGCAGTAGCTTTTCGGCAAAATGTTTTGGAGTGCTCATACGGGGCTCAAACCTACGCCAATTAGGCAAGTTTACAAACTCAGTATATGTCCTTCGCGCAGAAAATATATTATAACAACCGTCCCCTTATCCTTACTACCGACCGCCAGGCGTACATAGCTGAGCACCCCATAGCTGCGGGGTACATGCAGTTCACCGGGGCTTTCGCGCGGAATTTCCGGCTGGCCATACAGCACCTGGAAAAATTCACTTCGCTGGGCGCCCTGATAGAGGACGTCTCGGAACTGTCGCTGCAAAAGGAGCTTTACGAGCTGTACAGCCCCATAGATGCAGGGGGAGGCGTGGTCTTTAACGAAGATGGGGCCGTGCTGATGATCTATCGCCGCGGGAAATGGGACCTGCCCAAAGGCAAGCGCGACGACGGCGAGGAGATTGATTACTGTGCGCTCCGGGAGGTAAGCGAGGAAACGGGGCTGCAGCAACTGACCCTGGGTGAGAAGATATGCGATACCTACCACGTGTACGCGCAGAACGGCCAGAGCCTGCTGAAACGCACGGCCTGGTATGCTATGTATGGCACCACCCACGAGAAACTAGTGCCACAGAAGGAAGAAAACATCCTGGAAGCAAAATGGATACGGCCCAGCCAGATGGGGCCTGTAGTGTTCAAGTCGTATGAAGCGATACGCGAAGTTTTGCGGGCGGCGAATGTGAAATGGTAAAAATCCTACGGCGATGGGTTCAATTGATAAAAATCCTGCTCCCGCAGAATCTGAAGTAAATACCTTCCTGGAGTATGTTAACTTTAGGTTGCCAGATGGTTTTATGGATTTTTATAAGGTAGCCAATGGAGCATTCATTAATACGGAGGAAAATTACCTTCATTTGTGGCCGTTAACAGAAATGGTTCAATTGAATGTTGATTATGCAGTTGATGAATTTGCCCCTACATTTTTCGCTTTCGGTTCGAACGGAGGGGATACTTGCTATTTGGTAGAAAGAGCGACAGGTTTTGTATTTGAAATGCCATTTATTGGGATGGCGGAAGATGAAGCAACATTTGTTGATAGCAACTTTTCTAATTTCCTTAAGAGTTTTTAGCCTAATTAATTAGAGTGTAGCGACTTTTGTGGTTAAGACATATTTCGCCGTTAACTATTGTTATTGTTCAGGTGTGTAGTATGCCCGGGAATGCCCAGAAGTTATAATGGCCTGTAAATAAGCACAAAAGACATCTCGCGCTTCACTACTGTTAAGTATTTCTAAAAGCCAACGAATTGTTGTTTAACATAGCCCCAACAATGCCGGGGGTAACTTTGTATCAAATTTCAGAGTGATGGCGAGAGTGATACCTACACGTACTATGAGAACTGTGCGGCCGGCAACGCAACTGTTCAGTAACCGGAGATCGATGGCGCAAATGCTGCGGTCTGTATTGACCGGATGTTACCGGATGTCGGTCGTTACCACGGTGGTAACGTTTGCCGTGCTGGCATATATTGTCAGCCCTTTCGATTTGTTCCCCGATTTTTCCAGTCCCTATGGCTTCGTGGAAGATGCATTGCTGCTCATCCTGCTTATTAAGGTATGGAGCAACGAGACCCATCGCTATGTGCGCTTTAAGGTGATGGAGCGCAAGCAGCGCGGCTGCTAGAATTTCACTTCTTTCGGTACGAACATTCCCGCATTCCCTTTGTTGCGTATCACATCGCGAACGAGGGTGGAGGAGATAGTAGAGAACTCCGGTGAGCAGGTGAGGAAGATGGTTTCCACATCCGGCGCCAGCATGCGGTTCATATCGGCTATCGCTTTTTCGTATTCAAAGTCGGCTACGTAGCGTATTCCCCGCAGTATGTATTGCGCGCCTATCTTGTGGCAGTAGTCTATGGTCAGGCCTTCGTATCCTTCCACTACTATTCGTTTTTCGTCTTTAAATATGTCGCGTATCCACTCGCAGCGCTGCTCTACGCTGAACATGGGTTGCTTGGTGGCGTTGATGCCCACGCCTATCACCAGCTTGTCAAACAGTGATACCGCGCGGTCTATCACATCCACGTGCCCTTTGGTGATGGGGTCGAATGTGCCGGGGAATAAACAGATGCGTTCCATATTTATTCGCTTTTAAGCTTGAAGAACGAAAATACGGTGGTTCCGTAGTTCTTCATGCGTATGAAGTTAGGATGGTTCTGGTAGTCGTTTCGGGGGGTATGCTCCAGCACAAAGATACCCTCTTCGGCCAGCATGTTTTTTTCAAATACCAGGTGTGGTATGTCGTCAATAGTTTCCAGGGCATATGGTGGGCCGGCAAAGATGAAGTCGTATTGCTCGGTACTTTTTTTCATGAACTGGAATACATCTCCTTTTATAATGTGCAGCTTATCCAGTATGCCCAGGGTCTGGGCTGTTTTTTTTATGAAGGTGATATTGCCCTGGTCGCGTTCTATCAGCGTGCTGTGCGCCGCGCCGCGGGAGATAAGCTCATAGGTGATGCTGCCCGTTCCGCCAAAAATATCACAACAGCGGGCGTCTTCTATATCCATCATGTTGTTCAGTATGTTGAACAGTCCTTCTTTCGCCACCTCGGTAGTAGGCCGGGCGGGTGTGTTGGCGGGTGGTGTAAACCTCCTGCCCCCGAATTCGCCGCCTACAATGCGCATGCGTATAGTTGTTGGAACAAATAAATGGGGCTGCTCCAGCCGGTGTCGTTGCTATTGGCATTCCCGTCTTTCAACTGCGGGAAGTATTGCGACAAGCCCTGTATGATGCGATTATGGCTCTTGCTGATGCCCGTGCACTGCAGGTTGGCCCTCGCGGGGTCTATATCCTGCTCGCGGCAGAGCAGTTGCAGGCGGAAGGCAATGTCTTCCGCATTTTCGTATGCGAACGCCTGGTGCCAGAGCAGGGCCTTGTTGTGGTACAGGGTGGCGTAGGCGCAGTCGGGCGTTACGGTACAAATGATCTGGTGTTCCGCCTTTAGGGGTTTGTAAAACTGGTAGGCCGCGAAAGGTAGCTCCGCTGCTTTGGCAAAGTACCGCGATATAAGGCTTTTTACCGCTGCAGGCCAGGCAAAGATATACTGGGCTTTGTCGTCGGCCAGGTGATAGGGAGTTATTACCTCGTTGGTCTCTACAAACTGGAGTTGCTTCATCCATTTCTCGGAGGCTTCGGCGTTGTAGAGCACATCGGGCACTATCATGCTTTTATCCCCGGCTATGTATGCCGCGGTAATTTTGTGCGGGGCGGAGAGCAGCGGCTCATTGATGAACTGGTGCTCAAAAAAGTCGAGAATGTAGGGTGGAAGGCTTTTTTTGTAATCGTTGTAGCGAATAGTGAGCAGGTCGCCCTTGTCGCTGAACCCGGCTACGGCCAACGCCCGGGGCATCAGCACACAGATAACGCGGGTTACCTGGCTAAGGAGTGAATCTCCATTATGAACATTGTACGCCTGCCGGCTGGACGATGTGGTGTTGCTGGCCTCTGTCATTCTCTCTATACTAGTATTGCACAATTATAGAATAAATTTGCGAGAATTGCACCAAAATAGGGCAGCGGCAAGTGGCGGGAGAAGCGCATATTAATGATTTTGAGACTGTAAAGTGAACATAACAGCTACCAACAGGGATATTATAAAAATTGCGGCCCCCATATCGCTGGCGCTTTTTATTCCGCAAATCAGTTTCCTGGCCAATACGGCCTTCCTGGGCAGGTTGGGGGAGCGCGAGTTGGGGGTAAACGGGGTAAGTGGTATTTTCTACCTCACACTCTCCATGATTGGTTATGGGCTCAGCAATGGCATACAGGTACAGATGGCCCGCCGGGCGGGAGAGGGCGATACCCGTGGGCTTACCCGGGCGCTCACCAATGGCGTTTTGCTCTGCCTCATGTTCTCGCTGGGGCTTATGATGCTTTCGCTATGGCTCACTCCCCTCATTTTTGGCTATAGCCTGCACAATACCGACACCGCCATGCAGAGTGTCAATTACCTCTACATACGCGTGTGGGGTTTACCGTTCCTGATGCTCACCCAGCTAATCAATTCATTCTATATTGCTACCCGGCAGTCAAAGTTCCTGATATACGGGGCCCTGGCGGGCGCCCTCTTCAATATTGGGTTCGATTATTTGCTGATTTTCGGGCACCATGGCTTTCCGCGCATGGGCCTCAAAGGTGCGGCGCTGGCGTCTATATTGGGCGAGGTAGCCTTTTGCGCCGTTATGTACGGTATCTTCTATTTCCGGCGCATATACCGGGAGTACCCCATGCACAAGCATTTTTCCTTTGATGTAAAGTTGTCGCAGCGCTCGCTCAGGGTCTCCTTGCCCCTGATTGTACAGTTCCTGTTCAGTATCGGAGGATGGCAGATTTTTTTCATCTACGTAGAGCACCTCGGCCAGTCGGAACTGGCAGCATCACAGATATTACGCAGTATTTTCGGTATCGTCAGTATTGGTACCTGGGCGCTGGCTTCTACCTGCAATACTATGGTGAGTAACGTGATAGGCCAGGGCAGGCAGGAGCAGGTAATAGGGCTGGTTAAAAAAATAGCGAAGCTCAGCCTGCTGTACACTATTGTAGTGGGTGGTATCTTATTGCTGTTCTCGCACGAGTTCCTGTCGCTTTACCGGGACGATACCCGGTTGATAGCCTTGTCGTTACCCAGCCTGAGGGTGATTGTGGTAGCTACGCTGGTAATGGCCGTTTCTACAGTAGTGTTCAACGGTGTGGTAGGTACCGGCAATACAATGATAAACCTGGTGATGGAGGTGTTTTGTGTATGTACCTACCTGGTGTACTGCTATGTAGTGATACAACGCCTACGCCTGGGCCTGACCTGGGCCTGGGTGTCGGAATTCGTTTACTGGACAAGCCTGCTCGCTGTTTCCGTAATCTACCTGAGGTCGGGAAGGTGGAAAGGGAAGAAGGTGTAGGTCGCGAGGCTCGAAGCGATCTGGCCAGCTACCAGGCCGGATTAAGTTATCCGTGTCTTTTATGCCTTTGCGTTTCTAAGTGTTCTATGTGGTGAAAAAAACGCCATAGTGCCGGCAGGTGCAAAGCTTGATGTACACCCGCTGCCAATCAACACTAATCCTGGTTCAAAACGATATCCTCCATACTAATCCCGTTATGGCTTTCCTCGTAGGTACATTCTCCATTTTTTATCAGCAGTACCTGTGGCGATTCGTGGTGCACCTGGAAGTCTTCCGCTATTTTGTTGGATAATGAGCGGTATGCAATCAGGTCCAGGTAATAAAACTTTACCTGTTCCGGTTCTTGTTCCCGTTCCAGCCGCGACTTGGCCATGCTGCTGATGGAGCACCGGGTGCTGTGCTTGAAGATGACAACGGGCTGTGTTTTGCTCTCTTCTTTTATGGTTTCCAGTTGCTGCTCGTCTGTAAGTGGTATCCAGTTCATGATTACAAAGCTAAGTCACTAATCGTTCTGAACCGGGATTCTCCTGGTTAAACTGATTAACCGGGCTATAAGGTTTTTCTATTTCCGCCGTGAACGTGGCTGAATCTGTCTAATCAGTTTAAATCCCGGTTCAAAGCATTATTTTCGCCGCTGTAAATGAAATAGACATGAAGCATGCATTTGTTTTTCCGGGACAGGGAGCACAGTTTTCCGGGATGGGTAAGAACCTGTATGAAACCAATACCCTGGCCAAAGAATATTTTGAAAGGGCCAATGAAATACTGGGCTTTCGTATTACCGATATTATGTTCGGCGGAACCGATGAAGAGCTGAAACAAACCAACGTAACGCAGCCGGCCATATTCCTGCATTCGGTAATACTGTTTGAAACCACCCCCGATTTAAAACCTGATATGGTTGCCGGGCACTCCCTGGGTGAGTTTTCGGCGCTGGTGGCCAACCGTGTACTCTCGTTTGAGGACGGGCTGCGGCTGGTGGCCAAGCGTGCAGCCGCCATGCAGCGCGCCTGCGAGATAAATCCTTCTACCATGGCGGCTGTGCTGGGGTTGGAAGATGCGGTAATAGAAAGCACCCTGGGAGAAATAACAGATGAAGTGGTGGTTCCCGCCAATTACAACAGCCCCGGCCAGTTGGTTATCAGTGGCAGCATTAATGGCATCAACATCGCCTGCGAAAAGCTGAAGGCCGCCGGTGCCAAGCGCGCCCTCGTGCTCCAGGTAGGTGGTGCATTCCACTCGCCATTAATGGAGCCTGCCAGGGAAGAACTGGCGGCTGCTATTTCAGAAACACATTTCAACAATCCTACTTGTCCGGTGTACCAGAATGTAGATGCACAGCCGTACACAGACCCTGCAATGATTAAGCAAAACCTCATCAACCAACTCACCTCACCCGTACGCTGGACGCAAACCGTGCAGAAGATGGTAGAGAATGGTGCCACCCAGTTTACCGAAGTAGGGCCGGGTACGGTGTTGCAAGGGTTGGTGAAGAAGATAGCTAAAGAAGTGACTACTGGTGGTATTAATTAAAGCTCACCCCGCCTCTCCTTGAATGGAGAGGAGCTTTATAGGGGAGGAGTGAATGATAGTAAAGAGCTGACCTTCGGGTTGGCTCTTTTATTGTAAGTTTTAGAGTTCGGCCGACTTGTGCTGTGTGATACGTGCAAATTGGCGCACCACATTTGTCGTGTAATTCGGCTTCAGGGTCATTTTGCCACTCAGTTATGGATTTGCCCCCCTCACCATGACAGCGTTAATCGCCTAACCTTTACGGCGCTTAGTTGAGGGTTGTGTTTCCCCCGGTGGCGAATGGAGATGGTTAGCTTAAACGTAAAAAGGACCGCCACACGGCAGTCCTTTTTACGTTTAAGTGTTTTTAATTAGCGCAAATCCACTACCTCTACGCCCGGGTATTTTGCCTTGTCGAAGGTAAAATAGCTGTCAGCTACAGCGGGGTTAGGGGTAAAGTTGCTGATAGTGTACTGGTATTTATTACCGTTCTTCTCCCATACGTTGCCACCCACTATGGTGCTGGTCTTGGAGTCTATTGCCAGCTCTACTTTGCTGAATTGTTTGCCTTTGTTGATGGGGGTCATCTCCACTATATCGCAGTTCTTTCCGTTCACGGCGCGGGTGCCGGCGTGCTTGTACGTATATTCTTTGTCGTAGCTGCCGCTGAAAAGCTTGGTAGGCGATAAGGTCTGCTCAGCCGGATTATAGGTGCTTACCTGCACTTCCTTTGCATCCTTCATATACGTCCACTGGGTTTTGCCATCACAGATGATCTCTGTTTTGTCCAGTGTCATCCGGAATTTCGGCCCTTTCATGGATATAGAACCCTTCTTGGTTTCCTTGGTTTTTCCCTGCATGGTGAGGGCGAAGTTGGCTTTCAGTGATTTTAAGCCGTTTATCTTGGTGCTTACTGCTTCTAAAATACCTTTTGCCTTTGCATCATTCTGGGCCATTGCGGGTTGTGTCATCAGGCACAGGGCCGCTATGGCCACACTAAGAATTTTTTTCATTACTGGTTCTTCAAGATTTGTTAATAAATGTTCACTAAAATGGTTAGACCCTGTTCGGGAACTAGGGTTTAAATATTACTATCCAAAAACTGTTCCAAGTCCATTACCGACTTAAAAATTACTTCCCGTGGCTTGCTGCCTTTGGCGGGCCCCACTATGCCGGCAGCCTCCAGTTGGTCCATTATACGGCCGGCTCGGTTGTAACCCAGGTTAAACCGGCGCTGCAGCATAGAGGTGGAACCTGACTGGTTGGTGACAACAAAACGGGCGCAATCCTCAAACAGGTCATCCCTTTCTGTCAGGTCTACTGTCTTATTGTCTTCCTCTTCTCCCTCATATTCCGGAAGCTCGAACGCTGACGGGTATCCCCGCTGCGCACCTATAAACTCTACCACGTTTTCCACCTCGGGTGTATCCACAAAGGCGCACTGCAGGCGCAGCAGCTCACTGCCGTGCGATACCAGCATATCACCGCGGCCTATCAGTTGCTCCGCACCCCCGGTATCCAGTATGGTACGGGAGTCTACCTTGGCCGACACCTTAAAGGCTATACGGCCGGGGAAGTTGGCCTTAATGGTACCGGTGATCACATTCACCGACGGGCGCTGTGTAGCTATTATCAGGTGTATACCTACCGCGCGTGCCAGCTGTGCCAGTCGTGCTATCGGCACTTCCACTTCTTTGCCCGCGGTCATTATCAGGTCGGCAAATTCGTCCACTACCAGCACTATAAATGGCAGGTATTTATGGCCCCGTTCCGGGTTTAGCCTGCGCGCTATGAATTTGTCATTGTATTCTTTTATGTTCCGTGCGCCGGCTTCTTTCAGCAGTTCATAGCGGTTGTCCATCTCTATACACAGGGCGTTGAGCGTATAGATTACCTTCTTGGTATCGGTAATGATGGCTTCTTCTTCGTTGGGCAGCTTCGCGAGGAAGTGTTTCTCAATGGTCCGGTATATCGACAGTTCCACTTTTTTAGGGTCCACCATCACAAACTTCAGTTGCGAAGGGTGCTTTTTGTACAGCAGCGATACAAGTATAGCGTTGATACCTACCGACTTACCCTGGCCAGTGGCGCCCGCCATCAGCAGGTGGGGCATGGTCGCCAGGTCTACTATGTAGTTTTCGTTGTCTATTTTCTTGCCCAGCGCTATCGGCAGGCTCATCTTGGAGTTAACAAATTTTTCGCTGGCCAGCAGCGCGCGCATAGATACGATTTGCTTGTTGGCGTTAGGCACCTCTATACCTATCGTACCGCGGCCGGGTATAGGGGCTATAATACGGATACCCAGCGCCGCGAGGTTCAGGGCTATATCATCTTCCAGGTTGCGTATTTTGGAGATGCGCACCCCTTCAGCGGGCACTATTTCATACAGGGTTACCGTGGGTCCCACTGTGGCACTGATGCGTTGTATCTCTATCCCGAAGCTTTTCAGGGTTTGTATTATCTGGTTCTTGTTCTTTTCCAGTTCTTCTTTATCCAGGGTCACCGTCTCCTGCGATCGGTCCTCCAGCAGGTCCAGCGTCGGGAATTTATAGCTGGGCAGGTCCAGTTCGGGGGCGTAAGGTTCCGCGCTTTCAATGCTGATGTGCGCGCCATGGCGGATCGCGGGCTCCTCATCCTGCTTGCTGATGACCTCAAAGGTCAGCTCGGTATCTTCCACTGGTTCGGTAGCCGTCACAGGCTCTTCCTCTTCTTCTTCTGGCTCGTTGTCTTCTGTTTCTTCTTCTGCTACCAGCACTTCGTCCTCTTCTGTTTCATTCAGCAGGTTGGCCGACTGGGGCATTGGTGTAGGGGTGGCAAGCGCCTCCCGTTCGTTAATGGTCATTTCCAGGGCCTCGGCTTCCGCTTCGTCTATCACGGCCATGGGGCGGTGTTCGTCCTTTTTTCGGGTCTCGGGCTTTGCGGGTTCCGCTTCCGGCTCTGGTTGCTCATCCATTACTACGGGCGTAGGGGTTACCGCGGCGGCTACGGCATGGGCGGTACGCTGTGCCCGGCGCAGCAGTGGCGAAATATCAAGGGCAAACACCACAAACACCAGGAAGCACGCTATACCCAGCAGCAGCAGGCCGGTTCCGCCTTTGCCTATCACTCCGTTCAGGTAGGCGATAGCCTCGTTGCCCCAGGCCCCGCCGTAGGAGAAATCAGCCCCGGGCGCCAGGAAGGCCAGTATGGGGCCGGTAATCAGCAGTACAATGGACAACCACCGCAGGTAGCGGAGAACGGGTATAGAGCGTTTTGAGTATAAAATATTGATTCCTATAGTGGTTACCCATAGGGTTATTGCTAATGCGGCAATGCCCACCCCCCGGTAAACCAACGCATGCGATAGGTAGGCGCCCGTGCGCCCACCCCAGTTGGCCACCGATTCCTTGCTGTCCAGTACGAACGACAGGAAGCCCACTGAGGGCAATAGCTGGTTCTGGTCTTCTTTCCAGGTAAAAAAGTAGCTGATAATGGAAAAGCACGAAAAGGCCCCTATCAGCAGGAAAATAAGCCCTAAGCCCAGCCTGAGTTCTTTTTTTCGCCCTTCCGATAGTTGGGTAATAGATGGCTCCGGCGGAGCTGCTGCTTTTTTGCTTTTCTTTTTAGTGGCTGCCATATGGGAAAACGAACTGCAAATGTACAATTTTAATACACCCTTGTATGGGGAAAAATCTATTGTAAAGGATTTGTAAAATGCCTATTTTTGAAGACGATTTTATTAATCGGCAAACGATTTTCGTTTTTTATCCGTCTATGCTCATAATTAAGGGTATTTACGATATTTAATTTTGACCTGAATTCTCATGAAGAAGATATTTAGTTTTTTTACGTTGCTAATAGCTCTGTCGGCTGGTAGCCAGGTTCATGCGCAGTTGACCATTACTACTGCTCAAACGGCCGATCAACTGGCCTCAATACTGGTAGGTAGCGGTGTGGCATACAGCAATGCTACCATGATATGCGCCAATTCCGCCCAGGGCAAGTTCACCAACGTAAATACCACGCTCGTAGGGATAGACAGTGGTATCTTGCTTACCAGCGGTGATGCGGCGATTGTTGCAGGCCCTGAGTTCGGTATCCAGACAGGGGTGACCAATACAGGTTCTGACATTGACCTGGATTTGCTTTCCGGCTTCACTACCTATGATAAGTGCGTCCTGGAGTTTGACTTCGTTCCACAGGGCGACTCCATAAAATTTGATTATATATTCGGCTCAGATGAACACCCTGATTACTGGTGTTCTACTGTAAACGACGTTTTCGGGTTCTTCATCACCGGTCCGGGCTACACTTCGCCTACCAATATCGCCCTGGTGCCGGGTACTAACATCGCCGTTTCTATCAATAGTGTCAACGGTTCTACCAATCCGGGCCCTCTTTGCACTCAGTTGGGCGTGGGTTCTCCGTTTACCCAATATTATACCAGCAATACTGGTAGCACTACGGTTTGCTATGGTGGTTTTACTCACTTGTTCCAGGCGCTCGCTGCTGTTACTCCCTGCGATACGTATCACCTGAAGCTCGCTATCGCAGATGGTGGCGACGCAATCTTCGACTCCGGAGTGTTCCTGAAGGCAGGAAGCTTAAGCTCCAATACCGTGTCGGTAGAGTCTATAGGTGGGGGCGGCCTCCTGGCTCCTGAGCCCTATTGCGTACGCGATTGCCTTCCCGGTGAATTCGTGTTCCACCTCGGGCAGCCGGCTTTTCAAGACTATGTTATCCGTTTCGATATTGGCGGTACTGCGGTAATGGGGTACGATTACACCCCTATCCCCGACAGCGTAGTGATACCCGCGGGTGATACAACGGTTTCTCTTTTCATTTATGGCTTACCGGTACCTCCGCAAGGGCCAAAGACAGTAGAGCTGTATATAATATCTCCTTACGCGTGTAATGGCAGCAATTATGTAGACACCGCTGTACTTACCATCTACGATTCACTATTCGCCAGGATCATTACCCCCGATACGGCTATCTGCCGCTTTGAATCAGTGCAAATCCAATCGCAGGCTGATACGCTGCTTTCTATCCTGTGGACGCCCGGCACCACCCTGAGCAACGATACCATCCTGAACCCGGTAGCTACACCTACAGCCACTACTACATATACCATGATCGCTTCACTGCCAGGCTCTGGCTGTGCGCCTGTTCACAATTCTATCACCATCAGCATCGCCGATGAACCGATAGTAGATGTGGGCCCCGACCTTACTATATGCCTGGGTAGCTCCCACCAGTTTAACCCGACGGTGACGCCGAACAACCAATCTTATGCATTCTCTTGGACACCGGCAACGGACCTGGATAATCCTAATATCCCTAATCCTACCACCACGCCGCAGAACGATATAACGTATTATATAATGGTAACGCCCACGCTGGCACTCTGCCCGGGATACGATACCGTTAATATAGATGTAATACCCAACGATTTTACCCTGGAAAACCCCGATACTGCTATCTGTAAGGGACAAAGCGTACAGGTGCGCGCCAACGGCCCAGTTGAGTTTACCTTCACCTGGACGCCTTCTACCGGCGTAAGTGATCCGTTCCAGATTGATCCGCTGATAACACCGGATACTTCAGAAACATACACCATCACTTCGCACCACCCCAACTGTACGGATGTTACCAAGAGCTTCTTTATAGATGTGCAGCCCAATCCCCAGGTATTCCTCGGCAGGGATACTGCGCTCTGCCAGTGGGATAGCCTGCACATCATTGCAGACATCCTCCCCGAATGGTACACCAATTACTCCTACAATTGGGAACCGCAGGAACTCGATAGCTTCAACCAGTACCATGTTATTTATCATGGCTACGAGCCCGCTAGCGCGCAGGTAATACTCCAGGTAAGCACGGCTGCCGGTTGTACCGGTGCCGACACCATGAACATCACTGTTCACCAGGGCAACTTCGCCACGGTAACGCCGGTTACAGGCGACCTTTGCCCGAGGGATACGCTGCAATTAACCGCCAGCGGAGCGGTAACGTATAGCTGGACCGCCAATGCCGGTTTCAACAGCATCAGCGACCCAACCAGTCCGAACCCTACCGTGTTCCCTGAGTCGGATGTATTATATACCCTGCTGGCTACCGATGCCAACGGTTGTACCGATACCCTTACGGTGGATGTAGCGGTTCACGCTGCCGCTGTTACCACCCTGGTTGACTCGGTTACCCTGTGGCCCGGCGAAACTTACCAGATAGAACTGGGCGGTAATACGCTTTACCATAGCTGGTTCCCGCCGGAAGGCCTGAGCGCTACTAATATTTCTAATCCCGTGGCCAACCCTTCTACTTATACACGTTACTACGTAGAAGCCTCTACCGAGTGGGGTTGCGCTACCCGCGATTCTATTGATGTCTATCTCGACCCTAATTCCATACTGGACGTGCCGAATGCCTTTACACCGGGTGTTGCGCCTAATGCAGAATTCAAAATTGTAAAGAAAGGTATTGCAAACTTGAAATATTTCCGTATTTTCAACCGTTGGGGACAAGTGGTATTTGAGACTACCGATATCAATCAAGGTTGGGACGGTACCTTCAAAGGAGTTCCGCAGCCGATGGGTGTATATGTGTACACCGTAGAGGCGTTAACAAATACCTACGAAAGGTTTGTAAAACAAGGAAACGTAACATTAATTAGATAACACGATATAATTCTGGTAATACATCATGAATCGTAAAAGAAATATAAGCCGTGCAGCCCTTTTGTTAGCTTTAACTGCGGGCAGTATACAGGGAGTGAAAGCACAAGACGTGCACTTTACACAGTTCGAAGCTTCTCCGTTGATTCTGAATCCTTCTTTCACAGGAGGTTTTAACGGTCAGTGGCGTGGCGCGGCGGTGTATCGCAACCAGTGGAACAGCGTTACCATTCCTTTTGTTACGTACGCGGTGTCGCTCGACTTACCAATCGTTCACGACCTTTCTACAGATGACTACCTCGCAGTAGGCGCGCAGCTGTACAACGATAAGGCCGGTGATGGTAACCTGGTAAACTTTTCAGGCTTGTTATCAGTAGCCTATGGTAAATACCTGGGTTCTAATGCCAATAACCTCATCAGCATTGGTGTGCAGGGCGGGTACTCTGAAAAGAGCCTCGATATGTCGAAGCTGTATTTTGGTGATGAGTTCCTGAATGGCAACTTCCAGCCGGGTACTTCTGCACAGCATCCGTATTTCAACCAAAAAACCAAATTCTTTAGCGTTAATGCCGGTGTAAGCTTCCAGTCCCGTATCAGCGATAACTTCGGTTTCGTTATCGGCGCCGGTGCCAACAACCTCAATCAACCTAAGGAATCATTTATGAAACAGCCGAACAGCGATGTAGGCCTGGCTATGCGCTACAACGGCCAACTGGGTGTGATTGCTTACCTGAGCGATAAATTCAGCATCCGTCCGGCGGCCCTGTACCAGTCACAGGCTTCTGCTACTGAACTGATAGCGGGTAACGAATTTAATTATATAGTAGGTAACCCAGAGGTACGCAGCTATGCTACTTCAGTATTCCTTTCCGGCTGGTACCGCAGTTCTGATGCCATCATGGCTACCCTGGGTATGGAGTTCAAAGGTTTCCGCTTCGGTATCAGCTACGATTATAATATATCTTCTCTGAAAAACGCTTCCAACGGTAACGGCGGCTTCGAAATTTCGCTCCGTTATATCGCTCCAAACTTGTTAGATTTTGCTCATAAGAAACTGCAGCCTTGCGCACGCTTCTAAGTAAAATATAAAAAAATATCTGAGAAAGGGCAAAAAAAATCAATCGCCCTTTCTTTTTTTTAGAACCAATTTATATTTTTATACCCATTAACAACGCTCAACACATGAGAAAAAATTGGCTGCTTCTGATTTTGGCGACAGTAATGGTAACATTCCAATTTGATGCTACCGCCCAGCAGAAACGCAAGGATAAGATTAGGAACAAGGCAAATGATCCGATAACAAAACTTCCGTTCTATAAAAAACAACGCGAGGCGGACAACTTATTCAGGCAGGGTAGTTACTTCAACGCTGCAGAATATTACCAACAGCTGAAAGCAGAACAAGAGCGTAACCCGTACATAACATACCAACTGGCTGAGTGTCATGAAGCTACACGCGATTATGTTGCCGCGGCGCACTACTTCCAGGAAGCATACGCATTGGCAAAAGGTATCTATCCGTTCGCTAAGCTGAAAGAGGGTATGATGCTGCAGCAGCAGGGACGCTACGACGAGGCTATTGAAGCTTGTCTTAAGTTCATAAAAGACAATCCCAAAACATACAAGAAAGAAAAGAAAATAGCGCAGCGTATCATTGATGGTTGCGAAATGGCGAAGGTTTCCATCAAGAACCCAGAGCCCGTTACAATCGTAAACTGTGGTCCTAACGTAAACAGTGCTTACACGGAGTCTGCTCCTGTCGCTTTGGGCGATACAGGCCTCCTTTTCTCTACGATGCGCCAGAACAGCGAAGTGGATATGGACAAGAGGAACCGCGATGAATACGTAGCACGTTTCATGGTTTCCCGCAAGCAATACTTCACTCCTATTACCGATACATTCCAGTGGGCGCTGAAGTTCATTGATGGTAAATTCAATGAGCCGGGCGTACACACCAGCAATGGTTGTTTCAGCCCAGGTGGAGACCGCTTCTATTTTACCAAGTGTAAAGAAGAACTGGGTGACTCTGGCCTGTTCGTTTCTAAGTGTAAGATTTACGTTTCTGTTTTTGAGAAAGGCGCTACCGATTGGTCTAAGCCGGAAACACTGGCAGATGGTATCAACGACGATGATGGTTCCAGCACGCAGCCCTGGATGGCACGCGTAGGTAAGAAAGAAGTACTGTTCTTCTCCTCTAACCGTAAGCTGCAAAGCCGTGGTGGTTATGACCTTTGGTACTCCATTTACGATCCGCGCACCAAGCAATACCGTCGTCCGCAGAACTGTGGTAAGCAGGTAAATACAGAGCGCGATGAAATAACGCCATACTACGATGATCGTGAGAACCGCCTGTACTTTGCTTCCAATGGACACAAAGGTTTCGGTGGTTTTGATATTTACTCGGCTGATGGTGGTCCTTCCCGTTATACCAACATGGCTAACCTCGGTTTCCCCATCAATACACCGGCTGATGAGTTGTACTTCGTGAAAGACCCGGTAGGAAAGCCCGATGCTTATGTGGTGTCTAACCGCGTAGGTTCCATAGCGTTGAAAAACCCAACTTGTTGCGATGATATCTGGCGCGTACTGTATGAGCCTAAACTCGTGGTAATAGGTAAGGTGCTGAACCGCAAAACGCAGGAACTGGTTCCTTCCACAGCGGTAAAAATGACTGACCAGAATTCGGAGCTGAAAATATTCAACTCTACAGAAGGTGCGTTTATGTTCAACATGACCCGTGGCAACACCTATGTGATTACCGCTGATAAAGAAGGCTATTCTTCCACTCGTGCTACCGTAAGCACTATGGATGTGAAACGCCAGGACCCCGGAGATACCGTAACCGTAGTTATCTACCTCGATACTATCTCTAACAGCTTCATGGTGAGCAACGTATTCTACGATTACGATAAGGCCGACTTGCGTCCCGAGTCTATAGCCTCTATGGATTCGCTGGTAAACTTCATGAAAGATAACCCGTCGCTGAGCGTAGAAATCTATTCGTTCGCCGATGCAAAGGGTACTGACGACTACAACATCAATCTTTCTAAGCGTCGCGCGCAGGCGGTAGTTAACTACCTGGAAAGCGCCGGTATTGAGAAAGAGCGTATGATAGCCAAAGGTTATGGTGAGAAAAATCCGGCAGCGCCTAATACGGTAAAAGGTAAAGACAATCCGGAAGGACGCCAGCTCAACCGCCGTACAGAGTTCCGTGTGGTGAGCGATGTGCCAACCCGCCGTGTGGTGTACGATAGTGCCAAACCGGGCAACATGGACGAGCAGGCGGCAAACCTGAGCGTAACACCTGACGAGTCCGACGACGATGGCAGCCCCGATAATACCAAACCGGGTGCCCAGTTGAATCCCTAAAAATTAAGAGTCTATATACGGAAGGGTTGTACTTTTGTGCAACCCTTTTTTTATGAAGCAAATAATAGATACATGCATTATCAGCAGGTCACCATCAGCGTAGAAGCGCAGGAGCAAAAGGATATATTAATAGCCCTGCTGGAGCATATAGGCTACGAGGGCTTTGAAGAGCAGCCCACTGGACTGGTCGCCTTTATACCCGAAGAGGAGTACAGCGAGGCCAGCTTAGCGGAAGTACTGACACCTTTTGGGGTGGAATTTTCCCTCCAGCGGGTAGAGCAGCAGAACTGGAATGCCCAGTGGGAATCTAATTTCAGTCCGGTGATTGTGGAAGGATTCTGTACGGTACGCGCCGGTTTTCACGATATGGAGGTAACTACCCCCTACGAGATAGTGATCACCCCCAAGATGTCTTTCGGTACCGGTCACCACGCTACCACGCGCCTTATGATGCAGCGGATGGGGGCCATGGAGTTTGCAGGAAAAAAAGTCCTGGATTTCGGTACCGGAACCGGTATTCTGGCCATACTCGCCCACATGCTGGGCGCCACGGATATAGAGGCGATAGATAACGATGAATGGTCGTATGAGAACTCTGTAGAGAATGTAACGGGGAACAATGCCGCGGAAATTAAGGTAAAGTTAGGCTCCCTGGACGCGGCGGAAGGAACCTATGACATTATATTGGCCAATATCAACCGGCATATATTACTGCATTATATGTCAGATTTATATGACAAACTAAACCCGACTGGCACAGTATTAATGAGTGGCATACTGACTGAAGACCTCGATATCATCGAAAATGCCGCGGAGCAAGCCGGTTTCATACTGGCCGCCAGGGAGGAAAGCAACAATTGGTTATGTCTTTTATTTAATAAGAAAACCGTTTAATGTTAATAAAAGGTAACCACATGGTTAGGATTTCCCGGGTCTAAAGTATAAATTTGTTTCCTTGCTAAATACAAGAAGTCTGGAATGGAGTTAGCAATTCTTATTATAATAGCTTATTTGATCGGTTCTATACCCACGGCAGTATGGGTGAGCCGCAAAATGTACGGAATAGATATTCGCGAGCATGGCAGTGGTAATGCCGGCGCTACAAATACCTTCAGGATATTGGGTAAAAAGGCAGGCTCCGGCGTTATGCTGGTAGACATGCTGAAAGGCTTTGTGGCCGTGAAGCTGTCACTGTTGTCTTCATTCAGCTGGCACAGCGAGGCTATTGTCAATCTGCAGGTATTCCTGGGGCTGGCTGCTGTAGTAGGCCATATATTTCCCATTTGGGCCGATTTCCGTGGCGGCAAGGGTATTGCTACTTTGTTCGGCATGATACTGTCTATTCAGCCACTCGTGGCGGTGAGCATCATCGGCGTATTTTTCCTCATGTTATTCCTTACCCGCTACGTGTCGCTCAGTTCTATCAGCGCCAGCATAGCATTCCCGTTGCTCATCCTGTTCATTTTCAAAGAACCGGAGCAGAGCTACCGCATTTTCGCTATTGGCAGCGCTTTCCTGGTAGTGCTTACCCACTACAAGAACATCAACCGTCTCATCAGCGGCAACGAAAGCAAAGTGCCTCTGTTCCGCAAGCGCCGCCTCCGCAAGGGGCAGGATTAATTTATCCGCACCATTTTCGTGGCATAATACTTTTTATTGCACAGGTAATAAATCAATCGTGTATGAAAAGGATATTTTTCGTTTTGTCCATAGCCATTTCGGCTTGCGCTTTTTCTTCGTGCTTTACCAATCCCATTACAGGGCGTAAAACCGTGAATGCTGTTAGTGAGGATGAGATGCGAACAATGGCATCAGCAGAGTATAAAAAGTTTTTGGCAGCAAATCCACCAGTAAATGGCACACCTGAATCTGAGATGGTGAAAAAGGTAGGTAATAAACTGGCTACCGCTACCCAGCAGTACCTTACCAGCATCGGAAAGGCCAACCTTATTCAAGGCTACCAATGGGAATTCAACCTGGTGAATAGCAAAGAAGTAAACGCCTGGTGTATGCCCGGTGGCAAAGTAGTGGTTTACAGTGGAATATTGCCACAAACTCAAGATGAGACTGGGCTGGCGGTAGTATTAGGGCACGAGATTGCTCATGCTGTTGCCCGCCATAGCAATGAACGGTTCACCGACCAATATATTACTCAGTTTGGTACGCAGGTTTTGTCATCGGTAGTTAAGACGAACTCAGATGCCGTAAACAATATCTTTGATTATGCGGTAGGAATAAGTGGTACCGGTTTACTCCTTAAATTTTCCCGTAACCAGGAAAGTGAAGCTGATGAAATGGGTTTATATTTGATGGCGATGGCTGGCTATAATCCAGAGCAGGCGATACCATTTTGGCAACGCATGGGTAGTCAGGGAGCTAAGGTATGGGAACTTGCCAGTTCTCACCCAAGCGATGAAACACGCATAAAGAACATTCAGAAGTTTTTACCCAAGGCAAAGCAGTATTACAAACCGCAGTAGCATATTGAAAATACCTCTTTACAAGCAGATCCTCAGCTACCTGCACCCGGTATGGGTGATGGGCGCTGAGGATTCTGCTAATAATCCCGAACTGGAATTATTATACTACCGCGGCAGGTGGCAATTGGCTACCCGCGATGCCATCTATTCCGATGGCGACCGTTATACACCGCTCCTTACCGCTTACCGGGCCCTGGAAGGCCAACTAGCCGCTGTTAAAAAGGTATTGATATTGGGTGCCGGTCTGGGCAGCGCCGTGCAGGTAATGAAGCGGAAAGGGTACAGCCCCGATTTTACATTGGTAGAAGCAGATGAGACAGTAGTAAAATGGGCCCGCGCGTTACTGCCGCCCTACGAGGGAAATGTAACCTTCCTGCAGGCCGATGCCGCTTATTACCTGGACACGGATTCCACCCGGTACGATCTGCTGGTAGTGGATGTATTCATTGGTAGGGTAGTGCCCGATTTCGTTACTACGGAGGCCTTTATACAAAACTGCCGCCAGCATGTGGCGGCAGGCGGCAGTTTCGCACTGAATTATATTATACACGGCGGAAAACAGTGGGAGGAGTTCCGGGAGTTGTTTCAAACTCATTTCCCCAACAACCATATTATTACCAACGGCATCAACCGCATATTGGTAGCTACAGTTTAGCCGACTGTATACGCAGTACTTTACGGTTCTTCTTTTGTACGCGCATTTTCTCAGGCACCATTTCCAGTATCTCGTCCATCAGGCTCTGCAGCAGGCGCTTGCGCACAAAGTAGTCGTTGGTCACCAGGCTTATCTCACGCACAGGCTCCACTTCCTCAAAGTAGCGGATACGTTCCATCTGGTCTTCATAAAACTCGGTAGTGGAGAGTTCGGGAAGCACGGTCATGCCACCGTTCTTATCCACCATCTTCCGCAATGTTTCCACGTTGCTCGACTCGTAGCGGTACTTCCTGTCGGCCTGCAGTTTTTGCACCTGGTCGCTGCACAGGTTTATGATCTGGTTGCGCATGCAGTGCCCTTCATTCAGCATCCAGATGCGCTCCAGTTCTATGTCTTCCGGCACTATCAGCCTCTTTTTCAGTGCCTTTTCCCCTTCCCCGAAGTAAGCAACAAACGGTTCGTAGAACAGGGGGTATTCTTTTATCCCGTTCTCTTCCAGCGGCGTGCTTACCAGGCCGGCGTCTATCTCGTTGTTGCGCAGGGCCGTAAGGATTTGGTTGGTCTCCATCTCCTTCACGTCCAGTTTCACATCCGGGTACTTGGCGGAGTAGTGCTCCAGCAGGGAGGGCAGCGTGTACGGCGCTATTGTGGGTATTACAGCCAGCTTAAAGCGGCCGCTCAGGCTTTCCTGCTGGTGTTGTATCAGTTCTTGTATCTTGTTGCACTCCGATAGTATCGAGCGGGCCTGTTCCACTATCGCGGCGCCCATCTCGGTAATAGCTATGGGATGCTTATTCCGGTCAAACAGGCGGATGCCGAGTTCGTCCTCCAGTTTCTGTATCTGCATACTCAGCGTGGGCTGGGTAACAAAACACTTTTCCGCTGCTGAAACGAAGCTCTTATAGGTGGCCACGGCCACTACATATTCTAATTGTGTGATAGTCATAATCAACGAATTGCTTTGCAAACCTAATGCATATATAGATAGGATAAAAGCACCCCATATGTTAAACCTCTGCGTGTTTGCCCGGCCGGCTCCCGTCACACACTGGTTTTTCGCCATTTTCCTATTAATCTTACCTTTGTCAGCCGAATACGTATAATGAGTATCCTTAAAAAACTCCGGGTAGATGTGGAAAAACCGCTGTGGCTGATAAATGCCCCGGGGGAATGTCTTCATTTCTTTGAGGGGGCGGAGCTCAAAACGCGGCTCACCGGGCAAGCTACTATCGGGCAGATTGTATTATTTGCGGAAGACAGCGCCCGGTTGCATACATTGGCCGCCCGCATACTCGGGCGCCTCACGGCAGGCAGCCTGGTATGGGTGGCGTATCCTAAGAAGGGTTCACCGCTGGAAAGTGATTTGCATCGCGATAAAGTATGGGAGCAACTACTGGCCCAACTGGACGGGGTGGCTTCTGCGGCGATAGATGACACCTGGACGGCCATGCGCTTCAAACTACGCGACCCGCAGAAAAAGAACAGCTGGATACCCATGGAAGAGCGAAAGGCAGAAGGGATTGACTACATCAACCGCACTGTAACCCTGCCGCCTGATGCGGTAGCCGCTATGGAGCCATACAAGGGGCTGGTAGCGTTCTTCTATGCTATGTCGTTCTCCCACACCCGGGAGTATGTGGAAGCCATAGTAGAAGCAAAAAAGCCGGAAACAAGACAGAGACGGATAGAAGCAATGGTAAAGAATGTGCGCGCGCTCCAGGAAGCCAAAGAAGCAAGAGCCGCGCTGAAAAAGAAATAGTATGGGTTACAAAGACATTCCGCACGGAAGTATATTGAAGTTTATCAAGGAGAATTTTGAGGGCAGGCTGGTAACGGAGTCGCGCTCAGCTGCGGGCAACTGGCTGCAGTTCACCCTGGAGAAAATAGAAAAAGGCTCGGCCACCATATCGCTGGAGGTGCGCCCCGAAATGACCAACCCCTACGGCAACATACACGGCGGTATGATGGCGCTGGTGATGGATGAGGTAATTGGCTGGTCGGTAGTGAGCCTGGATATGAATGCCAATTATACATCGCTCAATCTGAACGTCGATTTCCTGTATGCTATCAGGCAAGGCGAGCGCCTGCGCGCTACGGCCACCGTGGTACGTGCCGGCAAGAAGATCATACACGTGGAGTGTAAAGTAGAGAATGCAGAAGGCACCCTGCTGGGAAAGGCCAGCAGCAACCTGATTGTAACAGGGATGAAACCCGCCGAAGGGGAATTTCCCGTGGCGAGTTAGTACCCCACCTGCCATCCCCGCTCCGCGGGGAGGAGCCAATGTTCCTCTCCTTTTAAGGAGAGGCTAGGTGAGGTTTAATTTAAATTTATACTTTTGAGCGCAAGCTCCTCCCCGCTCGCGGGAAGGTTGGGAGGGGTTAATTTTGTATCATGCTGAACGGAAGAAAAATAGTTATCGTGTTGCCTGCTTATAAGGCGGCAAAGACCATAGAACGCACCTACAGGGAAATACCATTCGATATAGTGGATGATGTGGTATTGGTAGACGATAACAGTCCGGACAATACCGTAGAGGTAGGCAAGGGCCTGGGCATTAAGCACATTATTAAGCACGAGAAGAATACCGGCTACGGCGGCAACCAGAAGAGCTGCTACCGGAAAGCCCTGGAGCTTAACGCGGATATTGTCATCATGCTCCACCCCGACTACCAGTACACCCCAAAGCTGATACATGCCATGTCGTCCATCATAGCATACGATGTGTTTCCCGTGGTGCTGGCTTCCCGCATATTGGGTAAGGGCGCGCTGAAGGGAGGCATGCCCATGTATAAATACATCGCCAATCGGTTCCTTACATTGTTCGAGAACATCATGATAGGGCAGAAGCTCAGCGAGTACCATACCGGCTACCGCGCCTTCAGCGCCGAAGTGCTCCGCTCGCTCGACTTCACCCACAACAGCGACGATTTCGTCTTCGACAACGAGATGATCTCACAGATAGTAATGAAAGGATTCGACATCGCCGAAGTGACCTGCCCCACCAAATACTTTGAGGAAGCCTCCAGCATCAACTTTTCCCGCAGTATGAAGTATGGGCGCGGAGTGCTTCGGGTATCTATGGTTCACTGGCTGCATAAGCTAAAGCTGGTGAAGAGCAAGCTGTACAATTAAACCACTGCATCATTCATATAAAATGGATTATGAGTAAGCCGCAACAATTATCCAATAATGGACTTTGGAAATGTGGACCGGGTGATTCCATGGAATTTTGCTGCCCGTATATGTCGGGGTGTGACTGCGATTGCGACTTAGACGATTACAATGTTACTCCCGGTATCGACATACCCGCCCTGGAGGCTGCATTGCTGCGCCAGGTGCCGTTGGTCCCCAACCGGTTTAAGAAGACCGGGGAGGTGTTCTCCATGTGCATGGAAGCCCATACTACGTTCCACCAGGGACATTTCCATAAGGCCATTCAGCTTTATTCCGATATCCTTGATGTGCATTACGTAAGCGAGGCCTGCATGGGCATGGCGATTTCTTACTATTTCCTCGGAGATTACAACAAAGCGGAATGGGCGCTGAATATGTTTACTAGCGACTTGTATATCGACAGCAATACCGATAATTTAACCTCATTATTGCTGGAGAGAGCAAAAGAAAAGTGCAAGAGTACCGGGCCCCGGCGCACACGATAGAGACGCTGCACTACTCCGCCACTCTTTCATACAGGAACCAATAATTCAGGTCGCCCTTATACTCTTTGTATTCCATTTCATTCTTCCGTACCTCCAGCATTTTGCCGTCTATACGCAGTGTCTTGGCGCCCGATGTCAGTTCCATATCCAGCATGTAGTAGATGGTCCTCTCCTGCGGATACCTCGGGTTCACCTTGTGGCGGTCGCCCTGCTCCACTTTGTAAGAGCCTTTAAAGGTGGTAGAGTCATATGCCCGGTAAAACTCCATGGTTTGGTCTTCATACAGGGTGAGGATGTTCCCGGCATAGCGGTTGGTAATGTCTTCACTCTTAAATGAACGCTTTCCCGCGCTCATCGCTTTTTTGAGTTGCCACTTGCCAACTACTTTTTTATCTAGCTGCCATTTCCCAAACGGTTGGGAGAAAGCGAAGATTGGCAGCACCAGCAGAAGCAGGGTGGGGAGAAGTTTAAAGGTACGCATCTAGGTTTACCCGGTTTTTTTAAAGGTGGAGGGTAAAGATAAAAGGAAAGAATGGAATTCGATTACCTGTTTTCGCTTAAAGGAATTGTTCGTAAATGTTTTGATTAAACTGTTTTATGGATGTCGTGCAATATTCAGAGTTCAGGCGCAGTCTTGATAAGGTTAGCAATGATATAGATGCGCTTGAAGTGGCCGGGGGTGATGGAAAACGTAGTGGCATGGGCCTGGAGAAATATAACTCGATATAGGAAATTCATCACTTAATCACAAGTGCATATCCTAAGAGGTTGTTTGGGAGATGAAATCAGGAATGAAGATGTAGGCTTGAGCATGTTAATAACAGCCCCATAGAAATCCTAAGTTCAATTGACGACGCGCATTTTTCTGCCAGGAGGAACAAGATAGAAGAACAAAAAGTTGAGGTGTCTTGATACGGAATGAGCGAATTTCTCCGGCGTGGTCAGAAAACCGGCGCAAGGTTAAATAGCGAACTGCGAAATGCAACAGGCCACGCAGCGCAGGCCCCCCGAGCCCGGCGGAGCCGCATGGCGTAGGGTGCACTTTTCTTTTGGTACTTTTCTTTTGGGCAAGCAAAAGAAAAGTACAAGCGTACGGGACAGAGACATCCATACGAGACCACAAAAAAATCCCTCCCGAACCGGGAGGGATTTTTATATAAAGAGTATTTGCTTTTTACTTCACAGCTACCACCTTTGGTGCCACTACTACTTCCTGCTTTACAGGAGCTTTGGCGGCGTGCTCGGTGCTGGCGTTCTCGGTAATGGTAGGAGCGATAACCAGTGCCACAATAGACATCAGTTTGATCAGGATGTTCATTGAAGGGCCAGATGTATCTTTAAACGGATCACCAACAGTATCACCGGTTACAGAAGCCTTGTGTGGTTCTGATTTCTTGTAGTAGATTTCACCGTTTATTTCCACGCCTTTCTCAAACGATTTCTTGGCGTTATCCCACGCACCGCCGGCGTTGTTCTGGAACATACCCATCAGTACACCACTTACTGTAGCACCTGCCAGGAAACCACCCAGCGCTTCAGCGCCCAGGCCCGGCATAAAGCCAATGATCAGCGGAGAGATAATAGCGATAGCGCCCGGCAGCATCATCTTGCGGATAGAGGCGCTGGTAGAGATAGCCACGCAACGGTCGTATTGTGGTTTGCCCGTACCTTCCAGGATACCCGGAATTTCGCGGAACTGGCGACGAACTTCTTCCACCATGGCCATAGCCGCTTCACCCACCGCGCGTATAGCCAGTGAGGAGAAGATGAATGGTATCATAGCGCCTACGAACAGGCAGGCCAGTACGTTGGCTTTATAAATATCGATACCGGGGATGCCCGCGATACCTACATAAGCGGCGAAGAGTGCCAGGGCGGTGAGCGCAGCAGAAGCGATAGCGAAGCCTTTACCGGTAGCGGCGGTAGTATTACCTACAGCATCCAGTACGTCGGTTTTTTCACGAACCTCTTTAGGCAGTTCACTCATTTCAGCAATACCACCCGCGTTGTCGGCGATCGGGCCAAAGGCGTCAATAGCCAGTTGCATAGCGGTAGTAGCCATCATACCCGCGGCGGCTATAGCTACACCATACAGGCCCGCTACGGCGAACGAACCCCAGATACCGCCGGCCAGAACGAGGATAGGCAGGAAGGTAGACTCCATACCCATGGCCAGGCCACCTATTACGTTAGTGGCATGTCCCGTAGCCGACTGGCGAACGATGGACATTACCGGGCGTTTGCCCATAGCCGTGTAGTACTCGGTAATAATGCTCATCAGCGCACCAACACCCAGGCCTATCAGTATGGCGTAGAATACATCCATGTTAGAGAATTCAGTGCCGCGCAGCGTCATTGTTTCAGGAAGTATATTAGTGCTCAGGAAGTAGGCAGCTACGGCGGTTAGTACCATAGAGCCCCAGTTACCCATGTTCAGCGCGTTCTGCACGGCTGTGGTGCTTACACCTACCTTGTCAGAGATACGCACCATCCAGGTACCGATAATAGAGAACACGATACCCGTACCGGCTATCAGCATCGGCAGCAGTATGGGAGCCATGCCACCAAAGTTGTCGCTGGAAACAGTTTCACGTCCCAGTACCATGGTCGCCAGCACGGTGGCTACATAAGAGCCAAACAGGTCGGCGCCCATACCGGCTACGTCACCCACGTTATCACCTACGTTATCGGCTATTGTAGCGGGGTTACGCGGGTCATCCTCGGGTATGCCTGCTTCTACCTTACCTACCAGGTCAGCGCCTACGTCGGCGGCTTTGGTATAGATACCGCCACCCACACGGGCAAAGAGCGCGATGCTTTCCGCACCCAGCGAGAAGCCGGTCAGCACTTCAATAGTGCGTTCCATTTCCAGGCTGTCTACAGCGGCGTCAGGGGCAAAGTACATTTTCAGTATAATGAACAGGCCGCCCAGGCCCAGCACTGCGAGCCCGGCAACACCCAGGCCCATTACAGCGCCACCACCAAAGGATACACCCAGCGCCTTGCTCAGGCTGGTGCGGGCGGCGTTCGCGGTGCGCACGTTGGCTTTGGTAGCTATGCGCATACCTATAAAGCCGGCCAGCGCGCTGAACACGGCACCAATAACAAATGCACCGGCGATCATCGGGCTCGATTTCTCGTTTGCATTGCCCATTACCGCCAGCAGTATGCCGGCGATGATCACGAAATAGGTAAGTATTTTATACTCCGCTTTCAGGAACGCCATGGCGCCCTCGGCTATGTACTTCGAAATTTCTTTCATGCGGTCGTTACCTGCATCTTGTTTGCTCACCCAGGCGCCCTTTACAATAGTATAGAGGAGGGCTAAAACACCAAAGGCCGGCACGAGGTAGAAGAGACTACTCATAAATTCTTAAAATGGTTATTTATTAGGCGGCAAATATAGCATCTTGCAGCATAAAATCATAAGCATTATATATTTATCCACACACCGTGAATACATATATTTTAATATATAAGCACAGGGTGTTATTATTGTCGTTATTGTATTTTTGGATTAATGAAAGGTAAAACAGAGATGGTACCCGATTACAGGCGCTTGCTGGACGAAGAATTGGTGCGCCGATATGCCGAAAAAGGTGAGCAGGGGGCTTTTTTAGCGCTCTTTGAGCGGTATGGGCACATTGCATTAGGTATTTGTTTCAATCATTACAGCAGTTCACAGCTGGCGAAGGAGGCAACCCAGAAGATCTTTATCAAAATGATAGAGGACATGCGCACCGCCACTATCGATAAGTTCAAGCCCTGGCTGCTCAAGTCCATCAACAATTACATAGCCTGGAATTCTACCAACACCGTTCCCGTTAAGCAGAACCGGATTATCGCTCACTCACAGCTGGAGTTTGAAGAAGTGGACAGCCGGTACGAAGACGACAACGTGGCCGACCTTATCTACACCATCATACAACGCCTGGAGCGCGACCAGAAAGAATGCATAGAGCTGTTCTACTTTAACAGGAAAGACCACATCCTTATTGCCAATGCTACCGGGCATACGCCGGAGCAGGTGAAAGGATACATACAGAAGGGAAAGATTTTCATAAAACATAAGGTGCAGGAAGCCTTGAGACACGTGCGGCCATGATAAAGGAAGATGTAAAACATATTTTCGACAGAAGTGCCTGCTTAACGAAGAAACAGATAGAAACATACCTGGCAGGCAACATGATAACCGAAGAGGTGTATGCCGTAGAGCACCACATCAATGGGTGCCCGCTGTGCAGCATGGCGCTGGATGGTATGCAGCTGCGCAAAGATGCGCTGGAGGTAGTAGGGCAGCTGAACGCCGACTTTCTGCAGGCGCCGCTCGATGCGGCGGCACAGCCGGCGCAGTCGGCTACCTCTGCCTATCTCAAGAACCTGAAGCCGAAGGAAGTGGCCGGGAAGCCGCTGATGACGGGCCTGAAGCTGCTGGGCGGTATAGCCGCATGCGCGGGCATACTCTGGTTTGTACAGAAGGCAAGCAAAGACAAGGCGCCGGAAACAAACCGCGAAGAAGAAGTGGTAACAGTGGCCACCGCCCCGCAAACCGAAGAACAATCGGTAGTGGTGGAAGAGCCGCTGATGGCCGAGACGCCAACCGAAGTAGTGGAAGAGCCGGTACCGCAACCCCAGCCGGTAACCTCAGCTCCGGCAACGGCGCAGCCTGCGGTTACCACACCTGCGCCAACGGTGAAGATAGGGCCGCCACCACCGGCGGATGTTAAGAAGCCCACCGTGCCGCCGGCCACCACCGCAAAAACGCCGGTGCCTGCGAAGCCGGCGCCCGTTACCGCTGCCAAGCCGGTGCTAACTCCGCCACTGAAGCCAAACCCGGTGGCAACGCCGCCGCCCGTAGTGCGCGAAGAGGAACCCCGCCCACAGCCCGTAGCAAAGCAGGAAGAACCCAGGCCTCAGCCCAAAGAAGAACCGAAGCCACCGCCACCATCGCCAAAGAAGGAGGAAGCGGAGGAACTTCCCTCCGACCCGCTCGCGGCGGGACGCGCGCTGATGGAAAAGCGAAACTATAACGCAGCCATTGGCAAAATGCGCAACGAAATGCGCAGCAACAACAAGGCCCGCCGGCAGGAGGCCGTCATGCTGGTAGCCCGCTGCTACCAGGGCCTGGGCAACAAAGAACGGGCTAAAGAGCTGCTCAGCTCCATCGTAGACGAAGGCGGCCCGGAAAAGAAGAACGCCAAGAAAATGCTGAAAGAGGTGGATAAGAATGCAGTGAAAGGTGATGAGTAAATGAGCGTTCGGTTAATTAGTAGAGAAGAAGCGTTTGAACGTAGTCCTGTTCTTGCCAATGCTGTCATCGGTTGGCAGCAAGCAGAATATAATGATGTGAAAAATGATCTTGATGCAGAAGATTTGGAATGGTTTAAGGAACGTCTTGACAATGTTTCTAGTGCTAATCCTGAAATTGAGTATTGCGGTGAAATACTTTTAGCGCCTCAAGAAAACACACTAGAGTCTTTGTTGTCAGCTTTTCAAACACTGAATGACAGACTCCAAGTAAAAGAAGTGATCTTTATTCCTGTTTTTAAAGATTCATGGCTAAGACAGAGTCATAGCTATTCTCCTGTAAAAAAAGCGTTAGAATATATTGAAAGAGTTGTTGTTGATAAGGACTATTTTGAGGGGATTGTAGCTGATAGTACGGATCTCAAAGAAATGCTGACTAGTATTTTCTGGATAAGTCGTTGTTGTGCTTCCATGTGTGATATATATTGCTCTTTATCTGGTACAAGGATAACATTCTCTATTTGCAAGTATGGTGTTCTTCATTTCACCTTGTACAATGAAAAGGAAAAAGATAATTTTAAATTATGTTTGCTTGGATCGGGTCTCAAGCAAACAGAAAAGTGCTCCGACATATACTCCGAAACTGCCATCACAGGTCGGCAAATAATAGTTTAGGGGTATATATAGTGTGATTACCTATCCCCCATCTTTTCGTATTTTCATGCCCGATTATGAAGAAGGTTTTACTCGCTGTTTCGGGGCTGCTGTTGGGGTTATCAGCCATCGCCCAGGATTTCAATACCATATACCGCAATACGCAAAATCCGCACTACTGGAAGAACCGGCCACCCCACAAGGCATACTGGCAGCAAGACGTACACTACAAGATAAACGCCGCCATAGACGAAACAAAGCATTTCATCTCCGGCGATGAAACACTGGAGTATTGGAATAATTCCCCTGATACGCTTCGCGAGGTGTTCTTCCACCTCTACCAGGAAGCGTTCGTCAGCAATTCTTACCTGCATGCGCTGGAGAAAAAAGTCAAGTTCAAACCGCGCCTGGGTAGCTACGAGAAGCAAGGGCTGGGCATGGAAATAGACAACGTAGCGGTCAACGACCGCACCGCCTTTATAGAGCTCGATAATACCATTATGAAAGTGCAGCTGGACGAACCACTGCAACCGGGTGAAAAGCTGAAACTGGATATTAAGTTCCGCACTTACTGGGACAATGGCGCTACCCGCCGCCGCATGAAGATGTATCCCGCATGGGGCTTTATGCACTACAACGGCGTGCAGTGGTACCCCAAGGTATGTGTGTACGACGCTAAGTTTGGCTGGGATACCTACCAGCACCTGAACAAGGAATTCTACGGAGAGTTTGGCTCCTTCGACGTCACGCTCGATTTTCCCTCCAATTATATAGTGGAAGCTACGGGAGACCTGGTGAACCGCAAGCAGGTGCTGCCCGATACACTACGCGCCCGGCTGGACCTGAAAAATTTTGCCCTTAAGCCCGCCAATGAACCACCTTCAATAATCATCCCCTATAATAAGGGCGAGCGCAAAAAGTGGCGCTTTGTGGCCAACAATGTACACGACTTCGCCTTTACCGCCGACCCCTCTTACCGCATCGCCACTACCTACTGGAAAGGCATAGAGTGCGTAGGTATAGCCCAGGAGCCGCACGCGGCCGGCTGGCAGAACAGTGCCGAATACGTGGCCAAAATCATACAGACCTTCTCCGAGGATATTGGTATGTATGCCTATCCTAAAATGGTGGCCGCAGATGCCGCCGACGGGATGGAATACCCCATGATAACCCTGGACGGCGGAAGCGACCCCGGCTACAGGGGGCTGCTGGTGCACGAGATAGGCCACAACTGGTTCTACGGAATGGTGGGCAGCAACGAAACCTACCGCGCCGCTATGGACGAAGGCTTCACGCAGTTCCTCACGGCTTGGGGAATGCGGAAGATAGATGGCGACTACATAGTGGAGAAAAAGCCGAAAGGATACAAGGGTAAATTCTACGAGCCTACCGAGGTGCTGGATGCGCGGGTCTTTAAAGGGTACCACATGGCTGCGCTCAACCGGAATGAATTGCCGCTGAATACCCACTCCAACGATTTTAACGATGCCCTCCACCACGAAGGGGGCTACGGACAGGTGTATTACAAAACGGCTAGCATGCTCTACAACCTGCAATACGTGCTGGGCGATGAATTGTTCCAGGATGCGATGAAGCATTATTTCAGCCAATGGAAGATAGCACACCCGTATTTTGAGGATTTCCGCAACTCCATCATCAGCTATACTCATACCGACCTCAATTGGTTTTTTGACCAGTGGTTGGAAACCACAAAAACCATCGACTACAAAATAGGCCGGGTAAAGCGCATTAATGGAACGGACAGCTTCGCGGTTACCTTCAAGAGGAAAGGGGAAATGCAGATGCCCATTGATTTTACCGTTACGGATAAGGACGGCAGCAAGCATAATTTCTACATTCCCAATACCTGGTTCGCAAAGCGCACCGATGCCATAACGCTGCCCAAGTGGTATGGTTGGAGCCGCATACAACCGGAGTACACGGCCAAAATTTTTATTCCCGCAGGCATCAAGGCCATACAGATAGATACTACCTACCGCCTGGCCGACAAATACATGGTGAACAACTACAAGACGAAGGGGCTGCCCCTGAGCCCCGGCGCGTTCCGCCTGAAGCTGGATGGCGGGCTCAACGCACCTGCCGACCGCAAAAAAGTGCGCCTGTACGTAAGGCCCGATGCCTGGTGGAATCCTGTAGATGGTATAAAGGCGGGACTGCACCTGGAAAGCGACTACATGGCCAGCATACACAAGCTGGATATCACCGCCTGGTGGAACACCCACGTGTTGCAAGACTACCAGTATGTAGGTTTTAAAAGCGAGGGCTACTACGACCGCTACCAGGCCTTCAACTACTCGTTTAACTACGAGACGCCGCTATCGCTGAAGAACCCGCGCCTGCAGGTGCGCATCAACAGCCGCCTGCTGGATGGCGCCTGGCTGCACCGGGCTGGCTTTAACTGGCAGGCTACCGACAATAACACCATCAGCCTTTACTGGCAGTCTATGTGGCGACAGACGGGTTATGACTTCGACTACCTCCTTTATCCCCTGGAGTGGAGCAGCGACCGCAGCCGCCGGAATACTTCGCTCAACGCCTCTTGGACACACCGGTACAAATACCTGAACGGCAACGGGGCCTATACACTCAGCCTGCGTGCGCCTATACTGGCGGGTAACAACGGTGCGTTTAATTATTCCTATGCCCAGTTTGAGAGCATTAACCACAATCGGGTAGGCAAGCTGGATATACGTACCCGCCTGTTTGCCCGCTACGGCATGGGCGATGTGTTGCCCTATGAGAGCGCGCTCTTTGCCGCCGGTGCCAATCCCGAAGAGCTGATGGAGAACAAATTCACTCGCAGCAAAGGATTTATGCCGGATGACTGGGCAGCCTATTCGGCAACAGAGATGGGGCGTTTTCAGCAGGGTGGCGGACTCAACCTGCGCGGCTATGCCGGCTACTACATAGCCGACGACCGCGGCGGCACTACAATGATAGCCTACAAAGGACGAAGCGGCCTGGCCGGTAATATTGAAGTAGACATGGACGACTACATAAAGCTGAAGCCCAAATTTACCCGCAATTGGCTGCACACCGATGTGTACCTCTTTGCCGATGCGGGCATTATGGAACTGAGCAATTTTGATACGGCCAACATACACGCCATACTCCCAACGGCCATGTGGAGCGACCTGCGCGTAGACGCGGGCCTGGGCATAGCACTGACCATTAAGCGCTGGGGCGTATTCGATAAGGCGAAACCGCTTACACTGCGGGTGGATTTCCCCTTCTTTGTCAACCGCCTGCCCTTCGGCGCTACCAACTACACCGACTTCCGTTGGGTCATTGGTATCAATCGTTCGTTCTAAAAGCAAATACTTAGGGTACGGGGCAGGGTGCAAATCCTGCCCTTTTTTATGCCGGTATTTACATCACATTATAGATGCGTGAGGGGGGCGGGAATAGGGATGCGGGAGATTGTTTCGTTCCTTGCAGCACAATGGTTGGACTGTTAAGGTACTGTCTATGCGGGAATAATACCTAAACAAAGAAGCCGTCCCTGCATTAAGCGGAGACGGCTTCTTTAGTATGTGGCTCTTGAGAGATATTTTACTTCTTCAGTATGCTACCGGTAAATGTTTGGATAGCTCCCGTTACACGGTAGAAATAGATACCCGCTGCACCCATCTGGTCGCCGGATATTTCATTCGACTCTCCCGCTTTCAGTATCTGTGCGTGTACCATTTTGCCGTCGGTGGTGTACACCTGTACGGTCATGTCGCCATTGCCGGCGGGCACTACTATATTCCAGCTGGAGCTGAACGGATTCGGGTACACTTCAATGTCTCCGGCAGGCGTGGTACCTACGCTCAGCGGGTGGAGGTAATTGATAAAACCGGTACCACCTACCAGCGATGTGGTTTGGTACTGCGCAAACTGGCCGCTTCCCGCCGGGCTCGATTTCCAGCTGGTGGTAGTAGGGTTAGGGCCATTGTAGTACAGTTTCATGTTGGTGTTGGTAGCCCCTGTAAGGCCTGAAGCAGGGTTAGGGTCTACACCGGCGGAAGTGAGGTTGTAGAATATAAAGTTGGCCAGGGTAGCCGGTGCGCCCGGTACGCTGCCATCCACGTCGCTCACGTCGGTCATAGTGAAGGGCACATATACATCTACGGCGGTAGATGGTTGCGCAAGGGGAGTCATTGTCCAGTAGCGGCGCATGGCGAATTCAGTGCCGGCGGGCATACCGGTTCCCGTAGGCAGATTGAACGACTGGCCACTACCGGTACCATATCCGCTCAGTGCGGAGCCCCGCACCACAAAGCCCGTCTGGTCCAGGTCGCCAATGTTGTTGCTGCCTTTCTTTATCTTCAGGATAATGCGGTCGCCCGATGTATCTGCGTTCACGCCATCGTTCCAGTAATAGGTGATGCCGGCCGGGTCGGTACATTCGCGGTTCGCATTAGAGAGTATGGTGCTGGTGGTAGGTATGCTGGGCGCGTACATCACCGGGCAATTCTTGGAATTAACCCGTGAACGTATGCGGTTGCCCGGTTGTGTACCAAAGCCATTGGCCAGCAGCACGCCACACCCTTGCATCAGGTGGCAATAGCTCATGATGGTACCTTTAGCCGTAGGGCAGCTAGGGCCCAGTAAGGTACAGGGGCCATCTTCCAGGTTATAGCAACCGTCTATAGCTTTACCGTTGTTGGTAGTGTAGCCGGTGGTGTTCCACGAGCAGGAGTGCGTGTGCGGAGAGCCCAGGTTGTGGCCTATTTCGTGCGCGGTGGCGGCGGTATTCCAGGTATAGGTAGGGAAGCCCTGCGCATTGGCGGTATTCACGTTCATAAAGGCATAGGGGCCAAAGTGGTTGCCCTGCCAGGTAGCATAGCTGTCGCAAAGTACATCCAGCCAGGCCACACCGCCCATGCCACCTCCGCGGGTACTGAACAGCATGGCCAGGTTAGAGTTCTGCATGTTGTTCTGGGTCACTTCGCCAAACTTGTTCAGGAAGTTGAACGAAGAGCTGGTAGAAAGCGATTGGTACTGGTCGGATGCGGTATTGATTACGATCTTGTTCAGGGCTACATAGATACCCTCGTTGCGGTAGATAGTAGATACCACGTTGAAGATACCGGTTACCCAGTTGGTAACGGTAGTGCTGTTCTGGTTTTTAGCCAGGTAGGCGGCGTAGTCCACCCGCAGGTAGATAGTCACTTCCTTACAGCTGTTGAATACGTTTTTGGCCAGGTTGTCGGCATCCGGAATGTTGTCGGGTCCCATTTTAGGCAGTTGGTCGGTTCCGCATCCGGGTCCTTCCGGTGCTATAGTCAGGTCGGCGTCGTTATACAGTATGTAGTGGGGGTTGCCGGCATCCTGGGTTTCCAGGGTGTTGGGCACCATGGCAAAGTTCCCCACTTCAGGAATGGAGAACAGGCCATACACTTCGTTGTTAAAGAACGAGAACGCCGCTATAGAGCCAGGTATGCCTTCCACCACACCGCGGTAGTACAGGCCCTTGCTATAGCTAAATGGGGTAACCCGCTGCATGTCGTCTTCATCTACGCCGAAAGCGCCGGTCAGGAAAGAGTATTGGGTAAGGGCTATTTTATATTCGCCGCCCTGTGGGTTGGGGATGGTCAGGATGATGTCGCGGTTCTTTTCATCCATGAACCGGCCCAGGTTGGCGAAGTTCAGGTTAAAGAAGGAAGCGCGGGTTACTGCCTTAGAGGCTTTCTCCATGCTCATATTCTTATCGGCCGCCCATATATCGCCTACCGGTTTAAATTCGTACTGGCTTTTTTCGCGGTCGATCATTGCCTGCAGAGGGGCGTGTCCGTCATAAGCCATTGCTGATACCCCGGTAAGGCACACTGCTGCAATCGCGAGTAATGCCTTTTTCAAAAATAAATTTTTAATCATCACTGATTCAGTTAATAAAAAGTTCTTAAATAATGTTTAACACCCGGAAAGGCGGTTTCGATGGTGGGGGTGAATTAGGAAGGTTTGAAAATAGCAAAAAATCACCATTATCAGGTGATTTTTTGTAATAATAGTCAGATTTTAATGTCGTATTAATGCGAAAACATAATATGGCGAATATTATTGTTGGGTGAGTTTGTAATGCTCCAGGGCCACGCGTATTTCACCAAATCCATATTCCTCGCCCAGCAGGTCTTTTACCGGCTTCGCTGCTGCTGTCTGCCCGCTCTGGCGGATGGCGGTGATGATTGCGTCCAGCCGCTGCTGCGGTACCAGTTCGGTGGCCTGCAGGGTGCCATCGGCTACAAAGGCGCTCAGGTGGCCCTCTATAGTGGTGGGGCTTAGTCCGCGTGCGGTGGCTATCTCTTCTGTGTTCATGCCCTGGCGGTACAGCAGGAGCGATACTTGCTTGGTATCCGTTTTTTCTGTCGTTGTGCTGCGCTCGCGGGGTGCGCGTACGCGGGTGGATCGCCTGTTTTCTTTAAAGTGTATGCGCGTTTCCAACTGGTGCGCCCGGCAGTGTTCTTGCAGCACGCGCAGGAAGTATGAGCCATACTTTCCTATCTTATAGTCGCCAAAACCCGAAATGCGTTTCAGGTCGTTGTAGCTCAGGGGCAGGTAGGTAGCCATTTCCACCAGCGAGCTGTCCGCTACAATAATGTAGGCGGGCACGTTTTCCTGCTCCGCAAATCCCTGCCGCACCAATTTCAGCTCTTTCAGCAGGCTGGCGTCATACTCGGTAAGGTCTTCGGTTTCGGCCTGCTGCTGTTTGCGGGCTACCAGCTTTACATCCAGGGTTCCTTTCAGTATCTTCCAGCTGGTATCGTTCAGGCGCAGCGTGGCGTACTGGTCTTCTGTTTTCTCCAGCATGCCACTACCCAGCAGTTGCTTTATTATCCATTGCCATTCTTCTTTTTTCAGGTGCTTGCCTATGCCATATGTTTTCAGGCTTTTGTGCTGTTCGTATATCTTCTCGCTGGCGGAGCCCCGCAGGAAGTCGATAATATACCCCGCCCCGAACCGCTCTCCCGTTCGGGCGATGGCGGAAAGCAGCTTCTGGGCGTCTTCCGTAGCGTTTTTTTCTTCCAGGTTGCTGAGGCAATAGTCGCAGCTGCCGCAGTAGGGTGGCGCGTCTTCGCCAAAATAGCGCAGCAGGTATTGCCGCCGGCAGCTCTCGCTCTCGCAGAAGTCCTGCATCTGCCGCAGTTTCTTCTCCGATATCGCGGTCTGCTGCGGGTTGTTCTCTATGGCTATAAAGCCCTTAAGCTTAATCACATCGGAGAGCGAGTAAAAGAGGATGGCGTCGCTCTGTCCGCCATCGCGCCCGGCCCGTCCGGTCTCCTGGTAATAGCCTTCTATATTTTTAGGCACGTCGTGGTGAATAACGAAGCGCACGTTAGATTTATCGATACCCATCCCGAAAGCGATAGTAGCTACTATCACCTGCACTTCATCGCGCTGAAAGGCTTCCTGCACCATACTGCGCTCTTTGCTGTCCATGCCTGCGTGGTAGTAGGCGGATTTGAAGCCATATTCTGCTATGCGCCGGGCCAGGGTTTCGGTCGACTTCCGGCTGAGGGTATAGATGATGCCAGGCTGGTCCCGGCGCTTTTTCAGGTATTCTATTATTTCAGCGAACGCCTTTCGTTTAGGCTTAACGTAATAATAGATATTGGGCCGGTTGAAGCTGGAGATGAACACCTTGGGCTGGTGCAGTGCCAGCTTTTCCAGTATGTCGTTCTGGGTAAGGTTGTCGGCGCTGGCGGTGAGGGCTATGACCGGCACTTGCGGAAACAGCTTTTTCAGCGAGGCCAGTTGCAGGTATTCCGGGCGGAAGTCGTGTCCCCACTGCGAGATGCAGTGCGCCTCGTCTACGGCGAACAGCGACGGCTTCAGTTGTTCCAGGAAGCCGAACGTCTGCTGGTTCAACCGCTCAGGTGCCAGGTACAGTATCTTTATGTGGCCGTTAATGGCCGAGGTAATGATGTTTCGCTGCTCGGTAGCGGTTTGGGTAGAATTGAGATAGGCCGCTTCTATACCATTGGCCGTCAGGCTGTCTACCTGGTCTTTCATGAGGGCTATCAGCGGCGATATCACAATAGTAATGCCGGGCAGCAGCAGGGCGGGCAGTTGGTAGCAGATGGACTTACCACCGCCGGTAGGCATAATGCCCATCACATCCTGGCCGGAAAGAACGGTCTCTATCACGTGCTCCTGCTCCAGGCGGAACTGGTCGTAACCAAAGTAGTGTTTTAAGGCTTGCTGCAGGTGCTGTTTCATAGTGTTCATTATTTGGATGGGGTGATTGGTTTTACCCGGTATCTTTTCAGGGAGATGGCCGCCAGGAAGATGCTGATGAGTGTAAGCACTGCTCCCATGAGAAACGGAGCGCCGGGAAAGTACACCCCTGTGGCCGGTGCGGTGTAGTGGGCGAACAGGTATGTCATCAGCAGCGGGCCTATGATGGAGGTAACGCTCATCATACTCGTGAGCCCGCCCTGCAGCTCTCCCTGCTCATTGGCGGGCACTTCGTTCGACATCAGTCCCTGCAGCGCCGGCCCGGCTATGCCACCCAGGCCATAAGGCACCATAAAGGCAAACATCATCCAGCCTTCGCTGGCAAAAGCAAAAAGGATAAAGCCCACTATATACATCACCAGGCCGGCATATACCGACATGCGCTGGCCTATTTTAGGGATAATGATGCGTATCAGCCCGCCCTGCACAACGGCTATCATCAGCCCTACAAAACCCAGGGAGTACCCCACCCAACGGGCGTTCCAGTGAAATTTTTCTTCGGTGTAGAAGGTCCAGGTGCTTTGTGCGGCGTGGCCGGCTATGTACAGCAGGAAGACGGCCGCGAACAAACCGCCCAGTGCGGGATAGCGGCGGAGGTTGGCCAGGGTGCCGAGGGGGTTGGCCCGCTTCCACTGGAAGGGGCGGCGGTTCTCTTTTTTCAGCGATTCGGGCAATATGAAGTAGCCGTATATGAAATTAAGCAGGGAGAAGATAGCGGCGGCGATGAATGGCGCACGCAGCCCCCACTCGCTGAACAGCCCGCCTATTACCGGCCCTATGATGAAGCCGAGCCCGAAAGCCGCTCCTATCATCCCGAAGTTCTGCGCCCTTTTTTCCGGTTCGCTGATGTCGGCGATATACGCGGAGGCGGTGGTGAAGCTGGCGCCGAAAATGCCGGAAATAACCCGCCCCACGAAGAGCCAGGCCAGGCTGGGGGCCATTGCCAGGAAGAGGTAATCCATACCCAGGCCCAGCAGCGAGGCCAGCAGTACGGGACGGCGCCCCAGTTTATCGCTAAGGCCGCCCAGTATCGGGGCAAAGACGAACTGCATGCTGGCATAGGCAAACGTGAGCCACCCGCCAATGGTAGAGGCCTCGCTCAGCGTGCCGCCGTTCAGCTCCTTTATCAGGTCCGGCATTACGGGTATGATGATGCCCAGCCCAATGCAGTCTACCAGCATAGTGATGAATATAAAGCCCATAGCCGCGCTTTTCTTGTCCCGCATTTTTTCGTCTTGTTTGCCGCAAGATAAAATGTTTGTCCCGCACGGCTGTGGATAAGATATACACATTTTATGGAGCCTGTTGCCCGCTAAGTGTACCGGGGCGCGGGTTTTCGCGGCCATTACCCGCCGGTACGCCGCCGGGCGGAGAGCTTAATTTGTTAAATATGTTTCAATTTTCCGTCAATTATTAGCCGCACCTTTGATTGTGTAAGATATTCTGTAATATTGTAGGGTATTCCTGTCATAACATCCTGATATTTATCGGCATGTGCGGCAAGGAGAATGTTTACTCTTAATCTTTTTTGTATGAACCTTTATGTAGGTAATCTCAGCCCCGAAACAACCGAAGGGGATCTTCGCACATTATTTTCTGAGTTTGGAGAAATAGTATCAGTTAAAATTCTGCTGGATGCCGCTACCGGTCTTCCTCGTGGCTTCGGCTTCGTAGAGATGGCGGATAAGTACCACGGGTATGACGCTATTACCAATCTGGATATGACCTATGTGCAGGGCAACATCATTAACGTGCGCGAATCGAAACCGAAAGGCACCGACAACCGCAGTGGCGGTGGTGGCTTTAACAGGGGCGGTAATCGCAGCGGCGGAGGTGGCAACTTCAACCGCAACCGCACCAACAGCAGCGGTGGCAGCTACAACCGCGAGCGCAACTACAACGACCGCGGAACAGGTGGCTATAACCGCGAGCGCAACTACAACAACGACAATGCCAGCGGCGGCTACAACCGTGAGCGCAACTACAACAGTGACAGCAATAACACCAATACCCACACGGGTG